>CAVFEH010000001.1:0-270883 GCA_963621575.1 Bacteroidaceae bacterium
TGCAACGACTCGGAGTCATCGACGAATAGTGTGCGCCTTAGCCGACTTTTAGGATGGGATAACAAAAACTTTTGGGAAGCAGAACATGAAATGACATGGATTGACTAATTCAGAATCCTTCAAAAAAACGAAAGGGCCTTTCGCACGAATCCCAGTGCGGAAGGCCCTTTCGGTTTGTCAGGTGGTCAGGCGGTTAGATCTTCTTCTTGCCGCGGAGGAAGACCTGTTTGACCTGGAAGTCCTTGTCGAGGACAGCGAGGTTCGCGCGGAATCCGGCCTCGACGCGTCCGAGGTCGTTGATGCCGAGTTCCTGTGCCTGGTTGAGGGAGGTGACGCGGATGAGGTCCTCCAGGGGGATTCCGGTGACCTCGTAGACGTTCTTGAGGGCGTCGTTCATGCGGAGGATGCTGCCGGCCAGTGCGCCATTGGAGGCCAGTCGTGCGGCGCCGTCGCTGACGAGGACATCCAGTCCGCCCAGCTGGTATTTTCCGTCCTGGAGGTGTGAGGCCTCCATGGCGTCGGTGATGAGGAGGATGTGGTCCAGATTCTTCACGTGGAAGATGAGGTCGATCATGTCGGGGCAGAGATGGATCTTGTCGCAGATCATCTCGATATAGACCTCCTTTTTGCGCAGGCCGGTGCCCACCATGCCGATTTCGCGGTGATGGAGCTTGGTCATCTGGTTGCAGAAGTGGGTGAGGCGGCGAAGGCCGCGCTTCCCGCCTTCCGCGAACTGCCTGGCGGTGGCGTTGGTGTGTCCGCAGGAGGGGACGATTCCCATGCGGAGGAGTCCTTCGGTGAAGGGCACGGCGTTGGGCAGCTCGATGGCGTAGGTGATGACGCTGACATGGCTGACCTTGTCCAGCCGCTGGATCTCCTTGATGTCGGGATTGCGCTGGTATGCGGGATTCTGGGCGCCCAGGCATTCGGGATTCACGTAAGGGCCTTCCAGGTGCACGCCGATGACCTCGGCGCCGGAGGGATTCTTCTTGTAGCTCTCGATGTATCCCAGGGCCTTGGTGAGCTGCTCCTCGGAGAGGGTCAGAGTGGTTGGGCAGCAGTCGGTGACGCCCTCCAGGATTTTGGCATCGCCGATGGCAGGCATGGCCTTGGGGTTGTCCGTGGTCGTCTCAAAGCCCATGGCGCCATGGAAGTGCATGTCGATGAAACCGGGCACAACCATGTTTCCGGCGGCATCGTAGGTCTCGTCCGCCTGGGGCATCTCTGCCCCCTGGGGAAGAATCTGTCGGATGCATTCGCCTTCCACAAAAATGGCCGCATTCTCCATGCGCAGACCAGGGGTGACAATGGTGGCGTTTTGAATCAGAAGAGTGGACATCTTTGAAAACCTGGAATTTGGACTTTGGAATCTGGGAAAAAAAGGAGGCAGGGAGGGAAGTTCGGAACGGGCTGCTGTGGGGCAGGGCGGGCAGTGAGTCGGGGGTGGGGGTGTTTTGGTGTTTGGTGCCGGTGCCGCGGCGGGAGCGGCTGCGGACCGAATGGGCTGGCCGCCAGCCACGGTCATCGGCCAAGAGCTAATTTGTCGTTTCGGAGCCAAGCCGTCGCGCAACCGCAGCCGTAGGCAGGAAGATGGTGATGTGGCAGCCCTTGTTGGGTTCGGAGTCCACGTGGATCCATCCGTGGTGGTTTGCGATGCAACCGAATGCCATGGGCAGGCCCATGCCGGTGCCCTGGCCGGCGGGTTTTGTGGTGAAGAAGGGTTCGAAGACGCGTTGACGGACGGCGTCGGACATTCCGGCGCCGTTGTCGCGGACATGGATGCAGATGAAGTCCTCGGGATTTGCGTCGCGGTCTGGGCGGAAGGCCCATTCGGGCATGGCCTCGCGGACGTGTTCTGCACGGAGCGTGATGTGCCGTGGGTCGTGTTGATCCCGAAGGGCGTCTCGGGAGTTGATGAGCATGTTGAGGAGAACCTGCGCCAGCTGGATCTCGTCCACGAAGAGCGGGAGCGGGACGGGCTCGCAGAGGACTTTGCAGGAGAGGCCCTTCGCCACGGGCTGGAAGAGCTGGAGGGCGTGGTTGAGCAGGTCTGTGGCGTCAATCTCCTCGGCGTGGAATTTCCCCTTCCGGGCGAATCCCAGCAATTGGCTGGTGAGGACGGTGGCGCGCCGGCATCCCTCCTCGATGTTGTGGACCAGCGGGGCGGTCTCGGGTGCGCCATGAAGCTTCAACTGGAGGTTCTCCACACTCATCTGGATGGATTGCAGGAGGTTGTTGAAATCGTGCGCAATGCCGCCGGCCAGCTCTCCCAGGCTCTCCAGGCGCTGGGAGTGCATCATTTTCTCCTGGCGGTTCTGACGCTGGCGCTCCTCTTCCCGCTGGTTGGTCATGTCGCGTCCGATGACGACGGCGATGGGCTTTCCCTCCAGTTGGATGTGTGAGACATTCAGATCCAGATCCACGGGCTTCTTCCCGGGTACGCGGAGGAAGAGATTGTTGTAGCGGAAGACCTGCTTGTGTGCGGCGGGAGTCTGTCCGTTGACATCCAGGTCGATGTCCTGCGTGTGGGGGAGTTGTGACTGCCAAGCCCAGGGGCGGTTCTGGGAGTCGAAGACCACCTGTTCCAGGCGGAAGGAACTCTCGTCCAGGATGTGTCCCAAGTATTTGACGGCGATGCGGTTGGCATTGACTACCTTTCCGTCGTTGTCCACCAGCAGAATCAGCTCGCTGGAGTTCTCCACCACCACGCGATAGCGCTCGCTCCATTCGGAGAGGGAGCGCATCATGCGTTCGGGGGAGAAGAAGAAGTCCACGAATCCAGTGAGGAACCGGAGCGCCTTTCGGGTCTTCTTCCGGTAGGGGGTGCTGATGACGATGAAGAAGTGTCCCAGCGCCGCCATGAGGAGCGCGGCGCCCAGTCGGAGGGCCCATCCTGCGGGCGCGGTGGGGGTGTATGCCTTGGATTCGGCTGTGAGGAAAATGTAGATGGCGCCCAGTGCCTCCACCAGCACGGTGTAGATGCCCATGGAGAGGAAGATCGCCACGCCGTAGACGCCGCGGCAGCGGTTCAGGGTGGCCTGGTAGAGGATTGGCACCAGGAGGAAGAGGAAGAGGTGCGAGAGGATTCCATGGAGGATTTCCCCACGGGACAGGGGGGAGCGCGCCAGGTTCCGGATGGACTCCAGGAATTCCGTGGTGGTGGAGACCGTGTCTTGCGCGGGCTGCATGGCCAGGAAGAGGAACAGCAGCACGAAGAGACCGGTCCCGATGATCAGCCCCACGTAGAAACGCTGTGCCGCGCCGGTGCCCTCCAGCTCGTATACGATGAGCAATAGCAGGAGGAAGGGCAGCCAGAGGAGGCCGTTGTGGAGGCTCAGGGTGTTGGCGGCGCCGGCGGTGACGGAGAGCCGGGTGGATCCCACCATCATGGCGAAGACGAAATAGAGCCCCGCCGCGATGTAGGTGGGCGCGGTGCCGATGGCGTACCGGAAGCTGTACAGCATTACCAGCACCAACGCCAGAAGCGTCAGTTCCGTCAGGCTGGACAGGATGGTCTGCACCATGGATGCGCCAGAATAGGGTGGTGGGTGTTGTCTCCCGGAAGCGGGGGGAGTGGGCTTTCCTCCCCCCTCCCGGGCGCGGTCATGCCTTCTGGAGTTCCACGTACAGGGCCTTGCCGCCCAATTCCACAGAAGAGAAGGCGTCGGTACGTGCGTCAGCGCGAGTCAGCTCCAGGGCCAGGGTCTCGCCCTGGATGTACTCCCGCTGGCTGTCGATGGCGGCCAGCAGCACGGGGTCGTCGGTGGCGTAGCGCACCCGGATGCGGTCCACCACATCCAGGCCCTTCTCCTTGCGGAGGTTCTGGAGCTTGGAGACCACTTCGCGGGCCCAGCCCTCCTGCTCCAGCTCGGGAGTCATGCGGGTGTCCAGCGCCACCGTCACCTCGCCTTCGTTGGCGACGGTCATGCCGGGGAGCTCCTCACGGATGAGCAGCACATCCTCGGCGGTGAGCTCGAAGTCCTGTCCCTGTGCGGAGAGGGTGAGCTTCCCTTCCTTGCGGAGGGCCTTCAGCTGGGCGCCGGTGAGCGCGCAGACGGCCTTGGTGAGGATGCCGGCCTGCTTGCCGAACTTGGGGCCCAGGCGCTTCATATTGGGCTTGGCGGAGAGCTTCACCAGCTTCTCCTCCTCTTCCTCCACAAGCACCTTCTTCACATTCAACTCCTCGGCAATGACCTCCGCCATGCTGGAGAGATCCTCGCGGACGGCGCCATCCAGGGAGACCAGCACCGCGCTGGCCAGGGGCTGGCGCACCTTCTGCTTCACCTGGCTCCGCAGCAACCGTCCCAGGGAGACCGCTTTCATGGTATTGTCCATGCAGCGGTTCAGCGCCTCGTCCCGGTATTCCTCCAGGGGCTCGGGGAAGTCGCATAGGTGGACGGAGAGGGGCATGCTGTCGGTGCGAAGATTCCGGTAGATGTTCTCGGTGATGAAGGGGATGAAGGGTGCCGCGATCTTGCAGAAGGTGAGCAGCACGTAGTGGAGGGTCTGGTAAGCCTCCAGCTTGTCGCCGTCGTTGGTGCTTCTCCAGAAGCGCCGCCGGCTGCGGCGGATATACCAGTTGGTGAGCTCGTCCAGGAATCCGGTGAAGCGTGTGGCGCCCTTCTGGAGGTCGTAGTGGTCCATGGCGTCGCGGACTTCGGCCACGGTGGTGGCCAGCCGGGAGAGGATCCACTTGTCCAGGACATTGGCCGGGTTCCTGGGGGGAAGGGCCTTCCCGCCGGCGGGCTGCCACTTGTCAATGCGGGCGTAAGTGGCCAGGAAGCTGTAGGAGTTCCAGAGGGGCAGCAATACCATTCGCATGACCTCGCGGACGGCGCTTTCGGAGAAACGCAGGTCCTCGGCGCGGACCACGGGGCTGGAGAGGAGGCAGAGACGCAGGGAGTCGGCGCCATACTGGTTGATGACCAGCATGGGGTCCGGGTAGTTCTTCAGATGCTTGGACATCTTTCGTCCGTCTTCCGCCAGGACCAGGCCGTTGACCACTACATTCTGGAAGGGCGGCTTGTCAAAGAGTGCGGTGGAGAGGACCATCAGGGCGTAGAACCATCCGCGGGTCTGGTCCAGGCCCTCCGCGATGAAGTCGGCGGGGAGGTTCTTTTCCACGAACTCCTTGTTTTCGAAGGGGTAGTGGCTCTGGGCGTAGGGCATGGAGCCGGATTCGAACCAGCAGTCCAGGACCTCGGGGGTGCGGCGGTAGGTCTTGCCGTCCTTGTGGATTTCGATCTTGTCGATGAAGTGCTTGTGGAGGTCGGTGACCTTCTGCCCGGAGAGCTTCTCCAGAGTGGCCACGGAGTCCACGCAGATGATGTCGTTGGGATCCTCCACGTTGATCCACAGCGGGATGCAGGAACCCCAGAAGCGGTTGCGGGAGATGTTCCAGTCCTTGGCGTCCGCAAGCCAGTTGGCGAAGCGGTGGGTGCCGATGGCCTCCGGGACCCATCGGGTCTGGGCGTTGTTCTTGAGCAGGCGCCCGTGGAGGTCCTCCACGCGGACATACCAGGCGTCAATGGCCTTGTAGACGAGGGGGGTGTCGGTGCGTTCGCAGTAGGGATAGCTGTGGACGATGGTGTCCTGCTTCACCAGCTTCCCGTGGTCCTTGAGCCACTTGATGACCGATTTGTCGGCCTCTTTGCACTGCATGCCCTGGAAATCGGGGGCGGCGCTTGTGAAGCGGCACTCCACATCCAGGGGGTCCTCCAGAACCACGTTCTCCTTCTGGCAGATCCGGTAGTCGTCCTCGCCGTAGGCGGGGGCGATGTGGACCAGTCCGGTGCCGTCGTCGTCGGTGACATAGCTGTCGTTGAGGACGCGGAAGTCATTGGGATGGCGTTCGGCGAAGTAGGGGAAGATGGGCTCGTAGCGCAGTCCCTTGATGTCGGATCCCTTGAATTCCCGGAGGATGGTGTAGTCCTCGGGTTTCTTGAAGAGGCTGGGGATGCGGTTCTTCGCCATGAGATACGCGTCGGCGGTCTGTCCGTCGCGGAGTAGGACGTAGTCCAGGTTGGGGCCGGCGCAGACCATGAGGTTGCTGGGGAGCGTCCAGGGGGTGGTGGTCCAGATGAGGATGTAGGGGGTCAGGCCCTCGGCCTCGGGGACTTCCAGGGGCCAGGAGAGGACCTTCATGCGGACGGTGACCGTGGGGTCCTGGACCATCTTGTAGTTGGCGCTGGCCTCGGAGTTGGAGAGGGGGGTGGTGAGCTTCCAGCTGTAGGGGACGATGCGGTGGGCCTTGTAGACGCGGCCCTGCTTCCAGAGCTGGGAGAAGACCCACCAGACAGTCTCCATGAAGGTGGGGTCCATGGTCTTGTAGCCGTGGTCGAAGTCCACCCAGCGCCCCATGCGGTTGACGGTGGTCTTCCATTCGGAGACGTAGGTCTGGACCATGGAGCGGCACTTTTCATTGAAGACGTCCACGCCGGCCTGCTGGATGGCGGGGGCGCCGGCCAGGTTCAGGGCCTTCTGGGCCAGGGATTCGATGGGGAGGCCGTGGCAGTCCCAGCCGAAGGTGCGGGGGACATAGCGTCCGCGCATGGTCTGGTAGCGGGGCACCACGTCCTTGATGGTGCCGGCCAGCAGGTGTCCGTAGTGGGGAAGACCCGTGGCGAAGGGCGGGCCGTCGAAGAAGACGAAGGGCTGTGCGCCCTTGCGGTTCTCCACGGATTTCTCGAAGATCTGGTTCTCCTGCCAGAACTTCAGGGTGTCGAGCTCCTGGTTCGCAAGCGTGGCGCCGGATTCAGTGCAGTCAAACATGGTTGGCTATGGGGTCGGGGGCTTGGGTGTGAATTCGTCCGCAGAGGGGTGCTCCCGCGGATTTTCGAAAGGGATGTGGGAGGAGGCGGGACGGCTACTGCGGTTGCTCCTGCGGCTCTTCCTGCTGTGGGGCGGGGGCGGGCCTGGGGGCCAGGGAGATCCACTCCTGCATGCGTGCGTAGGGAATTCGTCCCACGAGGCTGGCCCCCTCCAGGTTGGTGAAACGCACCTGGATGCACTCCTTGAGGACTTCCTGGATCTCGTCCACGCGGACTTCCACGTCGTTGTAGCGGACCTTCCAGGGACCATCGGGATTCTGGCGGAGGGCCTCGAAATATTCCTGGTTCCAGACGGGGCCCTGGGAGGCGTCGGCGGGCGCCTGCTCCTGTCCGGCGGGCTCCACTTCCTGTGCGGGGACCTCTTCGGAGAGGATTCCGGCCTTCTTGAGCATGGCGGCATCCGCGGCGATCTTCGCGGCGACCTCGCGGGCGTATGCGGCTGCGCGGGCGGACTCCTCCTCGGGGGTGAGGACCAGGGGCTCCCAGGCCTGCAGGCGGGAGTACGGGATGCGTCCGGTGATGGTTGCGCCCTCCTGGTTGACAATGCGCGCCTGGAGGCATTCGTCCAAGGCGTCCAGGATCTCCTCCACACGGACAGTCACGCCGTTGTAGGTGGCCTTCCAGGGGCCATTGGGGGAGCCGTCATCCTTTCGTTGGATGGAGGCGAAGTAGTCCTTGTTCCAGACCACGCCTTCGGCGGAGACCGCGGGGGTCTCCTGCCCGCGCTCACGGGCCTGCATGGCCTCTTTCTGCTTGCGCTCCTCTTCCTCGGCGCGCTTTTTCGCGGCGTCCTGCGCGAAGCGCTCCAGCTGCTCCTTCTCGCCCTTGATCTCCAGGGTGAAGAGCAGGTAGACGGGGCCCACGAAGAAGGTGACGAGACCCAGGAAGAAGTAGGGCAGGCCATTGTGGCGGCGCATCTGCGCGATGGAGGCGGCCCAGGCGCCGGAGGCCAGCATGATGGTGATGATGGCCAGCATGACAAGCAACGCCACCAGATTTGCGTCACCCATGCCCATGTCCTGGATGAGCATGGTGTGCACGTTGGTGGAGAGCCACTCCCAGGCGGCTTTCGCCCATCCGCAAATCTTGTCCCAGGCGGCCAGAAGCCAGGTGTCGCCGGTGAGGGGATTCCCTGCCTCGCGCTCTTTCAGCTCGGCCAGTTTTGAGGCATTGGACCGCTCAGCACCGAGGAGTGCCGAGGAGAGTGCGGGGAGGGTCAGGAGGGTCCAGAAGAGCTTGCGGGGGAGTGTCATGGCTTGCTTGGGGGCTTGGGGACAGGGAGGAGCATGCCGCTTCTGCCCTCGATGACGTAGTAGAGGATGTACACCACGCAGAGGATGGTGTAGTGGACGGAGGTGTCGCCGGGGAGCCCCGCGTAGGTCCAGATGATGGTGGCCATCAGGGGCGGCAGGGCGAAGTTGAGGGCGCGGAGGAGGAGTCGCGGCAGGATTTGCATGCCGGCGCCGCGGGCAAGGAAGAACCACGCAACGGTGAGGGCGACCACGACGGTGAGGACCAGCCGCGCCAGGTCCATGGCGAAATACAGGAAGAGCCCCCCCGAGAGACCCAGGATTGCCATGGCGCAGAACTCGTTTTTGTTTTCGTGGGTGAGGGTGAGGGGCTCCTGGCTCTGGAAGCGCTCCGCGGGGAGGAGCATGGTCTTCCGCGGGGCTTCGTCGCCGCCGGCATGCCAGAGTCCGATTCCCTGTGGCGCCATCACCAGTCCGTAGACTGCGCCGGCTGTGGTGGCGGAGGGCTGGTATTGCCTCCAGTCGGGGGCCAGAGTGAGGTTGATGTGCGGAAGCTGCCGGGAGACTGGATTCGGAGTGCGCTCCAGGTCCCATTGGATGGTCTTGCCGTTCCAGACCACATCGCCGGCGGTCTCCAGGAGGAAGTCCGCGCCCTGTCGCACATCCCGCGCATAGTCGGGGACGGCATTGGCGGTGATGAGGAAAGCGCCAGCCGCGACCAGAAGAAAGAGCACCAGGAGCGTGCCGATCCAGAACTTCCGCAGGCCGTATTTCCCCATGGCCGTCAGCCCGAGGGCCAGCTTCGGGTGGGTGAAGAGCAACAGCAGCAGCTGTGGATAGGTGACCAGCCCGGGGTGGAAGACCCAGTGGGGCGGACGGCCGTCCGGCGTGGAGTTGGAGGGGGTGGGGGAAGCCATGTCGAAAGCAATCAGGAGTGTTTTTTTCCCTTCTCCTCCAGACGCCGCAACACCGCCTCCTGCTTGGCCAGCTTCTTCAGCTGGGGCTCCGCCGCCTTCTTCTCCTCGGCGGAGAGGTGGTCGTAGAAGAGCTTGCCGTCCAGGTGGTCGATCTCATGCTGCAGGCACCGCGCCAGCAACCCGCCGCATTCGGCGGTGAATTCCTCGCCGTCCAGAAGCCTCGCGCGGAGGGTGACGGTGGCAGGGCGGGTCACATGGCCGTCCACGCCGGGAAGGCTCAGGCATCCCTCCTCTGAGGTGCTGGTCTCTTCGCCGCAGGCCACAATCTCCGGATTCACCAGCACCACCGGCATCCGGCTTTCCAACATCAGCTCGCCTGGCAGGGCGCCAGGACGGCTCCGGCGGCTTTCGGGATCCACTGTCATCAGCGCAATCATCCGGGTGTTCACACCTACCTGGGGGGCCGCCAGGCCAACGCCCGCGACCTCGCTTTCCAGCAGGGAGCGCATGAGCTCCTTCCCAAAGGCCTTCACCTCCGGAGTGATCTCCGCCACGGGAGGCGATACGGCACGCAATGCGGGGTTGCCGTAGGCGACAATCCGCAAGGGACGACCCTTCATGAGCTGCTTCAGAAATTCAAACATAGGCTTGTGGTTCTTTGAGCACGCCGCTCCCGAAATGGGGGATGCGGACCGAAAACCTCATAATTTAACCCCAAACAGCAAAGCCGCCTGGCGGCGCGCGCAGGAAGACGCACCGTCGCCAGACGGCCATGGGAGGGAGAGCCGGCGCCCCGATGGCGGGCGCCTTTTCCCAAGGCTATGCCTTGGTTTCCTCGAGCTTGATTCGGGGGAAGAGGGAGCCGGGGATGGTGGTGACGGCGGCGCCGTCTCCGAGCTGGTTCCAGAGGGTAAGGGTGCCCATGGAGGGCACGACCTTGTCATTCGAGACGCCAATGGCCTTCCGGAGCTCCGCCATCTTGGTGGGCATGACGGGGAAGAGGAGTCCGCTGGTGACGCGGAGGGCCTCGGCGGTGTTTCGCAGGACTCGTCCCAGGGAGGCTGTGTCGCCGCTCTTGGCCATGGCCCAAGGCTTCATGGCATCGAAGTACCGGTTGGTGGCGGCCACGGCGCCCATGATGTCCGCGATGCCGCGGTCCAGCTGCATGTTCCGGATGGCGTTCTCCCAGGAGGCGGCCGCCTTGTGGCAGGCCTCGATCATTTCGGACTCGTCCGCAGTGGGCTCGCAGGCGCAGGGGAGTTTCCCGTCGAAGTTCTTCACCACCATGGTGCACATGCGGGAGAGGAGGTTTCCCAGGTTGTTGGCCAGATCCGCGTTGTAGCGGGTGACGAAGGACTCCTCGGAGAAGTTGGCGTCTTGCCCAAGGGACATGGCCGCCATCAGGAAATAGCGCAGCGCATCCACGCCGTATTTGTCCGCCATGTCCATGGGATTGACCACATTGCCCACGGACTTGGACATCTTTTGGTCGGCGATGAGCCACCAGCCGTGGGCGAAGACGGTCTTGGGCAGGGGCAGGCCCATGGCCATGAGCATGGTGGGCCAGTAGACGGTGTGGGTGGTCAGGATGTCCTTCCCGATGAGGTGGAAGTTTGCGGGCCACCAGGTCTTGAACTCCTCGTCGTCGTGCAGGTATCCCACGGCGGAGATGTAGTTGACCAGGGCGTCGAACCAGACGTAGGTCACGTAGTCGTGGTCGAAGGGCAGTTCGATGCCCCAGGAGAGGCGGGTCTTGGCGCGGGAGATGCAGAGGTCGTCCAGGGGCTGCTTCAGGAAGCCCAGGGTCTCCTGGCGGCGGTTGGCGGGACGGATGAAATCGGGATTCTCCTGGATGTGCCGGATGAGCTGCTCCTGGTAGGCGCTCATCTTGAAGAAGTAGTTCTTCTCCACCAGGGTGTCAACCTTTCGGCCGCATTCGGGGCAGCAGCCGTCCTTCAGGTCCTTGTCGGTGAAGTAGCGTTCGCAGCCCACGCAGTAGTTGCCCACGTAGTCGGCCTGGTAGATGAGCTTCCGGTCCCAGAGGTCCTGGAGGATTTTCTGGACCACCACGATATGGCGCTCCTCGGTGGTGCGGATGAAGTCGTCGTTGCTGATATTGAGGCGCTTCCAGAGATCCTGGAAGCGGGTCACATAGAGGTCGCAGTGCGCCTGGGGAGTGGAGCCGTTCTTCTTGGCGGCCTGCTCCACCTTCTGGCCATGCTCGTCGGTGCCTGTGAGGAAATGGACCGGTTCGCCCAGCAGGCGGTGGCAGCGGGAGAGCACATCGCCCAGGATGGTGGTGTATGCGTGCCCGATGTGGGGCTTGTCGTTCACATAGTAGATGGGCGTGGTCAGATAGAAGTTTTTGTCGGACATCGTCTTTGTCTCGGGCTCTTGCGGGGGAAAAGAAGCGGGGCCGCCGGCACTTTGGAAAGCCGTTGTGTCAGGCGGCCCGGAAGGGGAGTGGCTGGAAGGGGAGGGCGGTTAGACGTTCTGCCTGCCTGCCTCGCGGTTCCAGAAGAGGAGGATCGCCAGGAGGGTCAGCATGGCGTTCATGCAGAGCACATAAGCCACGCTGTAGCCCATGTAGACCCTGGGGATGCCGGCCTCGCGGTTGTTGACGGAGGAATCGAAGTCCTGGCTGGAGAGGGCGTCGGCCATCCAGAAGAGCTGCCAGTTGGGGATGGCCGCGTAGACGGCGTTGACGACCCAGTTGCCACTGGTGGGCACAGGATTCCGGTAGGTGCCGCCGGCGGGCATCTTCGGGGGGTTGGGGGAACGGCGGAAGACCACTGCATCCAGGTTCTCGCCTTGCTTGCGCTGGGCATCCGCGTAATCGCCCAGCGCGTGGTAGGTCCAGGCCCCTGTCTTGACGGTATACACGGCCATGCGCTGGGCTCGGCCATGCAGGTCGTTCACATCATGGCACCAGCCATTGCCGTCCTTCCAAACCGCCACGGGATCCTCGCCCAGGGCAGGCAATGGCACGCTGGAGGGATCGTCGGTCCACACCACGAAGTCGCCCAGGGATTCCGCGGTCTGCGGGGCGTCCCAGGCCTCGATGTCCGCCAGCTCCCTCGGGGAGAATTGATACTGTGCCACCCACAGCTGCTCTTTTCCGGGGGGCGGAGTGCGCTGCCAGGGCTCTTTCGTGTTGCGCCCCAGCACATAGTCGCTCATGAGGCCCAGCATGAAGATGGCGCCGCACAGCAGGAGATTTGGAACCAGGCGGAAGCGCGTGGAAAGCGCGGTGGCCATGGTGCCCATGGACCAGCTGGAGAAGGTCACCAGCAGCAGGGCGGGGATCACGCGGAAGGCCAGTCCCACCCGGTGTCCATCGGAGGTCTTGAAGTGTCCGATGACCGCGAAGGCCAGCAGCACCACCATCAGCGCAATCACGGCGGCGCTGCAGAAGGAGGAACGGGTCACGTAGTTGTAGGCGCCGGCGATGGCGATGGCGATGGCGATGGCCACGAAGTAGCCATAGAACATGAAGTTGTCAATCCAGAACTGGTCTGTGGCGGAACGCAGCGCGATGAGGGTGGCCGTGCCGGTGATGACGCAGAAGACGGTGAGCGCCGCCGCAATCCCCAGAATCTTCGCCACAATGAAGACCGGGCGCTGCACGGGCTTCGACAGCAGCAGCAACGCCATGCCGTTGTCAATTTCCCGGCTGATGGCATAGCTGGCGATCATGATGGCCAACCCCCATCCGAAGACCATCATGGTGGCAATGGAACTGTCCACGACCAGCTTTTCCTGCGCAAAGAAGACGAAGAGCGTCAGGATGGGATAGAATCCGATCAGCACCAGCGCGGAGAGCAAGACCAGCAGGAAGATGGGTTCCCGGAGGCTTTCGCGGAAGGTGTTCTTGGCGATTTGGTAGAGGGACGTGAACATGTACGGGGAGAAGGAGGGAGGAGGGGAAGGAGCAAGGAGGATGCTTGGCAAGGGCTACGCAGGCAAAACCCTGCGCGGAAATCTACCGGCGCGTGCGCTAGGCGCGCTCACAATGCCGCGTCAAGTACCGCCGGTAGGCGGCAGAAATCAGGAAACGGTATGGGGGCGCAGCCTCCCGCCTTTAGGACGGTATCGGTGCCGGCGTCAGAAAATGGCGGAGGAGCGCCGCAGGCGCCGGCGCCGCCAGTCCCGGACCATGAGCGGCCCGCTGCTCAAGGACTCGCGCGAAACAGACTAGTTTTTCAGGCTGTTCTCGTTGAACTGTTTCCTGACTTCCTTGAAGGTGCGGCAGAGGCTGGGCTGATCCAGGATGTCCTCCATGGTGCGGGCGTTGTATTCCCAGTTGTCGCTGTCCACGGTCATGACGCGGAAGTTCTGGCGGGCCATGTCGGCGAATTCGGCGGGCACGCAGTTCTGGTCGCCAAGGATGACGACGGTGCGGGGATTGAGATACTGGATGAGGTCCTGGAAGCGGCTGACGCTGACGGTCTCCACATCGTGGCGGGGCGCGGTGATGAAATAGAACTGGGATGCCTTTTCACCGGCGGGGGCGGGAGTGAAGAGGAAGATGGGCTGCTTGGTGCGCTCCTGACAGATCTCCGCCAGAATGCGGGGCTCCATGTAGTTTCCGGTGATGATGAGGGTCTTGACCCGTGCGCGGGAGGTCTTGCGGAAGAGGGCGCAGGAGGTCCCCATGAGAAGGAGGCACAGGAGGGAGGGCAGAGCCAAATGGGAAAGGAGTTTCTTCATCAGAGGAGGTCCGTTTTTCGTTCCAGGGATTCAAGAGGCAAAACAGAATGCTGTATACTATGGACGCAAACAGAAAAGTTGCTCGTGCCTGCCGCGTTTTTTTTAGTCGTGTGGTCCGCTTCCTCCGCCAGGCAGACGCATCCCGCGGGGCCACGGGCGCCACGGAATCCCGCTTTTTCCTTCTTCTTGCCACTTTTCACGATGGAACTCAAGCCACTGCTCCCTCACGCGTCCTCCCCGCAACCCCCGCGATGCGCCATCTTCCTCTCCGGAAGCGGCAGCAATGCCGAGGAGATCCTCCGGCGCCTCCGAAAGGACCAGGACGCAGGAAAGACGCCCTTCCAGGTGCGCTGTCTGGTTACCGACGCCCCCGAGACCAGCCGCGCCAGGGAGTTGGGACGGCTCTTCGATCTCCCCGTGGTGGAGGAGGATATCCGCGCTTTCTATCACGCCCGCGGAGAAAGCCGTGTCTCCCTCATGACCGATGCCGGACGGCGGATCCGCGAGGAGTGGACGCAGTGTCTCCGGGAAAAGCTGGCCCCCATGGAACTCTCTTTCGGGGTCTTCGCCGGTTTCGTCCCCCTCACCAATCTCACCGCCGACCTCCCCTGCCTCAATGTCCATCCCGGCGATTTGACCTATTTCAAGGACGGGTTGCGGCATTTGGTGGGACTCCACCAGATCCCCGTGGAACGGGCGATCCTGGAGGGGCTGGATTGGCTGCGCTCCAGCGTGATCCTGGCGACTCCCGTCACCGGAAAGGGCGAGGACATGGATGGCGGCCCCCTCCTGGGAATCTCCCCCGCCATGCCCATGGAGGTCTCTGGGGAACAGCTGGCCTGCTTTTGGCAGATCGCCGCCGCCCGCCCCGCAAAACGTCCCGCAGGCGGCTTCCGCGACGCCCTGGAGGAGTTTGCCTGCCAGAAACAAAATGAACTCAAGGCCGCCGGCGACCTGGTGGTCTTCTATCCCACGATCTGCGATTTCGCCGCGGATCGATACTACGTCGACGCAACAGGGAAGCTCTTCTTCCGGCACGCCCCATGCCACTTCCTCCCCATTGAAACCGTGGAACAGGGGAAGGACGGCGCCCGGGAACTGCTCTTCGCGCACTAAGGGGATATCGGCGAAAGAGGCCCCCCGGGGGGCTTGTCTGCGCCGCCCCCCCCGGAAAAAGAATATCACGGCTCCTCGAGGAGCATTGCAACCCGTCGCCGGATTGCGGACTCTGTCAACGCCAGCCGCTCCGCAGGAAGGTTGTATCTGCGGTGCCTTAAAAAACGGAAGTCCAGGAGCTTCCGGAGGGCGTTCTTGCGCTCGTGGGTCAGGGTCTTTCGTGCTTCGCCGACAAAGTCGTCGTAGACACAGGGCATTTGGGTCTTGGCGTATTTCAAGAAGCTCTTTTGGTCCTTCAGGGCATTGGGGCCCGCGAAGTTGAAGAGGCTGTTTCCGTGGTCGAAGAGGGGCGCAGGCGCGACAATCTGGTTGGTGTGGCTATCCACCAGGAATCCGAAATTCCCGTAATGCCGATCCGTATTGAAGACCAGGGCGTCGAAGAGGATCATGTCGTCCAGGGCGCTGGTGAATCGACCGCCCATGCTATCATAGTATTCCCGGACCGCCTGCATGCCGCCAGTCCGGACAATGCGCCCAACGGGCACGAAGGAGCGGTCCATGTTGGTGAAGAGCTCGCAGGTGGAGCAGAGGATGCCTTTCCAGCGGGAGAGACCGTATGGCACGGCGTCCACGCCGAGGACCCCCGCGACCTGGCTGGCGTAGAATTCGGAATAGGGCTCGTTCCCGGCATTGGAGGCGCCCATCGTGCCGCCCTTGAAGAGGAAGATCCTGCCGTCTAACCGACGCCAGCACTTGGGCAACATGCCATTTGTGGTGAATTCGGGACTGGACGAAATCCCCGAGATGTCGCTGCTGCCATAGCCCGTGAAGGCGATCTGCCCCAGCACGCGGCTGAAGCGGTTGTCGAAGAGGTTCACGGCATCGAAGGTATCGCGGCTGCCTTCCTCTTTCACCCAATAGCAGTCATTCAGACTCAGTCCCTTGGAGACCTGGAGAAGATCCAGGGGGCGGTTCGCGCTTAGCCCCAAGGCGGAAAGGAGGTTGTCCACGTATGCGCGGTTCTTGGGGATGGACCGATGACGAATCCAGGACTCCAACCCCCGCGGAGTGACCTCAAGGAGATCCAGCGGCAGAAAGGCGCGGTTCTCTTCATGCGTCCCCAGAACGCAGAGGGAGGCTTCTGCGCCACCCACCACGGAAAAATCCACGAGGGGGCGGTCAAAATGCATGAGGCTGTAGTTCATGGGAGGGTTTGTTGCGCCGGGTGTCGCATCCCCCTACTGCATGCAGAGGTACGCCACATATCCGGCGTAGCCGGTCAGGAGGGCGGCGCCTTCCCAGCGGCGGATGCTCCGTCCGGTGTAGGACATGACCATGAGGGCGGCAGCGAAGGCGACCATGGCGATCAAGTCGACGCTCTGGATGCCTGCTGCCTGGAAAGGGCTGATAAGGGGTGCGATCCCCAGAATGCAGAGAATGTTGAAGATGTTGGAGCCCACCACATTGCCCACGGCGATGTCGTCCTCGCCGCGGATCGCTGCCACGGCGGAGGTGGCCAGCTCGGGAAGACTTGTCCCCACCGCCACGATGGTCAGGCCAATCACCGCATCGGAGACATGACAGAGCTTCGCCACCACAATGGCGCCATTCACAAAGAACTTCGCGCCAACCACGAGCCCCGCCAGGCCCACAAGCACCAGCAACACCGCACCCCAGAGGGGCATGGGACGCCTGGCCGCGGGGGATTCTCCAGCAGGGCAGGGTGACACTGCGGGGGACGCGGAGCCTGCGCGCTCCTTCAGGGCATCCCGCAATTGCTTGCCCAAGTAGACGGCGAAGCCCAGCAACAACACCGCAGCCTGCCAACGGGTCATGCCGTGGCTCGCGGCCACGAAGAGCAACAGTACAATCGAGGTGAGGATCATCACCGGGGTGTCGAAGAAGAGCATCCCGCGGTTGACCTTCATGGGGGTGATCACTGCGGCCAGTCCTAAAATCAACCCGATGTTGCAGATGTTGGATCCTACGACATTTCCCAGGCTGATGTCCCCCGCACCTCCAAGCGCCGCCTGGATGCTCACCACCAACTCCGGCGCACTGGTCGCCGAGGACACCAGCGTGAGGCCAATAATCACCGACGGAATCCGCAGCGCCTCCGCGATCCGCACTCCGCCCTTTACCAACAAATCGGCCCCGCAACACAAAAAAACAAGGCCAACAAGCCCCAAAAGGATGGAAATCGTCGCGGACATAAACGGTGTGATAAGGGATGTGGAGGGGGTTGGAATGGCGCCGCAGCAGGCGGAAGAAAGCGGCAGGGGGACACGGGGAGGGCAGCCCCCCGTCCTTTGGATGTTCTGCAGGCATTGCCTCGTTTTTCCCAAGCGGCGGTTCCGGCGTCTGCGCCAGTCCGTAGAATGTAAAATCCCGCACCGGAATCAAACCGGCGCGGGAGCATTCGTTCGCTTGGGGAAGGAAGGCAGGGAATAGAGGAACCCGGAACTCCCGACTTGCGGGCGCCGGTACCTTGGCCGGCGTCCGAAATTCCTCATTCCTCATTCACCCGGGAAAAAGGACCGCACGGGCCATTTTTTACCGGATGGCCTGCGCTCCATAGCCGTCCAGGGCCCCGAAGAGCTTCAGCGCGTCGGCCAGGGGGTAGCGGTTGGCGTACATGGAGACCTTGGTCTCGATCTTGCCCACCTTGTTCATGCCCATGGCTGCGCGGAAGATATTGGCCGGGGAATTTTCGTCGTAGTCGGTGGTCTCGGAGTAGGAGGCGTTGAGGAAGCCATTGAGGTATGCCTCGTTGATGCGGCCGCGGAAGATGGTGGGATCGCTGAGGGAGACGTTGTCCTCCACTTCGTCGAAACCGGGGGCGTCCTCCATCTCTTCGAATTCATCGGAGTCCACCTTCAGGGAGAGCAGCACGGCGCCGCCGCCCTGCAGGTCGATGTCCCCCTTTCGGTTGAGGAAGAAGACATTCTTGTCCAGGGTGACTTTCTTCTTGGTGGCATCGCCCTTGGCGTGGTTCACGCCGGCGGTGATGTTCAATCCGAAGATGTTGTCCTCGATGTCGGACTCCACCATGGGCTGGGTGCGGAAGCCGTATCCCATGGAGCCGAAGTCATCGGTGCTGCTCCAGGTGAAAAGGACCGTGTTGTTCTTGAAGTCGCACTTGATGTACTCCTTGGGATTGGAGCAGGTCACGTCGCAGGCGGTCTGGCGGCAGGCCACGAAGACGTTGTTCTCAATCTTCACATCGCCCTTGAATTTGCCAACCACGACCGCCGTGTCGCCCGAATTTGCGAAGACGCAGTTGCGGATGATGAGGTCGCCCTCATAGCGGAGCTTCGCCTCGCTGTAGATGGAGTAGCAGGTGGAGGACGGGAAGGCGTCCGTGGTCTTCTTGGCCGGCGGCTTCTGCCACATGCCCGTCTCCACGCCCTCCGGCTGTCCCTTGGTGGCGTGGTAGCTGTGCATCATGCCCTGGTCAATCACCAGGCCGTCGAAGACCATCGGGATCTCCGGGTTGCCATTGGGCAGCTTCAGGTTCAGAATCGCCTTCTTCGCGGTGTCGTTCTTCTTGTTCTCAGGCTGGATCAAAGACGGCGTCCCCGTCACATCACGGGTGGAAAAGTCCAGGGAGTAGCCGCCAAGGATCGTCAACGGCTTGTCAATGTCGATGGTGCTTGCGCCCATGGCACCCGTGTATTTGCCAGCCGCCAGGTAGATCACATCGCCCGCAGCCGCCTTGCCAATGGCATCTGCAAGACCCTTCAGGGGCTCCTCCTTCGTGCCGGGATTCTTCTTCTTGCCTGTCTCAGAAGAAACATACCACTCGGCGCCACACAACACAAAGGACAAACTCAAGCACGCAAGGATGGTCAGAAGTCGTTTCATGGGGAACTCTCCTTCTAGGATTAAGGGGGTGGGATGAAGTGACTCGGGGAAAACACGAGGTCGCACGGCGGTTAATATACGGCGTGAATGGAGGAAGGAGTGCACACGGCTACGCGGGCACCTTCCTTTCCTCCCCCTTTTTGGGAGGGCGGAGTTCCGTGGCGCTACTCCCACAGTAATTCCCGCAGGATATCGGCGGTGAGTTCCGGGGGGGTGGAAGCGAGGGCGCCGGTGGTGGTCGCGAGGGCAGCGAGGAGTCGTTTTGTGTGTTGCATCTGGAGGACTTTTCCCTCGACTGTGTCTCGTGCGATCATGCGGTATGCCATGACGGGGCTGGTTTGTCCGATGCGGTAACAGCGGTCGATGGCCTGTGCTTCGGCGGCGGGGTTCCACCAGGGATCCAGGAGGAAGACGTAGTCTGCGGCCACGAGATTGAGTCCGACGCCGCCGGCCTTCAGGCTGATGAGGAAGACGCCCTTTTCGGGGTCTTCCTGGAAGCGTCGGACGACCTCCTTGCGGTCTTTGGTCTGTCCGTCGAGGTATTCGTATTTTCGTCCGGCGGCGTCCAGTTGTGTGGCGGCCATTTTCAGGAGCGTGGTGAACTGTGAGAAGACCAGCGCCTTGTGTCCGGCGTCCAGGAGGGTATCGAGTCGTTCCTGGAGGAGTGTGAGTTTTGCGGAGGGGCAACCGGCCATGGCGGGATTGACCAGTGCGGGGTGGCAGGCGGCCTGCCGCAGTCGCAGGAGCGCCTCCAGCATACTCGCGGTGGCGGGGCGGTTGCCGGAGACGGTGGCGGCGCCGCCCAGGATTCCTTGATAGTATTTTCGGAGCTCGTCGTAGCACTCCCTTTCCTGTGGCGAGAGTTCGCAGAAGAGGACTTGTTCTGTCTTCTTGGGGAGCTCCGGGGCGACCTCCTCCTTGCGTCGGCGCAACAGGAAGGGCGCCACGGCCTGTTGGAGACGCCGGGCGGTTTCGGCGTCATGCAGGATGGAGTTCTCTTTTCCCAGGGACTGGAGGAAGGAGTGCCGGAAGAGTCCGGGATTGAGGAAGGAGAGTTGGCTGAAGAGCTCCTCCAGGTGGTTTTCCACGGGAGTGCCGGTCATGGCGAGGCGGCGTTCTGCGTGGAGGGTGCGTACTGCCTGCGCGGTGGCGCTCTGGGCGTTCTTGATGGCCTGGGATTCGTCCAGGATCAGGCAATCCAGGGAGATTTTTGCCAGGAGCGATGCGTCCTGCCGGAGGGTTCCGTAGGTGGTGAAGACCAGGTCGTATTGCTGGAACCAGTCCTGGGTGGGTTGGCGGTGTGGACCGTAGTGGCAGGCGGCCTTCAGGCGAGGCGCGAAGCGGTGGCATTCGCTCTCCCAGTTGAAGAGGAGGGAGCTTGGCATGACCACCAGGGAGGGATGCGCGGGGGATTCCTGGTGTCGGAGGGCGAGCATCGCCAGCACCTGGACCGTCTTGCCCAGTCCCATGTCGTCGGCCAGGATGCCGGAGAGCCCGCGGTCGGCGAGTCGCTTTGCCCATCCCAGGAAAAGCGCCTGGTAGGGTCGCAGAGTCCCCTGGAACCACGGTGGTGGCGAGAGGGGCTCCAGGGGGCGGGCGTCCTCCCGTCGCAGGCGTTCCAGAGTGGCGGCGTAGCGTCCATCGGCGTCCTGGAGCTGCTCCTTCAGCAGCGCCTCCACCAGGGCGCATTGTTCCTGGCGCAGCCGGACAACCCGGTCGTTGGTCTGGCCGATTTCCACCAATGCGGTGAATTTCTCCAGCCATTCCTGCGGGAGAATCCCATAGGTGCCGTCGTCCAACCGTACCGCCTTCGTTTTTTTCTGCAACGCCTGGAGAAGTTGCGGGGTCTCCAGCTTGAGGCCGTTTTCGAAGGTGAGATTCGCCTGGAGCTCCAGCCAGTCGATGCCGCTGCCGGAGACCGAGAAGGACTTTTCCATGGGGCGACGGTAGGTGCGCCCCTCGGCGGTGACCTCCCAGTCCTCCAGGACCAGGGTGCGTACCGCGCGGTCCAGGAGGGACGGCAGGAGTTTCCAGCCCGGATCCTCGTCGGTGGCGCGCTTCACGAATCGGAAGCCCAGGGAGGGGAGGCGCTCAAGGAATTCCTTTTCCTGTGCGGGGGAGCGCAGGAAAAGCTGGTCTGTTCCCAGAAGCTGCAGGGCGGTGGAGTCTTGTTGGCAGCGGGTGTCGCCGTATCGGAAAGAGATTTGGCATTGCAGCTGTTCTTGTCCCAGGTGTTTGTAGCGCGCGGTGGTGACGTAGAGACAGGGGACCGGGTCGACCATCTCCTTTGGGACGCGGAAGGCGGGGTTGACGCCTGTCATGTCGGCGCCGCCGTCCAGTTCCAGGAGCCGGCACCACTCGCGGGCTTCCCGGACGGTGAGGGACCGTAGAGGCTTTTCCAGCAGCTCGCCGACTTTCGGGGCGACTTGCGGCATGGCGAGCAGATGGAGTGCGTTGTCGGCAATGGCCCACCCTGCATCGGAGAGCGCCTGCCACTTTTGCAGGGGGATTTTTCCATGGGAGGTAGCCAGGGAGAACTTCAGCTGGAATGGTTTCCTGGGGAGGAGAGTCTCCTGGGTCTTTACGGACCAGGTGGTTTTCCCCTGCCAGGCGAGGGGGTGGAGGACGCGCTGTGCGCCGGGCAAGGGGGGGACGCACCATCGCAGGGCGCCCGCATTCTCCAATAATTCGCAGAGGGTGCGCTGCTTCTCCTGCGGGACCAGGAAGCGGTTCCCTCGCTCGTTGCGGGCGGGCGCGGGGCAGGGCGCCAGGAAGGTGAAGAGCGCCTGGTCGGCCTGGGTGGGGACGGTGGTCTCCGGGAGGAACGCCACGGGGCGCAGGGGGCCTGGCTGGCCTTGTGGACGCCACCAGAGCTCCATTTCCAGTGGCCCCCGTATGTGGCAGGGGATCCCGGGGAGCCGTAGGACATATAGGATTTCAACGCCGCAATCGGGCTCCCGTGCGGGGCGGTACTCCGCGGGGCGTGATGTCTGTCGCAGAGAGGAGTCGGCGAACTTTTCGCCGTGGGCCAGCTTCGCCTGCCGACGGAGATATCCCCGCTCGTACTCCACCGTCTGCCCCTGGGAGTCCTGTCGGATGTCCCGTTGCGCCCGGATGCTTTTCCTCGGGCGTTTCAGGGGTTCTACCGTCAGCTCGTCATCCATGGGGTACGGTGGGGAATACTTGTCTTCTTTTGTTTTTTACGGGAAGAGCTTCCTGGTGGGGGCCAGGGGATCGTAGGTATAGGAGCAGCCCAGGTGCCGCAGGCCCTGTTCATCACCGTGTCCGGGCATGTGGGAGAGATGGACGTCGCAGCCCTTGAGCTGCGCCAGGCAATCCAGGGCCTTCTGCCCTTCTGGGCTCTGTGCGCAGGAGACGGTGAGGACGATGAGCGCCTCGGAGAGATTCAGGCTGGTGCGCACATTGGTGCCCAGTCCGTGCTTGAAGGTGGCGACCTTCTCCAGGATGGCGGGCTCCAGCAGGTGCCGTTCCCGGGGGATGCCTGCCAGGTGCCGGACCGCATTCAGGATCATGGCGACTGCGGAGTGCATGAGGCTGGAGTTCATTCCGGTGGCGATGAAGCCATCGGGGAGCTGGATGGCGGCGCCGCAGCAGATGCCGCCATCGCCCTCGCCTTCGGTTTCGCAGCGGGTGGCGGTCGCGCGGGCCTTTGCGACGACCTGCCGGTCTTCTGGCTTCAGGCCCGCCTTGCGGATGAGCTCTTCGGCGCGCTCCACTGTCTGCTCGGTGGCGCGGGCGGCATCCAGTGCGGAGACATACTGGAAATACCGCCGGATGATTTCCATTTCTGCGGCGTGCCGCACGCCGGCGTCGTCCACGATTCCGGCGGCGATGCAGTTGACTCCCATGTCGGTGGGGGAGCGGTATCCCGCCTCGCCGCCGGAGATGCGTTCCAGGAGCGCCTTGAGGAGTGGGAAGGTCTGGAGGTCCCGGTTGTAGTTCACCGCGGGGACACCATATGCCTCGAAGTGGAAGTGGTCGATGGCGTTGTTGTCCAGGAGATCGGCGGTGGCGGACTCGTAGGCGATGTTGACGGGATGGCTCAAGGGGAGATTCCAGACGGGGAAACTTTCGAATTTTGCGTAGCGGGCTTTTCGTCCCTGGTGGAATTCATGGTAGATCTGGCTGAGGCAGGTGCCCATTTTTCCGGAGTTGGGCCCGGGGCCGGTGACCACCACCAGGGGCTGGGTCACGGGCACATACCGCAGGGAGCCCAGCCCCGCTTGGCTGGCGATGCGGTCCACCTGGTTGGGGTATCCATCCAGATTTCCGTGGAGGAAGACCTGGATGCCGTGGCGTTCCAGACGGTGCTTGAAGGCCTGCACCGCCGGCTGTCCAGAATACCGGGTGACCACCACCGCCGTCACTTCCACGCCCACCGCATGGAGGTCGTCAATGAGCTTCAGCGCCGCATTGTCGTAGGTGATGCCGAAGTCCGCGCGGACACGCTTGCGTTCGATGTCCTCGGCGTAGATGCATACAATGATGTCCGCAGTGGCGGAGAGGCTCTTCAACAGCCGGACCTTCACATCCGGATCGTAGCCGGGAAGCACACGCGCGGCGTGGAAATCCCCAATCAATTTCCCGCCAAATTCCAAATAAAGACGGCCCTCTCCCTGGGAGACACGCTTCAGAATGGAGGCCTTCTGGGCGTCAAGATACTTCTGGTTGTCAAAGGAGGACATCGGCTTTTTGGGAGAAAGGAAAGGGGGAGGGGAGCGCATCGGGGCCATTCCCCCAAGCTGACAATGGCATAAAACGAAGAAAGCGAACAGAGGAGCCAAAGATAGGGCTCTGTTCGCTTTCTGGGCTGAGGTCGTTGTGTGGCCTAGCGGATGAGACCGGCCGCGCGACGACGGGCCTCGCAGGGCTTCACGTAAGCCTGGCGGGACTTGTACTCGTCCATGACGTTCTCCTTGTCCATCTTCTTGCGGAGATGACGGATGGCGCGCTCGATGGGTTCACCTTTGCGGAGCTTGACTTCTGGCATGTTTACTCACCCCCTTGGGGCCATTTGAAAGGGACTTTTGCAGGTCCGGCCGACGCCTGGCGGGCCATGTCCGGCCGGAAAACGCCTTACTATAATGCCTCCTGGGGAAAAATCCATCCCTGCCGGCAGGCCGAAGAAACAGTCGGCGGGGCGGCGGCCCCGGTTCGTTGGAAATGGAGGCGGGTAGGGAACCGTCTCGCCGAGGATGCGGTTCTCGTGCCCATTCCGGTCAGCCGGCAACGTTCCGCGCCATTGCGAGGCTAGTTTAGCGTAGCCAGTTCCTGGGCGAGGGCCTCTATCTGTGCGCGGTTTTCCTGGGAGAGCGCGGAGTGTATGGTGATGGCATTGGCGGTGAAGCGGAGGTCCTTGGAATTCGCCAGGAGTGCGGTCATGGTCTTTGCGGCGACGGGAGCCCAGGAACCGTTTTCCACGAGGGCCACGGTGCGGTTCTGGAAGTTCCGCTCCGTCAGGTGCTCGACAAAGGAGCGCATGAAGGGGAAGACATCCATGTTGTAGGTGGTGGTGGCCAGGACCAGCCGGTCGTAGCGGAAGGCATCGGCCACCGCCCGGGACATGTCGCAACGCGCCAGGTCATAGACCACCACAGTCTGGACACCCTTGGCTTTCAGGCTGTCGGTCAGCATTCGCACGGCCTCTTTGGTGTGACCATAGACGGATGTGTACGCGATGGTGACGCCTTTTGCTTCGGGACGATAGCTGGACCAGGTGTCGTAGAGGGACAGGCAGTGCGACAGGTTTTCGGAGAGGACGGGGCCGTGGAGGGGGCAGATCTTCTGGATCTCCAGGGCGGCGGCTTTCTTCAAGAGCGCCTGTGTCTGCGGGCCATATTTGCCCACGATGCCGATGAAGTATCTGCGGGCCTCGTCATCCCAGGGTTCCTCCACGTCCAGGGCGCCAAATTTCCCGAAGCCGTCGGCGGAGAAGAGGACTTTGTCGCAGGCGTCGTAGGAGACCATGACCTCCGGCCAGTGGACCATGGGGGCCGCCACGAAGGTCAGGGAGTGTTTGCCAAGCTCCAGGACGCTTCCCTCACGCACCACAACGCGGCGCTCCTCGTAGTCCTTGCCGAAGAAGTCCTTCAGCATGGTGAAGGCCTTGGCCGAAGCCACCACCGTGGTGGAGGGATACGCCTCTAGGAAGCGGGCCACATTGGCGGCGTGGTCCGGTTCCACGTGGTGCACCACCAGGTAATCCGGAGCCTTCCCCTGGAAGACGGCGTGCACATTGGCAAGCCAGGGCTCCGCGAAACGGCGGTCCACGGTGTCCAACACCGCCGTCTTCTGGTCCACGATGGCGTAGGAGTTGTAGCTGACGCCGTGGGGGACCGGATACTGACCCTCGAAGAGGTCAACATCATGGTCGTTTACGCCCAGATACAGAATGTCGTCGGTGATCTTCATGGAAGGGGAAAAAGGCTGCGGGGGCTTTCTAAATAATGGTGAAACGAATCTACAGGGAAAGACGCTTAATTTAACCCGGTTTTCCCTCCAGGCAATGCCTCGCATCCCCCCATTTGAAATCCCCAAATTCCATGGGCCTGGTTGCACGGCGCCAATACAGGGAGCGTTTTTTCAGCGCTGAAAGTGTTCCCAGGGGAAAGCGTGCAATGGCGGGGAGGGGGGATATTCGTAAAAGGGCGGCAGTGTTTTGACACTGCCGCCCTTCCTGCGTTGAATGTTTGGTACCCCCGGGCGGAGTCGGACCGCCGACCAATGGTTTAGGAAACCACTGCTCTATCCACTGAGCTACGGGAGCCCTGAAAATGTGTGCTGCCAGGTCTTTTCTGTCTTAGAGGGACTGGCAGATTGTGATTGCGGCCACGCCGACGATGTCCTCGGGGGAGCATCCGCGGGAGAGGTCGGAGACGGGGAGAGCCAGTCCCTGGAGGATGGGGCCGTAGGCGTCGGCGTGGGCGAGCCTCTGGACCAGCTTGTAGCAGATGTTGCCGCTGTTCAGGTCGGGGAAGACGAGGATGTTTGCGGTTCCCTGGAGAGATCCATTGGGGGCCTTCTGTGCGGCGACCTTGGGCACCAGGGCGGCGTCGGCCTGGAGTTCGCCGTCAACCACGGCGTCCATGCCCTCTTCCTGGACGCGCTTGGCGCACTTTGCGGAGGCCTCGACCATCTTCTCGATGATGGGGTCCTTCGCGGAGCCCTTGGTGGAGCAGCTGAGGAAGGCCACGCGGGGCTGCTTGTCGAGGAGCTGCCGGCAGGTTTTCATGGTCGCCAGGGCGATGTCGACGACGCCATCGGCGGTGGGGTTGATGTTGACGCCGCAGTCTGCGAAGAGGAGGGTGTTTTCGCCGTTCGGAGCGGGGGTCTTGAGGTCCATGATGAAGCAGGAGGACGCGCTCTTGATTCCGGGGGCGGTTCCGATGCAGTGGAAGGCACTGCGGAGCATGTCGGCGGTGGAGGCGATGGAGCCGGCGACCATGGCGTCGCCCTTGCCGCTCTTCAACATGAGGTTTGCGAAGTAGAGGCGGTTGAGGGTCTGCTGGTGTGCCTGTTCGGGGGTCATGCCCTTGGCCTTGCGGCGCTCATAGAGGAGATTCGCCAGCTCGTCCTGCAGCGGGGACCGGGTCCAGTCCAGGACCTCCACGTCCATGCCGGAAAAGACGGAGTTGTCGGGGATTTCGGCGGGTGTGGCCAGGACGATGACCTTCGCCATCTTCTTGGATGCGATGATCTTTGCGGCCTCGACCACGCGGGGGTCCTGTCCCTCTGGCAGGACCAGGGTCTTGTAGGCGGCGGTGGCTTTGGCGATCAGATTCTCAATGAGAGTGGCCATAATGGGGATTTCTTTCGTTTGGGGAACGAGTGGCTTGGGAAGGCGGGGGGCATGGGGAAGGGGTTACTTTCCCTCCACGAGGCGTTCGGTCTCCAGGGCGATCATGAGCTCCTCGTTGGTGGGGGTCACCACGGCCTTGAAGGCGGAGTCCTTGGTGGAGATGACGAGCTCCTTCCCGCGGCAGGCATTGGCCTGTTCGTCCAGGTGGCAGCCCAGGGGCGCCAGGGCGCGGACGATGTCGGCGCGGGTCTCGTAGGAGTTCTCGCCGATTCCGCCGGTGAAGAGGATGGCGTCGACGCCGCCCAGCAGCAGGTGGTATCCGCCGATGTAGTGGACCAGCCTGTGGAGGAAGAGGTCGTATGCAGTGGCGGCGTCCTGGTCGCCGCACTCGCGCAGGCTGCGGATGTCGCGCATGTCGCTGGATTTTCCGGAGACCCCGAGGAAGCCGGACTTCTTGTTGAGGAGGGTGTCGACCTCTTTGGGGGAGAGGCCGCACTGCTGCTGGAGGAAGATGACGACGGCGGCGTCCACATCCCCGGAGCGGGTTCCCATGACCAGGCCGGCCAGGGGGGTGAGTCCCATGGAGGTGTCGACCACCTTTCCGCCCTTCACTGCGCAGAGGCTGGAGCCGTTGCCCAGATGGCAGGAGATGACGCGGGCGGTCTTGGGATCCAGTCCCAGGAATTCGCAGACGCGTCCGTAGACGTATTTATGGCTGGTGCCGTGGAAGCCGTATTTCCGCACGCCGTACTTCTTGTAGTATTCCTGGGGGATGGCGTAGAGATAGGCCTTCGGCTCCATGGTCATGTGGAAGGCGGTGTCGAAGACGGCCACATTGGGGATGCCGGGGAAGTTCTCCTCGCAGGCCTCGATGCCGCCCAGGTTGGCGGGGTTGTGGAGGGGGCCCAGGGGGAAGCACTTGCGCACGCCGGCCTTGACGGCTTCGTCAACGATGCAGGGCTGGGTGAACTCCATGCCGCCGTGGAGGACGCGGTGTCCGATGGCCTTGATTTCGGAGAGGTCCTGGATGACGCCGGTCTCGCCGCCGGTCATCTTGGCGCAGATGGGCGCCAGGGCCTGGCTGTGGCTGGAGATCTGCAGGGGTTCCTCCCACTTCTGGCCCTTTGCCTGGTAGGTCAGCTTGGTGCCGTCCATGCCAATGCGCTCCACAAGGCCCTTGCAGAGGACGGATTTTTCCTCCATGTCAAAGAGAGTGAACTTCAGGGAGGAACTTCCGGAATTAATGACGAGGACTTTCAAAGCTAGTCTCCAGCAATGGTGGGGGGGGGGGAGGAATGGAAAAGGCGCGCGCAGGGGCGTTTTGGGATTCGCGGCCGTGTGTTTCCGTGGTTTTGCCTGGGATCCGCCGGGGGCTTATTGTTTGGAATAGGTCTCGTAGGGCGGCGGAAACTGGCGGAGAGAGAGGGATTTGAACCCCCGAACCTGTTGCCAGGTTAGCGGTTTTCGAGACCGCCCCGTTCGGCCACTCCGGCATCTCTCCACGGAAATGGCGCATAATGTAACCCCGGAGGGGGTGTTCCGCAAGACGCAGAAAGCCCCGAAAAACGGCTCTTCCTCTAGGAGGGATCGGAGAAGTCCGTGGCGGGTTTTGCGCGGGAGTCAGGCGCGGAGCGGGATTTGGCAGATGGTGAGGGTCATGGCCTCGAAGGCCAGCTCCTCGGGCACCTTCGCCAGGAGGGCCTGCTGGAAGACATCCACCTCCTTCATGTCCTCCTGGGCCTCCAGGGCGGACTTGGGATCGGCCTCCTGTGGCATGAAGGGCAGCATCTCCTGCTGGGGGAGTTTTTCGCGGGGGACGCCGGAGGCCAGGAGATAACGCTGTCGGAACCAGCTCTGCAGGGTGTCCAAATACTTTTCCCGCTGCTGGGAATACTCGGAGAAGACGGCTCCCGCGTTAGTCTCGTCCATTTTTTTTCTTAATGAAGGATTCTTTTGGAGCTGCTCTTTGAGAGCTCCGTAGTTGGCATCCATTTTATTCCTGTCATCCACAGTCTGTTTCGCCTGCTGTTGGATTGCCTTGAAGACCTCCGTCAGTTTTCGTGCCTGTGCGAGTGCCACGCGGGTGCCGGCGCCGCGGTGGAGGGGGCTCAGGAGTTTCAGGAAGTCCTCGCCGGGGTCTTTTGCGTAGTCGTAGGCGCTCGTGGCCAGAACCATTTTCTGGCAGCGGGAGACGATGGTGGGGAGCACCCTATGGGGGGTGGTGGTGAGGAGGATGAAGAGCGTGTGGTCGTCAGGCTCTTCCAGAATTCTCAGGAGTGAGTTGGCGGCCTCCGGCTGCATGGCGGCGGCCTCGGTGATGAGGGCGATCTTGATCATTCCCGTTGGGGCGGTCAGGACCATGAGCTTGTTGAAATCACGGACGTTGTTTGCTATGATTGTCGCATTTTTTGAGGTCGGCGCCAGGGTGTAGAGCTCCGGGTAGTTGCAGCGATCCTTCCCCTGGAAGAGCTGGCAGTTCCGGCAGGTGCCGCAGGCGGCGCCGGCGGGGGTGGGGGTCCGGCAGGCGGCAGTCTGTGCCCATCCCATGGCGAAGGAGCGGAGGAGCCTCTCCTGGGTGCCTGCGAAGAGATAGGCCTGTCCCCGGTGGCGTCGGGCGTTTGCGGTCTCCAGGATATGCGCCTGTTCGGGGAAGAGTTCCTTCCAGGAGGGCAGGGGCTGCTGCGGGGTCTTGTCGTTCATCGGGGGAGCCTCTCCTGCACGGCGAACCAGATGCGGTCGGCGATTTCCTGGGGGGGGAGGGTGGCGTCCATGCGGTGGATGCGTCCGGGATTCTCTTTGGCGACATCCAGGAAGCCCTGCCGTACCTTCTGGTGGAAGATCTGTCCCTGGAGCTCGAAGCGGTCGCTTTCGGCGGCGGTCTCCTTGAGGACTTTTCCGAGGCGTCGGAAGCTCTCTTCCACAGTGAGATCCAGGAGGAAGGTCAGGTCGGGCCAGCGGTCCTGGAGAGTGAAGGAGTTGAGGCGCCGTAGGAAATCCAGGTCCATGCCGCGGCCGTATCCCTGGTATGCAACGGTGGAATCGGCGAAGCGGTCGCAGAGGACCACGGCGCCGCGTTCCAGGGCGGGCCAGATGGCCTCCCGCAGCAGCTGTGCGCGGCTGGCGGCGAAGAGGAGCAGCTCGGTTTCGTCGGAGATGGCCTCCTGGCGGTTCTTCATGACAAGGGACCGGATGTCTTCGCACAGGGCGGTGCCGCCGGGTTCCCGGGTGCAGAGGACTGCGTGGCCGCTGTCGCGCAGCCGCTGTTCCAGGAGTTTGATCTGGGTGGATTTCCCGGCCTTGTCCAGGCCTTCGAAGGTGATGAAGAGTGCGGGCATGGGGCGGTGGCGCCTGCGGTGTGCGTTCAGGGTGCCGTGGCGGGTTTGAGGGGTTGTGCAGGAAGGAGATTCGCCAGGAGGATGACGCCGAAGTGCTTGAGGAGTTCGCCGGGGCCTTGTTCCAGGAGATTTGCATCCTTCGGAAGATTCCAGAGGCTCTTGCACTGGAGCATGAGGGCCTGCCGGAGGTCCTTCTGGCGGAATCGGATCCATGCCAAGGAGTCCAGATAGGCGGGGTTTTCGGGGGCTTCGGAGAGCGCGAAGAGCAGGAGGCCGGCGGCTTTTTCCAGGCGGTTTGTGTGGAGGGCGTAGGTGTATCCCAGGGCGTTTGCCGTGTCGGCGTCGTGGGGGAAGAGTGCGTGGGCCTGCTCCAGGACCTTGATGGCATCCGGGATTCGTCCGGCATCCTCTAGATGTTGGGCGAGATACTGGCTGAGGAGCGGCGATGGGAGGACTTTTCCGTTCCGGAGCATGTCCTTGTAGACCTTTTCGGCGCGGGGGAGGTCCTGCGCCATGAGATGGACGGCCAGCAGGAAATTCCCGACTTCCAGGTGGGGATCCTTCAGGAGCAGGATCAATGCGTGTGCTTGGTCGTATTCCTCCAGGCGGACGTGGATCTGCGCCAGTCGCAGGAGGGTGAGGTCGTCGGTGCGGGCGGGGACCCGGAGCCGGAAGGCGGCGTCGCCGACGAGCGCGCAGATTTGGAGGGCCTCCCGCAGGCGTTCTGGCGGCAGGCCATCCAGGGTGTCGCCCTCGGCGGCGTCGTAGAGGCTCCGTTCCAGATCCCGGAGGACGTGCCGTCCCTGGACGACGGAGAAGAGTTTTGGGAAGAGCTCCAGGAGTTCCTGTGCGGTCTCCAGGTCCGGGGTGTGGAAGGCGGCGGCGAAGGCCTGGCAGAAGAGCTCGGCGCGTTCCGCGGGAGAGAGGGGTTCCACGTTGCCATTCTGGAGGAGGAACTGCAGAATGGCGGCGGCTGCGCCGTATTCCTCCGCTGAGCACAGGGCGTTCCAGACGACTTCGGCGTACTCTTTTGGTGCCTGGAGGAAGTTCTCGCTGGTCTCCAGGAAATGCAGGATCTTCTCTGCGTTCCCGGTGTCGCCTGCGGCGAGGCAGAGGGGCAGAAGATGAATTTGCCACACCGGCTCGCCGCGGATTTCCTCGCTGGCCAGGGCGGCGTCCACGACCTCTTTCTGGTGGGCGAAGTCCCCCGCTTTGTTGTAATAGGTGGCCTGGAGGATCCGCAAATTCGGGGCGTGTTCGTCATCGCCCTCCAGGGTGTCAAGCATGGCCTTCGCCTCCTCCATGCGGCCCACTTCCAAAAGGAGGTTGAGGTAGATGCCGCGGGTCTCCCAGGAGGAGTCGCCCCGGGCGACGAGCGCTCCCAGCTCCTCCAGCAACTGCGGGAGTTCATCCTGCCCAAGACGCTCCTCGACCAAGTGACTCAGGGCGGTCTCCGATTCGGGGCAGATCGACAGCGCCTGAAGGAAGATCTGCGAACGTTTTTCGGCAAGCTTCCGACGTTTGGCGGGAGAAAGCCTTGCGAGGGCCTTCTCCCCTGTAAGATACGCCTGCTTCACATACTTCAGCAGGAATTTTTTTTCGGCCCGGCGCTGCGCCGACAGCTCCGGCAACGGCGACCGACGCTCCGCCGGCCAACTCTTCAGCTCTTCCGCACCCCCGAACAACGCCCCCGCAAAGGTCAGGAGACCTCCCAGCAGGAGGATGAAAACCAGGCTGTTCCACTGTGCGTTGCGCATGGAGCTAATGTAGCGCGGGCTCGTGGCGCGGAGGCGCCAAGCCGCCGTGGGCGGCGTCCCCCGTGCTTTCGGGAATTTCGCAAGCCCTGTCCGCCTTTCTTCCAGGAGTGGTCCCAGGGCCGGGGGGGGCGCGCCCCAGGATTGTGTGGTGCCAGCCGGCCCGGCGGCAAAAGCAAAAAGCCGCCGGGATGACCGACGGCTTTTCCGTGTGTTCTCCGATGCTATGGAGAGCTACTTGTTCTTGTGGCGCAGAGCCTTGCGGATCTTGTCCCTCTTGTGCTTGGCGATCTTGCGGCGGCGCTGCTTCTTAACGGAGCCCATGTGTGATTTCCTCTAAGGTGTGTTTTGTTGTATGTAAGAAAAAGGCAAGGAATTGTCAAGTGCCGTAATGTATCCGTTTCAGGTGGTTTTTCAAACACCTCGCGGGCAGCGTCAATACATCCGCACCGGGTATTTCATGAAGAGAGTCTTGCGGTATTCCCCCAGTCGGCGATCGGCCTCCTGTTCCACAAGGATCTGTTTGATGACAGTCTGGAGCTTGGCGTCGAGGGCGGGGATTTCGCCGCCCTCGACGCCGGCCAGCCGGACGAGGTAGAGGGAGGAGCCGAGGACGAGGGGCTCCTTTGCGATTTCGCTGGGCTTCAGGGCATCCACCACGGCCTGAAGCTGCGGGGCCATGGTCTCCAGCCATCCCAAGTCTCCGCCCTGTTCTGCGTTGGCGCCGACGGAATGCTTCTTTGCCAGCTCCGCGAAGGGGGTGCCCTGGGCGAGCTCCTCTCGGATGGCGGTGGCGGTGGCGCGTCCCTCGGTGGTCAGGGGGAGCATGATGGCCTCGACGTGAAAGCGTCGCTTCTGGAGAAAGTCCTGTTTGTGTTCGTCGTAGTATTTTTGGATTTGTTCATCCGTGACGAAGATATTCCGGCGGGTGCGATCGTAGAGGAGCATCTCCACGCCAAGCTGCTTGGCCAGGTTGTCCTCGAACTCCTTGTAGGTCATGTTCTGCTGGTGGAGCATGTCGCGGAGGCGTTCCTCGCTGGCGCCGGCCTGGCTTTGGACGATTTGGTCAATGCGCTCCTGGAGGATGGAGGTGGGGATCTTCCCCTTCAGGGCCTTGAAATCCATCCAGACCAGCTCCGTGAGGACCATGGAATCCAGGGTGCTCTTGCGGATTTCCGCCACGGCCTCCATGCGCTCGGCTTCGGAGAGGGTGGCGGAGAGCTCCCGCTCTGCGGAGGCGGAGGCCTGCCGCACGTCGTAGGAGGTGAAGACCTTGTCGCCCACTTTCGCCAGGACGGCGTCGCCCAGGAGATCCTGCGCGGAGAGCGCCAGGGGGAGGAGCAGAAGAGTCGTCAAGAGTGTGAGGAGGCGTTTCATCGTGTGGGAGTGTGGGGGAGTGGAGTTGGAAGGGGCGTGGTTGCCGTGGAGTCAGGGCAGGGGCGGCATGGCGGGGTTTTTCTGGTAGTTCTGGCGGATGGTCCGCACCGCGGTGGTGTCGCCTTGTCGTTCCAGGATTGCGAGGAGCTCCTGGACGGCGGCCACATAGACTTGCGGCGCCATGGCGGCCTGCGGGGCGCTGCGGCGGGCGGTCTCGTATTCCACGCGGATCTGCTGGTAGAGCTGGATGGCGGCGGATTCGTTGCCCTGCTGGAGGTGGCACCGCGCCAGCAGGAGTTTTGCGCGGCCCTGGAGGTCACGGTCACCGCCACCGTGCTGGCGGAGGATTGGATCCAGGCACTGCATGGCTTCGGGGACTCGTCCCAGGGCATAGAGGAGTTCTGCCTGGCGCCCGGCGGCGGCCAGCGCCAGGAGGGAGTCCCTGGGGGACTTTTCGCGGGCGCGTGCGAAGAGTTTCAGAGCCTCTTCGGGGTTGTCCTGGCGGGTGAGCAGATCGCCTTCCAGGTAGGCGGCGCGCGCCAGGATCTCCTGCTCTTTTCCGGTGGCGGAGAGATCCCGGAGTTTCTGGAGGGCGTCGGCGAGGGTCTCCTTGTCTTGCGAGAGGCAGAAGGCCTCTTCGTAGGCGGCGCGTTCCTTGAGGGCGCTGGAGGCCTGGAGGTAGTTTCCGACGGCGCGGTAGAGTGTGGCGGCGCCCTGGTAGTCCCGCCTGGCGGCCAGGTGGTCACCCAGGCGGAGGGAGATTTCGGGGGCCTCGGCGGCCTGGGGATACTGGGTCAGGAAGTCCCGGGCCCAGGCATCGGCCTCCGGACGGTCCAATGCCATTCCAAGGAGGATGTTCTGGTGCTTGGCCAGACGGAGCTTCTCTTCCCCCATCTGGGGATGGCGCTCCAGGAATTCCTGGAGGATGGAGAGGGCGCGCTCCATGCCGGATTCCCCCTGTGCCAGCGCGCGCTCGTGGGCCTCAAAATACGCCTGCGTGGAAAGCGCGGCGTCGGGGCAGTTCCGCGCGACCTCCAGGAGTCCGGCGATGGCCTCCTCGCGGTCGGGGCTGGCTTTTGCCAGGGCCAGGCGTGCCTCCCACGCGCGGGGGGAATCAGGTCGTTCGGTGAGGAAGCGCCGGAATTGCGGGATGGCCTCCAGGGGCTTCTCTTCCAGGAGGAGCCGTCCGGCCTCCAGACGGGCGTCAGCGGCCTCGGGGAACTCCGCGGAGAAGGTGTCGGCTACCTCCAGGTAGAGCTCCACGGCACGGGCGGACTGCAGGCTCTTCTCTTCCTGGGAGGCCGCCAACAACAGCGCATCACACTTCTCCTTCGGGGATTGCGCCAGGCGCGCGGCCTGCTGATAAGCCTGGGAGGCCTCTGCGCCCAGTCCCTCCTGGGCCAGGCAGAGTCCGTTCTTCAGCGCGGCCTGGTGGCGTTGGGACAGCGGGAGGCTTTCGTCTTTGGCGGCGCTCTGGAAGAGCTCGGCTGCGCTCCGGCGTTCCTGGAGCGCCATGCGGACCTCGGCCAGCCGGAGGGTGATTGCGGCGTCCCCGGGGAGTTCCTCGTGGAGCGCGGTCAGGAGTGCGCGGGCCTCCTGGGGTTTCCCGATGTCGCAGAGGGCCTCCGCCTGGCAACGGCGGGCTTCCCGTGCGCCGTCGGGATCGGGGGCCACGGTGGCGGCGTCGCCGTAGAGCTTTGCGGCTTGTTCCATGAGGGATTCCCGCTGGCAGGCCTGGGCCAGGGCGGAGAGCACCTGCCACCACTGGCGGTCGGCCTTCTGGGGAAGGCGCCCATCCAGGCCGCTGTCATGGTAGTACTTGGCGGCCTGCTCCAGCTTCCCTTCGCCGAGGTCGCAGCGGATGCGCAGGAGTTGCAGGAGGGTTCGATCGTGCTGGTCGGCATCGGCTTGCTCCAGTTCTTGGATCAGCTGGCGGGTCTCTTGCCAGACGCCCTGGGAGAGGGTGGCGTCCAGGAGCCGCCAGGTGAGTCGCTTGCGTTCCGGGGAGTCGGGGGAGAAGGCGTCGCGGCGCTGGACGAGCAGGGCGCGGCTCTTCTCCCACTGTCCCGTTGCGTTCCAGGCATTGGCCAGGGCCTCCAGGAGCTGCGCCAGCTGCCCGGGCGTCTTGAGGGACGGGGAATCCAGCAGCGGCGTCAGGAAGTTCAGCGCGGTGGGGTAGTCCTCCTCTTTTACACAGGCCATCCCCGCCAGCAGCCGCGCCTGGTTTTGGGTATCCTGGGAGAGCGCCGCATGCTCGGGGGAGAGCAGCTCGTTGGCCTTCTGCAGCGCGTCCTTGGCGTCGCCGTCCAGGAGGCAGGCCTCGATGAGCCGCAACGAGATCTCGCCCCACTCTGCGGGGGATTTCGCCTCCTGCAGTGCCACGGAAAAGTAGCGCCGCGCATTTTTGTAGAGGCGCTCCGACATGGCCTCCTGGCCGTATTTCCAGTTCAGGTTGGGCGGTTCCTCGACTTGCGGGAAGAGGAAGACCGAATCCTTCGGGGATGCGTCTCCGGCGGAAAGCAGGCAGGGCGTGGCCAGGCAGAAAAGCAGGAGCGTCCGGAGAAGGTGCTGGGGGAGGTTGTTCATGGGGAGGAGGGGACGGCGAAAGGAGGGGTGCCTATTCTGCCTCGGGCTGGGATTCGGGTTCCGGCGTGGCCTTGGGCGGCTTCTCGGCCCCATCCTCGGTGGCCTGCGGTTCCCGGGCTTGTGCGGCGAGTTCTCGAGACTGCGCGACGATCTGTTTTATGCCCTGGACGACAATGCCGCGGAGGGTGGCGCCGTCTGGCTTTTTGGGACAGGGCAGGAAGATCTGGAAGTTCTGGGGCTCCTGGACGTCGTAGTCCACTGCGGTGGAATTTCGCCTGTTGTCTTTCACGGGGCGTTCCAGGAGCAGGAAGATTTCGCCCGAGAGGGTGAAACCGTCTCCGGCCTTCCAGAGGATGGAGTCCAGGCGGCAGGTGGCCTTGATTGGCGGGCGTGCACCGGGGCTCATGTCTCTTCCGAGAGCGTTTTCCAGCAGCTTCTGGAAGGGCATCGCCCACCGGCATCCGGGAATGGAGATCACTTCGCCCTCGGGAGTGATGTAGCGCATCTCCTGGGTCTGGTAGAGGCTCGTGGGGGTGATGGCGACTGCCGCCTCCCCGGTTTTCACCACGGGGGCCAGGGTGTAGAATCTTGTGGCGCCGGCCTTGTGGAGGCAGGAGGAGAGGAGCAGCATGGCGGCCAGGGGCGCCAGCAGGGTGGCGATTCGTCTCTTCATGGCGTGTCCTCCTTGGTTCAGGGGTGGTTGGGCGGCTATTCTCCCAGGAGCAGTGCCTGGGGATTCCGGTTCACGGTCTCCAGGAAGAGCCGCAGCTGGTCCATTGTCTGCCGGCACTCCTGCAGAGTGTCGTCCAGCTGTCGGCGTTCCGGGGAGTCGGGCCGGGAGGCATCCTGGAGCTGTTCCAGGATGGGCTGTGCAGTGCAGAGGGCGTCTCCGGCGGCCTCTAGGGTGTCCTGGAGTTGCTGGAGGGTCTTTTTGAGTTCGGGACGGGTCTCCTCCAGGGTGCCATTGGCTTGGGAGAGCAGGGCGCGGGCGTCGCGGATGGCCTCCGTGAGCTCTTTCTGGGTCTCGGGGAGGGAGGCCAGGAGCTGCCGGGCCTGCTCGCCGGTCTTCTGGAGGTTCTGCAGGATGCTGGGGGCCTGGTCGCGGACAAAAACCGCGATGTCAGAGAAATTTCGCAGGGTTGCGTCCAGGTTGTCCAGCAGCGCCTTGGATTTGCCCTCCTCCACGAAGACGGCGACCTGTTGCAGGAGCTTCTGGAGGCTGAGGAGGTTGTTGCCCAGTCCCTGCTCATCCACCTTGTTGCTCAGGCGCGCCATGAGGGAGAGGTGCGAGGGGATGGTGCCCTGGGACCAGAGCTGTTCGGCGAGCCACTTTGGTTCGGTGGGAACGGTGTTGAGGAGGTTCAGGGAAATATAGATCTGTCCGGTGAGGAACGAGAGTGTCTCCAGCTGTGCGCGCAAATGGTGCCGGCGGACCAGTCGTCCCAGGAATGCGTGCGCCTGGTCCAGGTTGCTGGTGCTGTGGGGGAGGAAGGTGAAGAGATGCCGGGAGTAGAATCCCAGTTTTTCGGGGTAGATCTTGATGCCGACCTCCACGGGCATGACGTCCTGGCGGATGTCGGCCTCCTCCAGCTTCTGCGTCTGGTCCGCCTGCAACGAGGCGTCTTCCTGGGGGGCCAGGTTGATGCGCTCCACCTCGCCCACGGGGATGCCGCGGAACATGACGGGGGAGCCCACGTTCAGGCCTTTCACGCTGGCCGGGAAGTAGATCCGATAGTGCAGGGAGTCCCGGCCAAGCCGGTTCCCCCCGATGGTCATGAGCAGGAAGACCAGCAGGGCGACGGCGCCCAGGACGAAGGCGCCGATGAGGGTGACTTGCTTGGAATTCTTCTTCATGGAAGGTGTGCTTGGGAGGCGGAGGGGTTTTCTCGTGCGCCGGGGCGTGGGGGGCGCGTGGGCTCTCCGGGGAGGAGTCCGCCGGTGAGGAATTCCCGGACGGGTGCCGGGGCGCCGGGTGCGCAGAGTTCCCGGGGGCTGCCGGTGGCCAGGAGCGAGCGTGTGCGGGGGTCCAGGTAGATGGCGCGGGTGCCGGTGGCGAAGATGCTGTCCAGGTCGTGGGTGACCATGACGATGGTGGTGCCCAGGGAGTCCCGCAGCTGGAGGATGAGCCGGTCCAGGTCCCGGGCGCTGACGGGGTCCAGGCCGGCGGAGGGCTCGTCAAAGAAGAGGACCTCCGGATCCAGGGCCATGGCGCGGGCCAGCCCCGCACGCTTTTTCATGCCGCCGGAGAGTTCGGAGGGATAGTAGTTTTGGAACCCCGCCAGCCCCACCAGTTCCAGTTTGCAGCGGCAGACCTCCTGGATCTCCCCCGGGGGGAGGCTTGTGTATGCCTGCAGGGGAAGCGAGAGGTTCTCTTCCAGAGTCATGGAGCTCCAGAGGGCGCCGCCTTGGAAGAGCACGCCGCACCGACGCCCCAGGAAGGCGCCACGCTCTTCGTCAGGGAGCTCCCACAGATTCTGCCCCAGGAGACGGACCACGCCCTCCTCCGGCGGCAACAACCCCATGAGGTGCTTCAGCAAGGTGGATTTGCCGCAGCCGGAGGGGCCGATGATCAAAAAGACCTCCCCCGCCTCCACGTGGAAATCCAGATGCTCCATGACCACGCGGGAACCGTACGCCATGGTCAGGTCTTGGACTTCGATGGGGGGGGCGGGGTTGCCCATTTGGCGTCTCCGGGGTCAGATCTTGAGCAGCACCGTGATGATGGTGACCAGCGACGTGGCGATGACGATGCAGACGATGCTGTAGACCACGGCGGAGGTGGTGGATTCGCCCACGGCCGCGGCGCTGTTTCCACAGTGCATTCCCTGGTAGCACCCGCAGAGGGCGTCCAGGATGCCCAGGATGGCGCAGGTGGCCACGCCCACCAGCAGGTCGCTGACGCGAGTCGTGGTGACAAGGGTGGTCCAGTAGCTTTGCACGGTCAGGTCCAGGTCGAAGACGGCCACGAGCATTCCGCCGAGGATGCTGACCAGGTCCCCGAAGAGGGTGAGGAGCGGCATCATCAGGCACATTGCCAGGAAGCGCGGCATGACCAGGAAGTCCACGAGGGGAATTCCCAGGGTCTGGAGGGCGTCCAGTTCTTCGTTGACCTTCATGGTGCCGAGCTCGGCGGCGTAGGCGGCGGAGTTTCGTCCGGCCATGACCACGCCCACCATGGTTGGCGTCATGAGCCGTAGCATTCCGATGCCGACCAAGGAGGCCACGTAGGGTTGTGCCTGGAACCACTTCAGGGGGATGGAGCCCACGAAGGCCAGGACCAGCCCCATGAGGAAGCTGATGAGGGAGATGATCCCCAGCGCGCGGGGACCGCATTCCGCCAGCTGCGTGCGGAAGTCGCATGCGCGCATGGCGCTGCGGAAGGTGAGGAGGCGCCATAGCCCCAGGGAGACCTCCCCCACGAAGCGGATGATTTCCAGGGCGACCTCCCAGAGCTCCAGTCCCCGTGCGCCATATCGATGGAGCAGCGAGGGTTCTTCCGCGGCATTGTCCCGCGGTGCGGGCGCATTCCGCCGGCCCTTTGCGCCGAGCTCCAGGAGGGTTCGAAGCCCCCGGGGGAGCCCCTCCAGGTTCGGCGCGGGCGCGCCTTCCTTCTCGGAGAGCGCCAGGAGTGCGGAGAGAAAGACCAGCAGAGTGGAGTCCCAGGCCTCCAGGCCGTTGGCGTCTATGGCCCGGAGGGTGTGTTTCTCCCCGGCGGCGGCCTCCGTCAGGAATCTGTCGGTCGTGGGGTGTGGGCGGTCCCGGTCCCAGGTCCCGGAGAGGAGGAGGGTCCCGTCCTTGAGGATGGCCTTCGCGTCCGCCATTTTCTGCTAGGGGAGAGACGCGTCCTCGGGGGGGTGGCGGAGGGCGTTGCGCAGGGCGGTGAGGTTCTTCTGGAGGTTTTCCATGAGCTGCACGCGGGTGCGCAGGGTGGTGCCGAAGGCCGGATACTCCCGGATCCAGGACTGCTGCCTGGCCAGGATCTCGTCAATGCACGCCTGGACTTTTTCCAGGAGCTTCAGGGCGCAGGGGAATTGTCGCAGGGCGATGCGGTCGTAGGCGGAGCGGCAGCATCCGCAGGCCAGCCCGATGAATCCCAAAAGCTCCATCTGCATTCTTGGGGTGCAGAAGGGGAGGTTCTGGAAGGAGGAGACCTGCGACCAGTCCACGGCCAGCATGAAGAAGGTGTTCGCCAGGGAGGCGGCGTGGGTTGCGCTGTCAGCGGCGAATTGCTCGGCGGGGGAGAGGGCGTCGTATGCCTCCTTGTCGGCCTGTTCGGCCTCCTGGGCGGTTTCCGGGTTTTCAATCCGGTCGAGCATCTCGTTGTATTGGAGCTCGAAGGGGGAATCCTCGCCCTGGTAGAGGGTGTCTCCCGGAGGCGGCAGGCAGGTGAGGGTCTCAAGGCCCTCCAGGAAGTCCTTGTCGTAGCCTTTCTTTTCCAGTTCCTGGCGGCATAGGTCCTCGCAGGCGGGGAGTTCCCGGTAGCGGTCCAGCAGCTGCATGTAGTCCCGCAGCAGGTGTCCGTGGGCCTGCAGCGCCGCTTTTGCGCCCTGGCGCGTGCCGGGATCGATGCCTAGGAAATCCATTGCCGTTTTCGGGGGAAGTGGAGGAGGGAGGTGGGGCGTGTCTTACATCGCGGCCACGATGCGGCGCCCGAATTCGGAGCAGCTGACCAGGGTGGCGCCCTCCATCTGCCGGGCGAAGTCGTAGGTGACGGTCTTCTGGGAGATGGCCTTCTCCAGACCGCGTACCACAAGCTCGGCGGCCTCGCGCCAGCCGATGTGCCGCAGGAGCAGCTCTGCGGAGAGGATGAGGCTTCCGGGATTCACCTTGTCCTGGTTGGCGTATTTGGGTGCGGTGCCGTGGGTGGCCTCGAAGACGGCGGCGCCGGTGCGGGCGTTGATGTTGGCTCCGGGGGCGATGCCGATGCCGCCCACCTCCGCCGCCAGGGCGTCGGAGATGTAGTCGCCGTTCAGGTTCAGAGTGGCCACCACGCTGTATTCCGCGGGGCGGGTCTGGATTTGCTGGAGGAAGGCGTCGGCGATGACGTCCTTGACGGTGATGGTCTTTCCGGTGACGGGATTGGGGAAGGAGCACCAGGGGCCGTCGCCGATGGGCTGCGCGCCATACTTTTCACGGGCCAGCTGGTATCCCCAGTCGCGGAAGGCGCCCTCGGTGAATTTCATGATATTGCCCTTGTGAACCAGGGTGACGGAGTCGCGGTCCTCGCGGATGGCGTAGTCGATGGCGGCCTCCACCAGGCGCTGGGTGCCCTCCTTGGAGACGGGCTTGATGCCGATGCCGCACTGCCGGGGGAAGCGGATGCGGGCAAAGCGGTCGGGGAACTCCGCTTTCAGGAAATCCAGGATCTTCTGGGCCTCGGGGGAGTCTGCGGTGAATTCCACGCCGGCGTAGATGTCCTCCGTGTTCTCCCGGAAGATGGTCATGTCCACGAGCTCGGGGTGCTTGGCGGGGGAGGGCACGCCCTCGAAATGCCGCACGGGACGCAGGCAGACATACAGGTCCAGCGCCTGGCGGATCGCCACGTTCAGGCTCCGGATGCCGCCGCCGATGGGGGTGGTCAGCGGGCCCTTGATGCCCACCAGGTAGGTCCGGAAGGCATCCAGGGTCTCGTCGGGAAGCCAGTTGCCCGTGGCCTTGAAGGCCTTTTCGCCCGCCAGGACCTCCTTCCACGCCAGGGAACGCTTGCCATTGTACGCCTTCTCCACGGCGGAGTCCACCACGGACTGCGTGGCGCGCCAGATGTCCGGGCCGATGCCGTCGCCCTCAATGAAGGGAATGATTGGGTGGTCGCCGGTGACGAGGCCGTTGGGGCCCATTGTGATGATGTCGGACATGGAAAAAGCTCTCCTGAATGCGATGGGATGAAGATGCCAGAGGCAACGACAGACGAAAAAGGGCCGACGCGCCCGGAAGGAACGCATGCATGTCCCGCATAGAAAAGGACCAGGCGCACGTCAAGTTTCGAAATATAATGCCCCTCTGCGTGCCCTACGGAAAGCACGCGGGACTCTGCCACCGTCCGCCATGCGAATCACTTTCCGCGTTTCAGGCGTTTTGCGACACCCTCATGGACGTCCTGGCGGAATTTCTTCTCTTCTTTGGGCGTGAATTCCGCGTTCTCGCAGTATGCCTGGAGGATGGTCTCCCATTCCTGCCGGGGGATGTGCTTCATGCCGAGGAGGTAGAATCCGGCGGAGACCATGTTCCGGATGGCGCCGGGGAGGCAGCGGCGGGTGTGGAGGCGTGTGCGGTCGTTGTCGATATAGCAGAGGCCCGGCTGCCCTTCGGTCCAGAAATAGTTTGCGGGATGGCAGTCGCCGTGGACGAAGCCGGCCTTGTGGAGCCGCGCCAGTTCCCTTCCCACGAGCAGGAGCATCTCTTTCCGTTCTTTCCCCTGGAGGGGGATGCCGCCGCGGGCGCCGCAGAGGTAGTCGGCCACCAGTCGTCCGGGGACTTCCTGGGTGACCAGCAGGTCCACGGGGTGTCCCCAGGGGCGCCAGGGACGGAAGCGGGCGGCCAGCAGGACCTTCGGCGCCAGGAAACTGCGGGACTCCAGTTCCCTGTGGATGTGGAGGATTTTCAGCGCCTGGGAGGGCCGGAAGCGCCATTTCAGGGAGGGGAGGGGCCTCTCCTTGTCATCGCCCAGTCCCCACAGGACCTTCAGGTAGAGCGCGGGAGCGTTTTCGCCTTCGGGGGAGGTGAGTTTTGCGATTCGCCGGAGTCGGAAGGCGCGGATGGTCTCTCCGGGAGTGCCCTGGATCCACTGGGTCAGGTTGTCCAGGGGCAGGGATTCTCCCTGTGGGGAGACCAGTCCCTGCCAGCCATTCTGCCGGAAGGCGCGGTAGTCGTTTGTCATGCCTTTCCCTCCAGGAGGTCCACGATGGCGTCGGCCCGGCGGCAGAAGTCCTGTGTAGACGCGTATGCCCGGGTGCGTTTCGCATGTTCGGGGAGTTCGGGAAGGACCTTTTCCAGAGCTTGGTTCAGGGATTCTTGCCGGAAGGGCTCGGGGATCCGTGGCATTCCGGTGGGCTCCACGAAATTGGAGAATCCGCAGATGGCGGTGCACAGCACGGGAAGGCCATTCGCCACGGCCTCAATGAGTACGGAGCCGGCGCCTTCGGAGCGGGCGGCGTGGACCAGGAGATCCGCCGCCAGGTAGAGGGCTCCCACGCTGGGGCGGGGCGGCAAGGCAATGACCTGCTTTTCAGGGAGACCGGCCTTCTTCGCAAGTTTCCGGAAGCCCTCCGAGATCCCGCGTCCGATGAGCACCGGACGACAGCGCTTCCGCAAGTCTTCGGGGAGTGCGGCGACGGCCTTCAGGGCGCGGTCCACGCCTTTCAGGCGCAGTCCGGAGCCCACCATGAGGAGCATGAGCTCGTCGTCGGCGATTCCCAGGGCCTGGCGTTCCCTTTGTCGTAAATCATGCCGTTCTTCGGCGTCCTTTGGGGGCAGGCTCCCGGCATCCATGCCGGGAGGCAATACCCGGAAGCGTTCTGCGGGCAGGCCGTATTCCCGTTGGAAATCCTGGAGTTGCCGCTGGCTGATGAGGAGGATCTTCTTTGTGTCGGGGCAGAGGAGGGTCTCTTTTTCCTGGCGAAGGAGCGTACGGTAACGGGGGAGCAGCCGCAGGAATCCCCCCAGGGCGCGGCGTTTCAGGAGGCTCTTCATGCATTCGTCGCCGGCGAAATAGAATTGTGCGCCGGGAATGCGGTTCATTGCGATCTCGCCATCATAATGCCCCCCAGCGCGCTCCCCGGCGATCATTGTGGCGAATTGCGCCATGCGACCCAGGTTGGTGCAGGCCTTGGGCTCGGGGAGGAGCCTGATTTCCAGGCCAGGGAGATTTTCCGGCCGGGGACCCTCCCAGCGAGTGGTGCAGAAGACCACCTGATGCCCCCGCCGGCAGGCGGCCCGTGCGATGCGGAGGGCGTCCATCTGGAGTCCGCCTGCAGGGAAAACGCGATAGATCGAGAGGAGGAAGCGCATGTGGGGGCCTACCAGAGGATGGCTTCTGCGGGGAAGACGGGGCCTTCTTTGCAGGAGCGCAGGTATCGCCATCCCTCGGGGGCGGAGGCGTCCTTCCCTTTGACCACGCATCCGAAGCAGGCGCCCACGCCGCAGCACATCCGCTCGTCAAGGCTGACTTCGCAGCGGCAGGCGGGATGGTTCTCCGCGATCTGTGCCACGGCTTTCAGCATGGGGCGGGGGCCGCAGGCCATGAGAAAGGCATCGGGGTGTTGTTTGAGCTCCTCCTCCAGGAGCACGGTGACGAAGCCCTGCCGGCCCAGGGAGCCGTCGTTGGTGGCGACCTCCACGCGGCATCCCAGTGCCGCGAATTCGTCCGCCAGGAGGATGTCCCCTTTGGAGCGGGCCCCCAGGAGCACGGCGGGCTTCAGGGCATCGGCGGGGGTGTCGTGTGCGGTGAAGAGCATGGCCGCGCAGCCGTATCCGCCGCCCAGGAGGATGGTGGCGCGGCCGGCGGGGATGGGGGAGAAGCCGTGTCCCAAGGGGCCAAGCACATCCAGGCAGTCGCCCTCCCGGCACTGCGCCAGGGCGCCGGTGCCCGCGCCCACCGTCTTGTAGACCAGTGTGAGGACATCGCCGTTCACGTCGCAGATGCTAAAGGGTCGCCGTAGGATATGTGCCTCCAGGGAGGGGACGGCGACCTGCACGAACTGCCCCGGGCGGGCGGCAGAGCAGATTTCGGGGGCGCGGAGACGGAGTCGCCAGTAGCTCTCCTGGAGGTGTTCCTGCTGGAGGACGGCGGCGGGGGTCTGGAAGAGTGTGTTGTCCTGGGACATTTACTGGATTCGCTTGCGGTTCTTGCGTCGGATGGCTCCGGCCTGGATTTCCCGGAGCTCCTTCTTGTCGGGCCAGCCGGCGCGCTTGGCGTAGCACTCCAGGAAGTGGAGGCTGATTTTGTCGCCGAAGCGCTTCAGGAGGCTGTAGGTCATTTGGGCGAGGTTGCGCTGTTGCTGGAATTGCCGGACTGCGGCGGGGGGCACCCACGTGCGGTCGTTGTCCAGATAGGCGATGCTTCGTTTGGTTTCGTCGTAGCAGAGGTTTCTGAGGATGCAGTCGCCGTGGGCGAAGCCTGCCCGGTGGAGGCGTTGGATTTCCACGGCCAGCATTTCGGCCAGGCGGTGCGGTGTCATGCCCGTGGGCAGGAAGTCCCAGAGATTTGGCAGGGGGAGTTCCTCAGAGATGAAGAGGTCCCGGGGGATGATCCCCCGGCGTTTCCGGACGGCCAGGACGGGTTTGGGGCAGAGGAAGCCCCGGCGGAGCAGCGCCTGGGAGGCGTTCCAGGTCTCAATGGCACGGGAACCCCGGAAGACCCACTTGCACCAGGAGAAGATGTCCCGGAAGTGCATCCCGGCGTCGGTGAGCGCCCGGATGTCCTTGATGTACACCACGCCCAGGCTGGTCTCCACCCGACGCACGTCCCGGCAGTCGTGGCTTACAATGAGCTTCCCCGGGTGGTGCGCAAGCCAGTTGTCCAGGTCGGAGAAGAACTTCGCCCATTTTTCATCGGCGGCATAGCCCTTCCAGCCTCGGCTCTGAAAACGGATCCCTTTTTCTGTCATGGTGCGTCCTCCTCTGGGGGTTCTGGGGTGGAAGTCAAGTCGGAGGCCGCAAAAGGGAATTCCCTGCTTGTGGACTCCACGGAATGCACGGGGCGATGCGCAATGCCGAAGCTTGGCGGCGCCGGCGATTCACCCGGCCTCTTGTCTGGGGAAAGGGGCTTGGTGTCGGGATGACACAGCAATGCCCCGCTGGGCAAGGGGAGGGTCATGCCGGTCGGCGGGGCACTGTGGTCTTCTCAAATGGTATGGCGGATGCTTTCTTCGTGGCCAAGGGAGAGAGACGGATGGTTTTTTGTTTATTGTAACTCCTTGTGTATTAAGGAGTTACAATATTATTTCCGATTTTCTGGATGGAAGCCCTCGGGGAAATTCCCTCGGAGGCGCGTCCTACCGGGTCACGAACTCGGTGGGGGTCAGGCCGTTGGAGCGTTTGACTTCGCCGCAGTGACCGTCGGCGTAGACGGCGTTGATGGCGTCGTTGTGAATCCAAGTGGTATCGGTGGAGGAGGTCTGGACCAGGTAGTTCACGCCGTAGGCGTCATTCAGGTTCACAGCCATGGAGTTTCTCCAGGCATCATCGCGGTCCATCGTGTTCTGGAGATCGTTGCAGGGCGTGAAGGCATTGAAGACGGTGAGCGGGGAGCCGATGTCACTCCAGTGTTCGCAGTTGGCGTCGCTGGCCAGGATGCAGCTGGAGGAGAACTTGATGCGGCTGTTCTTGTTGGAGCGGGTGGAGGCCTCGCCCTGGGCTTTGCCCGCGGTCACTCCGGTGATGTCGGTGATGAGGGGGTTTGTGGTGTAGGAGGAGCTGATGTTCTTTTCGAAGTTGTCGACGCCGTTGAACAGGCTGGAGGAGCAGGAGAAGACGCTGCGCAGGAGGGTCTCGCCGCTGACGTCGAGCTCCAGGCCCAGGTATGGGTAGAGGAACGCGGTCCAGGCGACATTCTTGACGTTGCCGCTCTTGTCCTTGGTTTTGCCGAAGGCGACGGGGTAGTTGCTCTTGTTGTCGTCGCTGTAGTTGATGAAGGCGACGCCGATGTTCTTTAGGTTGCTCAGACAGCTGGTGCTGCGGGCCTTGGCGCGGGCGTTGCTGACGGCGGGCATGAGCAGTCCGGCCAGGATGGCGATGATGGCGATCACTGTGAGCAGCTCGATGAGGGTAAAGGGACGGGACTGTTTCATGGCTTTCAATCCTGTTGTGGATGGGTGGTATTGCAAGTGGCAGTGTGCTTTTATCAGGGGCGGGGCGTCTTTTGCGGGGAAAATCCCGTCGGGGAAGGCGTCCAGTGGTTTCCTAGGGAAATTATAGGCAGAAAAGGGTGTGAAGGCAAGATTTCCCGCCAAAAAAAACTACCCGGGAAATGTAGTTTTCCTGTGGGGATTTTCCCGGAGTTTCGCGGGAATCCGGGAAATCCCCCATAGGATTTCCGTTTGCGTGGGCGTTATGCGGGGAATTCCCGTTCCCAGAGCATGAGGCAGTATGCGGCCCAGAGGAGGGCGGCGTGGTTTGCCTTTTCCTGGATATGCTGGAGGGCGGCCTTCTGGAGGGTCTTCTGGTTCAGCAGGCCGTGCGTATCCCATTCCGAATGGGAGTCCACCATCCTGAGGAGTTTCTTTTGGAGGGGGCCGCGGAACCAGTCGGCCAGGGGGATTCCGAATCCGCGTTTGGGGGTCGCGAGGGTTTCCTGTGGGAGGAAGGGAGCGCCGATGGCTCGGAGGAGTCGTTTGGTTTCGCCGGTCGTGACGCGGTAGCCGGGAGGCAGGGCGAGGGCGAAGTCCGCCAGATCCCGGTCCATGAGGGGGGCGGAGAGTTCAATCGAGGAGGCGCTGGCGGCGATGGCCTGTTTTTTGCAGCCGTCGTCGGGGAGGTAGTGGAGGAGGTCCAGCAGGTTGTAGCGGTCCAGGACGTCCGGGGTGGCGACTTCCTGCAGGTCTTTCTTCCACTGGTCCAGGTAGGAGGGCGCCACCGGGTCTTTCAGAATGCCATTGCGCCAGGCGTCGGAGGTCGTCTGCTGGAAAGTTGCGTAGGCGCGGAGGGGGGGCTTTGCGAAGACATCCAGGGCGCGGGAGAGGCTCCCCAGGGTTGAGCGGTTGTCGCGGGGGGAGGGCAGGGGGAGCTTGGCCAGGGTTGCCAGGGCGCGGGAGAGGGGCTCCAGGAGGAGTGGCACGCGGTGTCGATAGAGCATGGCCTGGTAGCGTCGGTATCCGCCGAAGAGTTCGTCGCCGCCGTCGCCGGTGATCAACGGCAGGTCTCTGGCGTCTGGGTGGCTCATGCAGAGTGCGCAGGCCAGCAGTGAGGAGTCGCCGAAGGGCTCGGCGGCACCCTGGATGAGTGCGGCCATGCGGGAGAAGTCCCGTGCGGTGGCCTGGACCACGGAGAGCGGCACCTGCGCTTCGTCTGCGGCCTTGCGGGCCAGGGCGCTTTCATCGTAGGCGCTCTGGAGGAAGGAGACGGTGAAGGCGCGGAAGGGCAGCTCCGGGAAGTGCTTCCGGACCAGTCCCAGCAGGGTGCCGGAGTCGATGCCGCCGGAGAGCATGATTCCCATGCTCGGTTTGCCGCGGAGGCTCCGCTTCAGGGCCTGGTGGATGAGCTCTTCGCCGCGTTGGCAGGCTTCTTCCCAAGTGGGAATCCGGTCGCCCTCATGGTAGAAGCGGGGCCGCCAGAAGGGCGTGTGGGTGACGGTGCCGTTTGGGGCGATGGCGGTGACATGTCCCGCGGGGATTTCCAGGATGTCCCGGAAGAGGGTCCTGGGGGCCGGGATATAGCTTAGGGAGAGGTAGTCGGCCAGGGCCTGGTGGTCCACTTCCCGGGAGAGTCCGGGCAGATGCGCCAGATTCTGGAGTTCAGCGGAGAAGAAGACCTTCTTGCCCAGTCGGGTGGCGAAGAGGGTGTGCTGGCCCAGGGGATCCCGGACGAGGAGGACATTGCCCTGTTCGTCTGCGCAAACGGCCAAATAAGGGCCGATGACGTCGTTCACCGCCTTCCCCAGGTCGCCGCATTCCTGCCAGCGCTTCAGCAGGAGCTCCGCCTGGGAGAGATATGCCTCGGAGGAGGCCTTGGGGGCCTTTCTCCAGCGTTCCATGGCAAATGCCCTGCCGCGGAAGAGCACCTGCCGGCCGTCGGCGCCCTTGGCGAAGGTGATGTTGGACCCCTGGAGATACGCGAAGTCCCCCTGGAGGAGATACGCGTTTCGTCCGCGGGGGAGGATATTCTGGAGGAGTTCCAGGTCCTGCGGGGCCTGGGCGGGCTGGGTGGATCCGAAGAAGAGTGCCATGGGGCTCGGGATTTCTCCCCTCGGGAGCGGAAATGCAGGGGGGTGGGACGGCTTCCGCCGTGGCGGGCGGGGCGAGGAATGGCTGACGTCGGGAAAAAGCAAAGGCCCCGTTTTCTTCTGCTGCGAGAGAAACACGGGGCCGGGAGGCGTTTGGAGACGCAGGGCTGGCTCGGCAGCCCTACTCGTTGTCCTTGTCGGAGACCTTCAACTTGCGCACCATTTCGGCCAGCTCCGTGCCGGCGCGGAACTTCACCACCTTGCGGGCGGGGATCTTCACGGGCACGCTGGGATAACGGGGGTTGCGGCCCATGCGCTGGCGCTGGGTCACGATCTCGAAGACGCCGAAGCCGCGGAGCTCGATGTGTCCGCCGCCGGCCAGCACGTCAGAAAGGGTGTCCAGCATCGCATTCACCGCCTCAAAAGCGGCGCTCTGGGTGATTCCGACGCGCTCCGCCACGGCATTGGCGATCTTGCGCTTGGTCATAGTCTGGGTCATGGGATTCTTTCTCCTAAAGGAATTCTTGTTGCCCCCGGGCCGACTTGCGCGGGGAAGAGTTCGTGCGGGACAACGGGTGCGGGACGGCGGGGGCCGCGCCCTCCCCCCGGAGTCCGGATGTGCGGTGCCCGGGGGGGAAGCGGAATGGCCTCCAATATAATCACGGAAAACCATTCCCGGCGCGTCACGCCTCCGGGAAATCGGCTTTTCCGGCCTCCCGGGGCGCGGCCCTTTTGGGCGGGAGGCGTGGCGGATCAATGGGGAAGGGCCAGGGAGACGGCCAGGGAGGCGTCCACGTCCTTTGCCAGCTTCTCCACCAGCTCCTTCGGAACCGGCTTGTCGGTGTAGAGGATGGCCAGGGAGCGGGTGCCTTCCACGTTGTGGGGTGCGTGGATGTCTTCGATGTTGATCTGGGCGTCGCCGCAGACGGTGGTGATCTTCGCCAGCACTCCGGGGCGATCCTGGTATTCCGCCAGGAAGAGATTGCCTACGGGGCGCATGTAGATGTTCTCGAAGGTATTGATGCGGGAGACGATGAGCTTGTGCTCGGCCACGGTGCCGCGGAGGGAGGCCTTCCCGTTGGAGGTCTCCATGTCGATGGTCATGGCGTTGCCGTAGTTCTTGCGTTCGTCGGCTTCCCGGACATCCAGCAGCACGCCGCTGGCCTTCAAGGTCGCGCTGGCCTCGTCGGGGGACTGTTTGGCGTCGTCGGCGTCGTTGGTGAGGGCGGCGGTGATGGGTGCGGTGAACCACTTGGCGAAGGGCTTCAGGTTCCCGTAGTAGCTGCAGCGGATGGCGGAGACGGGGGTGTCTCCGACCATGGCCTTCGCCAGGGTGGCCAGGCGGAAGGCCAGGTGCTGGTAGATGGGGTCCAGGCCATCGGGGAGGTCCTTGTTCACCACGTAGCGGGTGATGCCCTGCTCGAAGTATTCCACCAGCTCCTCGCCTGCGCGCTTTGCGGCGGTGAAGTTCGCCTCGGTGGTGTTGGCCCCCAGGTGGGGCACCATGATTCTCGCCACGTCGGCGATGGTCTTGGGGCCGGGGACGTCGGCGGGATAGACGTCGTTGCAGTAGACCAGGTCGTTCTCCGCCTTGGCGGCGCGCAGGTCATCCTCCACCACGATGCCGGCGCGGGCGCAGTTGACAAGCACCAGGCCCTTCTTCGCCAGCTTCAGCAGGCTTGCGCCGATGAGGCCGCGGGTCTCGTTGTTCTCGGGGATGTGCAGTGTCACGTAGTCGGAGTTGCGGAAGACCTCCTCCAGGGAGGTCAGGGTCACGTTCAGCTCGTCGGCGCGGCTCTTGGAGACGATGGGGTCGTAGGCCAGGATCTTCATGTCGAAGCCCTGCGCATGGCGCGCCACCAGCTGCCCGATGTTGCCCAGGCCCACGATTCCCAGGGTCTTGCCGGTGATCTCGTGGCCCATGAACTTCTTCTTGCTCCAGCCGCCGGCGCGGGTGTCGATGTCGGCCTCCACGAGATGGCGGGAAGCCGCCAGCATCATGGCGAAGACCTCCTCGGCCACGGCATTGGCGTTGGCGCCGGGGGTGTTCATGACATCAATGTTCTTGCGGCGGGCGTACTTGATGTCGATGGTGTTGTAGCCGGCGCCGGCGCGGACCACGGCCTTGAGCCGAGGCAGCAGGTCGATGATCTCGGGGGTGATCTTTTCACTGCGCACGATGAGGGCCTCGGCGTCGGTGTTGGCCTGGCAGAGCGCCATCAGGTCGGTCTCGCTGTCCTGGACCACGGCGTAGCCCTTCTGGGTCAAATAGTTGGCTGCGACCTTGTCCAGCTTGGTGGGAATCAGTACCTTTCTCATGTCGAGGAATTCTCCTGGATGGAGGGGGAAAAAACAGGCTTGCGGCAGTTTCGGGGTGCCTTGGATGAGGCGAAAAGCCCCGAAGGCTTCGACGTCCCGGGAGCCCCCCCCCTCCGGGTGCCCGCCGGCGATGGGCCGGCGGACGCGAGGGGAGGGAATCTGCGGGACGCGGCGCGCTCCGGGGTGTTTCGCCGGGGACTAGTGTCCCAGGGCCTGCAGCAGGACGCCTGCGGCCACGGCGGAGCCGATGACGCCGGAGACGTTGGGGCCCATGGCGTGCATCAGCAGGAAGTTCTGCTTGTCATCCAGGAGGCCCTCCTTGTTCACCACGCGGGCGGCCATGGGGACGGCGGAGACGCCGGCGGCGCCAATCATGGGATTGATCTTTCCACCGCTGAGCTTGCACATGACCTTGCCCAGGAGGATTCCGCCGGCGGTGCCGATGGAGAAGGCGAAAAGTCCCAGCATCAGGATGCCCAGGGTCTCCAGGTTCAGGAACTTGTCGGCGGACAGCTTGCTGCCCACGGTGAGTCCCAGGACCAAGGTGACGATGTTGCACAGCGCGTTCTGGGCGGTGTCGCTCAGACGGTCGGTGCACATGGACTCCCTCAGCAGGTTGCCCAGCATCAGCATGGAGATCAGGGGCGCGGCGTCAGGCAGCAGGAAGCAGCACAGCAGGGTGATGACCAGGGGGAAGAGGACCTTCTCCAGCTTGGTGACGGGGCGCAGCTGCTGCATGCGGACCAGTCGCTCCTTCTTGGTGGTCAGGGCGTGGATGATGGGCGGGAAGATGATGGGCACCAGGGCCATGTAGGAATACGCGGCCACGGCGATGGATCCCAGCAGATTGGGGGAGAGTCGGCTGGAGAGGAAGATGGCGGTGGGGCCGTCGGCTCCGCCGATGATGCCGATGGAGGCGGCGTCCTTCAGGGAGAACTGGATGGGAGTCCACTCATTGAGGCAGACGGCCAGGAAGAGCGCGCCGAAGATGCCCAGCTGGGCCGCGCCGCCGAGCAGTGCGGTCTTGGGGTTGGCGATGAGGGGGCCGAAGTCGGTCATGGCGCCCACGCCCAGGAAGATGAACAGCGGGTAGATGCCCAGGTTCACACCCTCGAAGAGGATTCCCAGGATGCCGTCGGGGCCGGCCATGCCCGCCAGGGGGATGTTGCTGATGATGGCGCCGAAGCCGATGGGCACCAGCAGCAGGGGCTCGAAGCCGCGGAAGATGGCCAGGTAGAGCAGCAGCAGGCCCACGCAGATCATGATGAAGCGGCCCACGCCCAGGGTCCATTCCAGCCTGGTCAGGTTGATGAACTCGTTCAGGCCAGTGGACTTCCACAGGTTCTGCAGCATGTGGCCGGCCTCGATCTTCACGCTGCCGGAGGGGGTCACGGAGTCGTGGTTCACCAGTCCGGGGACCAGCTCGCAGATCACGTCGCCGGGATTCAGGGTGTGCGCCAGCTGGAAGTTCTCGCCCAGCTCGTACACGGTGGCGGCGATGCCCAGGCGCAGCTCAGGCTTGCTGCGGGGGGGGATGGGCTGGCCGGAGGGGGTCGTGTCGTAGGTGGACTTGATCTTCAGGATGGCCATGGAGCGGCCGGGGCGGTAGGCCTTGCCCTTGTTCAGGTTTGCCTGGTAGACAACGGCGGGGTTGGGCCACACGTATTTGACCAGGATGTGCCCGTTGGGCAGCTGCTCGCAGGCGAAGACACCGTCGTTGGTCTGGAACTTCAGGGTGCTGAACTCCTCCTGCTGGATCTCCGTGGCGGAGACCTTGCCGGCGGGTGCGGCGCACGCGGCATCCTGCGCGAAGAGGGGCAGGCAGAGGGCCGCCAGCAGGACCGCGAACATTGTGAGGGAACTCTTTTTCATTGCTTACTCTTTCCTAGGTGGTAGAGGGCTTCAAGGGACAATGGCTTTCCGCCGCCCCGGGAAGGCGGGACGCTCTGCCGGGACTCCCTTCCGGGGAGCCCCAAGGCGGCGCCTCTTTTCCGGGACGGCGCGGACGGACTCCTAGATGTAGGCCACGACCTGGCCGTCGCTCAGGGTGTCGCCCACGGAGACGTCGATGGACTTCACTACGCCGTCCGCGGGGGCGACGATGGGCTGCTCCATCTTCATGGCCTCGATCACCATGATCTCCTCGCCAGCCTTCACGGCGTCACCCACATTGGCGGTGATGCGGATCACCTGGCCGGGGAGGGGGACGGTGACGGGGGTCCCTTCGCCACTTCCGGCCGCAGGCGCGGCCGCGGGCGCGGCGGCGGCCTTGGTGGCGCCGAAGGTGACGTTGTAGGACTTGCCGTTGACGGTCACGGTGGCGGCGTCGCCGGCGCCGGTGGCGTTTACCTGGTAGGCGGTACCATTCACGTTGACGGTCACGGGGCCGGCGGGGGCGGCCTTCTTGTCGGAGGCGGCCTCGGCGTAGCGGACGCCCATGGGACGCTCGCCCTTCAGGAACTTCAGGCCCTTCGGGTTGCTGGACTCGTCGCAGGTGGCGATGATGAAGATGTTCTCGTCGGTGACGGGCAGTCCGTTCTCCTCCAGGACCTTCTTCGCGTGGGCGACGCCCTTGCTGGGATCCTTGTCGTTCAAGGCGCGGGGATCCTCGGTGGTGGGCTCAAGCTTCAGCTGGGCGGCGGCCAGCTTCACGATCTCGGGATCGGGGGAGGCGGGGGTCTTGCCGAAGTAGCCCAGGACCATCTTGCCGTATCCGGGGGTGATGGTCTTCCAGGCGCCCTGCATGACATTGGCGAAGGCCTGCTGGAAGTAGAACTGGCTCACGGGGGTCACGCTGGTGCCGAAGCCGCCCTTCTCGACGACCTCGCGCATGGCGGCGACCACCTCGGGGAACTTGTCCATGCAGTTGTTGTCCCGCATCATCTGGGTGTTGGCGGTCAGGGCGCCGCCGGGCAGGGGGCACAGGGTGATGAGGGGGTTGGTGGTCTTGGCCTCGGGGGGGATCATGTACTTGGACATGCACTGCAGGAAGACATCCTCCACCTTCATGATCTTCTCGGGATCCAGGTCCAGGGTGTACTCGGTGCCCTTGAAGGCGTGCCACATGGTCAGGATGTCGGGCTGGGAGGTGCCGCCGGACATGGGGCGCATGGCCAGGTCGATGATCTCCGCGCCGCCCTCGATGGCCGCCATGTAGCACTGCACGGACATGTCCGCGGTGTCATGGGTGTGCATCTCGATGGGGCAGTCCTTCTTGCCGGCGGCGTCCAGGCGGGCGCGGGCGCCCTTGATGGTCTCGCGGATGACGGCGGGCGGGCAGGTGCCGCTGGCGTCCTTGAAGCACAGGGAGTCGAAGTGCATGCCGCTCTCCAGGATCTTGTCCAGGATGCCCAGGTAGAACTTGGGGCTGTGGGCCTCGGTCTTCATGTTGGGGGGCAGGCCCATCATGGTGATGGTGGTCTGGTGCTTCAGGCCGGCCTTGTGGATGCACTCGCCGCTGTAGCTGATGTTGCGGATGTCGTTGAGGGCGTCGAAGTTCCGGATGGTGGTCATGCCGTGCTTCTTGAACATCCTCGCGTGCAGGTCGATGATGTCGCTGGACTGGCTGGAGAGGCCCACCACGTTGACGCCGCGGGCCAGGGTCTGCAGCTCCACGGCGTCGCCCACGGCCTTGCGGAAGGTGTCCATCATCTCGAAGGCGTCTTCCCCGCAGTAGAAGAAGGGGCTTTGGAACCGGGCGCCGCCGCCCACCTCCAGGTGTTTCCAGCCGGCCTCCACAGCCGCCTCGAGGGCGGGGAGGAAGTCCTTGGAGACCACGCGGGCGCCGATGACAGACTGGAAGCCGTCACGGAAGGAGGTGTCGAGGAAGCGGATTTTTTTCATGGATGGTTTTCTCCTTTGATGTCGGAAAGGGGAGGGTGTCTGGTTGAGTGAGGATGGTGATTTGAAAGAGTCTTGCCTTGTGACTTCGTCTAGAGCCGTCCGCTCTGGCGCATGGCGGCGGCGATGACGGCCACGGCCTCGGTGTCGTCGGCCTTCTGGGCGGCGGGCTTCTTCTTGACGGGCTTGGCGGGCTCGGGCAACAGGTAGGCGTACTTGGCGGCGAGTTTTGCGAAGTATTCCGTGATCCAGACCTGGATGAACAGGAACACGAAGACGAACCCCATGCCGAAAAGCAAGAGGATGGCTGCACTGGCGAACATGGTTCAGAACTCCTTTGCGAATGCAAATGGTGGGTGCTTTACAAGTACGAGGGTGGGGAAGGGGGGCCGCGACTGGAAGGGGACTCTCCTTTATCCTTGTCTCCCAAGTCATAACGGCGCGGAAAAAAACACCCTGCGAGGGCGTTTGGCGAAACCCGATAATATAGCCCCCCCTCTCCCGTCTTCAGTCCCTTTTTCGCCCGAAACACGATTTCTTTCTGCACAGGGACGCGGGGCGTGTTCGTGTGCGATGCCGGCTTTTTCGGGCGCCCATGATGCGCCGAGCCCCCGCCCGTCGGCGGCGGGACCATCCGGGACGCCGCGGGCATTGTGTTTCCGGGGCTAGCGCGCCGGCTTCAGGATCACCAGCAGATGTGTGGCGCGGCTCATGGCGGTGTACAGGCCGGTCTTTTGCCAGCGGGGGTCGTCGTCCTTGACATCCAGGAGGATGACCACCCGGGATTCGCAGCCCTTGAATTTCATGTAGGTGAAATAGCGTAGTTCCCCGGCGTCGTTGGAGCCGGTCGCGTTTGCCACGAGGCGGAATTTTCCCACGGTGGGGTTGTCTCCCAGGCAGGTGTTTGCCAGGGAGTGAGCGCCCAGGACCACCACGTCGGACTGTGGGACCCGTTCGACGGCGAAGAGGGTGTTCAGGACACTTTCCAGATTCGCGCGGCAGTCTCCTTCTAGCACCATGACGTCGGCTCCCTCGGGGGTGCCGTCCATGGCAAGCAGCTTTTGGTCGTGGTAGGGTGCCAGGGCCTGGATGATCTTCCGGGTGTTCCGGCAGTTTCGGCTGAGCGTGACGGGCGGCGTCGCCATGTCGGGCAGATGGAGTTCGTCGCGGAAGATGTTCTGCTCCGGGTCGTAGAAGACATGGAATTGTCCGTCGGGGCGGACCAGCCGGAGGATGTTCTTCCACATGACGGGGGAGAAGTCCTGGCCCTCGTCCACGATGACGGCATCGAAGGTGATGGGGTTTGCGTCCAGGTGCCTGGCGAGGAATTGCGGCATGGTTTCCTCGTAGAGTCTTGGATTGTGGATGTATTTGGCGTAGGTGTCTTGTGTGGCGCCCAGAGTTTCAGCGCAGAAGCGGAAGAAGGTCATTGCCTGGACATTGCAGTGGCTCTTCTCCAGGGTCTTCTGGAGCTTCCTTCCCAGCAGCTCGTTGTAGCAGAGCAAAAGCACCTCCTTGCCCTCGTCGGCCAGCATCCGGGCCTTCTGGAGGGCCAGGAGGGTCTTGCCGGTGCCCGCGCCACCCCGGACGAGGAGCCGCGGGAAGGCCTCCATGGCCTCCATGATGGCGGTCTGCTCCGCGGTGAGGCGCTCGAAGACCCGGGAGTCCTCCTCCAGGCGGAAGGGCAGTCGCCGCGGCAGCTCGAACTCCGGCTCCAGGGCGCCCAGGACCTCCTCCTCCCCCGGGTGCGCGTCCTCGCGGAGATCCCGTGGAAGCGGCGTCATGTCCAGGAGTTTGAAGAGGAAGGCTTCCAGGTCCCCCCTGAGTTCCTCCCGGCAGATGGTCAGTCCCCGGGCTTCGGGCGGCCAGGGGATGTGCGCCCCTTGGCACCGGGGGAAGCAGAGTGCGTGGGCGATGCGGAGGGGCGGCTCCCGGTTCAGCTTCTCGCGCAGCAGCGCCTTGATGGCGTGTTTGTTCTTGCGGACTTGCGCCATGGGCATGATCGGGGCGCCGTCCTGAAACCATTTCCCCTCCCGATAGGCAATCTCGCCGCCCTTTACCTCCATGACGACCATGCCGCGCCGGGGATGGTACAGGAGGAAGTCGACCTCTCCGTCATACAACAGCCCCCTGTCGTTTTTTTGGACATACGGGAAGTTGTGCAGCACAATCCATGCGGGAGGCAGCTTCGACTCCAGGGCATCGAAGACGGCCTTCTCGGCCTCGGAGGCCTTCGGGCGGTCGTCGGAAAGACGCGGTATGAAACGGGGCATGTAAGTCAGAAGAAGGAGTTTTTTATGATGTTCCGTGAAAATCCCAATGTATCCTTTCCCGGGCGGGCCGGGGATGTTGTCTTGGGAGGCCGGTGGAATCTCCAATGGGTGGTTTGTGTTAGCGTATAATTTTCTCCTGGACAAAAGATGAAAACTTGGCGATGTTGAAAATGGATTGCAATATTTTTGCACAAAAGGAATGGCGGATGAAAATTTGTGGTATAATAAGAGCGATGTCGGAAAAACTCCGAGATCTGGAGTGGTGGAAAAATAAAAGGAATCCCCACTTTACCCGTAAGCCTTGGAACAAACAGGAGATTTTTCTGGATTATGGCATCGGCACAAGCAAAGAAGCGCGTCCGTCGCGGATTCGCGCAGATCTTGAATGACAAGATTGTGAAGAAATACGCCGAGAAGGTGACTGAGGAGATTTTGAAGAAGGCCGTGGAGGCTGTTGCTGACGTGGTGGGTGATCTGGAAGCCGCGAAGAAGGCGAAGAAGGATGCCGAGAAGGCCGCCAAGCGGCAAGCCAAGAAGGATGCGAAGGCCGCTGCAAAGAAGGCCGCCAAGGCCAAGAAGAAGGCCCGCCGTCCCAACATCCGCCTGCTGAAGAAGTTCTCCCGCGAACAGCTGGAGACTTATCTGAAGAGCCTGGAGCAGTAATCCCGCTCTTTTTCCATTTCCCTGCCCGGGATTCCCCGGGGACGGGAATTGACCGCGCCGCCGCGCTCCGTGTTTCACCGCGAAAGCCGGCGGCGCATTTGCCGTCCGGGGACCCTCCTGGAGTCCTCGCGCAAACCGCCCGTGTCCGTCGGGGAAAACACGCGCGCGTCGCGTCCTTCCCCAGATGCGGTTCGCGCCTTTCCTGGCGTCGTTTGTTGGGCTTTGTCGTCACACCCGGTGCTTTCCCTCCGCAGCCCATGAGTGCGTTTCTCTTTGTCAATGGCAGTCATCACGAACATGGCTGCATCTTCACCGCGTTGAACGAGGGGTCCCGCCAGCCGGAGATCTTCCGGATTGGGGAGCCAGGAGCCTTGCAGGCGGGCAGGGCGGCGGGCGTGCCGGAACCCGGGCGCGCCGGGGAATACCTCACCATCAGTTTCCTCCGATGAGCCAGGACGGCGGTTCCCCATGGACCAAGGAGGCGCGCGCTCTGTGGCGGGCGGCGCCCTGGCGGCGCAAGAGCATCTTCCCCCCGCCGGAAGAGGCCCTCGAGGATGGCGCCCTATGCTGCAGCGAGACGCTGGATTGCGCCATGCTCCTGGATGCCTACTACCACGGAATCTTCCCCTGGCCCTTTGAAGAGGAGACCATCCTCTGGGCCTCCCCGCCCATGCGCGGAATCCTCCCCCTGGAGGAATTCCACATCCGGAAGAGCCTCCTGCGGGAATGGAAGAAGACGCCTTTCTCTTTCCGCATTGACTGTTGTTTCCTCCAGGTGATGCAAGAGTGCGCGAAGGCCCCGCGACCCGATGGCCCCGGCACCTGGATCACCAAAAAGATGATCCGCGCATACCACGACTTCCATAGAATGGGGTATGCCCACAGCTTCGAGGCTTTCACCCAGGACGGAAAACTGGCCGGCGGACTCTACGGCGTGGTCATAGGAAGGGTTTTCTGCGGGGAAAGCATGTTCTTCAAGGTCTCCGGAGCCTCCAAACACGCCTTCTGCTTCGCCGCACAGGAACTCCGGAAGGCCGGAATCGTCCTCGTGGATACACAGATGGCCACCCCCCTCTTGCAGTCCTTTGGCGCACGGGAGGTCCCACGGGGGGAATACCTCGCACTGTTGGAACAACTCCGCGGGGATCAACCGACGACTCTGGAAGGCGGCGCTCTGCCGTTGAAGGGGTAGATTGAATCCGTTGACCGGTGGACGACACGCCACGGACTTACCGCAAAAAACGCATCGATCCCGGAAACACAACCGGATTTGACGACTTTTTTGCGGTTTTCTTGTCGTGTCCTGTCGTAAATTGCGCAAGTTGCTATATGGTAAGGTCCATGCCGAATGTTAGGCATTTTGGTTGTGTTTAAAGTCTGGTCGTCTTGGAATGGACAAGAAGCCCGTGTAGTTTTTTTGCGGGAGGAGGTGCAGATGAAACGTTTTCTTTCTGTTGTTTCTTTGATTGCGGGTGCCGCGCTGTTTTTGGCGGGCTGCAAGCCTGCTGCGGTGGCGTCCGCTGACACCATCCGCGTTGCGGCGTCCATCACTCCCCACGCCGAGATTTTGGAGCAGGCGAAGCCCTTGATGGCGGAGCGTGGGTACACCCTGGAGGTGACCACTTTCGATGACTACATCCAGCCGAACCTGGTGGTGGAGAGCGGCGAGTTCGACGCCAACTACATGGAGCACGTCCCCTTCCTGAATTCCATCAATGAGGAGAAGGGGCTGCATCTGGTGAATGCCGGCGGCATCCACTACGAGCCCTTCGGCATTTACGCCGGCAAGAAGGGGGATTTGTCGCAGTTGGCCGACGGCGACGCCATCGCGGTTCCCAACGACACCACCAACGAGGCCCGTGCGTTGCTTCTGCTGGCGGACAACGGCATTTTGACCCTCCGGGAGGGGGCCGGCCTTACTGCCACCAAGCAGGACATCGTCTCCTACGCCAAGAAGATCAACGTGGTTGAGCTGGAGGCTGCCCAGGTGGCCCGCATGCGCGGCGACGTGGCCTTCGTGGTTCTCAACGGAAACTACGCCCTCCAGGCGGGGCTTTCCGTGGGGAGGGACGCCATTGCCGCCGAGAAGTCCGACTCCCAGGCCGCCAAGACGTACGTGAACATCATCACTGTCAAGGCCGGACGCGAGAACGACACCATCGTGCGTGCGCTGGTGGATGTCCTGAAGTCCGAGCCCATTCGGAAGTTCATCGAGGAGAAGTACGACGGCGCCGTGGTCCCCTTCGTGGACTAGCGCCGAGTTTCCCGGGCCGGAGGGCCTCGTCGTCCTCCGGCCGGTGTCCGCGCGGGTACGGGGCTCCCATTGCATTCCGTTTCCGCGCGGGCTTTTTTTGTCGTCATCCGGGCCTCTGTCTTTCGTGGGGCGCGGACCGGTCTTTATCAAGAGGGATTCATGACGGAAGCGAACACAGACAACTTGGAGCGGGATGGCGAGGTGGTGATCCGCGTCCGGGACCTGGTGAAGGACTTTGCGACCTCCCAGGGGACTTTCCGGGCGCTGGACGGCATCTCCTTCTCTGTGCGAAAGGGCGCTGTCTTTGGTGTCATTGGCCTCTCCGGCGCGGGAAAGAGCACCCTGGTGCGTTGCCTGAATCTGCTGGAGCGCCCCAGCTCCGGCGAGGTGTGGGTGCAGGGACAGCACCTTACCGACCTCCCACGGAAGGAGCTGCGCCTGGCGCGGCGAAACATCGGCATGATCTTCCAGGGCTTCAATCTGCTGATGCAGCGCACGGTGCTCGGCAATGTCCTCTTCCCCTTGGAGATCGCGGGCGTTCCTGTCCGGGAGGCGCGTCGGAAGGCGAAGGAGATGCTGGAGGTGGTGGGGCTCTCCGACAAGGCGGATGCCTACCCCGCGCAGCTCTCCGGCGGACAGCGCCAGCGCGTGGCCATCGCGCGCGTCCTGGCCACCAATCCCGGAATCATTCTCTCCGACGAGGCCACCAGCGCCCTGGATCCCCAGACCACGGCCTCCATCCTCCACCTCCTCAAGGACCTCAACGAGCGCTTCGGAATCACCATCATCGTCATCACCCACGAGATGAGCGTGATCCAGGAGATCTGCACGGAGGTGGTGGTCCTGGACAAGGGCCGCGTGGCGGAGCAGGGCACGGTGGAGCAGGTCTTCCGGAGCCCCCGCACCGCCGCCGCCAGGCGCCTGGTGCTGGCGGATGCCGCGCCCGCCTCCGTGGAGGAAATCCGCAGCGGGAAGATTGTCCGGATCACCTTCACCGGGCTGACCGCCTTCGAGCCCATGCTGGGCAATATCATGATCGAGTGCCGCACCCCCCTGAACATCCTCTACGCCGCCACCAAGACCGTCAATGGCCGCGCAGTGGGCGAGATGATCGTGCAGCTGCCCGACTCCGAACCCCTGGCCGAGAAGTTCATGGACTTCTTCCAGCGCAAGGGCCTGAATCCCCTGGAGGTGGAGGAGGAGCAAAGCCATGGATGATTTTCTGACCAGCGCCCTGGGCGCCCTGGGCGCCAGCTCCCAGACCACCCAGTTGGTCGTCATGCTGTCTGACGCCACCCTGGAGACCCTTTACATGACACTGGTCTCCACCCTCTTCGCGTATTTCCTGGGAATCCCCCTGGGAATCGCGCTCACCGTCACGGACCGGCAGGGGCTGCGGCCTTGCCAGCCCGTCTACCGAAGCCTGGACGTGGTCTGCAATCTTCTGCGAAGCGTCCCCTTCATCATCCTCCTGGTGGTGATCATCCCCTTCACCCGGATGCTGGTGGGAAAGTCCTACGGCTCCACTGCCACCATCGTTCCCCTGGTCATCTCCGCCGCACCCTTCGTGGGGCGCATGGTGGAGTCTTCCCTGAAGGAGGTGGACCGCGGTGTGGTGGAGGCCGCCGAATCCATGGGCGCCTCCCTCTGGCAGATCATCGCCAAGGTGTTGCTGCCGGAGGCGCGGACCTCCCTCATCGTGGGAGTCACCATCGCGGTCGGCACGATCCTGGGATATTCCGCCATGGCGGGAGCCGTGGGCGGCGGCGGACTGGGCGATTTGGCCATCCGCTACGGATACCACCGCTACAACACCACCATCATGATGATCACGCTGGTCCTTCTGGTGGCTGTGGCGCAGATTTTCCAGACCCTCGGCATGCGACTGGCCGTCAGGCTCGACCGAAGGAAACACTAGGCCGTGCGGCAAGCCGCAGCAGGCTTCGGCAAAATCCCCCTGCGCAGGCGCCCCCAGGTGGCTGGTGGTTGCCAAAAAAGCGGAAGAACCGTGATGAGTCGATGACGCAAAATGGCGGCGAAGGCGTTCCCGGTGCGGGGAGTCTTCGCCGCCGTCATGTGCACGAGAAAGGTATTGGGGGAGGGGACCTAGAGGGCGGTGGCGTGCCGTCCGGCGAGTGTGCCGTCTCCTCCCGGGATATTTGGGTGCCGCGTGTGGCGTCGTCGCGGGGATGTGCGTCCGGCGCTTTTTGGTGTGGATCGTGTTTGGTGCCCGAGGCGGGACTCGAACCCGCAAGATGTCGCCATCGAGAGATTTTAAGTCTCTTGCGTCTGCCATTTCGCCACCCGGGCATTTCCTGGCTGGAAGCTGCCTAATATACCTTGCCCGGGCTATATTATTCCACAGTCTTTCCCTGCGGCGCGAAAGTCCCGCCCTTTTTGTATGGAGAGGGGGGCTTGCGTCTTTTTTTGGGGTAATGTCCCAACCTCAAGACATTCTGGAGTTTTTCTATGGAACCGGTAAAAGTAGGCATCATTGGCGTTGGCAACATGGGTTCCACCATCGCCAACACTCTCTGCCAGGTGCCCGGCGCGAAGCTGACTGCCGTCTGCGATCTGAATCCCAAGGCCTTTGACCGTCTTAATGCATCGGTGCGTGAGAAGGTGACCTGCTACACCACAGACGAAGAGTTCTTCGAGAAGTCCGGCGTGGAGCTGGCGATGGTCGAGGTGCCGCACTTCCAGCACGCGACGCTTGCCATTGAGGCCATGAACCATGGCTTGCACGTGAATGTGGAGAAGCCGCTGTGCGTGCACAAGGCGGATGCGGAGCGTCTGCTGGCGGAGTGCGCGAAGCATCCGGAGTTGGTGAAGGGCATCATGCTGAACCAGCGCACCCGTGACGCCCACATCAAGATCAAGCAGCTTATTGATTCTGGCGACCTGGGCGAGATCCGCCGCGTGAACTGGATCATCACCGACTGGTACCGCACCCAGCAGTATTATGATTCCGGCGACTGGCGTGCCTCCTGGCGCGGCGAGGGCGGTGGCGTGCTGACCAACCAGTGCCCGCACCAGCTGGACCTCATGACCTGGTTCTTCGGCATGCCCAGCATGGTGGACGCCCATATCTTTCTGGGAAAGTACCACGACATCGAGGTGGAGGACGAGGTGAATGCCTACCTGGAGTATCCCAATGGTGCCACCGGGAACTTCATCACCACCACTGGAGAGGCCCCCGGGACCAACCGACTGGAGATCGCCGCTGAGCATGGACGTGTGGTCTTTGAGAACAACCGCCTCCTCTACAAGCGCCATGTGATCTCCACACAGGAGCACATCCGCACTGCGAAGACCAGTTTCCAGCAACCAGAGTCCTGGGACTGCGAGATCTTCTTCGCCTCCGACGAGGCCGGACAGAGCCAGCACATGCGCGTGGTGGCCAATGTGGTGGATGCCATCCGCAATGGCGCCAAGCTGAAGGCCCCCATCGAAGAGGGCATCCGCGGCCTGGAGCTGGCCAACGCCATGATGCTCTCCGGTTTCCTGAAGAAGCCGGTCACGCTCCCCCTGGATTCCAGCATCTACGCCGCGAAGCTCCAGGAACTCATCGCCACCAGCCGTTATCCCAAGAAGACTGTGGCGCAGGACGCCGCTCCCGCGGACTTCTCCACGTCCTTCTGACAGAGGAGGACGCCTGGCTGCCTGTGGGAGGTTTTCCCGCGGGCCGTCCGTCGTCGGATCCGAGGGGGGATTGCGGGATCGCGGGAGTTCGGGGGCGTTTGGGGTGAGTGACGGAGGATTTCCGGGACTGAGCGGATGTTTGCCGAGGTCGTATTCAATCTGGCGACGGGGAAGTGTTTCGACTACCTGGTGCCACCGGAGTGGGCGGAGGGGACCGTCTATCCGGGATGCCGCGTGCGCGCCATGCTGCGCACCAAAGAGAAGGCCGGCTATGTGTTGAAGTTGAAGGAGTGCTCCGCCTACAAGTCATCGCCCTTGCTGGCGGTGGAGGATCCCTCCCGGCAGTTTCCGCCGCAGTTGCTGAAACTGGCGGACTGGCTCTGCGAATACTACTGCGCCACGCACGAACGGGTCATCTGGAATCTTCTTCCCGCCGTGGTGCGGAAGGGGGAGATGCAGCATCGTGAGGCGGTGTATATCGATTTGACCCCCAAGGCATTGGACCAGGGTAGCCCGGAGTTCCAGGCGCTGACGCCCAAGCGCCAGAAGGTTTTGAAGACCCTGGTGCGCTTGGGTGGGAGTCTTCCTGCACGGGAGACCCTGGGGGCCGTGGACGCCGGAAAAAGCGTGGTCGACGGGTTGGTGGAGATGGGCTGGCTGGTCAAATCCCGTCGTGTGGAGGAGCGGGATCCTTTTGGGAATGCCGTGGTGCAGCGGGATTCTCCGAAGGCCCTGACATCGTGCCAGACGGCGGCGCTGTCCGCCATTGTGGAGGAGCTGGACTCCCCGCATCCGAAGCCCATTCTGCTCCATGGGGTCACCGGCAGCGGCAAGACGGAGGTCTACCTCCAGGCCATCGACCACTGCCTGAGGCAAGGGCGTTCCGCCATCGTTCTGGTGCCTGAGATCGCCTTGACCCCCCAGACCGCGCTGCGCTTCCGGCAACGCTTCGGAGAACTGGTCTCCGTGCTCCACAGCGGACTCACGGACGGACAGCGCTTCGATGAATGGACCCGGATTGCCGGCGGGCGCAGCCGCATTGCGGTGGGGGCGCGTTCGGCGCTCTTCGCGCCCTTCCGGGATCTGGGGCTGGTGGTGGTGGACGAGGAGCATGAGTCCACCTACAAGCAGGATGAGATGCCCCGTTACAACGCCCGGGATGTGGCGGTGGTGCGGGGGCGTCTGGAGTCCTGTGCGGTGGTGCTTGGGTCGGCCACGCCCTCCCTGGAGTCCTACCACAACTGCCAAGCGGGAAAGTATCGTCTTGTGGAGATGCCGGACCGCATAGATTCCCGGCCGCTTCCGCAGGTGGAGGTCGTGGACATGCGCCTGGAGCGTTCCTTGCGGAAAGAGGAGGAGCGGGGGAGTTTCTTTTCGCGCCGGCTGAAGGAGCTCATAGACCAGGCGCTCACCCGCCACGAACAGGTGATTCTCTTCCTCAACCGAAGGGGCTACGCCACCACTTTGACCTGCCCCGAGTGCGGATACACCGCCAGTTGCGACAATTGCAGCGTCACGTACACCTTCCACAGGAAGATCGGAAGGCTTGTGTGCCACCACTGCAACGCCACCATGGATGCCCCGGAGGTCTGCCCGCAATGCGGGAATCCCCGCATCCGCTTTGGGGGCTATGGCACTGAGCGTGTGGAGGCGGTGACGCGGGCGGTCTTCCCCAATGCCCTGGTGGCCCGCATGGACTCCGACACCATGACCACGGCGGAGTCCTACCGGAAGGTCCTGGAGGCTTTCCGGGGGCGGCACATTGACATCCTCATCGGCACACAGATGATTGCCAAGGGGCTGGATTTCCCGCATGTCACCGTGGTTGGCATCATCCAGGCGGACATCGGCCTGAACCTGCCGGATTTCCGTTCGGCGGAGCGGACCTTCGACTTGATCACACAGGTGGCCGGCCGCGCCGGCCGCGGGGATCTCCCTGGACGGGTGGTGGTGCAGACCTGCACTCCTGACAACTACGCCCTGGTGGCTGCGCGGCATCACGACTACCATGCCTTCGCCCGGCAGGAACTTCCTGCACGGGAGGCGCTGGTCTTCCCACCCTACGGGCACCTGGTGCTCCTGCACTTCCGCCACGAGGAGGAGGAGGCCGCCCGGAGTGCTGCCGAGGCTTTCGCCGGGCGGGTGCAGCCACTGCTTCCCGCGGAGACCCTGGTCCTGGGGCCCATGCCCGCCCCTTTCGCCCGCCTGGCTGGAAAGTTCCGCTACCAGCTGCTCCTGCGCGCGGTCCATGTCCGTGCTTTGGTCTCTGCATGCCGCCGCGCCCTGGAGGCCACGCCCGCCGCCGAGCTGCGGCAGGTGCCTGTGGAGGTGGATGTGGATCCCCGGTTTCTGCAATAGCGGGCGCTGCCGCGGCGGTTCCTTCGACGGCGCATTTCCTCCGGCGATTCCCAAAAGGCCGGGAGGCCGCCCCCGCCCCCTCTTGCCTGCGCTCTTCCGCCTGCCGGCGGTACGGGCGCGGCTTTCCGGATATAGTACCCGGCCTGTGTCCGCTTCCCATTCCACTCGTAAAAAAAACACCAGCGGGGCTTCCGCACAAAATGCAATCCTCTTCCGTTGTCATCCACCTGGATAGACTCAAGGCAAATTATCGTCTCATGGTGGAGAAGTTCCCCGGTTTCGCCCTGGCGCCGGTCATCAAGGCCGACGCCTACGGGCACGGCATCCTCCCCTGCGCCCGTGCCCTGGAGGAGTGCGGCACCCCATACATGAGCGTCTTCACCGTGGATGAGGCGGCCCTCCTGCGGAGCAACGGCATCCGCACCCGGCTCTTCCTTTTGGGCGGCGCGCTCTTTCCGGAGGAGTGCGAGACTGTGGCGCGCATGGACAACGTGGCGGTCTGCGCCTGGAATCGCGACGAGATCCGGGGACTCTCCCGATGCGCCGCGGCCACCGGGCGCGTGGTGGATTTGCATCTGAAGGTGGACAGTGGCATGAGCCGTCTGGGCTTCTTCCCGGAGGAGTGTCCCCAGGTCATCGAATGGATCCAGAGCCTTCCTGGCGTCCGTCTGTCCGGCGCCTTCTCGCACTTCGCCAGTGCGGATTGTCCCGAGAAGGACTACACGGATCGGCAGGAGGCCGCCTTCCGGAAGGCCATCGCCACCCTTCCTGCCAGCGCACGGGAGCTCCATCTCGCCGCAACCCCCGGCATGCTGGGCGCACGGGGGCGGGATTATCCCATCGCACGCCCAGGATTCACCCTCTATGGGTATGGAAACGACATCCGGACTCCCGGTGTGGCCTTCCAGCCCGTCATGGAGTTCTCCAGCCGGCTGATCTCTTTGAAGGAGATCCCAGTGGGCGCAGAGATCTCCTACGGCGGAATCTACCGCGTGGAGGGCGCCCCCCAGCGGGTGGGCGTGGTCCCCGTGGGATACGCGGACGGCTATCCCCGCGCACTGGGCAATAGTGGACATGTCCTGGTGCGGGGGCGCCGTGCGCCGATTCGCGGACGAGTCTGCATGGGGATGCTCATGGTGGATGTCACCGGCATTCCCGACGCAGCGGTGGGGGATCCGGTGGTTCTTCTTGGCAGCCAGGGGGACGAGTGCATCTGGGCCGACGAACTGGCCGCCAAGGTGAAGACCATCCCCTATGAGGTGCTCTGCCTGCTGGGACGCCATCCCAGCCGTTGCTGGCAGGCGTAGGAACGGTGGCGCCCACGGCGTGCCGGGAAGGGGCGGCCCCCCTGGCGGGGATTATGTTAAGCCATTTGCATTTCCGGTTTTTCGCGTCGTCCGCGCAAGTGCGGCGGAGTGTTTTTTCGTCTGGCTCTCAAGGAGGCACAGGAATGTTCGGTAGAAAGAAGGACGGCGGGCAGTGCTCCGCCTGTGAGAACGGGAAAAAAGGCGGCGTGCGTTGCGGCGTTTGCCGGACGCTCCGCCGGGTTGTGGTTGGCGTGATTGTGGTTGTGGCGGTGTTGCTGGTGTGCCTGCAGCTCTTTCTCACCCACATGACCCCCGTGGTGAAGAGCGCCATGGAGACCTTCGGCCCCAAGATCACGGGCGCGCCTTTGACCTTGGAGAAGGTGAGCTTCTCCCTGGTGGCCATGCGCTTTGAGATGACCGGCCTGGTCCTGGGAAATCCCGAGGGCTACAAGACTCCCAGCGCCGTGGAGGTGGGCCGCGTCTATGTGAAAGTCAAGCCCCTCTCCCTCTTCACCGATACCATCCGCGTGCAGCAGATCCTGGTGGAGGACCCCGCCATCACCTACGAGGTGGGGCTTGGGAACTCCAACATCGGCACCATTCTGGAGAATGTGGACAAGTTCTCTGGCGCCTCCGAGGCGGAGCCTGGGGAAATGGCCGGGGCCCCGGAGCCCGAGGGGGAGTCCGGGGGTGGCAGGAAGGTGGTCATTGAAGAGGTGAAGGTCTCCGGTGGACGCATCCGCCTCTCTGCCAAGGTCCTCATGGGCGTGGCCGCCCCCATTCCACTGCCCACCGTGACTCTCCATGACATCGGCAAGTCCGAGGAAGGCGGCGACGAGGGCGTCTCCATGATCCAGGCCACCTCCGATGTGCTCAAGGGCGTCTTCTCCAGCGTTGTCGATGTGGCCAAGAAGGGACTGTCTTCCCTGGGCGACGGAGCGAAGGCCGTCGGCGGGGCCATTGGCGACGGCGCGAAGGCTGTCGGCGGGGCCCTTGGCGACGGTGCGAAGGCCGCCGGCGATGCCATCGGCGAAGGTGCCAAGAAGCTCAAGAACCTCTTCCAATAGCGGCTTCGCCCGCGCCTTCCCGCCTTCCGGGACCCTTGCCGGCACCGGGGCGGATTTCTTCCAGACTCCAACCGTTTCCCTTCACTGGCATGTCTCTCTCCTGTGGATTCGTCGGCCTTCCCAACGTGGGGAAGTCCACCCTCTTCAACGCCCTCTCCAACGGCAAGGCCGCTGCGGAGAACTTCCCTTTCTGCACCATTGAGCCAAACACGGGCATTGTTCCTGTGCCGGACCCCCGCATCCAGGACTTGGCGCGTCTCGAGAAGTCTGCGAAGGTCGTTCCGGCCACCATGCAGTTCATTGACATCGCGGGGCTGGTGGAGGGCGCCAGCAAGGGTGAGGGCCTGGGAAACCAGTTCCTCTCCCATATTCGCGGCGTGGACGCCGTGGCCCACGTGGTCCGGTGCTTCCGGGATCCGGATGTTGTGCACGTGAAGGAGAGCATGGATCCCTCCCGGGATCTGGATTTGATTCTCACTGAGCTCATGCTGGCGGATCTGGAGATGCTCCAGCAACGCCTGGCGAAGAGCCGGAAAAGCTCCCGCTGCGGCGCCCTGGACCCCTCGGCCAGGCTGGAGTTGGAGCTGTGCGAGCAGTTCGTCAAGTCCCTGGAAGCCGGTGTCATTCCGCAGTATGACCGCGAGGACGCGGAGCAGTGCAAGGTGGTGCGGGAGCTCCAGCTGCTCACCCTGATTCCCGCCTTCGTCTGCGCCAACACCGACGAGGAGAGCTACCGGGATTTTGGCAGGGACCCCGTCACCCAGGCGCTGATTGCCAAGGCCTCTGAGCACGGCATGGAGGTCATTCCCGTGTGCGCCAAGTTCGAGACGGAGTTGCAGGGACTCTCCCCCGAGGAGGCGCAGGTCTTCATGGAGGATCTGGGCATCCAGGAGAGCGGACTGCAGAGGGTCATCCACACCGGGTACCGGATGCTGAACTACCTGACCTTCTTCACCACCGGCCCCGACGAGACCCGTGCCTGGACTGTCACCGCAGGCGCCACCGCGCCTGTGGCCGCCGGAAAGATTCACACCGACATGCAGCGTGGCTTCATCCGGATGGAGGTCATCTCCTACGACGACCTCATGGCGCACGGCAGCTGGAATGCCGCCAAGGAGGCCGGAAAGCTCCGCATAGAGGGGAAGGACTACGTGATGCAGGACGGCGATTGCTGCTTCGTCCGCTTTTCCGTGTAGTGCGTGAATCCACTGTGAAGGGAGCAAGGCAATGCAGAGCATGACGGGATATGGCCGGGGCAGCGCCTCCGGCGAGTGTGGTGTTTTGACTGTGGAGATCACGGCGGTGAACAGCCGGAAGCAGGCGGATCTGCGGGTCTCTCTGCCAAAGGAGTTGTCCGCCTTGGAGCAGCCCATCCGGCAGCGGGTCCAGAAGGCCCTCTCCCGGGGCAGCCTCAACCTGGCGGTGTCCTATCAGCCCGATGCGAAGTATCTTGCCGAGACCCCCCGCCTGGACCATGACGCCTTCCAGGCCGTGGCACGGGAGCTCAAGAGCCTGGCCGCCCAGGCGGAGCTGCCTGTCGCGCCTACGGTTGGCGATGTGCTGGCGGTGCCTGGCGTGGTGTGCACCACCCCGGGGGCATTGCCGGAAGCCGTGAAGGCGCTGTGCGACCGCGCGCTGGAGGAGGCGCTGGAGGCGTTGCTGTGCTTCCGGCGGGAGGAGGGCCTGCGCCTGAAGGCGGATCTCGTTCGCCGTGGCGAATATCTGCAGGGCTGTCTGGACGCCATCACGGCGCGTGGCGCCGAGGCGTTGAAGCAGATGCAGGAGCGCCTGCGCGCCCGGCTGGAGGAGTTGGGCGCACACTGTCCCGCTGACGACGAGCGTCTTGCCAAGGAGCTTGTCTTCTATGCGGAGAAGGCGGACATCACGGAGGAGGTGGTGCGGTTGCGCAGCCATCTTGTGAAGTATTTTCAGCTGCTGGAGGAGGCGGAGCCGGGTCGGGAGTTGGATTTCCTGGGGCAGGAGATGAACCGGGAGGCGACCACCCTCTCTTCCAAGACGGCCGATCTTTGCATCGCGGCTGATGCGCTTTCCCTGAAGATCGAGCTCTCCAAAATCCGGGAGCAGATCATGAACATCGAGTAGGGCGTCTTCGCCCGCATCTGCGACGCATGGGTCCCCTGGAGGCCATCCGATCCTTCCCTCTCCCGCCGCGGGCCTGCTACGTGGGATTCTCCGGTGGGGGGGATTCCCTGGCACTCCTGGCGGCCCTCGTCCAGTGCGGATGGCCTGTCACCGCGGTCCACTTCAACCACCAGCTCCGGGGGGAAGACGCCCAGGCAGACGCGCGGTTCTGCCGGGAATTCTGCAAGAGCCGCAAAATCCCCTTCCGGTGCTTCCGGCTGGACGTGGCGGGGTCCCGGCTTCCCGGGGAGTCCCTGGAGAGCGCCGGACGGCGACTCCGGCTGGAGATGTGGGCGCGGCTTACGCAGGGCAATGGCCGCGTGGTCCTTCTGGCGCACCACGCCGGCGACGTGATGGAGGAGCTTTTTCTGCGCATCCTCCGCGGCGGGGGCGCCAGTGGATTGGTGGGGTTGCGTCCCCTGCGGACTCTGGAAAACGGGGTGCTGCTGGGGCGTCCGCTGCTGGAGTGCCGCAAGGAGGAGCTGGAGGAGTTCCTTCGCGCCAACGGCATGGAAAAGTGGTGCCTGGACGCCACGAATCTCCAGCCCGTGGGCAGAAGAAACCGGATCCGGAATGACCTGCTCCCCTGGTGGCGAAGGACCTTCGGCACTGACCAGGGAATCCTCGCCACCGTCCACGCCCTCCGGGAGGACGCGGAATTCCTGGAGGAGGCCGCTCGGAACGCCCTTCCGGAGAAACCCACGATCGCAGATTGGCGAAAGGTGCCACCCGCCCTCATGGCACGGGTGCTCCGGGAACGTTTCCATCTGCCGTTGCCACCCTCCGCAGAAACCGTCCACAGGGTCCTGGAGGAGCTCCACCGGGAACACCCCGGAAGAAACAACCTCCTGATTCCCCTGGGGAAGGACGTGACGCTCGTTTTGAACCATAAAAGGGGGCTGTTGTTGCGGAAATGATTATAACATGTTGAATGTTAATTTGTTATGTATTGGCGCATAGGGGTGTGCGGAAGGAATGTGGAGAGGGTGTTTTTGGGGGTGCGGGGGCTTGCGCGCATCCAGGGGGGTGCGGGGGCTTATGACAAAAGCGGGAAGGTTCTGTCAGATGGAATGCTTTTGATGGTCTTTTGACGGGAGTTGTCTTTTTGTGTCGTAGCTAGTCATGTTTTTGTAATTCTTTGGAAATCAAGAAGAAAGGGCAAAAAATCGTGGGTGGAGCTTGCAAAGTGGTGGGGGGGCGTGTTACATTTTGGGCATTCCAGGAAGGGTAGGGCGTTTGGGGATTCTCCGATTTGGCCGCCGTGTTTCCGGGGGCGTCTTTTTTTGATGGTCGGCTGGCCGAGGTCTCCAACCGGGGGCGTCCTGCGGGTGGACCCTGTGCCGGCTGGGCTTGCAGCGTCTCCCCCCGCTTTCCTCCCCTTTCTTCAAACCGCTTTTTTGTCGTTGCCTCTTTTGTCGTCCGGGCGTGTGGATCGCGTCCGCGCCGGGAGGCCAATTTGTCATACACCCCAAGCCCTCAAGGAGAGACCTGTGAAAAACTGTTCTACTGACCGTATTCGCAACTTCGTATTGGCAGGCCAGGCGGGAGCCGGCAAGACCTCGCTGTCCGACCTGATTCTCTTCAAAGGCGGCGCGGTCTCCCGTCAGGGCAGTGTGGATGCCGGCACAAGCGTCTCCGACTTCCGCAAGGAGGAGCAGGAGAAGAAGAGCTCCATCTACTCCGCCATCCTGAACACTCCTTGGAAGGACGGACATTTCTTTTTTGTGGACACTCCCGGAGCCACGGATTTCTGCGGTGACGCCCTCAACGCGATTTCCTCCACCGACCTGCTGGTCCTGGTGGTGGACGCCTCCCAGGACATCGGCCCCGGCACCATCCGCGCCTGGCGCGAAGCCCGGAATCTCCATCTGCCCCGCATGGTCTTCGTCAACGGCTGCGACAAGGACGAGGCGGACTTCGACCGCACCGTGGAGCGTTTGAAGGAGACCTGCATTCGCAAGGCCTGCGTCTCCGTCACTCTGCCTGTTGGCGAGAAGAGCGGTCTGAAGGGCGTGGTCAGTGCGTTGTCCAAGGAGGGGTCCGCCGCTTTGGGCGAATCCGGCGCCAAGAGCCACCAGGATCTGATTGAGTGCGTGGCCGAGTCCGACGAGGCCCTCATGGAGAAGTTCTTCGAGGAAGGCACCCTCTCCGACGAGGATGTCCTGAAGGGGCTGCGCAAGGCCGTGCTGCAGGAGAACGTGGTGCCCCTCTTCGCGGGCTCCGTGGCCAAGGACATTGGCGTGGCGGAGATGCTGGACTTCATCGCCCAGTATGGCCCGGCCCCCACCGACGCCATCCCCTTGAATCTGGCCTCCGGCAGCGTGGACCGCGCGGGCGACGCCCCCGTGGGATACATCTTCAAGTCCGTGAACGACCTCTTCATCGGCCAGCTCACCTACATCCGGGTGCTCTCCGGCGTGCTGCGCAAGGACATGGACCTCGTGAACACCTCCAACCAGGGGAAGGAGCGCCTGGGTGGCCTGCTGCGCATCCAGGGCAAGAACCAGGAGAATGTGGATGAGGCGGGCCCCGGCGAGATCGTCGCCGTCGCCAAGCTGAAGAACTCGGGCATGCTGGAGATCCTCTCCGGTGGTGCAAACGACATCGTCATGGCTCCCGTGGACTACCCGCAGCCCACCACCATCTACGCCATCGCCGCCGCCAACAAGGGCGAGGACGACAAGCTGGCCGCCGCGCTGGCCCGTCTGCTGGCGGAGGACAAGACCCTGAAGATGGTCCGTGACGCGGAGACCCACCAGACCGTGATCTACGGCATGGGCGACCAGCAGATCAACCTGCTGGTGAACCGCATGAAGAACGACTTCAAGGTCCAGGTGAATCTGGAGTCCCCGAAGGTGGCCTACCGTGAGACCGTCCGTGGCATTGGCAAGGCTGAATTCCGTCACAAGAAGCAGTCTGGCGGTCACGGCCAGTTTGCCGAAGTGCACATGCGCCTGGAGCCCTTCCAGGGAACTGCGGAGGAGGAGTACCAGTTTGGCAATGAGGTCGTGGGCGGTGCCATTCCCAAGAATTTCATTCCCGCCATTGAGAAGGGCGTGGCCGAGACCCGTCTCTCCGGCCCCCTCTCCCACTCCAAGTGCATCAACTTCAAGGCGGTGGTCTTCTTCGGAAAGTACCATCCCGTGGACTCCTCCGAAATGGCGTTCAAGATTGCAACCCGCGGGGCCTTCCGCGCCGCCATGGCCCAGGCGAAGCCCGAGCTGCTGGAGCCCATCATGCGCCTCACCATCGAGTTCCCCGATGAATACATGGGCGCCATCCAGGGCGATCTGAATACCCGCCGCGGACGCATCCTGGGCATGGATCGCCAGGACGGACAGCAGATCCTCACTGCGGAGATGCCTCTGGCCGAGGTCTACAAGTACCCCAGCCAGCTGCGCTCCATGACCCAGGGACGCGGCGGGTTCAGCATGGAATTCGACCGCTACGACCCCGTCCCCTCCGCTCTGGCAAAGCAGATCCAGGAGGCGGCCGCCAAGGAGGAGGAGGACGAGGAGTAGTCTCCTTTCCGACGATTCCACGGGCTCCCTCCACTCTCCCCCGGTGCGCGTCATCGCGCGGTTTCGGCCGGCGAGGGGGAGGGGGCCTCTTCCGCCACGGCCTCCAGGCTCGTTCCCTCCCTGCGTTTCTTGCCTGCACGCGCAAGGGGACCCGTGTTCGCGGGGTAGATTATGCCGGAAGCCGCGAAAACGGCTCCTCTCTCCGGAAGGGGACGGGATTTGCCGCTTTTCTTTCCCCTGACAATCCGGAATGTTCTTCTCGAACTGCCGTTGGCGGAACCCAGTTTTTTCTTGCATTTTTATGATGGATGACGATTTTTCCGAGCGCCGGCGCCGCCGGGAGCGCGATGACCGAAGAGCTCCCGGCGGGGCTTCTGCTCCCGGGGAGGAGCTGCTGGAGGAGGTGAATCCCAACGAGGGATTGCCTTTCGCCCGCAGGTGGCGCATGGCGGTCTTCGGGGGGTCCTTCGACCCCGTGCATCTGGGGCATGTCCGTCTGGCGCGGCAAGTGCTGGAGCACGATTTGGCGGACGAGGTGCTCTTTGTTCCCGCCCGTCGCTCCCCCTTCAAGGGCGTGGACATGATGGACACCGGCGCCGCGCGCCTGGAAATGCTTCAGCTGGCGCTTGCCGAGAGTCTGGAGGAGAAGGAAAGCTATGTGGTTTCCTATCCCGACGGCCGCCAGCAGGAGCGAAAATACCGCCTGGGGGTCTCCGATGTGGAGCTGCGCCGGGGCGGACAGTATTCCTATACCTACGACACCCTGACCATGCTTGCGCGGATCTATCCCGATGTGGAGATCCGTTTCCTGATGGGCACCGACTGCCTGCGGGATTTGCAGAACTGGCACAATGCCGGTGGTCTGCTGAAGAACTTCGAATTCCTGGTCTATCCCCGTGCCGGCGTGCAGCCCATGGGACCCGTTGAGGTGGTCCGCACCTTTCGCTCCCTGGCTCCCAAGCTGGTGAAGGGCATGCTCTCCGAGGAGGATTTCCCCACCTGGGAGCTCTCGTCCACCGAGATCCGCGAGCGGATTGCCGGCGGCGAGGATCTTTCCGAGGCCCTACCCAAGAGTGTCTGGAACTACATCCAGGAACACGGACTCTACAAAAAACAGTAGCCGCCCATTCATTGAACCCCCTTTTCCCCCTCTTGCATCCATGGACAACACCGAAAACACCCCGAAGGCGCCTGCCCCCCTGGACAGCCTGGAGCTGGCGAAGCTCAGTGTCAAGGCCTGCGAGGACGCCAAGGCACAAGACATCCTCCTCTTCGACGTGCGCGACCGCCAGGCCATGGTGGCCGAATACTACGTCGTGTGCAGCGGCACCTCTATGCCCCATATCCGCGCCATCGCCGACCACGTGAAGCGCGCCATGCTGGAGACTGGCCGGAAGCCCCGCGGAACCGATGGCGATGCCGAGAGCCGCTGGATGGCCCAGGACTATGGTGTGGTGCTGGTGCACATCCTGGAGCCGGAGATGAGGAATTTCTACCAGCTGGAGGAGCTTTGGGACGAGTCGAAGGTCATCTGCCGTTCCACACCCGCAATGCCCGCCCCCCGGTTCACCGGGCGGTAGGGGCTCATTCGTGCTTCCCACGACGGGCTGGAGCCGCCTTCCGCGCGGCGCCCCGGCCCGCCGCGTTCCGGAGGCGAAAGCCAGACCAACCCCCTAACAGGGAAGGAGAACACACCCCAATGAGAGTCATTGTCATCATGGCCGGTGGCACCGGCGAGCGTTTCTGGCCGCTGTCCCGCGCTTCCCGCCCCAAGCAGCTTCTGACCCTGACCAGCAGTGGCCACTCCCTCCTGGCCGAGGCGGTGGAGCGCGCGAAGGCGGTGCTGCCCGCCGAGAACATCTACATCGCCACCAGCCAGGCGCTGCGCCAGCCCATCCTGGACTGCAACCTGGGAATCCCCGAAGAGAACATCCTTGCCGAGCCCAGCCGGCGCAACACCGCTGGATGCCTCATCTACGCCTCCGCCGCCATCCTGGCCAAGCATCGGGAGCTCGGCCCCGAGGGCGTCACCATGGGCGTGCTCACCGCCGACCATCGCATCCCCGATGTGGCGCCTTTCGCCGAGACCGTGGCCGCCGCCCTGGACGAGGCCGAAAACAACGACACTCTCATCACCATCGGCATCCGCCCCGTGCGCCCCGAGACCGGATACGGCTATCTGCAGGTTGGCAAGGACAACCATTCCCTGAACAACAACGACAAGTTCCCCCTCTACAAGGTCCATTCCTTCCACGAGAAGCCCGACGCCCAGACAGCGGCGAAGTATATCGCCGGCGGCTCCTGCTACTGGAACTCCGGCATGTTCTTCTGGCGCCTATCCACCTTCCAGAACGAGTTCGGCCGCGCCAATCCCATTTTGGCAGAGACCCTGGAGGACATGACCGACGCGCTCCTCTCCCGTGACGAGAAGCGCGCCCACACCATCTTCGACGCCATGCCCGACATCTCCATCGACTACGCGCTCATGGAGAAGTCCGACCGCATCTGCGTGATCCCCGGAAACTTCCTGTGGGACGATCTGGGCAACTGGGAGGTCATCCAGCGCACCTTCCCCCTGGACCAGGCGGGCAATGTGGCCTTCGGAAATCCCGTGGTGCTGGACTGCAGCTCCAGCATCATCTACAATTCCCCCGGACAGGACAAGGTGGCCGTTGCCGCCGTGGGGCTCAAGGACATGGTGGTCGTCGTGGACGATGACGCCGTCCTGATCATGCCCAAGGACCGCACCCAGGATGTCCGCGACGTGGTGGCCGCCCTCCGTGCCCGCTCCGCCATCCAGCTCTAGTCCCGGCTGATTCTGGACGCGCCGGAATCCTGGCGCACATCGGGGAATCCCCGCCGCGGCGACTTTCTTCGCCAAACGGGGACTCCCCGTTCGTTTTTTCCCCTGAAAAAGTCCCGCTTCTCCCCTCCGGCGCGGATTCGCCGGTGCCGACTTCCGTTCCATGGAACTCTCCTCGTCATCTTCCCGCCAGCGCGGGGGACTCCTCGCCCTTTTGGTCTGCGCCTCCATCTGGGGACTCGCCTTCTCCGCCCAGAAGAAGGGCATGGAGTTCCTGGGACCCTGTGGCTTCAACGCCCTTCGCTCCTTCATCGGCGCCCTTGCCCTGGTGCCCTGCATTGCATTGCTGGACTACCTGGATGGCCGCAAGCCCTCTCTCTGGGGCTCGGCACGCACTCCGGTTGGACGCATACAGCTGCTGGTGGGCGGAGCCCTCTGCGGCCTTGCGCTGGGGTGCGCCAGCCTTTGCCAACAGGTGGGAATCGTGGGCGCCACCGTGGGAAAGGCCGGTTTCTTGACGGCTCTGTACATCATCATCGTGCCCATCTTCGCCGCCGTTTTTGGGCGCCGGACCTCCGTGGTGGTATGGATCGCCGCTGGATTGGCTCTGGCGGGCAGCGCGTTGTTGTGCGGGGTATCCCTGAAGGGCTTCCGTCTCCAGGGGAGCGACCTGTGGCTCCTTGCCTGCGCGGTCCTCTTCGCCATCCAGATCCTGCTGGTGGACCGCTATGTGGCGCGGACGGACTGCTTCCGTCTCTCCTGCCTGGAATTCTTCTGCGCAGGCGTGGTCTCGCTGGTGGTCGTGCCTTTTGCCGGGGAGTCCATCTCCTTCTCCGCAATCACGAAGGCGCTGTGGCCGCTCCTTTTCTGCGGCGTGCTCTCCAGCGGCGTGGCGTATACCCTCCAGTGCGTGGGGCAGAAATACGTCCACCCCGTGGTGGCCACGCTTGTCATGAGCCTGGAGTCCGTCATTTCCGCCCTGGGTGGATGGCTCCTCCTGGGCGAAAATCTGAAGAGCCGGGAAATCGTCGGCTGCTGCATCATCTTCGCGGCCGTCTTGATGGCACAGTTCCGCAAGGACTGATGTGCCGCGTCATGCCCTGCCTTCGAATCTTTTCCCTTTCTATCCCGTTGAAACAGACAATGCCGAAGCACAAAGCATTTCCCGAGGGACAGATCAGCCTCGCGACCCAGTTGCGGTATTTTCGCAAGAAACTCGGCCTTACGCAGGTCGAGATGGCGGCGCGCCTGGGAATCTCGCACAGCCTCTATACCAAGCTGGAGGTGGATAATATCACCACTACCCGGAAGCGTGTGGAGGAGTTCGCCGTGACTCTTCATACCACGCCCGCCTTCTTGCTGAAGGGGGAGGGCGCCGAACACCCCGCCGGCACCCCCGAGGCGTGTCCCCGGCTCACCGACGAACTCCTCCATAAGATCCTGGCCTTCGTGATGGACCCTGAAAACCAGGCTGCCGCCCGAAAGCTGGCCGAGGCCTCCCCGGAGAAGTCCCCGGAAAAGGTCATGGCCACCTTTTTGAAGGGAATGATACTATAGAAAAGGCAGGAAGCGCCTTCCTGCATTTAGGGACACGGGATGTGTCCGTGGAACTGCCTGCGCCCTTTCGTCTGCCGGCGGCATTTGCGCATTCATCCCGGTGGCGCGCATTGGCCTCGCCTGCTAATTGCGCGGGGGTTCTGGGTTTTCGGTGTCCAGGAGGATCCACTTCCGGAGGGTCTTGCGTCCCCTGGAGAGGGAGAAGCTCTTCTGGGAATCGGGGAACTTCCGGCTATGGACGATGACGGTGCCGTCGGTGCCGTGGATTGCGATGGAGGCTTTTCCCTCTTCCAGGGAGATCACCTCCAGGTGGAGGCCGGGGGTGGTTTCGAGGGTGGCAAAGGGAAGGACGGTGAGGATCGCGGGGATTTGTTCGGTGACCGCGAAGGGGAAGGAGACGGCCGGGGTGTGGATCCAGACTTTCTTCTGGTTGCCCTCCAGGGTCCAGTCGGTGTTCAACAGCATGAGCCGCCGCACGCCGTTGGGCTCTTCCCAGCGGGTCCAGAAAACCTCGCGGCTGTTGTCGACCACGTGCTCCTCGGGCAGATGTTCCTGTGCCAGAGCGGCGATCCAGCTGGCGGAGAGAGTCTGGAGTGCCTCGTGTCCGGGGTATGCCCAGGCGGCGATGAGATACACGGCGCCCTTTCCGACGCGGTGCCGCAGGACCAGCGGCTGGTCAGTGGAGGCATCCCAGGCCACAACTTCGGCGCCGTGGAGCTCCAGGTTCGCCAGACGGCAGGGGCCGTCCTCCTGCGGGGATTTGCTTGGTGCGGCGGAGAGCTCGGGCTGCGGGAAGAAGTCCCGGTGGGCGGCATTCCACTGTCCGGAGTATTCCGCGCCGGGGGAGAGGACTTTCACGCCGCAGAGCTCGGTCAGATCCCCGTTGTTCCAGAGGGCCAGGTCCTGGAGGTCCTTGAGGAAATCGCGTTTCACGTGTGTGCTGAACTGTGGCAGTCCGGTGAGGAGGGTTCCGCCTTCCTGGACGAACTCCTTCAGCTTCGCGTAGTCCTCGTCAATCATGGTATTCCAGCCAAGGTTCAGGATGAGCTGGTATTGGTGGAGGTCCTTCGCCTTGGCCTCGGCGGGCACCTGGTCGAAATCGCCGTAGGGGGTCCCGGAGAAGTAGAAGCGACGCTTGTCGTATTGCTGCCGGAAGGGGTGTGTGGAGGCCCCGGGCATGAGGACATCCAGGAGCTGCCGGCACTTTTCCGGCTGGCGGTGCCCCCATTCGGGGGCGCTGTTGCCGAAGAGCCCCCATACGGAGTAGTCGGGGTCCTGTTCCACATCGCAGATGAAGCCATTGAAGGGGGCGGCGTAGCGCCCTTCCCAGAATGCGATGGCGCGGCGGTTTTTTCCCGCGCGGGGGTGTGTCTTGACGAAGCGGAAGAAGTCGCGGGTCATGTCGCGCTTGCCCTTTGTCAAGGCGTCGTCCCAGCACTGCCGCTCCTCCTTGAAGAGCAGGAAGAGGGAGTCCTCCTCGTAGATCATGGAGGCGCCCATCATCCATGGCTGGAAAAGGGAGAGGAAGTACTGTCCCAGATGGAACTTGAAGTATGGCTGGTAGCAGTGCTGGATGGCGATATGGACGCCCCATTCGCGGGGCCCGAGGGTCTCGGCGGCCGCGCGGGCCAGGGAGCAGAGGTGCTGGGTGTGGGGGACCATCGTCTCCGTGCGGATGAAGTCGATGCCCGCCATGTAGTCGTAGCGGTGTCCGCCCGCGGCGTCCCCGAAGGCGGTGCGGGGCACGGCCCTGCGGGCCTTGTCCACGGCGATCCTGAGATACTTCACGTAGTTCTCGGAGGCCTGCTTCATGTCCTGGGAGGCCCAGGGTTCCTTGGGATCCCGAGCATAGACGGCGCCGGGGTATTCATGGGGGCCGGCGGAATGCATGGCGCCGCCCGCGCCGCGGACGAGCGCGCCGGACTCGTATTGGTTTGCAGCCTCCACGACGATGTGGTGCTCCCGGCAGAAGGCGCCCCACTTTTCCAGAAGCTCGTCGGGGGTGTCCGCATTTTCGTCGTGGTTGAAGGGATCCTTCCAGCGGAAGGAGCGGAAGACAACCAGGTTTCCCAGGCGGGTGCGCCAGGTGTAGTCCAGCAGCCAGTCCATGAAGCCATTGCCGTCGTGGGGGACCACGGTCATGTCGTAGCCCACGGTGACGGGGATGGCCTCTTCGCGGGTGGCGTAGACCGCGGGGATGAGGGCCTCGGTGGAGTCGGTTGCGACCTTCGCGTCCGTCTGGGGGGCGGCGATGGAGAAGGGGAATTCGTTCCATCCCGGTTGGACATTCAGCGTGATGCCGCCGCCTGGCCAGCGGATGGCGGCGGTGTCTTCGTGGGTGGCGAAGATTCGTCCGATGAGGGGTTCGCCGGACAGTGCCCAGGGGGGGAGGGAGAGTTGCAGGTGTTCCCGGGTGCGCTGGCGCAGCTTGATTCGGCTGAAGAGGATGGGGTGAAGCGGGTTGTCGTTGCGGATTTCCAGCCGGTGGGAGCCGGGGGTGGCCTGGAAGGTGGCCCAGACATCCTCAAGCATCTGCATGAAGAGATCGTGGTCGCGGAAGTAGTGGGTGATGGTTGCGGCGTGTTTGCCGTCGCAGAGGACTTCCAGCGTGTAGGTCTCGTGGATTTGCTTCTCGTCCCCGGGGGTATACGCGGGGGCGGCCATGGCCTGGATGTGGAGGAGGCAGTCCTGGTAGTCGGATTTGGTTTCGTGGACGAAGATGTCCAGGGGCAGGGATTCCCCGGGTGCCAGCCAGGCGGTGCGCATGCGTGCCCAGTCGTGGCATGGCAGGGGGAGCTCGTCGGCTTCCCAGGCGGTTTCGCCCTGGACGGGTGCGGGGCGGAACCAGAGATGCTTCGTGCGGGTGACGATGACGTGGCAACCCAGATACTTTGGACCCACGTGGAAGACCACGCGGCCGTCTTCCAGGATCTGGTGCGCGGAGAAATAGAATTCTCCGGAGGCCGTGACCAGCCGGAAGCGCGCTTCGTCAATGGTGTCGTCGGGGATTTCCGCCACGACGCGGATGCCGGCGAGGCGTCGCCGGGTGTGGTTTTGCCATTCGGGGGTTTCCAGGGGAGTTTCGTGGGCGCAGTGTCCAGGACCGAACCAGATCACGGGATACGTGAGCTGGTTGCACTCCAGGATTTCGCCGCCGCGGCATTCCAGGTGTCCGTCCCACTGGAAGAAGGGGTGGTAGTGTCTGCGGGAGTAGAGATACTGATAGCCCCAGTCAATGCGGAAGTCGAGTCTCATGGTTTTGGAGCGGGTCGTGTGTGGTTTGGTGTGTGCTATCGCAGGGCGTAGAGTGCCAGGGCGGCGGCCACGCTGGCGTTCAGGGAGTTGACGTGTCCGGCCTGGGGGATGGCGCAGACCTGCGTGGCGTTCATCTTGATGAATTGTCCGACGCCGGAGTCCTCGCCGCCCACCACCAGCAGGAGCTTCTCCTGCTTCGTGTCGGCGACTTCCTGGAGAGAGGACTTCCCGTCACCGTCCAGGGCGACCACGGTGTATCCCTGCTCCAGGGCGATCTTCACGTATTGGTTGCTGGAGCAGTTGACGGCCACCCGCAGGTATTCGCAGGCGCCGGCGGCGGTTTTGGCAACGGAGGGAGTCACCAGGGAGCCGCCCTTTCTGGGCAGCAGGACGTCCTTCCAGCCAAGCACTTCGCAGGTCCGCATGATGGCGCCCACATTCCGGGGGTCCTCCACATTGTCCAGGAGCACCATGCGGTTCGATCCCAGGATTTCTGCATAGGGGGTGTAGGGGAAGGGTTCGCATTCGGCCACCACGCCCTGGTTTTCCCGGGTGCCGCTGGCCTCGCCGATCTCCGCGCGGGCGCGGAAGGAGACCGCCAGGCCGCGGTAGCGCGCATCGGAGACCAATTTGCGCATGCGGGGGTTGCCTTCCGTGCCCTGGGCGACGTAGACGCCGTAGATTTTTCGGCGGCCGGAGTGGATGGCCTCGGAGACGGGGTTGATGCCGTAGAGAAATTCAGACATGGTGCGTGGCAGGGAGGGGGAGGCTTGGTTGCGTGGGGAAAGGGGAGGGGCAGGACGTGGTCCCCGCGCGCCGGCGCGAAGACGCTTCCGTTTTCAAAGGGGGGGAGAAGTCTTCCCTCGGTGTCAGCGGATGGTGAAGGGGAAGCTCTTGTGCTGGTCGGCGGCCTGCTGGATTTGCAGTGCCGTTCGGGTGGCGCGCAATACGTATGGCGTGGTGAGCTGGCCGGGGGCGGGCTCGCCTTTGAGCTCCTGAAGGAAGTCCCGTAGATACGTGGACCCCTGGTTTTCGGGGCATTTGAGAGTGCGGGGGGTCCTGTCCTTTTCGGTGGCGATGGTGAGGCTGGCGGGGTTGGTGTTGCATTCCAGCACGCCTTTGTCGCCGTGGACCGTGATGCGCCAGTTCATGGGCTTCCCCAGGGAGCCTGCGTCGGGGGAGAGATAGGATACGTCGCTGATGACGCCCACGTCGTTGGAAAGCCGCAGCATGAACTGCGCGCAGTCATTGAACCAGGGGGTCGCGGAGGCCTTCCCGTTCCAGGCGCGGGCGCCGGTGACCTCCACCACGGAACCGCCGGTGAGCCACTGGACGGTCTCGATGGCGTGGACGCCGATGTCGTTGATGGTGCCGCCGTGTTTTCCGGGCTCAAAATACCATCCGGGGCGGCTTTTGGCCATGAGGGGGTGTTGTCCGGTGATGCTGACGGTGCGGACCTGTCCGATGGCGCCGTCCTGGATCTTCTTGTGGAGCTGCCGCACGGGGCCCAGCCAGCGCAGGCCGAACATGCATCCCACCTTCAGGTGGTTTTTCTGGGAGAGCTCCTGGATCTTGTCGCACTCGGCCAGGGTGGTGCACAGCGGTTTGTCGGCCAGCAGATGCCGTCCGGCGCGGAGGGTCTGGATGCCCAGGGCCCCCCGTCGTCCATAGTAGTCTCCGATGCCGATGATGTCGCAGGGCGTGGAGGCCAGCATGGCGTCCATGGAGGAGTGTGTGATCGTGAGTTTTCCGCTCTTTTGCCAGGCCAGCCGGGTCTTGGTGTTCTCCTCGCAAATGGCGACCACCTGGATTTCCTTGGGCATTTGCAGGGCCTCCTGGAGCAGGGCGAAGATATGCTGGTGTCGGATGCCGACGATCGCGAGTTTCAGAGGAGGCATGTCCGGTGGCGGGTGGAGGAGGAGGAAAGTGTATCCGGGACGTGTGTCTGCGTGGTCCCGTGGGGCCCCCGTTGCCGGGGGCCGCGGGGGAGGGGTGGCGTGGCGCGGGCCATGCGTCCGGAAAAGGGGGGGGCGTCTGGTCGCCGGGGAAATAGGCAGAATAGACAAAAGGCGACCGTGGGGGTTCCCGGGGATGCACCGGGAGGAAGGGGAAAAATGGGAGCAATCTCCTTTCAATCTCTTATGTCTATAAGGAAAATACACCGTTTTCTGCTTTTGTCAAGCACAGGAAGAACCACGCCTCACTCCGCGCGGAATGTTAGATTAAACCATGGCGCAAGCCCGCGCTTCTTTCCTTGCAAGGGCAAGGTTGAATGGAGTGGGGACAGCCCCCGGCCAGGTGTCCCCGTCTGCGGCGGCACCACACCGGCCACGCGCATTGCACTTTTTCCCGTCCGTGTCTTTCCCCTCCTTCCAGAACATTGATTCCGTGTCAGGCCGCCAGTGGCTGCGGGCGGACTTTTTGGCGTTGGGGGTGGAGGCGCTGCTGCTGTTGGTGGGTGTGGCGTTCATTTACAGTGCGGGTGCCGAGGTCGGGGGGGATTTGGCGGGCAAGTGGCATCGGCAGGCCGCCTGGATCGTTCTGGGGGGCTGTCTCTATGTGGTCACCGCGGTTACGGATTATCATTTCCTTTGCCGGAAGAGCCATTGGTTCTATTTGCTGGGGCTCCTTCTCTTGTTGTCGGTGCTGGTCTTTGGACGGACATTGAACAACACCCGTGGATGGCTGCGAGTGCCGGGGGTGGGCTATCTGCAGCCGGTGGAGTTGGCGAAGCCCCTGACGTTGCTGTTCCTGGCGTGGCTGGCGACCCGTCCCGCCCTGCGCAACAGCCGTTGGGGCGAATGGCTTCCACCACTGGCGCTCTTCGTGGTCACGGCAGTGCCCGTCTTCCTCATTTGCCTGCAGCCGGACATGGGCACGGCGCTGGTCTTCCTGCCCGTGACCCTGGCATTGTCCTTCCTGACGGGATTGCGAAAACGCTGGTTCCTGATGGGTGGGCTGCTGGTTGTCTTTGCTCTGCCGCTCGCCTTCGCCCACTTGAGCCACTACCAGCAGGAGCGGGTGAAGGTCTTTTTGGCGGCGCCCTCCCGGAGCCTCTGCCGCGCTGCGTCCCTGGCGCTGCCCCAGTCGGCGGGCGATCGTCTCCAGGCGAAGGTGGAGGAGTTCCTCTCCACGGAGGACGGCAAGAAGCCGCGGGATGACTGGAATGCGGTGCAGAGCATGCTGGCGGTGGGCTCGGGTGGCATGTTTGGCAAGGGCTACCTGAAGGGCACCCAGCATGTGCTGGGATACCTCCCCAAGACCATCGCCCCCACGGATTTCATCTTCTCCGTCATCGCGGAGGAGACCGGCTTCCTGGGTGGCGGCGCGCTGATCATCCTCTTTGCGGTGCTCTTCCTGTGCTTTTTCCGCACCGCAATCACCGCGCGGGATCGTCTTGGCTGCGCTCTGGCCACCGGCGTGGCGGTCTTCTTCGCCACCCACGTGATCATCAATCTCTCCATGACCATGGGCGCCGCCCCCATCGTGGGAATCCCGTTGCCCTTTGTGAGCTACGGCGGCTCTTTCATGCTGGGCACCATGATGCTGGCCGGCATTGCCCAGAGCGTGCAGATCCACGGCGAGCCCACGGCGGAGGAACGCATGCGCATGGTTCTGGAGGATTCCTCCGAGGAGGAGTAGGAATGGATCTTCGGCACTTGCTTCACGGGGACGACGAGCCAGACCAGCGGAGCCCGCTGGCGCGCTTTTTCGCGCCCAGGCTCGACCGCGCGTTCTGGATTCGCCTGGCGCTCCTGGCGCTGGCAACCTTTCTGGTGGTCCGCTTCGTGGCGACGCCCGCTTTTACCAACGGCGCCAGCATGGTGCCCACTTACGCGGAACGGGAGTTCCTCCTGATCTGGCACCCCGTCTACTGGTTCCGGAAGCCCCGCGTGGGCGACGTGGCCGCGGTGCGCTACCACGGTCAGAAGGTCATGTATTTCAAGCGGGTGGTGGCCCTGGAGGGACAGACCGTGGAGTTCCGTGACGGGCGCCTCTTTGTGGACGGCCAGGAGGCCACCCAATACTGGAACCGTCTCACTCCCTGTCACTGGAATCTCCCGCCACGGGTCGTGCCTCCAGGACACGTCTATCTGGTGGGGGACAACCGCGCCATGCCCATGGAGGAGCACCTCTTCGGGCACGCGGACCGCAGGCGGCTGGTGGGAATGCCCCTCTGGTGAACGGAACCCCCCGGGCGCAGGACGCCCTTTCCAAGGAATTTGCTTTTCATGGTGGAACGCAGGGAAATCACTCCCAAATACTGGACCTACGACCTGGGCGGCGGATGGTGCGCCATGGCGGGGAAGACCGACGTGGACAATGACCTGGTGAGTTTCCGGGTGGCCAGGCAGACAGACCATTGGTTCCACTTGAGCGGCGCCCCGGGGAGCCACGTGCTGCTGCGCGGGCCGGAGGGCGAGGAACCCTCCCGCGCGCTCCTGGAGGCCGCCGCCTCCATCGCCGCCTACCATAGCAAGGCCCGGCAGGCGGGCAGGGTCCCCGTGGACTGCTGTCTGGCCAAGGATGTCTCCAAGCCCCGCCATGTGCCCGCGGGCACCGTGGAAATCGTCCACGCCAAGACCTTGAAGGTGCGTCCAGGCCTCCCGCCTGGATACACGGTCTGAGCCCCGGGAGCCGCGTTCCATGAAACAGCCCTACCGCTCGCTCTATATCCATGTGCCTTTTTGCCAGGGGGGGAAGTGCGACTACTGCGCATTCGAATCCCAGGGGAATTCCACGAAAGCGGAGCGGGAGGCCTATTTGTCCCATTTGGAGGGAGAATTCCGGCGCCAAGAGGGGGCGTGCGAGCCCCTGCGTTCCATTTTCATCGGCGGCGGGACCCCCTCCGCCCTCTCCCCGGGGGAACTCTTGCGGCTCCTGGCATTGGTCCGGAAACACTTCCGGCTTCTGCCCGATTGTGAATGGAGTTGCGAGGCGAATCCCGATTCCCTGGATTCCGAAAAACTCGCCGCGCTGCTCAGCGGCGGCGTAAATCGCCTGAGCCTGGGCGTGCAGGCCTTCGCCCCCGCGCTTCGCGCCGCCATCGGACGCAGGGGCAGTCTGGAACGCCTCCCGTCCCTGGTCGCCGAGGCGCGCGCAGGCGGGTGCGCCTCTCTGAATTTCGACCTGATCTACTGCATCCCCGGCGAGACCGCCTCCCAGTGGGAGGAGGAACTGGCCCGCGCGTTGTCATTCTCGCCCGACCATCTCTCTTGCTATGGCCTCATGGTGCAGGAGGGCACCGCCCTGGCGAAACGTCTGGCGGGCCGCTACCAGGAGGACGAGGGGCTTTTTCTGGAATGCTGGGAGAGGAATGACCGGATTCTGGGGAAGGCCGGCCTGGTGCGCTACGAGATCGCCAACTTCGCCCGCGAAGGGCGGGTGTGCCGCCACAACCGGGAGGTCTGGCACGGACAGACTTACCTGGGCTGCGGGCCCGCTGCAGTCTCCTTTGATGGCGCCGATCGCCGCGCGAATCCCCCGCGTTTGGCCGATTGGCTCCGGGATGCGCCGCCGCAGGTGGATTCCCTTCCCGAGGCCGCCCGTCGCCGGGAGGTGCTGGCCTTCGGGATGCGGACTGTGGAAGGCTGGAGTGCCGCGGAACTTCTGGCGGCCACTGGACTCTCATTGGAAGACGACGTGCTGACTCTGCCCGAATGCCGCGCCCTGCTGCAGGAGGAACTCCTCGTCTGGAAGGACGGGCGGCTGGCCCCCACGCCAAAGGGACTTCTGTTGGATGACCGCGTCGTCGGGGATCTCCTGGCCTGATTCATCCCTCCGCCCCCACTTGGAAAAAGCCACCCCGGAACACTATAGTATCCCGCGTTCTGACTCTCCTTTTGAACTCGGACCCCGCCTCGCGCGCGAGCCAAAAACATACTTCTCCCACACTATGAAGACATTTTCCCTCCTGACTGCGGTCGTCCTGACGATGGCCCTCGGATTCCCCCTGCAGGCGGCCCCAAGGAAGTCCCGCTACGATGCCGCCTGGAACGAGCGGCGCATCCAGGAGATCACCAAGGAGGTCCTCCAGCAGGTTGAAAACCAGCAGGCGGAGTACCGCAAGCAGTACGAGGAGCGGGGAAAGAGCCAGACGGGCAGCGGCTATGGCTACTATGGCCCTGGCATGACTCCTCCGCAGCAGAAGGAAGAGGCCCTCCCCGAGTTCAAGCTTGACCGCGACAGGATCCGCGCCGCGGTGCTCAGCCGCTTCGGCGGCAGGGAGTCCGATTCCATCAGCATCAACCGCAACATGCCCGCCAAGGTGGATGTGCGCTCCCGCACCGACCTCTGGGAGGAGGCGCGCGCGGAGATCGATGCCAACCCCGAGTATTTTGTGGATCGGGAGGCCATCGTGCAGCAGGAGATCAAGGACGCCATCGAGAAGTATCCCCTCTACAAGGAAGGCGAGACAGTCGAGATCCGCTTCGCCCATGGCAACGAGCCCCGCCGCACGTACCGCGGCACTTTCCGCACCGGTGCAGGCGCCTACAAGATCTGGATCGGACGCGACATGCTGAATCTGGACGACCTCCCCGACCTGCTGCGCCCCCGCTTTGACGCAAAGCTCAACCAGGAAGCCCGCCAGAAGGAAGTGGACAAGCACATCCTCATCCAGAAAGCCGAGTTGAAGCGCGAGGAGGCCATTGCCGCCCTGACCAAGGAGAAGCAGAAGAAGCAGTTCGAGCGGAATCTGCCTCGTGGCTGGGTCTATGTGAACGAGTGCTGGAAGATGCCCTCCGAGATGGTGGATGAGATCCTGGAGTATCGCAAGCTGGATCTTAAGCTGCGCAATACCCCCCGCGCGCCCTCTACCAACTTCAACGTCATCCCTGGACGTTCCAACTAGCACGGCGCGCGAAGGCGTCCTGCCGTCGCGGACGGGAAGGGGGGGGGCTGAAGTCCCCCGTGTGGCGGGAATCCCTGCGATCCCCCGTTTCGTATCAGGCCCGGAAGGCCCAGCTGCTACGCTCTGGCCGTCCGGGCTTTCTCGTCCCAGGGCGAACCGCCCGGCACCTCTTCTCCCAAATATTCCCCTCTCCCCCATGACTACTCCTCCCTTCGTGCATCTGCACGTACACTCCGACTACAGCCTCCTGGATGGCGCGGAGTCGGTCTCCTCCATCGTCAAGCAGGCGGTGAAGTTCGGCATGCCCGCTGTTGCCTTGACGGACCACGGCTCCATGAGCGGCGTGTATGCCCTGACCACCGCCTGCGAGGCCCTCGCCCAAGACAAGGAAAATCCCGTGGAGCTGAACGGCATCGTCGGCTGCGAGTTCTATGTGGCGCCTGGGAGCCACCTGGATCGTTCCTTCACCGAGGCCAACAAGGACCGCTTCCATCTGGTGGTGCTGGCGGAAAACCACCAGGGCTATGTGAACATGTGCCACCTCTCGCAGGAGGCCTGGCTGAAGGGCTTCTACGGAAAGCCCCGCATAGACTTCGATTTGCTGCGGAAGCACAAGGAGGGCGTCATCGTGTTGTCGGCCTGTCTTTCCGGCCAGGTTCAGAAGCTCCTGCTGCGCAACTATGACAAGGAGGCCGAGGAGGTGGCCCGTCGCTATCGTGATCTGCTGGGCGAGAAGCACTACTACATCGAGCTGCAGGACCACGGCCTGGAAGACCAGCACGCCATCAATGACCGGCTCATCGCCCTGGCCAACAAACTGGGCATCGGCATGGTGGTCACCAATGACTCCCACTACCTGCGGCAGGAGGACGCCGAGGCGCAGGATCTGATGGTCTGCATCGGCACTCAGACCACCATCCTGGACCCCAAGCGCATGCGCTTTGGAACGGACCAGTTCTATTTCAAGAGCCAGGAGGAGATGGCGAAGCTGTTCCCCGCCATCCCCGAGGCCATGAGCAACACCGTGGAGATCGCCAGCCGCTGCCACGTGCATCTGCCCACCGTGGAGGCCGACCACGCAAACCACTACCCCGCCTATCCCGAGCCCCCCGTGGAGGGGAAGGATCCCGACCAGGTCCGCGAGGAACACCTCCGGCAACTCTGCCACGACGGCCTTCAGTGGCGGTACCACTTCGACCCCGACAAGGACGAAGTCACCCCGGAACGACAGAAGATCCTGGATCGCATGAACTACGAGATCGGGATTATCAAGCGCATGGGATTCATCAGCTACTACCTGGTGGTGTGGGATTTCCTGCATTACGCGGCGAAGATCGGCGTGCCCCTGGGGCCCGGCCGGGGCTCCGGCGCCGGCTCCTTGGTGGCCTACCTCATCGGCATCACGCACATCGATCCCCTGCGGTATAACCTGCTCTTCGAACGTTTCCTGAACCCTGAACGCGTCTCTCCCCCGGACTTCGACATCGATCTCTGCGAACGCCGTCGCCACGAGGTGATTGAATACGTCCGCTCCAAATACGGCGCGGACCGCGTGGTGCAGATCGGCACCTTCGGCACGCTGAAGGCGAAGCAGGTCGTCAAGGACGTGGCGCGCGCCATGGGGCGTTCCATCGACGAGGGCAACCAGTTCGCCAAACTGATTCCCGCCGATCCGAAGATGACCCTGGACATCGCGTTGAATGGCAGCAAGAAGCCGCCGATGTACCCTCCCAGTCCGGAATTGAAGGCGAAGATTGAATCGGAGCCCTGGTGCCAGCAGCTCTGGAACTACGCCAAAGTCCTGGAGGGCCTGAATCGCAACATGTCCATCCACGCCGCCGGCGTCATCATCGGCGACATGCCCGTGGCGGAGGTGGCGCCCATCGCACGCGGCGCGGGCGACGAGCCCATCACACAGTTCTCCGCAGGCCCCTGCGAATCCCTGGGGCTGCTGAAGATGGACTTCCTGGGGCTCAAGACCCTCACGCTGATCCAGGATGCCCTGGATCTGGTTGAGGAGTCCACCGGCATCAAGATCCTCTCCAACGACATCCCCGAGGGGGACGAGAAGACCTATCAGCTCCTGGGCGAGGGCAAGACCATCGCTGTCTTCCAGCTGGAATCCGGAGGCATGCAGGAACTCTGCCGAAAGTGGCGCCCCACGCGTCTGGAGGACATCATCGCCCTCATCGCAATCTACCGGCCCGGCCCCATGGAGTTCATCCCCGATTTCCTGGGACGCAAAGAGGGGCGCATCCCCATGGACTACGATGTGCCCGAGATGGAGCCCCTGCTGGCCGAGACCAACGGCATCATGCTCTACCAGGAGCAGATCATGCAGGTGGCGCAGGTGGTGGCCGGTTTCACGCTGGGGCAGGCCGACATCCTCCGTCGCGCCATCGGGAAGAAGAAGATCAAGGTCATGGAGAAGATGAAGGTCAGCTTCCAGAAAGGCTGCCTGGACCATGGCATCAGCAACGAGATCTCCGAGAATATCTGGGCGAAAATCCTCAAGTTCGCCGGATACGGCTTCAACAAGAGCCACTCCGCCGCCTACGGACTGCTCACCTACCGCACCGCCTTCCTGAAGGCGAACTACCCCGCCGCCTTCATGGCCGCCGTGCTCACCAGCGAACTCTCCAATGCCGAAAAGCTGGCCTTCTACCTGAAGGAGTGCCGCGAGATGGGAATCCGGATCCTGCCGCCGGACATCAATGTCTGCGGCAGGTCCTTCTCCGTCAGCGGAAAAGATATCCGCTTCGGATTGGCCGCCATCAAGGGCGTGGGCGGCGGCATCGTGGAGACGATCCTGAAGGAGCGAAAGGCCGGCGGTCCCTTCAAGGGCATGATGGATCTCTGCGAACGCGTTGCGGGCGTCAATTCCCGGCTCCTGGATGCCCTGGTGCGCTCCGGCGCCTTGGATTGTTTCGGACACCGCCGCGAGGAGCTCCTGGTGGCCATCGAACGCGTCCTCAGCCGCAGCGCCGAGGCCCGGGCCGACCGCAAGAGCGGACAGCTGGATTTCTTTGCCGCCATGACCCCCGGAAACAAGGAGGACGACGAGGACCTCTACCGCGGCTGCCAGGAACTCCCCTTGGAGACTCTCCTGTCGTACGAAAAGGAGCTCCTGGGATTCTTCGTCTCCGGACACCCCATCGACAAGGAAAGGGAGCGCATCGAGACTTACCAGATCGACGACTTGGCGGATCTCCCCACGCTGCCGCCTCCCGACCAAGAGGTGGTTTTCCGCGCTGGCGCATACATCGCCCACTGCGTGATGAAGATCTCCAAGAAGAGTCAGAAGCCCTTTGCGATCCTTACGCTGGAAAGCCGCGAGGCTTCCTTCGAGGCACTGCTCTTCAACCGGGAGTACGAAAACACCCTGAAGAACTACCCGGAACTTCTCCAGGAGGGAAGCATCGCCATCGTGGAGGGAATCGCCACAAAGGAGGAGGAGGAAACCTCCTCCACCCTCAAACTCCACGTCAATAAACTCATCCCCATGGAACACGCGGCGGAGTTGTTTACCTCAAAGATTTCCCTGACCATCAATGAAAAGGACGCCACACAGGAAAAAATGGCGCTCTTCCTCCAACTCTGCTCCAGACACCACGGACCCGCGGAAATCCATGTCTGCTTGCGATTGGAAAACGGCGAATGCCTCTTCTTCAAACGACAGGGACTTTCCGTGAAGTCCAGCGAACGGTTCCTCGGTGCACTGGCGAAACTCTTCGGAAAGGAAAACGTGCGGCCCCGCGGAATCAAGGTCCGCCCGCAGGCCCCAAAACGTGGCAGCTATCTCGGCAATGCCGGTGGCATAGCAAAGGAAGAATAACCAGGAATCCCGCAGGTACGCAAGGGGCGCCGAAAGGGCGCCCCCCTTTTCTTTGTCAATGAGTTGAGTATTTTCTCAAATATTTGTCTGGTGCGGGGAGGACAGGATACATTAACACGGCGGCATCCCCTGCGGGGGGGGGAGATTGCCGGCGCACCGTCCTGGGCGGGGCTTTGCCTCCTTGCGGGGCGCCCGCGCCAAACCATCAGCCGCTTTCCTGTCCAATGCGACGCAGTCGCGGCGCGATTGCCCTTGCTTTCCTGCTTTTTTTTTGCAGTGGCGAAGCTTTTTCAGCAACCTTCTTGATTGCGCCTGGCGCAGACTTCCATGGTTTTCCGTTTTTCCATTCAGGGCATGCAGTGTTCTGTATGCCAGGGCCACGTTCAGAAGGCCGCCTCGGGTGTACCGGGGGTTCACTGCGTGCAAGTGGATTTGGTGAATCACTTGTTGTCCTTGAAGTCGGAGGACGCTTCTTGTGTGGAGCGTGTGATTGGCGCGGTGACAGCGGCGGGGTATGGCTGTGTCTTGTTGGATGGGACGGGGCAGATGCCTTCTCCAGAGCAGGAGGGCCGGGAGTTGTTGCGGGTTTTCCTGTGGTCGCTGGTCTTTGCGCTGCCGGTGTGTGTGTTGTCCATGGGCGGGATGTTCGGCGTTTTGCCGGGATGGCTTGCGGGGCGCCCCTGGATTTCGGCATGGATTCAGTTTGTGTTGGTGTTGCCGGTGTTGTGGCTGAACCGCGGCAAGTTCGCCCGTGGCGTGACGGCGCTGTTCCGGCTGGTGCCAACCATGGAGAGCCTGGTGGCCTTGGCTGCGGGCGCGGGTTTTGTCTATCCGCTGGTGCGGCTGGCCAACGCGGTATTTGCGGGAGGGGCGTACACGGGCATCATGTTCGAGACTCCGGCCATGCTTCTGACGCTGGTCTCCCTGGGCAAGTGGCTGGAGGGCGGCGCCCGGGGGAGGGCGGCCGGCGAATTGCAGGCGCTGCGGGATCGCTCGCCCCGTCAGGCGATTCGCGTAAATCCCGACGGCATCGAGGAGGAAGTGCCCCCCGGGAAGCTCCAGCGCGGCGACCGATGCCGGGTGCGCCCCGGCGCCCTGGTTCCCGCCGATGGACAGGTGGTCTCCGGACACTCCACCGTGGACCAGTCCGCCATCACCGGCGAGTGGATGCCGGTGGAGAAGGGTCCCGGCGACGAAGTGCTGGGCGCCAGTCTGAACCAGGATGGCCTGTTGGAGATCAGGGTGCGCGCCGCAGGCGAGGAGAGCCTCTTTGGAAAGGTCATCGCCATGGTGGTGGAGGCGGGTGGCTCCAAGGCGCCCGTTGCACGTCTGGCCGACCGCGTTTGCGCCGTCTTCGTGCCTGCGGTCCTGTTGGCCTCCCTGGTCACTCTATTGGCATGGCTGCTGACAGGGCACCCCTGGACGCTCGCCCTGGATTACGCGGTGACTGTCCTGGCGATCTCCTGTCCTTGTGCACTGGGACTGGCCACTCCTGTGGCAATTCTCGTGGGCACTGGAGTGGCGGCCCGGCACGGCATCCTCTTCAAGAATGCAACGGCCTTGGAAGCCCTCAGCCGTGTGGACACCGTGGTGCTGGACAAAACGGGCACTCTGACCGAGGGGCGTCCCGCCCTGGAGCGCATTGTGCCCGCGTCCCCCGGTGGAGACGGGGAGGGCCTCCTGGAGGCGGCCGCCTCTCTGGAACAGGGGTCGCAGCATCCGTTGGGACAGGCGTTGGTCCGCCGGGCGGAGGAGCTCTCTCTGGAGCTCTCCGGAGTCACGGACTTCCAGAACCATCCAGGCCGCGGCGTCACGGGGAAGATCCGCGGGCGTTTCCTGGGTTGTGGAAATGCCCGGATGCTCCGGGAGGCCGGTGTGGAACTTCCGGTGGAGGCTGACGACGTGGGGCAGGCCGCCGCCACGCCACTCTATCTCTTTTCCCAGAAGGAGCTCCTGGCGGTCTTTTGGATGAGCGACACCCTGAAGCCACAGGCGCGGGAGACTCTCCAGGATCTGAAGGACTCCGGGACCGCCTGCATCATGCTCACCGGCGATCGTCGGCAGGCGGCTCAGGCGTTGGCGAAGACGCTTCCCCTGGAACAGGCGGAGGGCGGATTGCTCCCCCAGGACAAGGCGCTCTGGATCCAGAATTGGCAGCGGGAGGGTCATTCCGTGGCCATGGTGGGCGATGGCGTCAATGATGCGCCGGCGCTGGCATCCGCCCGAGTGGGTGTGGCAATTGGCGCGGGCACCGACGTGGCCCTGGATACCGCCGACGTGGTCCTCCTGAATCCCTCCTTCCCCGTGGTGGCCACCGCCCGGCGTCTCTCCCAGGCGACTCTCCGCGTGATCCGCGAGAATCTCTGCTGGGCCTTCTGCTACAACGTTCTGGCGATCCCCTTGGCGGCCGGATTCTTCTCCCACTGGGGCGTCAGCATCCCCCCCTGGACCGGCGCCGCCGCCATGTCGGTGAGCTCCCTCCTTGTGGTCGGCAATGCCCTGCGACTGCGGCGGTTCCGTCCAAGGATTACGCCGCCAAAGGAAAATTAGGCCGTCCATCCCACACCGCCTGGGCGCCGCCGCGGGAAGGGCTCTCCCTTTCCGCGGTGGCGTTTCGTATATCTCGCGTGCGCGCGCGACGGAGCACAGCGGGGGAATTATCTTATCTCGTTCCGTCCAAAAGGACGCCTTGGAAGGCGCCTCAATCCCCCGTGGAATTCCTCCTTCTCCGGTTATGCCGAAATATTACAGCGACAGTGATGAAAAGACCCTCGCCATGGGCATGGCCATGGCCTCCATCCTACAGGACGGCATGGTGATCGCGCTGGTGGGTGACCTGGGGTGCGGAAAAACCGTCCTCTCCCGCGGAATCGCCCGGGGGCTGGGCATCACCGAGGCCGTCACGAGCCCCACCTTCACCGTGGCCCAGGAATACCGCCGGCCCGACGGAAAATTCCTCTACCACCTGGACATGTACCGCATCAGCGACGAGCAGTCCGCCCTGGCCTTCGGCATTGACGAATTTCTCTTCCAGCCAAATGCAATCACCCTGGTGGAATGGCCGGAGCAGATCGCGGGGCTCTTGGAGTCCCCCCGCTGCTACACCATCCGTTTCGAGCATCTGGCGGAGGGACAGCGCTCCCTGGAATTCCAGGGATTCTCTCCCAATGACATCGTCCGCGCCGCCCGCGCCGCCGGTCTGACGCTGTTGGCGGAGTAGCCCGCCCATATTCCATTCATTTCACTCCACTTTTTCCATTCTTGCTGCCTTCCCCGTTTCCCCCGCTGGCAAGGAGTCGTTCCGGTTATGTTGATCTTTCTTTTTGGCATCGCGATGCTGATTGGCGGATACTACACCTACGGCAAGTTTGTGGAGAGGATCCTGGCGCCCGATGACCGCCTGACCCCCGCCGTGACCCACAAGGACGGCGTGGACTTCATCGTCATGCCCGGCTGGAAGAACATGCTGATCCAGTTGTTGAACATCGCCGGCGTGGGGCCCGTGATTGGCGTGATCCTGGGCGTCAAGTTCGGCGCCTGCGTCTTCCTCATCATCCCCCTGGGAAACATCCTGGGAGGCGCAGTCCATGACTTCACGTCGGGCATGATGTCCCTGCGGCACAATGGCGCGAATCTCCCCGGCATGATCCGGGATTCCCTGGGCACCGGAGTCTACGCCGTCTTCTCGGCCTTCATGACGCTGCTCCTGCTTCTGGTGGTTGCAGTGTTCATCAACATCCCCGCCAATCTCTTCACCCTCATGTTCCAGGGATCCCATGTCTTCTGGATCGCCACCGTCTGCATCTTCATCTACTACATCGTGGCCACGCTCTTCCCCGTGGACAAGATCATCGGGAAGCTCTACCCCATCTTCGGCGGAATTCTGCTGCTGGGCACCCTGGGACTCTTTGTGGCCATCCTGGGATACCACTCTTTCTGCAACACCGAGATTTTCACGGCCTCCCCCACGCTGGTCAAACAGTTCCAGGACTTCCGGGCGACCTATCCCGTGCTGCCCGTCCTCTTCGTCACCATCGCCTGCGGAATCCTCTCCGGCTTCCACGCCACGCAGTCGCCCATCGTGGCGCGCACCATGGGCAGTGAGCGCGAGGCCCGCGCCACCTACTATGGCATGATGATCATGGAGGGCGTTGTGGCCATGATCTGGGCCGCCGGCGGGTACATCATCTACAACCTCTTCCCGGAGACCTTCGACATCAACACCACCGCCGTGATGCAGAAGATCGTGACCTTCTTCCTGGGAAGCAAGCTTGGCAATGTCACGCTGCTGGGCGTCATCATCCTGGCCATCACCTCCGGCGACACCGCCATGCGGAGCCTCCGGCTGAGCCTGGGGGAGGTCTTCCACATCCCCCAGGCCTCCCTTGTAAACCGGCTTCTCCTCTGCCTCCCCCTTGTCGCCATAATCTGCGGACTGCTCTGGTGGTCCAACCTGAGCGCCAAGTCCTTCGGGTTCCTCTGGAACTACTTCGCCTGGGGGAACCAGATGCTGGCCATCTTCACACTCCTGGCGACCTCCGTCTGGCTCTGGAGACAAAAGAAGAACGCCTGGATCACCATCCTCCCCTGCGCCTTCATCACCTTTGTCTGCGTGACCTACATTCTCTGGACCTCGCCCGCCCACCACGGCCCCGCCGGGTTCGGCCTTCCGCTCCCCGCAGCCTACGCCTTCGGGGTTGTTGCCGCAATCCTCTGGTGCGCCTGGGGATGGCTGCTGGGACATCGGAAATAGCCGCGGGGGAATGCGGAGGTTTCCTGTGCCCCAATGAGACATTAGGAGGTTCGGCCACCCTTGCGGCGCGGCAAATCGCCGGTTGGCCCGGGGTGGCCCGCTATGGGGAAAAAGAAACTCAAATGATTCAGTAATTTATTTTCAATCAGGAAGTTATGCAGTTATTTGCACTCGTTCTCTGTCTTCCGATTTTCTTTGGGGCGATTTTGCCGTTGAAGAAATCGTTGCGCTGGAAGGCGGCGTTGTCCCTGGTTTTGTTGGCGTTCGCCTTCAAGTTTGAGGTGACAATGCTTCTTGGTGGCGGGCATTTTTTGTCGCCCCATTTGCCGGGGTGGCTTGTTTTGTTCCTAGGCTGGGGCTATGGCGTGGTGCTTTTTTATGCGGCATTCATGCTTTTCTGGCTTGTGGTCCAGGGAATCCTTCTGCCCTTCAAGATGTTTTCCGCGGCAAGACGAAACCAGGCGAACTTGGGACTTTTGTTGTCGGCAATCCTTTGCACGAGCGTGGCGCTGTGCAATGGCCTCTCCATGCCGCGGGAACACCACATTGCGCTCCCTGTCCAGAATCTTCCGGAACAGGCGGTGGGGTGCCGCGTGGCGGTCCTGACGGATCTCCATGTCGACAATATCACCGGGCACAACCGCCTGCGTGCCATTGTGGAGAAGACCATGGCCTGGAAACCGGATCTCATTCTTCTGGTGGGGGATTTCGTGGATGGCACGGTTCCGGAACGCCTGGATGAACTTCGGCCGCTGTCAGAGCTCGACGCGCCTCTCGGGGTTTGGGGTGTGCCGGGGAACCACGAATACTATTTCGGCTTCCGCGAATGGATGGATGCCCTGGAGTCTCTGGGGATCCAGATCCTCTTGAATGAGAATAGCCTCCTTTCCAATGGGGTGGCCGTGGCGGGCATTGCGGATCCTGCTGCGGCGCGAACCGGTGAGACTCCACCGGATGTGGAGAAGGCGTTGCAGGGCGTTCCCGCGGAAACCCCCGTGCTGCTTATGAGTCATCAGCCAAGGATGGGCCCCGAGGCCGCAAGGCATGGTGTGGACGCGGTGTTTTCCGGGCATACACACGGTGGAATGCTCGTGGGAATGGATTTGGCCGTAGCCGCCCTCAACAACGGCTTTGTCTCGGGAGAATATCGTCTGGCGCCCAAGACGCGGCTCTTTGTCTGCAATGGCACCGGGATCTGGAAGGGCTTCCCCCTTCGGCTGGGACACCCCGCCGAAATGCTGTTCATCACGCTGAACGCTTCAACGCCGCAAGAAACGCCGTCAAAATAGCGAGTCTCCCACGGAGAAAAGCCCCCGGGGAAGGAATCGGGCCTTGCCTGGATCCCCCTTCCGGGCAAGAACCACCTTCCTCGTTGTGCTTTACGCCCTGCAACTCTGTATGGCGTGAAGCACTTGCTGCATGTTTTGGGGACGCTGCGCGGGGTTTTTCCGGAGGCAGTTCCGGACGAGGAATTCCAGGTTGGAGGGGACGGCGGGGTTGATTTCCTGGATGCGCCGCGGGAGGACTTGTGGACTTGCCTGGTGCCGCCAGGTCTCCTTCTGGGTCTTTCCGGTGAAAGGGTGCTTTCCGGTGAGCAGCTGGTATGCGATCAGGCCGAATGCGAAGACATCGGAGGCCTGGTAGGAGAGTTTCTGGAGGAATTGCTCCGGCGCCATGAAACCGGGTGTGCCCAGTTGTTTCCGTGGGCCGTTGTCGTCCTTTTGCCGCGTGAGGTCGAAGTCGGTGAGTTTCACCGTGAAAGTGCGTCCTGTGCGTTCCAGCAGGAAGTTCTCCGGTTTCACGTCCAGGTGCATGAATCCGCACTGGTGGACCCACGCAAGTGACTGCGCCATTTCCAGGAGGACGGCGAAGGCGTTTTCCTTCAGCGCGGGGTCGTTCTGGCTCATGAGTCCCCGGAGGGAGGAGCCGTCCACGAACTCCACGATTTCGTAGGGAGTGAGGAAGCATGTGCCCCGTTCCAGGGAGTTCACGATATTGGGGTGTGGGGAGAGCGTGAGCCGGATCTTCGTGCCGCTTTGGAAGCGTCGCCGGAGGGGGAGGGAGAGGAGCTTCGGGCCCTGCATCTCCCGCAGTACGGCCGTGGCGCCGTCCTTCAGGGCGATCTTTTTGAGGGTGGCCATGCCCCCGATGGCCAGGTTCTCCTCAAGGACCTTGAACTGGAGCTTCTGCGCGCACATGGGAGGCGGGAGGGCTCTACTGCGGATCCACTACCAGCAGGCCGCCCTGCAGGACCACCTTCCGGTCTTCGGGAGTCAGGTTGCACTTCAGCACGATCTCCCGTCCGTTGGCGAAGGCATGGACCTCGTCGCCGGCGGCCAGTTGTCCGCGGATGCCGGCGATGGTGATCTTGTCGCCTTCCTTGAGGGACTCGTAGTCCTCCCGGCTCTGGAAGTAGAGCGGGAGGATGCCGAAGTTCACCAGATTCGCGGCGTGGATTCGTTCGATGGAGATTGCCAGGACCGCGCGGACGCCCAGATACATGGGGCAGATGGCGGCGTGTTCGCGGCTGGAACCTTGTGCGTAGGATTCGCCGGCCACGATGACGCCGCACTTCCCCTCGTCGCGGATGGCTGCCGCGCGTTGTGCGAAGGTGGGTTTTCCGGCTTCGTTGAAGCAGTCGAAGACCACCTGGGCATAGCGGGGGATGTTGCTCCGCAGCTTCAGGTTGGCGCCGGCGGGCATGATGTGGTCGGTGGTGATGCGGTCGCCCACGGCGATGACCACCTGTCCGTCCAGGGTGTCGGGTAGTTCGCAGCAGTGCGGGGGCTCGCCGATGGTCTCCTTGCGGATGATCTCCACCTTCTCGGAGGCGTGTGCGGGGGGGATGACCATGCTGTCGTCCACCAGGAAGTGTTCGGGCATCTGCCAGGCGGGCTCCTGGAGGCCCAGCTTCCTGGCCAGTTCGGCGGGGTCGGTGAGTTCCCCGGTGAGGGCGGTCGCCACGGCGGTGGCGGGGCTTACCAGGTAGCACTGGTCGTTCTTTGTGCCGGTGCGGTTGAGGAAATTCCGGTTGTTGGTGCGCACGGAGACGGTCCCCGAGGCGGGGCTGAAGCCCATTCCGATGCAGGGGCCGCAGGCGCTCTCCAGGATCCGGCAGCCGGCGGAGAGCATGGTGGCCAGGGAGCCGTCCCGGGAGATCATCTCCAGGACCTGCCGGGAACCGGGGGCGATGGCCAGGGAGACCTTCGGGCTCACCTTGCGGCCCTTCAGCATGGCGGCCACCAGCTGCATGTCCTTCAGGCTGCTGTTGGTGCAGGAGCCCACCATCACCTGGCTGACAGGCAGGCCGGCCACCTCGGCCACGGTTTTCACGTTGGCCGGGTTGGAGGGGCAGGCGGTCATGGGCACCAGTTCGTCCAGCGCGATCTCCAGGAGACGGTCGTATTGCGCGCCTTCGTCGGCGGAGAGCTCCTTCCATTGGTCCCCGCGGCCCTCGGCCTCCAGGAAACGGCGGGTCTCTTCGTCGGAGGGGAAGACGGAGGTGGTCACGCCCAGCTCGGCGCCCATGTTGGTGATGGTGGCGCGTTCGGGGACGGAGAGGGTCTTGACGCCCTCGCCGAAGTACTCCACCGCGGTGCCCACATTGCCCTTGCTGGAGAGGATGGAGAGGACCTTCAGGATCACGTCCTTGGCGGAGACCCAGGGGCGGAGTTTCCCGGTGAGCCTGACGCCCACCACCTTGGGGCACGTCAGATGGAAGGGGAATCCGGCCATGGCGCGGGCCACATCCAGACCGCCTGCGCCGATGGCGACCATTCCGATGCCGCCGCCGGTGGGGGTATGGGAGTCGGAGCCCAGGAGGGTCTTTCCGGGAATTCCGTAGCGTTCCAGGTGCACCTGGTGGCAGATGCCGTTTCCGGGGCGGGAGTAGAGGACGCCCTTGGAGGCGCAGACGCTCTGCAGGTAGAGGTGGTCGTTGGCGTTCTCCGGCCCCATCTGGTTGGTGTTGTGGTCGATATACTGGATGGAGAGCTCGGTCTAGACGCGGGGTACGCCCATGGCCTCCAGTTCCAGGAAGCACATGGTGCCGGTGGCGTCCTGGCAGAGGGTCTGGTCAATGCGGATGGCGATGGGGGTTCCGGCGGTCAGTTCGCCTTCCACCAGGTGGTCCGCCAGGATTTTCTGAATGAGGTTCCGTGCCATAGTGCTTGTGCTCCTTTTGCTTGGGAGGGAGTGTGTCGTGTGGGTTGGCCGAAGAGGTTCTCCGGGCTACCACTCCAGGGCGAAGCCCAGGGAGTTGATGCCGCTGCCGATGCCCAGGAGGGCCACCTTTGCGCCGGGGGCCAGGGCGCCGCGTTCTTCCGCCAGCCAGAGCGCCATGGGCAGGGAGGCGGAGCCGCAGTTCCCGGTTTCGGGGAAGATGGGGAAGTCCCGTTCGGGGGGGAGTTCCAGGGTCTGGAAGAGGAGATCCCGGTGGGCCTTGCCCACCTGGTGTCCGCAGACCACATCGGGGAGGGCGCCGTGCCAGGGACCCGAGGAGAGGAGGTCCTTCCACATGCGGGCGGCGACCTCCACGCCCCGCACCAGCAATAGGTGGGAGTCCGTGTGCATGACCGGTGCACTGCCCTCCACCATGCCGCCGCAGGCATCGCCGCGGCAGAGGTCGTCGTGCCGGCAATCGGAGGCCTGTCCCATGGCCAGAAGGGGATGGCCGTTCTCTTTTGTCAGGACGACGGCGGCAGCGCCGCTGCCAATGGTGAGGCTCGCGAATTCCCCCTTGAGGGTCTGCCGGGTGAGGGAGAGGTCCCGGTTCAGTCGTGCGATGGTGTTCTCCACCAGGGGACCCGCGTTTTCGCAAGTGACCGCCAGCGCGCAATCCAGCATTCCGGACTGGATCATTCCGGAGAGGACAGCGATGGCGCTGGCCACGCCCAGGCAGGCGTTGGAGATGTCGAAATTCAGGATGTCTTCCCGCAGGCCCATCTTACGGACCACGGCGGTGGAGGTGGCGGGCTCCACGCAGTCGCGGGAGACGCCGCAGAAGACCAGCGCCTGGATTTTCCCCGGCGCAATGCCGCTCTTCTTCAGCGCCAGACGCCCCGCCGCCGCGGCGCCATCGCTGGGCAGGAGGCCGGGCTCCCAGAAACGCCGCTGGACAATGCCCGTCATGGCCTCCAGACGCCCCTCCGGAAGATGCAGGCGCTCGTAGAGGGGCGCCAGGCGGGTCTCCAGCTCCCCGGAGGTCATGGCCACGGGGGGCAAAATGCCGGCCACGGTGTGGAGATGGACGCCTTCGAGTTTCACGGCATGGGGAAAAGGGGAGAAAAAGGGGGCGGAGGCCTTGTTTTGCGCACGCGCGTGTGCGCACCCGCATACATTGGGAAATCGCATAATGTAGCGTGCCTTCCCTGGGCGGCGGCCGCCTCCGTTTGGATGGCGGATTTCCCCGTTGCGCGCCCCTAGCGACGGGACTGCTGCTGGGCGGCGGACGGCTGCTGGGCGGCGCCGTCGGCCTCTTTCTGCCGTCGGAAGAAGGCGAGGGCCTTGGCGGGGGCGTCCACGTCCACAATAGTGACCTCTGTGCCTGCGGTGGCGGCGGTTCCCACCACCACGTCGCCATAGTTCAGGATGCGCTCCCAAAGGTTCTGGTTGAGCCAGACGGCCCGGATATCCCGCACTCCCACCTCCACCTCCTGGCGCCGGAACAGTCCGGTGCGCACGGCAAGCCGCTGGTTGGAGAGCAGGTACGTGGTGGTGAGGATCTCCACGAATTGGGACAGGAACCAAAGGACGCCCAGGGCCACCAGCGCCAACACCACATACATTCCGCGCTCCAGGACCTTCAGAAAGGGAATGGTGCACAGAATCACCAGCGTCACCGCCGCCATGGGCGCGACCAGACGCTTCCAGGAGGGATGCAACGCAAAGAGGGTCTCCTCTTCTTGCGCACCAGAGGGGATCTCCTGCAGCGATGACGCCTCGCGGGGAGCGGCGGCGGAATCCTGCGTGAGTGCGCCGCCCGCAGTCGCCGCCGGTACCGGCAAGGCCACCGGCGATTGCGCCTGCGCACCCCCCGGAAGCACGCCATGGCACCAGCGGCACCGGGTGGCCCCCGTGCGGATCTGCTCGCGGCAGAAGGGGCAGGGACGGTACCCCTCTGTCACATCCTCCGGAATGGGCTCTGCAAAAAAGGGCTTGCCGCATTGGGGACAGGCCACCACCATGCCGGAAAGATTCCCCGGCACGTTGTGGACATTCTGGCAGAGGGGGCAGCGGATGCGCATGGATGTAGAAGCGTGGTTGCGGGCCAGGGAGTGGCAGCGGGTGGAACCGGAGGGACGGGGAGCCGCCGTCCCGCCTCTCTCGATCGTGGAAGGCCGCTTTCCCTCCCCTTGCCCAGGCATTATGGCAACTGGAAGATGGGCATCAGGTGTGGTTTCTTTCCATCGGTGAGTCCGGGGGAGAACTGGTAGAAGTACGCGTGTCCGCTGCCTTCGTCGTCATCCATGACCACGGTGGAGAATCGGAAGATCCGCCGGGGATCCTGGAGCCCCAGGAGTTTTCGGTCAAGGGTGATGGAGTAGCTGGTGATGCCGGCCTGGTCGTCCCGGGCCACCCGGAAGTCCTTGCCTGCCTGGAGCCGGCCTGCGGGGTACGTGCCGTTGTAGACGTATGCCTTGGGGCCCTCGGGGGTGAGCGCCAGGGCGATTTCCAGGTCTTCAGGGGCGTACGTCCGGGTGGCGTCCTCCTGGCCGATGCGGACATGGGGGACGATGGCGAACTGCAGGCAGTCCCCGTCCCAGAGGAGATAGTCGGCGTGTTTGTTGCAGTGTTTGTCGTCGGCGACGGTGGCGTTGAGCGTCAGTGTGTCATCGGTCACGCGGAGCGTGATTGCGCCGCCCAGGTCCTGGTATCCGGTCCAGCGGATATGGGGGTCTGGTGGGAAGATGTCCTGCCGGCGGTTTCCGAAGACTGCGATGGGGTTCTCGCCCATTTTCAGCGCAGTGTGCGGGAAGGCGAACGTGGAGGTGCTCTGGAAGCCCTTGGCGTCCTGGAGGGTCACCTGCAGGGAGTCGGTCCCGGGGGGAAGGGGGATCTTCTGCTTCCAGGGGAAGGGTGTGCCGGGCTTCTTGTTCAGGGTTGCGGGGGAGGAGCCTTTCCGGGTGACTTGGACGACGGCCTCCTGGGTGCTGCCGGGGATGGAGTCCTCCAGAGTCAGGAGCGCCTGTGCGGGGGTGTCCAGTTCCAGGTGGCAGGCAAGGGAGAGAGTCAGGTTCTCCGCGTCCTGCATGGCCTTCTGGAGCTTGTCGTAGGCATCGGGCCCCTGGAGGAAGAAATACTGGGGCAGTTGCGTGGCGACCATTCGATTGTCCTCGGGCATGGGGGCCTCGTTGCCCAGGAAGTCCTGGCAGGTGGTGCCTTCGGGGAAGGTGATCCGGAGAGGGTTGGCCTCCCTGTCGCACCAGATGGCGAGGATGGCGTGGTCACGATGTCCGAAAAGTCCCAGCTTCAGATTTGTCTCGCCGGTGCCAAGGCGGCTGTCATACTGCCGGACATTCTCCACGACATGGCAGAGCTGCACCAGTGCGGGGAGGGAGAGGGTGGGATTCCCGTCGATATGCCAGAGGCCGTAGTCGAAGTATTTGGATTCCACGCAGTTCTGTGTGACGAACCAGTAGAAGAGGGGGGACCCCAGGAGTTTCGCGTTGAGGGCGGCGGCGAGCATCCGGGAACAGAGGAGCTGCTGGAGGGGGTGGTCCAGGGGGAGCCGGTTGTCAATGGCGAAGCCGTATTCGGAGACGAAGGGCTTCTGCCCCTGGAGGTAGGTGTGCGTCATGAGGTTCGCGCGCTCGAAGACTCCGGGAAAATCCACGTTGGCGGAGCCGATGTAGGGGAGATTCTCCTCGTTGATGTAGCGCATGCCGTAGGGATAGCAGTCCATGGGGAAATATTCGAAGGCCCCCTGGACCTGCGTGAGGACATCGCGGGAGAATTCGAAGTAGCGGGTCCCTCCGGAGGGGCGTCCCGCGGCGATGGGGATGTCGGGCCTGGCGCGGCGGGCGGCCTGGAGGTACACGGTGGCGATGCGTGCGATGTCGCGGCAGACGGGGCCGTGGACGATTCCGTCGACGGTGTGTTGGGGATACTTTTTGCGGTAGTAGGGTTCGGAGCCGCCGATGAGGTCGTCCTCGCCGCCGATTTCCAGTAGGTCGATGTCGGTGCCGGCCCGGCGGACAAGGTTCTCAAAGACGGCGGAGAGCTTCTCCAGGGACTCCTCGGTGGCCGCAAACGCGATGGATTCGGGGATGCCCCAGGACTTAGCCTCGGCGACTTCCTCGGGGCGATGGGCCCAGTTGGGGGTGCCCGGCAGGTGCAATGCGGAGAACTTCACTTTGTAGCCGCGCTCCTTGAAATCCCGGAAACGCTGCAGAAATTCCCCGGAGTTGTCGGCGTCCGGCGTGGGCATCAGGTGTTCCATGCGCATGCCGACCTCCACCCACTTGGGGCCGATGTGTTCAAAGCCGGGGGGGATGCTGCCGGTGACGCCCATGAAAGGCTCCACGTCGGGCTCCTGGATGTAGCATTCCCGCACGACCACGTAGGAGTCCAGGCACTTCGCCAGCACCTCGCCGGTGTCCAGTCGCTTCCAGATGGCGCGCACTGCGTAGAGGCCGGGACGGCCGGAGGGGGCGTCCAGGGAGGAGTGCACGGTCTGGACGGCATTGGAGGGATCCGTCACGGTCTCCTGGAAGAGGAGTTCTTCGCCCTTGTAGTCGGTGACGCGGGCCTGGCAGAGGACGGGGCCCAGTTCGGGGGTGTGCCCGGTGCTGCTCAGCTGGACTGTGACCTTGTCCTCCAGAGAAAAGACCTTCGTGTTGTCGGAGGGGATGGTGATGCCGGCCAGGAAGCTCTCGGTGGCGTGGTATTCGCCGGCGGTGCGGGAGTCGGCCTCCAGCTGGGTGGCGTCCAGGCAGATTTCGGCGGGGGCCGCGTCCTCCGTGAAGGTCTCCAGCAGCACCCAGTAGGGTTCGGAGTAGCTGACCTGGAAGGGGATTTCCACGCGCCGCCATTCACGGGTGGGGTTCATGTCGTAAAAGCGGGTGTCCTTCCAGTTGTAGTTCACGATGGCCAGGTGGACCCGGACGGGTGCGGAGGATTTGATCCAGCAGGAGAAGACATAGTCGCGGCCCGTCTGGAAATCCATGGTGGCGGGGTTGCCGAAGGCCCCCATGAAGGAGGTCTTGGATTCTCCGGGGAGGAGGAAGGAGACATATTGTTCTCCGTGGGGGGCGTCGTCATCCTGGCGGATCGTCCAGGTGGCGGAGCTTCCCATCCAAGGCAACCGGAAGAATCCACTGCTGACCTCGCAGCTGGTGTCGCCCGGCAGCAGGTTTGCCGCGCACAGGGAGAATGCCAGCAGGAGGAATGTCAGGAGCGCGAGAGGCGCGGGGGAGGGGGCGGAGGTCTTTTTCATCGTGGGGGAGCTCGTGGAAAAGGCGTGGATTTCGCGAAGAGGGGGAAGGGGATTTCGCCTGCTTGTGGAATTTAGTGTGTGGACGGGGATGACGCGGTAGGTGACATCCAAGAAGGGCGAGGATTTCGCCTGCTTGTGGAATTTAGTGTGTGGACGGGGGTCCGGGCTTGTGGAATTCCCCTTTTTTCAACGCATCCTGTCTCCGTGTGGAAGAAGGCGGAATGAGGGTGTAGAGTATGTGCAGTTGCGGATGGGAGTCGAGCTCCATCCGCAGGACCCGGGAAAGGAGGAGCGGTTCTCCTCCGGAACATCCCCCCATCGTCGAAAAATCCCACCCCAACAAAAGGAGTGATTTCAGCATGAACAACAAGAAAGAGAAGCTCGTTGCCGCATTGCTCGCAATTTTCCTTGGTGGACTTGGAATCCACAAGTTCTATCTGGCCGCAGGCTCCCAGGGAATGAGGTCTCCCTACATGGTCGCTGGAATCATCCACATCGTGCTCTCCCTTGTCTGCGGCATCGGCGCAATCATCGGCCTTGTCGAGGGAATCCTCTATCTGCTGAAGAGCGACGAGGAATTCCAGCGCCTCTACGTGGAAGGCACCAAGGCCTGGTTCTAAAATTCGGAACGCAAAACAAAGGGACCCGGACGGCGTTATGCCGACGGGCCCCTTTTGCGTACGGGAGAAAATGGCACCGCCGGAAGTGGCGGAAACCAGGCCGGGGATCGCGGGGGCGGTTGGCCACCATCCCTTTGGCATTCTCTCCAGCTATGATTATTGTTTCTGGATGGCCCGGACGGCGGCGAGGACCTGCGGGAGGAGCTGCTTTTTTCGGGAGAGGACGCCGGGCAGGTTGTAGAGGTGGGTCCCTATGCAGTCGTAGGGGAGCGCCTGCGCAAGGGCGTCGGGTCCCAGCAAGAGGAGATGGGAGGTCTCGCGGACGGGGTCGGTGACCAGCAGCCCCAGGAAGTCCAGGCGCTCCTTTGCCATGGTGTCCCGCATCGTCTGCTCCAGTTCGTCCTGCCGTTGGTTGAGCAGCATGAGGTTGCTTTCCTCCACCTGCGCCAGGGCAAAGGAGAAGGGGCCCTCGGCATAGGACTTCCGGTCGCCGTCGAGCACAGCGGAGGCGCTCTGGGAGGCCAGCGGGGAGGCGATGGAGGAGAGCTCCTCCATGAGTTGCGTGGCGGTGCAGCCGGCCAGCCTCTCCAGCCAGGCCACCGTCTTGGCGTCGCGGTCGGTGGTGGTGGGGCTTTTCAGGTTCAGGGTGTCGGTGACGATGCCCGCCAGAAGCATCCCCGCCAGGCCGGGGGAGAGGGACTCGCCGGCGTCGCGGTACATCTTTGAGATGAGGGTGCAGGTGGAGCCCACCACATCGGCGGTGAAGTGGATGGGCTGGTCGGTGGGCATGGTCTTGAGGCGGTGGTGGTCCACGATCTCGATGACGGGGAGGGATTCCACGCCGGGGAGGCTCTGCTCCACCTCGTTGTGGTCCACCAGGATCATGCGGAAGGGCGGCTCCCGGGCGATGTCTTTCTTCAGGAGGATTCCGGCCAGGGTCTTGTCGGGATTCAGCACGGGGATCACGTCCTCGAAGTGCGATCCGACCCTCTGCGCGATGTCCTTGAGGCGGTCTTCCGGGGAGAGCACGAGGGTTTGGCCCCGCAAGCCGGAGTTCTCCACGGCAGGCGCGAAGGCCAGACGCCGGATGACCTGCGCGGAGTCGCCGGGGCTCTCCAGGATGGTGACTTGTTTCTGGCGGGCAAGGTCCGCCAGCTCGGGGGAGACGGGGTGGCTGCCGGTAACGATGAGCAGCCGGATCTGCCGGGTGATGACGTGATACTGGATGTCGGGGCGGTCGCCGACGATGACGGCCAGGTGTTCCCGGTCCTGCCAGGGGAGGTGCTTGTCAAAGGTCTCCATCTGCATGGCGGCTACGTAGACCTGGAAGCTGGCGGGCGCCTCGGGGGGGCAGGCGGCCACCACGGTCTTGGCGTCCAGGGCACGGGCGATGAGCGCCACGGAGGCGGTGACCTCCCGGGAGGCGAGCTTCCGGGAACCCTCCCGGTCGCCCAGGCCCAGCAGCTGGTTCAGTACGCCCATGGGGCTCAGCATGCCGTGGTAATGGCCACGCGCGTCCACCACGGGCAGGCGGGGAAGGCCGCTTCTGCGGAGGATCTCGAAGCCCTCCCAGAGAGTGACGCCTGCGGGGATGGTGACGGGGTGGTTGTCCATGAGGTCGGCCACCCGCACATGGACGTCGTTTCGGCAGAGGGGCGCGGGGATGTGGAAGCGGTCGAGGAGGAATGTGGCGCGCTGGGAGAGTCCGCCGGGGCATAGCGCCTGGACATTGGGCAGGCCCTGCCGGCGCCGCAGCTCCGCCAGCGCGATGGCGGCGGAGAGGGAGTCAATGTCGGGGTTTCTGTGCCCTGACACGTAGATTGCCTTGATGTTTTCGCTCATGTTGATTGGAATCCGATCTCAGGGGAGGGTGTCCCGTGGGGCGTCGGGGGTCTTCCCCTCTTCGGGGAAGAGTCCGTTGAGCCACGTTTCGATGCAGTGCGAGGGGAGTCGGTCGGCGATGGTGCGTCCGGCCAGCCGGTCGGCCAGGTTGGTCCCCCGCAGGGAGAGCCCCCCCAGGAAACGGGCGTCGGGACAGAGCTCTTTCCAGCAGGCGAATGTGCGCGCCTCCCCGCCGCCTCCGTGGGTGGCGAAGGGAATCACGGTCTTTCCCGACAGAAAATCATTCTCCTCCAGAAAACGCTCCACGGCGGGCGCCCCTTGGCCCCACCAGACGGGACTGCCCAAGAAGATCACGGGGTACTCCGAGAGGTCAGCGTGGCTCTTCTCCGTCAACTCCGGGCGGACGCCGCTTTTCCGTTCCTTGCGGGCGCGCAGCACGGTGCGGAGGTATCCGCCGGGATAGGACTCCTTTACCTCCAAGGGCAGGATGGGCGCACCGACGGCCTCGTGGATCCAGAGCGCCACCCGACGGGTGTTTTTCGCCGGCGAGTCACTGAAGACCACGATGAGCGCCTTGCCCGGAAGCCGTCCGCGGAAGGCGACGCCGGAGTCCTTCGGCGGTTCCCGGAGGAGGAAGAGCGCCGCCAGGGCGAAGAGAAGGACCAGTATGGCCAGAATCCAGAGGGTCATGAAGGGAGGGCGGGAGCGTGTGTGTGGGCGCGGGAGGGAATCTACATTCTTGCGGTGAAGGCGAAGGGCGGCAGGACGGGCCGGTAGTCCCGCCATTCCTCCGGAGAAAGGAAGACCTTTGCCAGGAAGAGCCCCCGCGCCGGCGCGGAATCCGCAGCCAGGGAGCGGGATTTCCCCTCCAGCACACGGAGGGCGTCACGGGGTTTTGCGTAGCCCTGGCCGACATATACCAGGTACCCCACCAGGCTGCGGACCATCTTGTAGAGAAAGCTGTCCCCCACCGCATTTACGTAGAGAAGGCCGTCCCCGTTCTGCAGCAGCTCCAGGCGCCGCAGATTCCGCACGGTGCTCTCGATTTCCTTTCCGGGATTGACGGCGAAGGAGGCGAAGTCGTGTTCGCCCTGGAGGTAGGAGGCGGCCTCATTCATGGCATCCAGGTCCAGTTCGTGTGGCGTGCGCCAGAGGTAGCGCACATAGAGCGGGTTGGGCTTGAAGCCGGGCGCAAGGCAGTAGGTGTAGGCCTTGCCGCAGTTGTCGTGGCGCGCGTGGAAGGGCGTCTCGCAGACCCGGCAGCTCTTCACATAGATGTCCTCGGGCAGCCAGCGGTTCAGGCGGCGGCCCAGTTCCCCGGGATCCACGTCGGCGGGCAGCTTGACCCGGAAGGAGACCTGCTGGTCCAGCGCATGCACTCCGGCGTCGGTCCGGCTGGAACCGAAGATCCGCAATTCCGGATCCCGCATCATGAGCCGCAGACGGGTCAGGAGCTCCCCCTGCACGGTGGCGTTGGAAGGCTGCACCTGCCAGCCGGCATACCGGGTTCCGTCGTAGGCGATGGAGAGGTGGAAACCGGTCTCCGGGATCTCCTGGGGGGCGGCGGCGGGATTCTGGATGGGGGCGTCTTCGGGCATGGACGGTGAATAAAAAGGCCGGCCGCGACCATGGAGGGGAGTCGGGACCGGCGAATGGAAGGGAGTCCGCGGAGCCGGATGAGAATCCGGCGCAACGGCGTCTCCCGTCGAGAAGCCTCTCGCTGGGCCGGGGCGGAATGCCGTCCTTGGAGCCAGGGGGAGGGGAAGTTTCTGCGGAAAAGGAAGACGAGGCTACTTCTTGTCCTGGGAGAGGAACTCTGCACGCTCCTGCTCCATCACCAGGCGGATGACCTCCGCACCGGTGGTGCACTTGGGAAGGCCGGAGACGAAGGACTCGGACTTCAGAAGGCGCGCCATGCAACCCATCAGGTGCAGGTGCAGCTCGATGTTCTGGCTGCACACCAGGAAGAACATGTGCACCGGCTTGCCATCCGCGGCGTTGAACTCCACGCCGTCCTTGGAGTAGCCGTAGATCACGGCCGCGCTGGAGCGCAGGGTCGGAATCGGATCCCGGGGATGGGGAATGGCGATGCCGCCGCCCACACCCGTGGAAAGGACATTCTCACGCTGCAGGCACTTGTCGCGGAAGTCCTTGGTGTCCAGCACCAGGCCATACAGCAGACGGGCGTCGGTCAACTCCTGGATCACGCCATCCCGGTCCTTGCTCTTCAGATCCAGCACAATCCGGTCCTCGCTCATCACACGGCTCACCGGAATGCCGATCTGGGGGTGGGTGATGATGGAGGAGGAATCCTCAGACTCCAGGGGACTGGACGCCGACGACTCCGCAGGGAAAAACACCTTGTCAATCTGGCTGCCGTTGAAACGCCACTGGCCGCCAATCTTGGCACCCTGAATCTTGTTGTTCTCCATCATCCGCAGAATCGTGCGCTCATTCACGCGCAAATACTCCGCGAGCTCTTTCAAGGTGAGAATCATACTCGGATAAAGTAGGGTTGGAAAATGGACAGGGTATGACAAAAAGGGAAAGGAAACACGATTTTACGTAAAGATAACTCAAAAAACTGATTTTGCAAGGAGTTGAAAGAAAAAATATGACAAGTCACGACAAATGCCCCGGAAACAGAAAAGCACCGGCCCTCCCTGCACATTGGAATGACGGATTTGTCAGGGCGTGTCATTTGCCTCCTGTCCTTTGGGAAAGGATTACATTTTGCGGCTTGCGGCGTCATTGTCTGGATTTGTCGTTGCTTTGCGGCGACACCGGGAATTTTGTCTGGCGTCGTTGAGTCGTTCCCTTCCTTTGTTGTCATGCGGGGCCGGCGTGTCCGCCTTGCCCCGCCATCCTGGTTTATGCGCTGGTTTGGTTTGTTGTTGGGGGCCGTGGCGGCCTCCACGTATGGTCTGAATCCCCTCTTCGCCATGCCGATCTTGACGGAGGGCTTCTCCCCCGACGCCACGCTGCTGCTGCGGTATCTGCCGGCGGTTGTGATTTTGGGGGCGTGGATGCTGTTCCGGGGGATCTCCTTCGCCTTGACGAAGCGGGAGACGCTGGTGGTCTTTTCGGGGGGGCTTCTCTTCGGCTGCAGCTCCCTGTTCCTTTATTTGAGCTACTTGAAAATGGACACCGGCGTGGCCTCCACGCTGCTCTTCGTCTATCCCATCATGACCGCGGTCCTCATGATGACATGCTTTCATGAGCGCATCCGCGCCGTGACGGTGGCGGCATTGCTCCTCTCCCTGGGCGGAATTGCGTTGCTCTGCCGGAAGTCCGACGGCACTGCCGTGGACGCCTTTGGCGTGGTGCTGGCCATGCTCTCCGCTTTGACGTACGCGGTCTATCTCGTGATGAACAACATGGATGTCATCCGGAAGATGCGCTCGGAGAAGCTCACCTTTTATGTGCTGGCAATTGGCGCCGCCCTCTATCTGGCGCGCCTGGCCTGGGCCGGATGGGCCTTCGGGCACTTCACCCCGAAGGTGGCTCTCTGCGCCGTCCTCATGGCGCTGCTGCCCACCGTGGTTTCCCTGGTCTGCGTCACCCTGGCCGTCCACTATATCGGAGCCACCGCAACCGCCATTCTCGGCGCCCTGGAACCCCTCACCGCAATGACCGTCGGAGTCCTCGTCTTCCACGAGGATTTCACCCCGCGCATCGCCGCCGGCATTGTCCTCATCCTCGCTGCCGTCACCCTCGTCGCCCTCCGGAAGCCTGCGAAGGCATAGGACAAAAAGGAAAAACGGGCGTCCCTCCTCTTTCCTCAGGGGGGGCGCCCGTTTTGTTTTCAGGGAAGATGCCCTCTACCTTTACCGTTCCAGGGCCTCTTCAATTCCCTTCCGTGTGCGCTCGGCGAGGTCTTCGAGGGAGTCCCGGCTGGTCGGCATAATGGGTGGGAGGAAGGCAACGGTGACCTTCTGCCCCCAGACGGGGAAGGATTTCCCTCTTGGGAGGACCCGTATGGAGTCCTTGATGGCGACAGGGAGGATGGGGATGTTGCTCTGCTGGGCCAGCTTGGCGAAGGCGTGCCGGAAGGGCGAGAGGGACCCGTCCAGGCTCCGGGTGCCTTCGGGGAAGATGACGATGGACTTCCCCTCGTGGAGGGCGCGCTGGAGCATCTCCAGGGTTTCCCGGAGATTCCCGTTGAGGTCCATGGGGATCACGTTGTGGCGCCGCGCCAGGAAGCCGGTGAGGCCCCCGGTGACGAACTTGGCGGCGGCGTAGAAATAGGTGTTCCGGAAGCGTTCGGGGGAGAGGGCGGTCCCCACGTAGAGTCCATCCAGGGCGCTCTGGTGGTTGGGGGCGATGACGCAGGGGCCGGCGGGGATGTTCTCCAGCCCCCGGACCTCCATCCGGGAGATGGTCTTCAGGAAGCCTTTTCCAAGGATGCGGAAGAGTCCGTGGGTGCAGGCGGGACGGGGGAGCTCCGGGGCCTTTGCGGGGACACCGGCCTTCCCGGCCTCCGCGGGGAGTTCCGCCGTCTCCGCGGCGTGTTCCTCCAGGTGTTGCGCCAGCGCGCGCGGCGTGGCGTATTGGGAGAGCTCCTGCGGAGTGAGGGTGATGCCGTGGTCGCGCTCCAGAGTGCTGACGAGGGTGAGTTTTGCCAGGGAGTCCAGCCCCAGGTCCAGCTCCAGGTGTTCGTCGGGCTTCGGGGCTCTTCCGGCGATGGCCTCCAGGCACTGTGCCAGCATTTTGTAGGCGGGGGTGTCGGGGGGGGGCTCCTGGGTGGACTGGGGGGACTCCACGGTCTCGCCGTTGAGCTCCTTCTGGATGATGTGCCGGCGGATCTTCCCCAGCCGGGTGCGGGGGAGGGGGTGGTTCCAGAGGATCAGGCTGCCCAGCCGCTTGTAGGAGGGCGCGGCCAGGTTGTAGGGCTCCAGGATCTGGTCCGCAAGGGTCTCCTGGATGTTGACGATGCCCCGCTTCTTCAGGGCCTCCACGTCGGGGACGCCCACCACGGCCAGGTGCCCGTTGTGTTCGGCGACGGCCCATTCGGTGAGGAGCCCCTGGACATGTTTGGCGAAGCTCTCCTCCAGTTCGGCGGGGTTGATGTTTTTGCCGTTGCCCAGGATGATGAGCTCCTTCTTGCGCCCGGTGAGGAAGAGGAAGCCATCCTTGTCCACGTATCCCAGGTCGCCGGTGTGGAGCCAGCCGTCGGGGGTGAGGACCTCCGCGGTCTCCCCTGGGCGGTGGTAGTACCCCATCATCACGTTGTTGCCTTTGACCAGAACCTCGCCGTCCTCGGTGCGCACCTGGTTGCAGGGGATGGGGATTCCGGGGGAGCCGGGGCGGACGCGTCCCGGGCGTGTGAAGGAGATCATGGGGGCCGTCTCGGTCATGCCGTATCCCTCCAGCAGCTCGAAGCCCAGGGCATAGAAGTCCCGGATGAGCTCGGGGGCGGCGGCCGCGCCGCCGCTGGCGATGTACCGGATGGAGCCGCCGAAGGTGTCCTGGACCTTCTTGAAGATCTTCCGGGAGAGCGCAAGGGAGTGTGCGCCGCGGCAGATCCGGAAGAGTGCGCGGGCGGGGAGGCTGGCGCGGATCTTCTGCATGATGGCGTTGCGGAAGAGCTCCAGGAGCCGGGGGACTGCGACGATGAAGGTGCAGTGGTGTTTCTGGAGGGTCTCCAGGATGGAGGGGCCGGTCATCTCCGGGGCCAGCACGGCGGTGGCGCCGATGGAAAGGGGCATGATCAGGCTGCCCATGAGGGGGTAGGCGTGGTGCAGCGGAAGGATCACCATCACGCGGTCCGCCGGAATGAAGACCTCGATTTCGTGCCCCACGGAGTTGGTGTTGGCGAAGAGGTTCCCGAAGGAGAGCATGACGCCCTTGGGGGAGCCCGTGGTCCCCGAGGTATACACCAGCAACGCCAGCTCGCTGTCCGGACTCTCCCCAAGGGAGGCGGAGGCGTCAGAATGGGCGGGATCGCCGTCCTCCGAGGCGCCCTGGCAGATCTTCGACAGGGAGTCCAGGGACATGACAACCGGAGTCCATCCCTCCAGCAGCTCCAGCGCCTTCGAGAGCTTGCCCCGCGTCTGGCCGTCCGTCCAGACCACCGCGGGCCGGCAGTCCGAGAGAATGAAGGCGATCTCCTCGGGTGTGGACATGAAGTCCACGGGCACCGCCACGCCGCCGAAATGCCATACGCCGTAGAAGGCGCAGATCCATTCCAGGCTGTTGGCGCCCAGAAGCACCACGCGGTCGCCCCGGGAGGCGTGCGCGCCCATGACGGCGCTGGTGTGGGCGATGGCGGTGGCCAGGGCGCGGTAGGAGAGATGACGGTCGCCGCAGACGAGGGCGTCCTTGTCGGAAAAACAAAGCCACTTCATGGGAAAGGGAAAACAGGGGGATATTGGAAAGCCCCGCGTGCACGCGGGACTGCGGATTCAAGTGCGAACCTTCAAACAAGAAAATAGCATGCCATCTGCATTCCGGGCAGGAGGCGGGACAGGAAATCTGTTTCAAGACAGCAAAAAATGCGTATATTATCTGCAAAATTTGCAGAATGTGGTGTTTTTGCGTCTCTCCGGTTTTCCGTGTGTGGAGGAGGTGTTGCAGATGGGCGAGGTGTTTTTCACGTCGGAGGAGTGGGGTTTGGCCGGGGATATTGGCCGGCTGGCCTTCGCCAATCCCTTCGGGGAGGAACGCACGGCGCTGGAGCGCCGGATTCTGGGGAGGCGCTACCGCAGCTCCTATCGGGTGTGGAACAGCGTGGATGGCGAGTCCTCGGTGAACCGGAACCTGTCGTTGCTGGAGGAGCGTTGCGATGCGTTGGTGCGGCAGGGGGCATCCCGCTGGGGGGCGTGGGGGGCGGCCTTGGATGCGGACCAACTGGCGTCCTGGGATCTTCTGTGCCTCTACTGGCTCTTCTCCCGCCACCGCGAGGCCATGTCCCGGAATGTCTATTTGGGCTTGGGGGCGGAACCGGCGACGGCGGCGCTCTACGGCGATTTCCAGCGGGAATGCCGCGGACTGCTCTCGCTGCCGGGGCGCGCAGTCCCCACGGCGTATTCCCCGGAGGGCGTCTTTGCGCTCATGCACCAGTTGCACCGCGCCTTCAACTATATCTACGATTTCATCGCGGGGGGCACTCTGGCGGCGGGGGAGCTCCGGTGCGCCATCTGGCAGTCGGTCTTCACCTGCGACCTGGGGCGGTACTACCGGCAGCTGCGGGGGAAGATGAACCAGATGACCACCCTGGTGACGGGGGAGTCGGGGACGGGAAAGGAGCTGGTGGCCCGCGCCATCGCATTATCCCAATACATCCCCTTCGATCCCGCAGCGGGTCAATTCGTCTGCCGCCATCAGGAGTGCTTCCACCCCGTGCAGCTCTCCGCCATGCCGCAGACGCTGGTGGAGTCCGCTCTCTTCGGCCACGCCCGCGGAGCCTTCACCGGCGCCGTTTCCGCGCGCAAGGGATGCTTCGAGTCCTGCTCCCCGCAGGGATGCATCTTCCTGGACGAAATCGGCGAGGTGGCTCCCGAGACCCAGGTGAAGCTCCTCCGGCTGCTCCAGAGCCGGCGGTTCCAGCGCGTCGGCGAGGAGCGCATCCGCCTCTTCCCCGGAAAGGTGGTGGCCGCCACCAACGCCGATCTCCAGGAACGATGCCGGCAGGGCGCCTTCCGAAAAGACCTCTTCTTCCGTATCTGCTCCGATGTCATCCGCACCGCCCCCCTGCGGACACTCATTGATGGACAGGAAAAGGAGCTCCGGCAATTCGTCGTGGTCCTCGCCAAGCGCGTCCTGGAGGGCGCCGAGGCGGAGGAGTTCGCGGACCACGCACTCCGGTGGATCGTGGAACACCTGGGAATGGAATACCCCTGGCCGGGGAATGTCCGCGAACTGGAACAGTGCCTCCGGAATCTCCTGATCCGGGGCGAATACCTCCCCGCGCAATCCCCTGCCGCCGATGCCGATGCCACAGACCCCCTGGAGGCCGCCCTCGCACAAAACGACTGGACGGCCGAGGACGTCATGAAAGTATATCTCCAGGCGCTTCGGAAACGAGAAAAGACCCTCTCCGCCGTGGCCAGGCGCGCAGGACTCGACCCGAGGACCGTGAAGAGGTATCTGTCGGGCGAATAGGTCGAGCGGCAGAACCCTCTTCAATGAGGAATTAGGAATCAGGAGTTTCGATCACTCTGCAGTGGGCCTTGCTGGCGCAACCGCGGCCACGTGCGAACCCGCGACAATTCCCAGTCTTTCGATTGCATAGGCGATGAATCGCCAGTTGGTTGTGTGTCAGAGCATGGTGCGAACGAGGGTCATCTGGTAGGTCGCGGGATCATCTTCCGGTTTTTCTGTCCATTGGTTGAAGAAATCGTAGGCGGTGTCTTTGGGAAGAATACTCACGGTCCAGCATTCGGCCCAAAAACAGTTCTTCTCAGCTATGACCTTCCTGGTGTCGCAATGGATAATGATTGCCTTCGTGTTGGTGAAAGTGAAGGGGGCGCTTCCGGATTTGTTTATGACAACCCTTTCGTCGACGATTTCGATATCTTGAACGGTTTCTCCGAGGGTGAAAGACGCCAAGTCATCGCATTGGTTAGAGAGTTGCTCTGGAGAGGAGGCATGCGCTTCCACTAGAGCGAGATCCGGATACTCATCTTCACGATTGGCAATTTCTGTTGTCAAAAGCGAAAGGGTGAGCTTTTGTGTCTGAAGGGTCAGCTGCTGTGTCAGCAGGCGTTCAACATAGGAAGAGTCTATAGGAAAGTCAGGCGATTCGATGTAGGAGTCGTAGAATCCTGTTCCGATCAGTGCTACCCTGTCTAGGGAAACGAGGTCGATTTTTTTGCCTTCGAGAGTTCTCAAAAGTTCTTTTGATGATTCGGGTATGACATTGAATGTGTCTCTCATTGCTTGTCTCCTTTGGAAATGAAGTGAATCTTCTGAGTTTTCACAAGCCCTGGAATTGCGTCGCAAATATCGATGACCGGTCCTCCGTCGGAGTGGGAATTTTCGCGAATCTGGATTCTGAACTTATCCTTCATGATGGCGACTTGGGCATGTGGGATGATCTCTGGTGTTTTGATGTTTGTCAAAGGTCTTTTGCTGACTGCACCAATCGTTGCCATCTCAAAGAATCGGTAGGCTTCTTCTAGTGGATTGTTACATGTTATACGGCGGACTCTTGAGGAACTTCCATCCTTCCCAAAATATCCATCTTGGGAACTTGGATACTTCTCTGTGAGGTTTGGAAGATTGTCGATGAAATTGTGATGTTTTTGATCAGAACCGAATGTTCCGTTGAAGCCTCCATGAAGAGCTTTTGTCATTTTTCCCCCTCCGCGAATGCAAAGACTTGCTGAATTCTGCTTGCTATTCTAAAAATAGGTATGTTGGCTTTTTCGGCGATGTGCTTTGCCTCGTCAGGAAGGAGGCCATAAAACATGATGTTATCTGGATGAAGATGTGAAATGGTAGCTTCAAAACCATCTAAGAAATAGAATCGATTTATGCGTCCCTTCATCATTCCAAGGGAAGATACGGCGACTGTGCTTTTACGGGGAAGCCCATCAAAGCAGAAATCGAATGTGCGGCGATATCTCCCCACACAACATTGGGAATGACAGGAATATCCAGACTTTGCCACCAAAAATCGATGAGTCTGTTTAGGTAAACGCTATGGATTTGTTCCACAAGGGGGAGGTCCCTGTATAGGCTGTTGTCGAGTCCTATGACTCCCGAGTATTTACACAGAAATCTTGCAATTTTGTCGGGGTGTGGTAGAATCGATTGGAATCTATTGTCGTAGATGTAGAAGTGAAGCCATAAAGGGGATTTGGAATTCAAGGATCTACTGATTCGGTCAAAGGAAATCGTGGAGATTCTATTTATGTGGATAGGCGCGATCTGTGGAAATTCGTATTTCCCCGAAAATGATGCACCTTGGAGGACTTCTGAAGCAAACACATTGTATCGCTTGCTCAAGGCCATTGCGTAGCGTTCCTAGGTGGAATGTTGTCGAACAAGCGGGCTTGTTCGTTTGTAAATTGACATGGAACGACTACGTTAATGCCACCTAGAGGTTTGGACACATGTAGCGTCCATGCCACGGAAGCGTCTGGGGATTGCAGTCCCTAGACGCTTTTTAATTGTTTGTCATCTATGTTTTGTTACGGTTTCATGTAATGTTTAAATGGATTGTTGTAGGACGTTTGTAGAAATGTAATACGGGAAAGACATGAGAAATTGTGATGTTTTTTCTGTTTGTTGCTTGGTGTTTTCTTTGTTTGCTGTGAAAGTGTTACTAATGAATAATTCGGGGCAGGTTTTTATTGTTGTGCTTTGGAAAGTCTCCAGAAAACGGATATATAATGCAAGTGGAAATCTAGATTTCAAGTCTTTCAAGTCTCTTTTTGATGAAAATATTGAAAATTTCTCTTTCCTCATGGTGCACGGCTGTAGGACGAAAACACCAATTAGGTCGGACTCTCCTGGCGGAAAATCTGTGAAGACCTTGGTTCCTTAGTCGAGAAAACGGCTTATATGCACAGTCGACTGCTTAATCCGAATATTTGCAATGGCAGCTTGCCGGATTGATGGAGCCGGAGGCAATCTGGCCGCTCGTGGTGGAAGGCACTATCGTCCACGAAAATAGATAAATACAGCTCGAGATAAAATCCGAAGGAACGCTCCCGCGTTCTTTTCTTCTTAATCTCTCCAGCGACGCGGACGCTTCCAATAGCGTGTTGTCCGCGGCATTGGGCGTTTTCATTTGCGGGTCCGGAAACCCTGTTTTTCAAACCACTGTGTGGCGCGCTGGACTTGGTCGCCCTGGAGTTCCAGGGTGCCTTCCAGGAAGTGCGCCCCGATGCCCAGGGCCTCCTTGATGCGGGAGCATAGCTCCATTTGCTCGGGGAGTTCCAGGCCGGCGAGCCCCTGCACGCAGGTGACCGTCTTGCCGCCGCGGCCCTTCCTGCGCAGCTGGAAGGAGACTCTTTCGCGGCTCCTTGGAGTGTTCCCGGAGTCGTCGTGTCCGACGGCGATGTCCCCGCCGAAGGCCTTGAGAAGCTCCAGGTCCTCCTTGGAGAGGGCCGCCTGTTTCTTCTCCTCTTCGGTGGGCGGGGGCGGCGGAGGCGGTTTGGGGGGCTCGGGCAGATCGATCTTCAGTCCTATGAAGGGATTGTTCCAGTTCTGGCCGTCGAGGGCCGGCGCTGCGCTCTGCCGCTGGTCCTTCTTGTGCTGTTTCATGGAGTTCCCCTCCTATTTCTCCTCGCGGGAGAGTGCCTGGAAGATCTGGTCGACATCCACGCGGCAGCCCGGGAAGCAGTTGTCCAGCTCCTTCTGGATGGCGGGGTTGACGGCGATCTCCTCGGCGAGGGCGTCGTATTCCTTCCGGGGCACCTGCAGCATCCGGACGGGTTTGCCGCTGACGCGGTCGTAGACCAGAAAGATCATCCGCTCCGTATCGCTCTGGCTGTAGTCGAAAAGGAGCCGGTGGCGGGTGGAATTCAGGGCGCCGTCCTGGGTGCCGCCGTGGAAGAGCTGGTATTTTGCGAATTCCACCACCCGGTCGTCCAGCCCTTTCTGGTGGAGGTAGAGCTTCTCCAGGAAGTCGGGGCGGGTGAAGACCATGCGGACCACGGGGCGCTGGAGGCCCTCCTCCACGGCGGCGCGGGTGGCCGCCTCGTCCAGCTGCAGCGCCCGCCGCGCGGCCTCGGGCTCCGGGAGGGGGCGGGGTTCCTGGACCAGCAGGAAGGGGCGTTCCGCATCCCGGAAGGAGATCCGCACGGGGACATTGAGGGTCTTCCCGCACTGGGGGCACGGGACGCAGTTCAGGGTGCCGCGGTTCAGCTCTTCCTCGTGGGAGTCTTCGGGGGTGAGGAGGGTGATGGGCTGGAAGGAGAACTGTGTGCCGCAGTGGGGGCACTGGAGGGTCAGGGGGGCGGCCATGGCACGGAGGGAAAACGCGTTTGCGCTACTTCAGGGCGTCCAGGAGGTCGGCCAGCTGGTGGACTCCCACCATTTCCTTGACCTTCTGCCCGTCCTTGAAGACGATGAGCGTGGGGATGGAGAGGACGTTGAAGCGCATGGCCAGGCCGGCCTGTTCGTCCACATTGACTTTTCCAACCTTTGCGCCGGCGTCGGCAAGCTGGCCCAGGGATTCGTCCAGGATGCGTCCCTGCATGCGGCAGGGGCCGCACCAGGTGGCCCAAAAGTCCACGAGCCAGGTCCCCTGGGCAATGGTCTCCTGAAAATTCTCAGATGTCAATTGCGTGATTTCGGACATTTTTACTCTCGTGTTTGGCTGTCGGTTGGGGGATTGGCGAATTCGCCGGCAAAGGAGGCTTCATGGTTGCCGCGCCAATTCGGGCGCGTCGAGGCGCATGAGGAATTCCGCCGCGTCCATGGCGGCCTTGGCGCCGGAGCCCGCCGCCACCACGGCCTGTTTGTAGCGGGGGTCCGTGCAGTCTCCGGCGGCGAAGACCCCGGGGAGATTCGTGAGGCTGGTTTCGGGGTCGAGGCGTTTAATATACCCTGCGTCGTCCAGGGTGATTCCGGTGTCTTTCAGCAGCGCGGTGTCGGGATCGAACCCAAGCGCCAGGAAGAGCCCCTGTACCTCCAGGAGGCTCTCCTTTCCGGAGGCGGCATCCTGCAACACCAGTGCCTCCACTTCGTCACGGTCGTTGTTCCGGGTCTCCAGGAGACGGCATTGCGGGTGCACGACCAGATTGGGACACTGGGTGAGGCGTTCCCGGAGGGACTGCGGGCCCTTCATGGCCTCGGCAGGCAGGACCAGGTGCAGGGTCCCCGCCAGGGAGCAGAGGTACAGCGCCTCGTTGAGGGCGGCGCTGCCATTGCCCACCAGGGCCACCGTCTTTCCCCGGTAGAAGGGGCCGTCGCAGGTGGCGCAGGTGGAGACGTTGCGGCCGTGAATGCGGCCGCGGTTCTCCGGCTGGCGGTGCTTCGCCCCCGTCGCCAGGATCACCGCCTTTGCCTGCAGCTCCGTGCCGTTGTCCAGAAGCAGTGTCTTGGGATTCCTGTCCAACTGGAGTTTCCGGACGCTGTGGAATTGCACGCGGGCCCCCAGGCGTTCGGCCTGTTGCATCATGGCGTCGGTGAGGTCGAAGCCGGAGACGGGTTCGGGGAAGCCGGGGTAGTTTTCGATTTTCGGCGTCCGGGTGAGCAGTCCACCGGGCAGGGGGCCCGCCAGCAGCAAGGGGTCCAGGCCCGCCCGCGCGGCGTAGATGGCGGCGGTGCATCCGGCCGGGCCGGTGCCGAGAATGACCAGGTTTTCCATGGGAGGAGGGAGGGACGGGGTGGGTGGGGTGCGGCGGGTATATTATCCCGTCTCGTCAATGCCACAGATGGCGTCGCGGGAAGAATGTAGCTCTCCAATGGGACGCTTTCCATGACCCGGACCCCGTCCCGGGAAAGGCCGGCGACGAGGGAAAAACACACGGGAAAATGAGGCTTTCTGGCGCAAAAATCCTATTCTGGGGATTCGTCCCCCTGCTGGCGCTGGGAGCCCTTTTGACTCTCAACTATCCGAAGGGAGGGGAAAACACGCCCGATGCGCCCGAGCCGCCCGCCCCCGTGGAAATCACTGTCGCGTCTCCAAAAACGGAGGAGATTCCCGCGCCACAGCAGCCCCCGGAGGCGGAGGCGGGGCAACGGCCTCCCGCCCTTCCTCCATCCCACCAGACACTGCCCCCGCAGCCCCAAAGGCCGCTGCCCCCCAGGCAGGTGACGCTTCCCCCTCCGCCCATGGCGCTCTTGCCCCCGCAGCCACACCCGACGGGGAATCCCGCGGCTGTCTCGGCTTTGGCGCCCGCTGCCGTTGCGGAGGAGGATGCACCACCCGCCCCCGCCGCCGTCTACGACTTCGGCGAAGTGGACGCCGCGCCACGCCCCAGAACCCCCATCCGCCCTGTTTTTCCTCTCCGCGCACGGCGCGAAGGCGTCTCCGGAACCGTCCTTCTGGAATTCATCGTGGACGAGTCCGGGACCCCCCGCGGGGTCCGCATCGCCTCCGCCACCCCTCCGGGATACTTCGAGCAGGCCGCCCTTGCCGCCGTCGCCAACACATTCTTCACCCCCGCTGTCAAGGACCGCCACGCCGTCCCCTGCAAAGTCACTCTGCCATTGGTCTTCCAAATGCAGGAGTAGGAGGGGGGGAAACGCCACGGGGTGGACTTCCAGGAGTCCCCCCCCTGGGAAGTTTTCAGAAGGGGCAGGGGGTCGGTATACAACTGTTCTTGGGCACGCGTAAAGGGCGTTTAGTGAAGCTCGATGCCTCGTTTTTGCATCTCCGCTTTACCCTCTTCACTGTACAGGCAGTAATAGAGGAGATATTGCTTATTGAGCGTATTGGCGTCGATGGCTGCTTCGGGGATGCCCCAGAGGATACTGAGGGGCCAGAAGAGTAGATTGATTGCACCATAAGCGCCTTGGGTGCTGTCACTGCCATTGCCACAGCAAAGGTAGAAGTTTCCACCGCCGGGGAGGATATTTAAGCATGCGGCGACAGCGGGCGAATTCGGCTTTTCCCATAGCCCAATCGGATGATCAACTGTGATTCCGTGGTGCTTGAGTTGCGCGTAGTTTCGTTTGTCCGTCGGAGAGAAGGAGACGCAGCCCGTCATGGCGGTGACGAGAACAACGAGAAGAATGCAGTGAAGGCAGGCCTTGTAAATGGACATGGAAGTTCCTCCGTGAGTGGGCTGAATTATGACTTAAACGAAAAAACAGTCTCGTCTCATTTGTGCAATGAAACAACTCCAAAATATACACTTAATTTCGCGCCTGTCCCATCGTCCAGACAGTCCATGTGACTGTTTCCGGGAAGTGCAACTTGTCATCCGGATTTCTCGGTGAAAGACGGAAAAGCATACGCTTGTGTCCCAAGAAAAGGAGAGGAAGTGAAATTTTAATCCATGGGAATGCCCTGTAATGCTCCTCTTCCAGTGCACAGCCTTCCTGTTGGTAAAAAAGGCCGGCGCCTTCTTGGAGCGCCGGCCCTTTTTTGCATTTGGCTTTGCCGGGGATTTACTTCCGGAACGAGCAGGGGCCGTTGACGCAGCCGCCGGGGCAGCACATGACCTCAAGGAAGTTCCCGGGGAGTTTCCCCGCGGCGTAGAGTTTGAGGAGGGCGAGGGTCTTTTTGTCGATGCCGTTGATGGATTTGGCGTCGAGCTTGAAGTTTTCGGGCATTCCGCCGGCCTCTTTGATGACTGCCTCGGTGACGCCGCAGCTGCGGGCGTAGTTTCGCGCGGTGGTTTCGGCGGCCCGTTCCAGTTTCCAGGGTTCGCAGCTCATGACATCGATGCCGGTGCCGGCGAGCATGGCGCCCAGTTCCTCGAAGCTGAGGACGTAGTCCACGCCCTTCCGGATGGCCTCCATGCGCTTTGCGACGCAGGGTCCGATGAAGACGACCTTTGCCCCGGGGTGTTCGGCGTGGGAGAGTTGCGCGGCGAAGACCATCGGGCTGGGGGTCTCGGAGACGAACTTCTGGAAATCGGGGAGAAATTTCCGGACCAGTTCCACGTAGGCGGGGCAGCAGGAGGTGGTCATGAGACGCTCGCCCTTCGCCATGCGCTCCTGGAACTCCCGGGTCTCGTGTTCGGTGGTCTTTTCGGCGCCAAGGGCGACCTCCATGACATCGGTGAAACCCAGTTTCCCGATGGCGGTGAAGAGCTGTTCCAGAGTGCCGGCAAATTGCGAGGTGGCGGCGGGGGCGACCATCGCGACCACCTTTTCCCCGCGCTTGAGGGCCAGCAGCACATCCAGGAGCTGCGAATGTTCCATGATGGCGCTGAAGGGGCATCTTGCGAAGCAGTTTCCGCAGGAAATGCACTTGGCGGGGTCGATGGTGGTGTGCCCCTCCTCGTCCTTGTGGATGGCGCCGGTGGGGCAGGCCTCCTCGCAGGGGACGGTGGTCTTGACGATGGCGTGGAAGGGGCAGACCCCGACGCATTTCCCGCACTTGACGCACTTCGAGTAGTCGATGGTGGAGGCCTGGTTGACGATGGAGATCGCGCCCTTCGGGCAGTTGTACATGCAGGGCCGGGAGAAGCATCCGCGGCAGTTTCCGGTGACGACCACCCGGCTGCTGGGGCATTCGGAGCAGGCGGCCTCGCAGACGGAGAGCGGGAGCGACTGCGCGTCGGGATCCGCAGGGGCGGTTTTCCGTTCGCGTGCCTCGCGGTAGTAGGAGGCGAGGGTGCGGGCCTCGTCGGTCTCCTGTTCGCATGCGAAGCCAAGGAGGCTCATGAGCCGGTATTTGATGACGGCGCGGTCGTGGTAGATGCAGCACCGGCTGGAACCGCCCTGCCTGGGACGCATGGCGATGGGCATCCTGTCGAGATCCTCCTCCAGCGTGCCATTGTTGAAGGCGCGCACGAATCGGATCATCAGTTCTCGTCTCAGGTAGACAGAGCCGTCAAGCATATTTCGAATCTCTCGGGAACGGTGGTATGGTGGGAGGCGAAGGGCCCGTCGCCTGGCGCTTCGTGCGACGGGGGAGGGGTGGCGTCCCCTGTTGCATCCGCGCGGGGGTGCGGCGGGCCCTTGTGTGCGGGCGGATGGCTACTCCCAGCTGGACAGGATTTCGCGCATCCGGTCGTAGATCTTCTCGGGAGTCGCCTTCTCGATGATCTCGCCTTCCAGCTTCGCGTAGGGCGCGCCGGCAAGCTTGGTGTCGTTGCACAGCCCCAGGCAGGGCATGGCGCGGATTTCGGCCTTGCTGCGCAGTTCGCTGGGCATCTCGTTCTCAATGTTCAGCAGTTTGTCGGCGCCCAGCATGAAGCAGGTGGTGCCGCAGCAGATTTCCAGTTTGAGCTTTCTCATCGGTGGGGCTCCTTGTGGGAGGGGTGTTGTGTTTTTTCGTGGCAGGCGTGCCAACCCGGCAACATGCCAAAAAGGGTTTCGCCGTCCTAGAAGTAGCTGACCTTGGTCTCCTTGCGGTACTTCTTCTGGAGGACGTCGCAGAGGCGCCGGATGACGCCGCGCCGCAGCTCCAGGTCCTGTGGGAGATTGGGATCCTGGTGGGCTTCGTTGACCTTCGTGCCCACCACGAACTCGATGATGTCGTGCTGCATCATCATGTCGATGATGCGCCGGGCGGCGGTGGGGACATTGGCCAGCTCCTCGTCGTTTTCCAGGGCCACGCAGACGCGCGTGAGGGTGAGGATTCCCTCGGTGACCATCGCCACTCCGGGCATGCGGCCGGCGGGGGGCAGCTTGTCACCGGGCCTCAGGCGCGAGATGTCGATCTGGACGCGCTTGCCCAGGACCCGTTCCAGGATGGTGGCGGTGGTGCCGCCGCAGACCACGGTGTGGTCCTCGCCCAGATTGGCCTGCAGCGCGTATTCCCGGTCGTGTTCCTTGTGGTAGGGCGGTCCGGTGAGCAGCCGCATGACGCGCGGCGTGCGCATGTAGAGCACCATGCAGGTGATGTCGTCCTTGCAGGTGTTCTGGGAGATGCCGTATGCCTCGTATGCGATGGAGCGCGCCAGCGCGTAGCTGGAGATGTCGGGGTTTTCGGCGATGCGCTCCTGGGCGAAGGCCATTTCGCCGCTGCGCCGCCACCCGAATTTGTACTGCGTGCCCTCGCCGAGTCCGGATTGCGTGACGCCGTCGGATGCGATGATGAGCCGGTCACCGGGCTCCATCTTGAGTTCATAGCACTCCACCTGGCGGTCGGGCCAGTGCTTGGAGACGATGGTCTCGTGCTTGAGGGGCTGCACCTCCTCGGGGCCCCGCAACTGGATGTACTGGGGGTTTCCCATTTCCACCACGCGGGTGATGCCGCCCAGCCGGAGGTCCACCATGGAGAAGGTGGCGTAGCTGATCTTGCGCACTTCGCAGACCGGCAGGGAGTCCATGATGGTCTCCACGGACTGCAGCAGGTCCATGTTGGACTGCAGGAAGCGCAGCGCCATGGTGGTGGTCATGTTGGCCAGGATGTTGGCCTTCACGCCGCTGCCAAGGCCGTCGGAGAGGACCGCCAGATACCGGTTCTCGTTCTTGAGTACCTTGATCTGGAGGTCGTCGCCGCAGGCCGCCTGTCCAGTCTTGGTAAACTGGAAGGACTCCATTTCCACGAAGACGGGCTGCGTCATTTCTTCTGGTCCCCCAGTCCGTGGTGGCTCTCGTAGGTTCCGGCGATTTCGTTGAGGAGGATCTCGGTGTCGGCCACGTGTTCCCCGAAGAGCCGCGCCACCTGCTGGACGGTGTAGACGTTCTTCTGGATGACCTCGCGGGCCTTCTCCGCGATCTGCTCCTTCTGGAGCTCGTTCCGGGTGATGTCCTGGATGACGGCGCCGGCGGACTTCCCCTTGGCGATGGTGAAGATGCTGATGTTGACGATGCGGTCCTTGAACTTCTGGTTGAACTTCTCGATCTCGCCGCCGTTTTCCACGACGCTGGCGAAGAGGTCGGAGAAATCGGGCAGCGGCGTGGAGATGGGGATGGTGTTCAGGTTTCCGAGGGCGTCGTAGACGTCCATCATTTCGGCCATGCGGGCGAAGTTCCGGTTGCACTCGCAGATGTTGAGTTTTTCGTCCACGATGACGACGGCCGCGGGGATGAAGCGGATCAGCGCGTTGCTGGTGCGCTCGAAGTTCTTCCGGAGGTAGGTGTGGCACATGGCCTCCTCCGCCTTGTCTTCCAGGAGCGCCTTGGCGAAGTCGCGGCAGGTGTTGTAGCCGCAGGCGCCGCAGTTGAGCTCGTCTTCCCGGGAGAACTTCCCGACGCGGGCAAGGGCCTGGGTGATCTCCTCTTCGGAGGGCTCGGCGGCGGGGAGGGGCTCCGCCTCGGGGACCTCCTCCAGCTTCTCCACGGGGACGCGTCCCAGGGAGTCGCCCGCTCCGCTGATGCGGTCGATTTCGGTGACGGCCTCCAGGCCTCCGAAGCCGGGCGGGATGGCGGGGCCGTTGACGCAGCCGCCGGGGCAGGCCAGGGCCTCCAGGAAGATTTTCCGGGTGCCGCGGGAGCCGTAGTAGTAGGTGAGCATCCGGTCCAGGTTCTGGAGACCGGAGATGGCCAGGTAGCGGGTGTCGGCCTGGCTGTCGCGGAGGGTGTCGTTCATGCCGCCCTCCACGGGATAGAAGCGGCCCTCTTCGGCGGCGGACATTTCCAGGGGGGCATCGGCCTCTTCCACCAGGTGGATGTCCCGTTCCTGGAGGAAGCTGTCGAGTGTGGCGAAGGTGATGGCCAGGGAGAGGAGGCTGGGATGGCGGTCGGCCTCGTTCTTCTTGGCGGCGCAGGGGCCGATGAAGACCACCTTGGCGTTTTCGCCGTAGGTGTCTTTCAGGATGCGGCAGTGCGCCAGGATGGGGGAGTATACGGGGACGATGTTCCCGGTGTATTCCGGGTGGTATTTCCGGATGTAGTCCACGCAGGCGGGGCAGGCGCTGGAGATGTTGAGAGCCTGGTCGGTGGTGCGGAGGAATTCCGCGGTCTGGCGGCTGACGGCCTGGGCGCCCAGGGCGGTCTCGCTGACGCCGGCGAAGCCCAGGGATTTGAGGGCGGAGGTCAGCTGCCCCAGGGAGACGCCGGGGAAATAGGCGGGGAAGCTCGGGGCCACGGAGGCGTGGATCGCCTCGCCGGATTCCAGAAGCTGCTTCAGGCGTGCCAGGTCCGAACGGATCTTCTTGGCGTGGGAGGGGCAGACCTTTACGCATTCGCCGCAGGCCACGCAGTTCTCCGGGATCACGGAGGCCTTCCCGTTGACGATGCGGATGGCCTTGCAATGGCAGTGCCGGACGCACTTGTAGCAGTCCTGGCACTCGTTTTCAATGGTGTAGACTGGCTCGAACATGGGTTCTTCCTGTGTGCTGGGGGATCGGTTGCGGGGATCCCGGCTGGTGTGTGTTGCGGAAGAGCCCCGCCCGCGCGCGGTGAGGCCGCGGCGCCGCTAGGCGGGGAAATACTGGTTCAGGATGTCCTGCATGACACCCTTTTCCACATGCTTGTATAGCTTGTCGTTGACGATGACAATGGGGCCGTCGGCGCAGTTGCCGGTGCAGAGGCCGCCGGAGAGGTCGATGTCCACCTCGTCGGAAAGGCCCCTGCTGGCCAGGAAGTCCTCTGTGATCTTCACGTTCTCTGCGTTCCCCCGCGCAAAGCAGGAGCTGCCGATGCAGATGACCATCTTGATTTTGCCCATTGTCTCTCCAAGAAGTGGGTTCGTTTTCCGTGCGGAAGGCGCCCGCCTTCCGAAACCGCCGGAATATATTCCTTCGGCGGCTCCGGGGGAACGCCTGGCGCGTGAAAAACAGGAATGCGGCGGAGGGGAGGGGTGGCGCAGGCGGGAGGCCGCGCCTCTCCGTGCCCCTGGCCGGTGTCCCGCAGCCTATTCCGCGTCGGCGGGGGGCTCCTCGTTGAGGATCGCGGTGCGTCCGGTGGGGGCCAGGTCGGCGCCGCTCCAGTTGAGGATGCGGGTGACGCCGCTGCGCTCCAGGATCTGGGCCAGGTTGGCGGCCTGGCGGTGGGGCACGCAGAGGATCGCGGTGCGCACGCCCAGACGGGGCACCAGGTTCTGGAGCTTCTCCATTTCGAAGACCTCGAAGCAGGGGCAGGTGGCGGGCTTGTCGAAGAAGGCGGCCAGGATGTGTGCGGCGGGGCCGGCGAAGCCGGGGCGCTGCAGGAAGGATTCCGCAAGCACGCCGGAGCCCACGAACACCGTGTCCTCCACTTTTCCTTCGTAATCCAGACGGTCCTGCCGGGCCTGGGAAATTTTCTTCAGGATCTCCATGCTGTCCATGCTCTATGCGTCCTCCTTGTCCTTGTGTGTGCCGTGTTTTTTTTGTCCCGCGTCCCCAAGGGATGCGGAAGCCCCCCGTCCCGGATTCCGGAAAGAGAGGGCGGCCTGGGGGGAGGGGGCCTCCGGGTGCCGGGGAGACTTCCCTCCTCCCGGCCGGCCCCCTCCGGAGAGGGGGGCGGGGGGCGGTGCGGTCGCCGTGTGGCGACTACTTGCCGTAGTAGGCGGCCAGATAGAGCTCCTTGATCTCGGAGATGAGGGGGTATCTGGGGTTGGCGCCGGTGCACTGGTCGTCGTAGGCCTTCACGCACAGCTCGTCCAGCTGGGCCAGGAAGGTCTCTTCGCTGATGCCCTTGGCGTCGAACCAGGGCTTCATGGCCTTCGGGATGTCCAGCTCGGCCTTCAGGGCCTCCACCTTCTCCACCAGCTTGTCCACCAGCTCGTCGTCGGTCTTGCCGGTCAGGCCCACATAGCGGGCGACGGCGGCGTAGTCGGCCTTGGCGTTGGGGTAGTGGTACTGGGGGAATGCGGCCTGCTTGGTCATGCAGTCCACCGCGTTGTAGCGGATAATGTAGCTGATGAGGAAGGCGTTCGCCAGGCCGTGGGGGACGTGGTACATGCCGCCCAGCTTGTGCGCCATGGAGTGGCACAGGCCCAGGAAGGCGTTGGCGAAGGCCATGCCGGCCATGGCGGAGGCGTTGAACATGTGCTCGCGGGCGATCTCGTTCATGGGGCCGTTCTTGTAGCACTCGGGCAGGTGCTTGAAGATCAGGGCGGCGGCCTCGTTGGCCAGGGCGTTGCAGTAGTCGCTCTGCATGCAGGAGACGCGGGACTCCAGGGCGTGGGTCAGGGCGTCGATGCCGCTGATGGCGGTGAGGCCTTTGGGCAGCTTCATGACCAGCTCGGTGTCGATGATGGCCATGTTGGGAGTCAGGGCGTAGTCGGCCAGCGGGTACTTCTGCTGGGTCTCCTCGTCGGTGATCACGGCGAAGGGGGTGACCTCGCTGCCGGTGCCGCTGGTGGTGGGCACGGCCACCATCATGGCCTTCTTGCCCAGATCAGGCAGCTTCACGATGCGCTTCCGGATGTCCATGAAGCGCATGGCCACGTCCTCGAACCGGATCTCGGGCAGCTCGTACATGAGCCACATGATCTTGGCGGCGTCGATGGGGGAGCCGCCGCCGACGGCGATGATGACATCGGCGTCGAAGCTCTTGAGCTGCTCCAGGCCGCGGCGGGCCAGCTGGATGGTGGGGTCGGGGGCCACGTCGCTGAAGACGTGGGTGGCGATGCCCATGTCCGTGAGCTTCTGGAGCATGGGCCCCAGGATGCCGCTGTTGTAGAGGAATTTGTCGGTGACGATGAAGGCGCGCTTCTTGCCGGCCAGGTCGCCGAGGGCGGTGCAGAGGCAGCCGTATTTGAAATAGACCTTCTGGGGAACACGGAACCAGAGCATGTTTTCCCTCCGTTTGGCGATGGACTTGATGTTGAGCAGATTCTTGGGACCCACGTTTTCGGAGACGTAGTTCCCGCCCCAGGAGCCGCAGCCAAGGGTCAGGGAGGGGTTCAGGGCGAAGTTGTAGAGGTCGCCGATGCCGCCCTGGGAGCTGGGGGTGTTGATGAGCACGCGGCTGGCCAGCATGACGTGGCCGAATTCGCGGATGCGCTCTTCGTTCTGGGTGTTGGTGTAGAGGACCGCGGTGTGGCCCAGGCCGCCGTAGTTGAGCAGCGCCTTGGCGTTCTCCACGGCCTCTTCGTAGGTGTCCGCCTTGTAGAGGGCCAGGGTGGGGGAGAGCTTCTCGCGGGAGAAGGGGACCTCGGGGCCGACGCCCTTGACCTCCGCGACCAGGACCTTCACGCCGGCGGGGACCTTCAGGCCAGCCATCTCCGCGATCTTCTCCGCGCTCTGGCCGGCGATCTTGGCGTTCAGCTTGCCGTCAATCTGGATCACCTTGCCGACCGCCTCGGCCTCCTTCTTGTTCAGGATGTAGGCGCCGCGCTTCACGAACTCCTTCTTCACCTGCTCGTAGATGGGGGACAGCACGGTGACCGACTGCTCGGAGGCGCAGATCATGCCGTTGTCGAAGGTCTTGGAGAGCAGGATGGAGCTCACGGCCATCTCCACGTCGCAGGTGTCGTCCAGGATGACGGGAGTGTTGCCGGGGCCCACGCCGACGGCGGGGGTGCCGGAGGAGTAGGCCGCCTTCACCATGCCGGGACCGCCGGTGGCCAGGATCAGGCTCACGTCCTTGTGGCTCATCAGGTAGGCGCTCATGCCCAGGGTGGGGGAGTCGATCCAGCCGATGATGTCGGCGGGGGCGCCCGCCTTCACGGCGGCGTCCAGCACAATCTTCGCAGCCAGGCAGGTGCACTTCTTGGCGCGGGGGTGGGGGCTGAAGACAATGCCGTTGCGGGTCTTTAGGGAGATCAGGGACTTGAAGATCGCAGTGCTGGTGGGGTTCGTGGTGGGCACAATGCCCGCGATCACGCCGCGGGGCTCCGCAACCTTGATCATGCCGAAGGCGTCATCCGTCTCGATGATGCCGCAGGTCTTCATGTGCTCGTACTTGTTGTAGATGTACTCGGAGGCGTAGTGGTTCTTGATGATCTTGTCCTCCACGACACCCATGCCGGTCTCCTCCACCGCCATCTGGGCCAGCGGAATCCGCATGGCGTTGGCAGCCAGCGCGGCGGCACGGAAAATCTTGTCGACCTGCTCCTGGGTGTAGTTCGCATACACCTCCTGGGCCGCCTTCACCTTCGCAACCACCGCGTCTACAACGGCGCGATCCTGGGCCTCCTTCTCCTCCGGGGTCAAAGCCGGAACCTCGGGGGCGACCTCTGCCTTCTTCTTCTCTTTCATCGAAAAAACCTCCTGTGGAATTCGATCGTGACGGTACTTGGACAAATGAAAAGGGTTCGAGATGATAAAAAAGTATCGAAATCGGGGTTAATTTAGCGGGAGTCCGGGGGATTGCAAGGCGTTTTTGAAGAAAAACGAGGATTTTGTCACTCTTTGTCAAGACATTTTTCCCAAGCTGTCGTGTTGTGTCCTGCGGATGTGTCTTTTGCGCGTATGGGATGGCGTGGGGGTCTTGACTTTCCAGGAAACGGGCATATAGTGTTTTCGAGTACCTTGTTATTTGGGAAAACACGCACAATGGAAACGACATCGAGCCTTCGCAACCACGAGCAGGAGAACCGCGAGTGGGAGTATTACCATCCTGATGAGAGTCTTGTGAACAGCCTGATGGACGAGGCGTCGGTGTCTCGTCCGATCGGTTTGGTCCTGGCGGCGCGCGGGGTGACCCCGGCGACGGTGCAGAGTTTCCTGCATCCGGAGATGGACCATCTTGGCGATCCGTATCTCCTGCCCGGCACGAAGGCTGCGGCCCGCCGGTTGTGGGAGGCCATCCAGAAGAACCAGCGGATCATGATCCACGGCGACTACGACACGGACGGCATCACGGCCACGGCGCTGCTGGCCTGGGTGCTGCGGGAAAATGGCGCCCATGTGATTTGCTATTTGCCCCACCGCATAGACGACGGGTATGGCCTGACGGCGGATTCCATCAACAAGAACGCGAAGGGGCGCTGTGACCTGCTGGTGACCGTGGACTGCGGCATCACCAGCTACGACGCGGTGGACGCCGCCCGCGCCATCAACCTGGATTTGATCATCACCGACCATCATACGCCGGGCCCCACACCGCTGCACGGCGGCTTGTCGGGCGTGGGCTCCATTGGCCTTGGGCTGCCCGCGGACACGGGCTCCCAGGAGTGGATGGTCGTGGTGGATCCGAAGCTCCCCGGCGCCCCCCGGGAGACCGAGGACTTGGCGGGCGTGGGCGTGGCCTACAAGGTTGCCTGCGCCTTCCTGAAGTATGGCCGCGAGAACCAGATCGGCGGCGAGGACACGGATCTGCACGCGGTGCTGGACCTGGTGGCGCTGGGGACCGTGGCGGACATCGTGCCGCTGCTCAACGAGAACCGCATCCTGGTGCGCCAGGGCTTGCAGGTGCTTTCCATGCAGACCCGCCCCGGCGTCCATGAGCTCTGCGACATTGCCAAGGTGGGCGAGTGCCTGGCCACCAGCGACATCACCTACCGCCTGGCCCCCCGCATCAACGCCACTGGCCGCATGGGCGACCCCACCGATTCCCTGCGGCTCCTGGAGGCCCACGATTTGGAGCACGCCAAGGAGCTGGCCGGAATCCTGGACCGTCTGAACCGGGAGCGCCAGACCATTGAGGAGCAGGTGGTCACCGAGGCCGAGCGGCAGATTGCCGAGCGCTATCGTCCCGGCACCCCCCGGAATCTCTCGGAGGCCCGTTCCATCGTGGTGTGGAGCGACTCCTGGCACCAGGGCGTGGTGGGAATCGTGGCCAGCCGGCTGACCCGCAGATACCACCGCCCCAGCGTTGTCCTCACCCGCGACACCTCCGGACAGTTCACCGGGAGCGCACGCTCTCTGAGAACCCTGAATCTGGTGCAGGTCCTGGACGAATGCAAGGACACCCTGATCCGCTTCGGCGGACACGCCATGGCCGCCGGACTCTCCCTGGAGGAGGGCAATCTGGAGCGCTTCAGCGAGGAGTTCGACGCCGCCGTCCAGAAGGTCCTGGGCATCGAGTCCATGCGTCCCACCCTCTCCATCTGCGGAGAGGTCCCCTTCCGGGAGATGGACGATGTCTTCTTCCAGGAGCTCAAGGAGCTGGAGCCCTTCGGGCACGGCAACACCGAGCCCATCTTCGTCACCCGGAATGTCATGCCCGAGCGCAAGGGCCTGGCCGGACGCACCCACACCCGCGGCGTGGTGAGGGATTCCGAGGGAAGCCGGATGCAGTTCATTGCCTTCTCCCGGCTCCCCGACGAACTGCCCCCGGGACCCTGGGACATCGTCTACTCCCCCCACATCAACCGCTTCCACGACTGCGAGGTGCCCCAGCTCAGGATCCACGACATCCGCCCGGCAGGGACAACCCAGCCACGATAGCCGGCGAAATTCGGCGAAGGGACTCCAGGCCGTCCGGGGAAATCTCCTCCGGACGGCCCTTCCCTTCCCCCGCAGAAGACCTGTTCGAATGTCATAACCAATTCAATACGAGGATTTTTTGCCAATGGGCGTGCCCCTTCTAGACTTGCAGCAACAGTATGCCTCCATCCAGGCCGGCCTCCTTCACAAGCTGGAGGAGCTCTGCGCCAGTCAGCAGTTCATCCTGGGGCCCCGGGTCGAGGAGTTGGAGGAGGCCGTCGCGAAAGTCTGCAACGGCGCCTTTGCGTGCGGCGTCTCCTCGGGTTCCGACGCCCTCCAGATCGCCCTCATGGCCGAGGGCATTGGCCCCGGGGACGAGGTGATCACCACCCCTTACACCTTCTTCGCCACCGTCGGCGCCGTCTGCCGCTTCGGGGCCACCCCCGTCTTCGTGGACATCCGCCCCGACACCTGCAATCTCGACGCCAGCCAGGTTGAGGCGAAGATCACCCCCCGCACCAAGGCCATCATTCCCGTCCACCTCTACGGCCAGTGCGCCGACATGGGGCCCATCCTGGAGATCGCCCGGAAGCACGGCATCCCCGTCATCGAGGACGCCTGCCAGGCCATCGGCGCCGAGTGGGAGGGCAGGCGGGTCGCCTCCCTGGGGGACTACGGCTGCCTCTCCTTCTTCCCCAGCAAGAACCTGGGGTGCTTTGGCGATGGCGGAATGGTGGTGTGCAACGACCCGAAAAAGGCCGAAAAACTCCGCATCCTGCGCAACCACGGCATGGCTCCCCAGTACCACCATCACCTGGTGGGAAGCAACTTCCGCCTGGACGCCCTCCAGGCCGTGGTGCTTCTGGAGAAACTCCCCCATCTGGACGACTGGACCCGCATGCGCAGGCAGAATGCCGCCGACTACAACCGCCTCTTCCAGGGCGTGGAGGGCATCCAGACGCCCGTCGTGGCCCCCTACGCCACACGGCACGTCTTTAACCAGTATGTGGTCCGCGTCAAGGATGGCCGGCGGGACCATGTGTGGCAGGGCCTCAAGGCCCGCGGCATCGGCAGCGCCGTCTACTATCCCATCCCCCTCCATCTTCAGGAATGCTTCCGGAGCCTTGGCTATCATGAGGGCGACTTCCCCGAGAGCGAGCGCGCCGCCAAGGAGACCCTGGCACTGCCGATCTTCCCCGAGCTGACCATGGCGCAGAAGGAGGAGGTCGCCGCCGCCGTCAAGGAGCTGCTGGCCTAGCGCTGCGACCCCCGCGTCCAAATGGGACACAAGCACAGCCATGTAGTTGAAAAGCCCCAGGGGGGGCTCTTTGACGCCTATCGCCGGCTGCTGGGCACCTACGCCCTGCGCCACTGGTTTCCCTTCCTGCTGGGAGTGACTTTCGCCGTCGTGGAGGGCGGCGCGCTCCTGGCCCTCTGCCGCATGGTGGGGATGGTGGCCACCGGACTGGAGGGCGGCGGAGACCGCCGCGCCGTCGTCACCGTCCAGGAGGACGCCGCGCCCAGGACCATGACCGCCGAGGACGGCGCCGTCATGGCCCCGGAAAAGACCGTGGAGGCCACGCCTGCCGCTCCCGCCGTTTCGGAATCAAGGCACTCCTCCGGCGCCGCCTTTGACCGCCAGACGGAGAAGATCGGCCGGTATGTGGATTCCGCGAATGCCCTCCTGCGGAAGGTGGGGCTTCCCGAGGTGGACCGGGGGGACGGCGTGCATCTGACCCATGGAATCGTGGTTGCCATGATGCTGGGGCTGGGACTCTTCTTCGTGCTCCAGGCCCTCGCCATCCTGGGAAACCGCTACTGCCTCAAGTGGCTGGGCGCCCGGGTGGTCACGGACATGCGCGGAGCGCTCTTCAACCATCTCATGGACCAGTCCCAGGCCTTCTATTCCCGACGCGACATGGCCGTGGGTACCCTCCTGAGCCGCTGCACCAACGACATCAACGCCGTGGAGAGCATCATCTCCACCAGCTTCCCCGAACTCATCGTGGCCCCCGTCCAGATCCTGGCCGCCGGCTCCTACCTCATCATGACCGCCATGGAGGCCGGGCTGGACTGGAAGTTCGGGGTGCTCGTCATCCTCCTGCTGGTCTGCATCTTCCCCGTCTATGCCGTCTGCCGACTCCTAAAGCGCTTCCAGCACCGGGTGCTGGACGGCGTGGCGAAGGTCACCGACCGCATGCAGGAGAGCTTCTCCGGCGTGAAGGTCATCCGCGCCTTCCACCAGGAGGAGCACGAGAAGGCCCGCTTCGCCAAGGTCAACGAGGGGTACTTCAAGGCCCTGCGCCGGGCCATCCGCGCGGAGGTGGCCGTGCAGCCCATGCTCCAGCTGGCAGCCATGGTCCTGGCGGCCGTCTTCGTCTGGCTCTGCTACGTGAATGGCCTGACCCTGGGCATCCTGGGCGGAATGGCCTTCGCCGCCCAGAGCATGTACAAGCCCATCAAGGATCTGGTCAAGGTAAACGCCGGACTCCAGCGGGGTGCCGCCGCCGCCGAACGGTTCTTCCAGGTGCTGGACGAGGACGCCTCCCTCCCCGTTGCCGCCAACCCCGTCCATCTGAAGGAGTTCCGCGACGAGATCGTCTTCCACAAGGTCTCCTTCCGCTATACCCCCGATGGCCAGGACGTGCTGCGGGACCTGGACTTGACGGTCCGCAAGGGCGAGATGGTGGCCTTGGTCGGCCAGACCGGCAGCGGCAAGAGCACCGTGGCGAATCTCCTGGCGCGCTTCTACGACCCAACCGGCGGCAGCGTCACCATTGACGGCGTGGATCTGCGGCAGGTGGACATTGGCGACTTCCGGAATCTGGTGGGCGTGGTCTCCCAGGACACCTTCCTCTTCAACACCACGGTGGAGGAGAATATCCGCTACGGGCGCCCCGGGGCCACCCACGAGGAGGTCGTGGAGGCCGCGCGGCAGGCAAAGGCACTGGATTTCATCCAGGAACACCCCGACGGCTTCCAGCGGATGGTGGGCGAGCGGGGGGACCTGCTCTCCGGCGGCCAGAAACAGCGCGTCGCCATCGCCCGCGCCATCCTCCGCAACCCCCCCATCCTCATTCTCGACGAGGCCACCAGCGCCTTGGACACCGTCACTGAACGGCTGGTCCAGGAGGCGCTGAACAACGTCATGAAGAACCGCACGGTCCTGGCCATCGCCCATCGGCTCTCCACCGTCCGCAGCGCCTCCTGCATTCTTGTCATGGAGGACGGCCGCGTCATGGAGAAGGGCACGGACGCCGAGCTGCGGCAGAAGGGCGGCTTCTACAGCCGGCTCTCCCAGATGCAGTTCCAGGAGCAGGCCGGAGGCGCCGCAAAGGGGTGAACCCCGGCAAGGCCTTTCCGTAAACCATACCATTCCTACACCATCAGTTTCCCGCGCAGGGAAAGGAGAATCCCGCCATGACCGACACCCTCGGACGCAAAAGCTATCTGACCCAGAACAAGGGCGACTACCCCGAAACCACCGACTTCTTCGGCATTCCCTATGTGAAGGTGGATGACCTGCGCTACGGCACCAACCCCCACCAGACCGCCGCCTACTACAAGCCCGCCTCCGCCGTGGACTGCGTCATCGGCGACATGAAGGTCCTCAAGACTGGCAAGAGCGGCCTCTCCCAGACGAACCTGGAGGACATCAGCTACTCCCTCAACATCGTCAAGTATTTCGACAAGCCCGCCTGCGCCTGCATGAAACACGTGAATCCCTGCGGCGCGGCCGTGGCCACCGGCTCCGACACCCTCAAGGACGTCTACCTGAAGGCCCGCGACTGCGACCCCCGCGCCGCCTTCGGCTCCGTCATCGCCTTCAACCGCGCCGTTGACAAGGAGACCGCCCAGGAGATCATGTCCACTTTCGTGGAGTGCGTGGTCGCCCCCGCTTTTGACGAGGACGCCATGGCCGTCTTCACCAATCCCGAGGTGAAGCTCAACAAGCAGATCCGGATCCTCCAGTGCGGCGATCTTTCCAGGCTTCCCAAGTATGTGGGTGACGACGTCAGCGGCTGCCGCACCATGAAGGTGCTGGCCGATGGCTCCGTCGTGGTTGCCGACCCCCTGCTGACCAACATGCGCTCCGTGGCCGATCTGAAGGTCGCCACCGCCGACAGCAAGACCCTCGGACACGTGGAGAGCACGGTCCACGCCACCGACCGCCAGAAGGAAGACCTCCTCACCGCCTGGTACATCAACATCTCCGTGCGCTCCAACGGCGTGGTCATGGTCAAGAATGGCGGCACCGTCTGCGTGGGCACCGGCGAGCAGGACCGCGTGGGCGCCGTGGAGAAGGCCATCGAGAAGTTCCGCAAGTACGAGGGCAAGGAGACCATCCAGGATTGCGTCATGGCCTCCGATGGATTCTTCCCCTTCTATGACGGCGTAGAGGTGGCCGCCAAGGCCGGCGTCACCGCCATCATCGCACCCGCCGGCTCCATCAAGGACGCCGAGGTCATCCAGCGCGCCAATGAGCTCGGGGTGGCGCTCTACCACGCCCCTGAGCGCGTCTTCTCCCACCACTAGAATCCCGCCTCGGCGACTCCCGCCTTTTTCGGAAAAAGCGATTGCACCCAATGGTCCAGAAGAAGGACAAGAAGAACGCCCCCGAAACCGGGGACCCCGTGGCCGGCGCCCCCGTCGGGGACGCGGCTGCGCCTGTGGAGGACGCCGACCCCGCTGCGGCGGAAGCCGGCGTCGCGACGGCTCCCGGGATCGTGGAGGGCTCCGGGGATTCCGGGGAGGTGGCCGGGGAGCCTGGGGAGATCGGCGGCTCCTCGTCCGACGCCTTGCGGGATCTTCTGGAGTCCAACTACATCCTCTATGCGTCCTATGTGAACAAGGACCGCGCCATTCCGGACGTGGATGACGGCCTCAAGCCCGTCCAGCGGCGCATTCTCCATACCCTCCAGACCATTGACGACGGCCGCCTCCACAAGGTGAACAGCGTTGTGGGAGAGACCATGAAGTACCATCCCCACGGCGACGCCTCCATCGGCGGCGCACTGGTGGTGCTGGCCAACAAGGGCTATTTCATTGATAAGCAGGGGAATTTCGGCAACCCCATTACCGGCGACCCCCCCGCCGCCGGCCGTTACATCGAGTGCCGCCTCAACGCCTTCGGGCGCGAGGTACTCTTCAATCCGGCGGTCACCGAATACGTGGATTCCTACGATGGCCGCAATCGCGAGCCCGTGGTGCTCCCCGCGAAGGTGCCCGCACTCCTCATGCTGGGGCAGGACGGCGTCGGCGTGGTCATCACGACCTGCATCTTCCCCCACAACTTTCAGGAGCTCCTCCAGGCGGAGATCGCGATCCTGAAGGACGAGCCCTTCCAGGTGCTCCCGGATTTTCCGCAGGGGGGCATCATGGACGCCTCCGGATATGAGGACGGCCTGGGCTCCATCGTGGTGCGCGCCCGCATAGAGGCCGAGGGCGACAAGAAGGTGATCATCAGGGAACTCCCCGCCTACTCCGACACCGAGACCCTCATCGCCTCCATCGAACGCGCCGTCCGTGCAGGAAAGCTGAAGATCACCGCCATCAACGATTTCAGCGCCTCCGAGGTCCACATCGAGATCACCCTCCAGCGCGGGGTCTACGCCGAGGAGACCATCCAGGCGCTCTACGCCTATACCGAGTGCCAGAAGACCCTCCACTCCAAACTCACCGTCATCCAGGACAACCAGCCACGCCGCCTGACGGTCAGCCAGGTCCTCCGCCGGAATGTGGAGCGGCTCCGCTCCATCCTGAAGGCCGAACTGGAACTGGATCTGAAGAACGAGCTGGAGTCCATCCAGAAGCTCTCCCTGGAGCGCATCTTCATCGAGAACCGCATCTACAAGCGCATCGAGAAGTGCGCCAGCATCCCCAAGATCCAGGAGGCGGTCCGCACCGGACTGGAGCCCTTCCGCCAGGAACTGGTGCGCGATGTCACCGACGAGGACGTGAACCGGCTCCTCCAGATCCCCATCCGCCGCATCTCCCTCTACGACCTGGAGAAGAACCGCCAGGAAGTGGAGGCCATCCGGAAGGCCATGGAGGTCACCAAGGAACACTTGGCGCACCCCGTGGAATACGCCATCGAATACCTTCAGGGACTTCTTGCGAAATACGGTCCGCTCTATCCCCGCCGGACCCAGATTGTGGGAATCCAGCAGGTGAACCGCCGGGAGATCGCACGTCGCGACGTGAAGGTCTACCACGACCGGGTCAATGGCTTCGTGGGCACCGCCGTCAAGTCCTCCAGCAAGGACGCCGAGCCCATCCTCTGCACCGAGTTCGACCGGCTCCTCGCCATCAAGGGGGACGGCACCTGCCAGGTTATCGCCGTGGAGCCAAAGACCTACGTGGGGCCCACCAAATACCTCTTCCTCTATGACAAGGACCAGATTTATTCCATCCTCTACCGGAACAAGAAGGAGGGGACCTGGTTCGCGAAGCGCTTCCAGGTGGGGACCTACATCCTCGCCCGGGAATACCACCTTATCCCCGATGACTGCATCATCGAGGCGCTCTATACTCGCGCAGGAGTCGTGGTATCGCTGGAACTGGCCACCAACCGCCGGCGCGCGTTCCAGGATATCAAGGTCGAATTCGATCAGGTGCCCCTCCGTGGACGCGAATCCCGGGGATTCAAACTCACACACTACCAGGTGGTGAAAATCAATCTCCTGGAAAAAGGCGGCGCACCCGCTTCCGCCGAAAAGAAACCAGCGGAAAATCCCCCCGACACCCCTGTGCCGCCCCCGGCGCCCGCACCGAAGCCTATTGCGTCCGAGGAACAAGGGAAGGAAGAGCCCGCAAAACCCGAAGAGCCTGCGAAGCCCGAAGAGCCCGCAAAACCCGAAGAGCCTGCAAAACCCGAAGAGCCTGCGAGGCCGCGCCCCAGGTTCCACCAGGATGATCTCCCCTTCTTCCTGTAAGGGATGGGTGGCTTGTAAAATAGCTTTGGCATCTGGGGGGGGGGGGCGGGGACGGCAGCCCCCGTCCTTTGGGTCGCCCGGAGGTTCAGCCAACTTGTTCCTGGCTAGCGTTGTTTTTCCAATGTCCAAGGGTCTGGGCGCGTTGGCACAGTTCCGCGACAAGAGGTCGTTTGGCGCGAGGCAGTTTTGCCGGAATTGCTGTGCCACGGTTGGGTCCTTGCGCATATCCCGGGGGAAAGTGCTGGGGTATCGTGGAATCCCGAAATCAATAGCATACGATCGGCGGCGAGGTCCCGGGAGTCTTCCGCCGATGGATCGTAATAGGGTGGCAATTGGCAGGGTAGAACCTTTATGAAATGTGCCTCGGGTTCCGCCTTTAGGCGCGTAGGAGCTCTCGCTCGCCCGGCGAAATGAAGCCGCCCACGGGGATCGCGCCGCGTTTTGCGCGTTCCACAATTGCTGCAATCGCCTCTTCGTGTTCGGCAAGGGTCTTTCGTAGAGTTAGCCGAACGTGGAAAAGGAATGGCGATGCCAAAAGGGTGAGATTGCCGATGCCAGACCATCGGTGTGCGGGATCAAGCACCGGGTGGCGGAAATTCGCAAAGTATTGAAAGCGGTCGGGGTGTTCGCGCTTCCAGATTGCGCGCGCGGGATTCAGGCGGATATAGTGGCGAATCGCCTTGAGCTGTCGCGCGTTGAAGGAGATCTCGATGTAGGCGCGACGGTCAAAATGCAGCGGAGAAGCCTGTTGCGGGGGGGGGGGATTTCGCTGGAAGGGTTGCCACGGTATCATCGTTGCCATTCCAAGAGCAGATCTCTGTGGTGCGGGCGTAGGAGCGTTCCAGGATCTCCTTCAGGAGTGATGCAGACGGGATAGGGGATTGTCCCAGGGCCTCCGATGCCCAGGAGGTCTCCATTGCCTCGATGAGCACGAAGCTAAACCACATGGGGTTGAAGGTAGGGGATTGGTCGTAGTTGGCGATCAATAGAAGATGAATGTGATCTGGCATGATCACATTGGTCGAGAGTGTTAGGTAAGGGAAAGCGGAATGGATGGCGCACAGGATGTCCCGTGCAGTCATCCCTGGCGGCAGAAGAGCCGGCGTGTGTCTTGCATCAATAAGCTGGGAGAGGGACGCCGGACGCCCCTCTAGTGTTAGCGTGATAAAGAAAAATTGCCGCCCGTGATGGCTGAATTTCATTTTCATGTTCCACACCTTAGCTCCGAATGGGATCTTTGCACGGGTACCCAAAGGACGGGAGGCTGCCGCCCCCCCGTACCCCTGCGATTGATCCGCAGAGGATATGGTTAGCCCCCAAACAGGAGTATCCCCCCTCCAATCTTGTTTGGGCAACTGCCCTACTGCAGAATGATTCCCCTCTTCTGCAGTTCCGCTTTGCCGTCTTCGGTGAACTGGTAGTAATAGAGGAGGTACTGTTTATTGAGTGTGTTGGCGTCGATGGCGGCTTCGGGGACTCCCCAGATGATGCTGAAGGGCCAGAGGAGCAGATTCAGAACCCCGTAGACGGCCTGGGTGCCGTCGCTGCCATCGCCGCTGCAGAGGTAGAAGTTCCCGATGCCGGGAAGCAGATTCAGGCAACCGGCGGCAACGGCGGAGTTCGGCTTGACGAAGTTGCCGGCGGGGTGGTCAACGGTGATGCCGTTGAGCTGGAGCTGTGCGTAGTTGCGCTTGTCCACGGGGGTGAAGGAGACGCAGCCGGTCATGGCCGCGACGAGGACGAAAAGAAGAATGCAGGAAAGGCAGGTCTTGGCGAAGGACATTTTCTTATCTCCTTGTAAATGTTATTGTTAAGTGTGAACGACAGAACCGGGGCAAATGCCGTATGCGCCCGCGAAACGGGCCGCATCCTAAAAATAGGACTCCGCCCGGGTTTTGCAAGGAAGGACGCTTTACCAGTCTGGCGATCTGCTTCCTGACCCGTGCGGGATTGCTGCTCTACAGTGGCTCCGAACCCTCGCATGCGCCCTGGGATCTCGTGGGCGTCTTCGCCACGGGGCTGCTCTTCGACGGGATCGTGGGGCTCTTCCTCCTGGCGCCGCTGGTCCTCTTCCTGGCGCTGCTCTCCCGGCGCGCCTTCGCCCGCCGTGGCATGCGGATTCTCCTGGGCACCTGGCTTTGCGCCCTGGATTTCGTGTATCTCTTCACTGCAGTTGCGGAGTTCTTCTTCTGGGAGGAATTCGCCTCCCGTTTCAACTTCATCGCAGTGGACTACCTGGCGTACACCACGGAGGTTCTCGGAAACATCTGGCAGTCATATCCCATTGTGCCGTTGGTGCTGGGGATCCTGGCACTCTCCCTGTGGCTGCTTTGGGGACAGCTCCGGTGCTCGCTGGCGCGCGCCTGGTTTGCCTCCGACACCCCCTGCCGTCCGCGCCTGGCATTCCTGGGGGGCCACGCCGCCGCCATTCTCCTGGCGACCCTGCTGGTCAACTACCAGTCCCACCCCGCCTTCCACGGCAATCTCTATAACTAGGAGCTCTCCCTCAACGGCGTCTACACCCTGGCCGCCGCCTTCCTCCATAACCAGATCGACTACGAGCAGTTCTATTCCACCATGCCCGAGGAGAAAATAAGCGGCATCCTCCGGGAGGAGCTGGGACGCGACGGTTCCGTCTTCCTTTCCGACGCCCCCATGGACATCCGGCGGGTGGTCACTTCCCCGGACGGCGCCCAGGCGCACGAATGGAATGTGATTCTGGTGCTGGAGGAGAGCTTCAGCGCCTATTTCACTGGTGTGCTGGAGGCCGAGGGAAAGGCCCTGACTCCCAACTTCGACCGCCTCGCCCGCGACGGAATCCTCCTGCGCCGGTGCTTCGCCTCCGGCACACGCACCGTCCGCGGCATCGAGGCCGTACAGCTTTCCATTCCGCCGACGCCCGGGCAGTCCCTGGTCAAGCGCACCAACTACCAGGACATGTTCTCCATGGGACGGCTCTTCCGGGAGCGCGGATACCGGAATACCTTCCTCTACGGGGGAAACGGCTTCTTTGACAACATGAACGCCTTCTTCGCCGCCAACGGCTACGAGATCCAGGACAGCACCTCGCCTCTTTCCAAGCCAAAGACCTTCTCCAATGCCTGGGGTGCTGCGACGAGGACCTCTTCCAGTGGTCCCTGGACGCTGCCGACCGCGCCTACGCCGACGGCGTACCCTTCCACCAGTTCCTCCTTACGACCTCCAACCATCGCCCATACACTTTTCCCGAGGGACGTGTCGACGCACCCCAGAAGAGCCGCTCCTCCGCTGTGCGCTACAGCGACTACGCCCTGGGAAAGTTTCTGGAGGACGCCAGCAGGAAGCCCTGGTTCGCAAACACCCTTTTTGTAGTGGTCGCCGACCACTGCCACAGCACCTTGGGACGGGAGGCGCTCCCCCTCAACAAATACCACATCCCTGCGCTCTTCTACAATCCCATGCTGGTCCCCTCTCGGAAAATCGACACTGTCTGCAGTCAAATCGACATCGCGCCCACGCTCTTCGGATTGTTGAACTGGTCCTATGTCAGTGAGTTCTATGGCTATGACGTGGCCCGGGCATCCGAGGAGAATGGCCGCGCCTTCCCCGGCACCTTCCAGCATCTGGGATTCCTCAACGGTGAGACCGGGGATCTGACCACGCTTTATCCCCAGCGGAGGCACGACAGCGTTCATTGGCGTCTCCAGACGCCCTACGAGATCACCGGCCAGGGCTCCCGGGAGCAGGACAAGGTCGATTTGGGCCGTGCCATCGCCATCTACCAGAGTGCCAGCGTCCGCGCGGCGAAGCGTCTGGACAAGGTATTCGGGGCCATGCCCCCCATGAAGGTCCTGGAGGTGTCGAAATGAAATCCCCCGCCGATTTCTGTTTCTGGGGGCACTCCTCCTGGGTGCTCCCCCTTTGCCTCCTGGTCCTCACCATCCTTTCCTTCGAGTGCACTTCATGGGATTTCTGGATCCAGGACCACTTCTATAAGCCCGGAGAGGGATGGCTCCTGAAATTGGACAAGCACCACGGCTTCGGGCTGATCTACTACACGGGTCCAAAGTGGCTGCTGGGGCAGCTTGGCTTCGTGCTGGGCGCCATCCTCGTCTGGATCGCCGTCCGGAAGCGCCGTCTTGCCTGGGGGTTGCTCTTTATCGTGGTCACCATGATCGCGGTGCCCACCCTCGTGGCGAATCTCAAGTCGGATTGCAGCGTGCCCTATCCCGCGCGGCTGGCACGCTACGGGGGAACGGAGCTGCCCCGGAATCTCTGCCAGGCCTTCTTCGAACCCGTCCCCGCCGGCAGCAAACGATACCACGGCTGGCCCGCCGGACACGCCAGCGGGGGATTCGCCACCATGGGCGCCGCATTCGTCGCCGAACGCAAAAAATGCCGCTGGCTCGCTTTCGGGGGAGTCACCGCCCTGGGATTCTTCATGGGAATCTGCCATACCATGGACGGAAACCACTTCTTTAGCCACAATCTGGTCTCCTATTTCCTGGCGTGGCTCGTCGCCGCACTCCTCTACCTCCTCTTCGGAAAAAGCAAAAAACACGTGGAGCGATTTCTCGCTTCCCGTGTTTCGAAGGCTTGAGGACGGGGAGGAAGCGGCGCTGTCCGGCGCGACTCCCTCCCGCTGTCGGACGTCAGCGTCCGGCGAGCATGTCCTCGATGTCCTTGTCGGCGGTGGTGATGCCTTTGATGCCGAAGGTGTCGGCCAGGACTTTCGCCACGCCGGGGGAGAGGAATGCGGGGAGGGTGGGCCCCAGACGGATGTTCTGGAATCCCAGGGAGAGGACGGCCAGGAGGACGGCAACGGCCTTCTGCTCGTACCAGGCGATGTCGAATGAGAGGGGCAGTTTGTTCACGTCGTCCAGGCCGAAGGCCTCCTTGAGCTTGAGGGCGATGATGGCCAGGCTGTAGCAGTCGTTGCACTGGCCGGCATCCAGCACCCGGGGAATGCCGCCGATGTCACCCAGCTGCAGCTTGTTGTAGCGGTATTTTGCGCAGCCGGCGGTGAGGATCACGGTGTCCATAGGGAGCTTTTCGGCCACTTCGGTGTAGTATTCCCGGGTCCGCTGGCGACCGTCGCAGCCGGCCATGACCACGAAGCGCTTCAGGGCGCCGGACTTGACGGCGTCGACCACCTTGTCGGCCAGGGCCAGCGTCTGCGCGTGGGCGAAGCCGCCGGTGATTTCGCCGTCTTCCAGGGGAGTGGGAGGCGGGCAGGTCTTCGCCAGGGCGATGACGGCGGAGAAGTCCTTCGGGGCGCCGTCCCTGCGGTCGGCGATGTGGGGCACCCCGGGGTATCCCGCCATGCCGGTGGTGAAGATCCGGTCCTTGTAGGCTTCCTGTACGGGCGTGATGCAGTTGGTGGTCATGAGGATGGGGCCGTTGAAGGCCGCGAATTCCTTGTTCTGAAGGTGCCAGGCGTTGCCGTAGTTGCCGTAGAGGTGTGGGTGTTTCTTCAGGCCAGGGTAGTAATGGGCTGCCAGCATCTCGCTGTGGGTGTACACGTCAATCCCCTGTCCCTCCGTCTGCTCCAGGAGTTCCTTCATGTCCCGCAGGTCGTGGCCGGAGACAAGGATGCCCGGACGGCTCCCCACGCCGATCTTCACCTTCGTGGCCACGGGATTGCCGTAGGCCTCCGTGTTGGCGGCGTCCAGCAGCGCCATGGTGGTCACCGCCACGGAACCGCACTTCAGCACCAGCGCCGTCAGTTCGTCGGCGCTCTTCTCCTGCGCCAGGGCCGCCAGGGCCTTGAAGAGGAAGGCGTAGACCGCGTCGTCCTCTTTTCCCAGCATGGCCGCGTGGTCCGCGTATGCCGCCACGCCCTTCAGGCCGTAGGTCAGGAGCTCTCGCAGGGAGCGGATGTCCTCGTTGTCGCAGGAGAGCACGCCCAGGGGCGCCGTGGCCGTCGTGGGACCGGCCAGGCGCTGGCACTCCGCGATCTGTGCCTGGAGGCGCGCGTCGTCAAAGTTCGCGTTGGTGATGGTGAGGAAGAGTGACTGCGCCACGAAGAGCCCCAGTTCCCGGGTGGGGGGTTGCGTGAGGGCCAGGACCTTCAGACTTTGCAGAAGACGGTCCATGAGATTGGCGGTCTCCGGCTTCTTGCCGCACATGCCGGCCAGGTCGCAGCCCTTGTTGCGGCAGGCCTCCTGGCACTGGAAGCAGAACATGTTGTTCATACGTTTTCTCCTGGGGTTGTGTGTTTTTTTCTATTGCGGGTTTCCGTCGATGCCGACGGTGACGATCTTTGGGGACAGGGGGATTCCGGCCTTGGCGATGGCCCTCTCCACGATGGCGACGGTGCCGCCGCAGCAGGGGACCTCCATGCGCGCCACCGTGATTGAGTGGATGGCGTGGCGGCGGAAGATCTCCGCCAGCTTGTCCACATAGCCGTCCGTGTCGGAGTCCAGCTTGGGGCAGAAGACCACCAGGATCCGGCCGGCCAGGAGCTCCTTGTGGAAGGATCCGTAGGCGTGGGCCACGCAGTCGGCGGAGACAAGCAGGTCCGCGTTGTCAAAGAAGGCCGCGGAGGGATTCAACAGCTTCAGTTGCACCGGCCACTGCGTCAGCGCCGAGGCGCCGCCGGCAAGTGCCTCCGGCTGCGGAGCCGGACGCGCCACGCGGCGGGCAAGCATGCCGGGACAGCCCCCCGGATGAGGAAACGCCGGGGCGGCTTCCCGGGGCAGGGGGATGCACTGCTCCTTCAGGTATTCCACCGCAATGCCGTGGAGCCCCTCCTCCCCGTGGGACTTCAGGTGCTTCAGATGGGCGGCGATGGTGCCGGCGCCCTGGCGGACGATGTTCGCCATCACTTTTCGCTCGTCGTAGGGCTCCGCCTCCCGCTCCACGGAGCGCAGGGCACCCGTGGGGCACTCGCCCAGGCAGGCCCCCAGGCCGTCGCAGAAGAGGTCGCTGATCAGACGCGCCTTGCCGTCAATGACCTGCAGCGCGCCCTCCGGACAATTCGGAATGCATTTGCCGCAGCCATTGCACTTGCTTTCGTCAATCTCGATGATCCTGCGCTTCATGGTTTTCGTTCCTCCTTTTTGAAAAGACTCTCCAGGGTGTCCAGAAGCTCCTGCCCCTTCTTCCAGAGGTCGAAGGCGCCGCCCGTCATGCCCCATTGCTTCACCAGAAGACGGATGGGGCCCATCACAATCCGGAACAACGCGTCCTGCGGAAGACCCGCGGGAATCTCGCCGTCCTCCACCGCCTCAGAAAACCGCTGCGAAAGCTCGTTGCGGTGTTTGTGCATCATCGCCATCAGCTTTGCGGAGAACTCCGGGTCGTCCAGGAACAACTCCTCCGCGAACATGACGCGCGCGAGATCAGGGGCCGCCTCGACTTGCTTCAGACGACCCTCCACAAAACCACGGATCCCACGGAAACCACGGACGCCCGCAACGCCCGGAGAAACCCCGCCCTCAAAACGGCGAATCATTGCCGCGATGATCTCAGACTTGCTCCGAAAATGACGGTACAATCCCGGCTCGCTGATCCCAATGGCCTCACTCAAATTCTTCAAGGTCAAATGCTGGATCCCGCGCGTCGCCGTCAAATGCAACGCCGCGTCCACGATCTCGTTCTGACGCTTGCTCAACTCCATCGGAAAACCCTCCCCCCGTCACCGGGGAAGTTTTTGTTAGTTATAAATCACTCGCATACTGTAGGCGCTCCCGGCAGGTTTGCAAGCCAATCTGCCGGGGGAGATGGAAAATCCCGTTCACTGCCCATTGGCCGAGTGGCTACATTAGGCGGCGTTTCGGGTTTTCGGGGCGTGCGCGGTTTTATGCGTAGGCTCAGGCGGTGTTCTTTGCTTGTTCGCGGTCTTTTTCTTGGAGGTGTTGTCTTATGGTCACGGGTGGTTGGGCGAATCCCGCGAGGATTTTGCAGGAAGAGCTGGAGACGCTGGCGTATCAGGGTGTGGAGGTTCCGTCGGCGTTGCGGGACCGTGTGATGGCGGTGACTCCGGCGAATGAGTATGACGACGCGGTTGTGGATGCGTTGTGGAAGGAGCTGGGGGAATTGAGGCCCCGTGGGGATTTCCCCTTCGTGCAGCCCGATGGGCTGGAGGAGATCCGTGCGTTGCGTCCGAAGGCGTCCTTTGACCTGGCGCCCATGCCTTCGGAGGAGGAGCTCATGGACCGTTTCCACGGTGCCTGGATTGGCCGTTGCTGCGGGTGCGCCCTGGGCAAGCCCGTGGAATGCCAGGAGGGCGGCTGGCGGTGGATCCGGAATTGCCTCCAGAAGCACAATGACTGGCCCCTGAAGGACTACTTCAGCGCCGCCCCCGCCGGTGACGACGCCACCATCCGGGCCTGTCTCGACTGCTGCCGCGAAAATATCCAGTGCATGGTGGGCGACGACGACGTCCACTACACCCTGGTGGGCCTTGCGGTCATGGAGCAGTTCGGCAAGGACTTCCAGTGGCAGGACATCGCGGATGCATGGGATGCCCGTCTTCCCTACAACCAGATCTGCACCGCCGAGACGCAGGCCATCCTGAATTGGCATCTCCGGAAGGCGCGCTGCTATGTCGCCCCCCGGGACCAGAATGTGACCGCCGAGTTCACGCGCTCCCGCCGCAATCCCTACCGGGAGTGGATCGGCGCACAGATCCGCGCCGACTTCTGGGCCTGGGCGGCCGCCGGCGACCCCGGACGAGCGGCGGAATACGCCTGGCGCGACGCCCATTGGACCCACTGCAAGAATGGCATCTACGGCGAGATGTTCGTCGCCGCCCTCCAGGCCGCCGCCTTCCGGGAGTCCGATCCCCATAAACTGGTGCAGATCGGCCTGTCACAGATCCCCGGGCATTGCCGCCTGGCCGCGGAGATCCGCCTGACTGTCGAGAAGGTCGGCGAATTGGGCGACTTCGAATCCTACATGAAGTGGCACGAGGGGCATTTCGCCGGAATGAACGCCGTCCATACCGTCAACAACGCCTGCATCGTGGTCATGGCGCTTCTCCTGGGGGAAGGCGACCCTGACCGCTCGATATGCCTGGCGGTCTCCGCAGGGCTGGATACCGATTGCAACGGCGCAACCGTGGGCGCAATCCTTGGAATCCTCCGCGGCGCCCGCAATTTCGGCGGCCGACTGGCCCCGCGGATCCATGATACCATCGAGGCAAATATGGTGGGATTCCAGCACGAGTCCCTGGCCGACCTGGCAAAACGCACCCTGCAGGTCTGGAAGGCCGCGCAGAAGTAGGCTCTTCCAAGCGGGGAAAAAACAGCGCGGCCGCTCCGCGGAAAGCCCACCGGGGAAAACGGGGGAGCGCAGGGTGTAATGCCCCTTGCTACAGGGAGGCATTACACGATTGTGGCGCATCCACGGCCGGTTCCGCTGTTGAGTGGCGGGGCCGGCCTTTTGTTTGGGAGGAGGGGGGCATGAGGAAGTCCTGTGGTAGAATGGTGACAATCCGGATGTGCGGGCGCGTTTGTCGGGGATAACCACGGCGTCCTGGCGTCTCATGCTGGGGAATCGTCGGATTTTGGTCGTGGACGAAACGCAACACATTGAGGGGATTGGGATGGCGTTGAAGTTGGTCGTGGATGAACTGCCGGAGATTCAAGTGATCGCCACGGGCTCTTTTTCTTTTGAGTTGAGGAACCGGCCTGCGGAGCTTTTGGCGGGGCGGAAGTTCGAGTATCGTCGGCCGCCGTTGTCTTTTGGGGAGTTGGTGGCCGCACAGGGACTCCTGGAGGCGGCGCAGGAGCGTGAGAGGCGTCTTCTGTATGGTGGATGTCCGGATGTGGTGTCTCATCCTGGGGAAGAGCAGGGGCGGTTGGCGGAGTTGACCGAGAACCATCTCCTCAAGGATATTTATGCCATGGATGGCGTGAAGAAGGTCAGTTGCTTGGACCGGCTTGTGCGCGCGTTTGCCTTCCAGAATGGTTCGGTGGTGAATCGGAGTGGGGTTGGCGAACATTTCGGGGATGGACGCGAAGACCGTGGAAACGAGAATTCCAGGGCGAAGATCCCCAGCAGCTTCCGGAACGCCTGCCCCGAGGCCGCAACCGCCACCCTGACTCCGAAAAACTACGACTCCTTCCTGCTTTGGATGGCGGGGTGAGGAAAAGAGCGGGAGGGGAGGGCAAGTCGCCCGCGGGAGCGGATCCTCAAGGGGGACGGGACGGGCTGTTGCCCCTGGTGAAGGGGCATCTCGCGGGACTTTTGGGGCGTCCAGACGGGTGGCCTCTCAAAAAATACGGATTTTTTCCTCAAAAACACGGCGGGAGGCTTGTAATCCCTGAAAAGGCCCTTATCTTAAGCGCCGTCGTCAGAAATGACCGGCACAAGACTTGACAAGTATGGGGCATTAGCTCAGTTGGCTAGAGCGCCTGCATGGCATGCAGGAGGTCATCGGTTCGACCCCGATATGCTCCACCAGCCCTTTTCAGAAGACCCGCGCTCTCCGCAGAGAACGCGGGCTTTTTGTTTTCCTGCGAAAGTCCCGGAAGCGCAGGGGGATATGGATCATAAAGTCCCCTCTGTGGTCAGAAGACGCCCGGGAGCTTCTGGAAAACCGTCCCCGAATCCGTCTCAAAATCGCAGTTCACGGTGGAATCCGAGGTCCGTTCGCCCCCCCCGATATGGGCGCTGTCTTGGTGTGAAACGTTCCCACGGATTCGTCTCCGTGTCCAAGGATATGAATGATTGGCGGAGACAAAAAGAGAGTGTTGTTTTGGGGGCGCCAGTGGTTCCGCGTGACGATGGAAATGCGCTGAAGCGGTGACAAAGGAGAAGAACACGGTTCCATCGCCGATCGCGGCAAAAATGGTGGGTTGCGGCTTATATTTTCAAAGGCTTTTGACTTCGGATGGAAGTTTGCAGAGAATACTTTTTTGTTTTGCCAATCTCCTTCGATAAGATCGATTCCTTTAACGGATCTAATTCCAATAGGATAAACCTACGGGAAAAATGAATAAGAATACACAAGAATATCAAGTTGTTGAAGCTATGCGACGGATTGGTGGTTATGCCACTTTGCGAAGGCTGAATGAAATCATCGATTTCTCTTCGTGGAAGACAAAAACGCCAGAAGCCTCGGTGAGGAGAATTGTTTAACTAAGCAGGCACTTCTTTCGCATTCAACCAGGCTTGTGGGGGGTGGAGGATTCCCGCGAAGAAATTCTGCGGAAACTGGAGTATGTTCCAGGAGACAAACGATGCGAGGAGCAATTCAGTCATGGTTATTATCAAGGTCTTCTTCTGGAAATTGGAAAATATCGAAACAAGGTCACTTATGTTCCCGCTCAAGATAAAAATCGCAGATTCATAAATCAACGTCTCGGGGATATGGAAAATATGCTGGAATTGCCATTATTTACCCATGATAACCTGCTGAGGCGTGCCAGAACCATTGATGTCATTTGGTTCAATGAAAGACAAATGCCTTGTGACTTCTATGAAGTTGAACATACTACTGACATAAAAAACTCCTTGTCCAAATTTTATGAGTTACAGGATTTCTATGCAGGATTCTATATTGTGGCGGATTCCAGTCGGAAAAAGGAATTTGAGAATAAACTAGCGGTGTCTATGTTTGCGTCTATCCAAAAACGCGTAAGATTCCTTGATTACAATCGCGTTGCAGAAATGTATGAAGGGCTTTCAAGAGTAAGTAATGTCAAGTGGTGATGTAATGCGGCCCCCTGTTAAAGGGGGGCATTACAGCTGTCATTGGGCGCCGTCATATTTTGTCCAGACGAACGCCCAATGGGGTGCGCCTTTGGCCACTTGTCCGCCACGGGCAATGCCGGGGAAGGGGAAATGGGCCCCGAAGAAGATTCCTTTCATCTGCAGGGTCTGGATCCGGGAGGCCACCGCCTCTGCGGGCGATGCATCGTATTTTGCGCAGAAGGTCGGATGGGGGAACTGCAAATCCGCGGCATGTACGATGTCGCCGACGAAAATTAGTTCCTCCCTGCCGTCCATGGGCATTCTGAATATCGTGTGTCCTGGAGTATGACCGCCGCGTTTTTCGGGCACGAGCCCGTTGGGCAGGGGCGTCCCGAATTCGAAGAGCCGGATCCTGCTTTCGTATGGCGTCAAGTATTTTGCCAGGGCCTCCCTGGAGGCGTCATTCCTCCAGGACTCGTACTCTTCCCTCGCAATGTACAGGGTCGCGGAAGGGAAAAGCGGCTGTCCGTCCCACAGCAGTCCGCCCACGTGGTCAGGGTGGATATGGGTGAGGAATACACTGGAGATTGCTTCGGGGGATATGCCCGCCTGCCGGAGTTTGTCATGGAGGGAGCCGCGCGTCTGGTCGTGTCCGGCGTCGACGAGAAAGACGGTCCTGTCGTTTTGGACAAGGAAAACATTCACAGACGATTCGAGGAAGCCGCCGGAGAGGCGATAACCGGTTGCAGCCGTGTCGCTGAACAGCCTGGCGGGAAGGCGCATTGGCGCATCCTGGATGCACAGGACCTTGCAGTCGCCGAATGGGAAGGTCTGGATGTCCGTCTTTTCAGCGGCGGAGGCAGGCGTCAGTGCCAGGGCAAAGAGGAGTGCAGCCAATGCGCATAGTTTCATGCTTCAGGCCTCCTATTTGACCCTTGCAACGCGGAAGCCGACATTGGCGTGGACGCTTCCGGCAAGCCTGCCCTCCTCGCGGTCCTCGGTGCGGCAGCTCGTCCGCTTCGAATCCCAGGCGCCGCCCTTGACGGCATAGGCGCTCTTCCCCTTCTCCGCGCCGGTTCCCGCCGTGATCACGGTGCTCGTCCACTCCCAGACGTTGCCCCACATGTCCACTGCGCCGCAGGCGGCAAGGGTCTTCGCATACTGGGTGACCGGGGTTGTGCCGCTGTTCTCGCCGCAGTTGAAGTCCGCGTCCTTCGGCATGTGTCCGGCGGCAATCTCCCACTCCTGCGCGGTGGGCAGGCGGTAGGTCGCCTTGCCGTCCCTTGTTGTCAGCCAGCTGCAGTAGGCCATGGCGTCCTCGCAGGAGACATTCACAACGGGATGCTTTGCCTTCCCCGCAGGGAATTCCCCGTCCTTCCAGTCCTGTGGCGGCTTCCTTTCCGTGGCCTTGACGAAGGCGGCGTATTCCTCGTTTGTCACGGGCGTGTATGCGATGGAGAGATTCTGGGCAGCCCCGATGACGGGCAGGAAGCCGTCCTTGGCATCGCGTGCCCCGGGCTTGAGGCGGGGGTCGGCGAAACGGGCCATCGACTGCTCAATCCTGTTTTCGCGGTCGCGGAGCATTTCGTCCACAATCACCTGCATTTCATCCACCTTTGACTGGTCCCTGGCGGTGTTCTTCAGTTCCTCCAGCTTGGCCTTCTTGCGGGCGACGACGGCGTCATAGCGTTTCTCGACCTGGCTTCGCAGCGCGGCACGGTTTTCTTCCGTTGGGTTGCGGCGGTATTGGGAGATAAGCCGCTTCGTCTCCTCGTCCAGTTCAGGGCGTTCCTTTTCGATGACCGTGCTGTACTTGTGCAGTTTCGCATCGGGGTTTGCCTTGCGCTGCTGTGCGAACACCGGCACGGCCACGAGGGTGGCCAGTGCGAATGCCATGATGGCTCGTTTTTTCATGATGTCATTCTCCTTAACTTGAGTTGCTGTCTTCGTTTTGAAGCCAGCGTGCATCCATGCAAACGCAATTCTGCGGGAATAATTGCACGTCTGCTGTGATTTGGCGTTTTTTCCTCGAAGAAAGTCGAAGGAAGCCCGGGATGTCTGGGAGTCAACGCGGAAACCGGCGGGATTGCGTCCAAACAGGCGGCTGGAATGCCCGGGGTGATGTCTGCCTGACGGCTCGGTTGCCTGTGTCGTCAATTTCTGACGAACATGTGTGACCGCTTCGGCCATGGCCCCGGCGGCGTCTTTTCCTCTTTGATCGCCGATTTCGCCACTGGCGGAGGCGGTTTCCCCTCTCCGCGTGAGGGCGCCGGGGTTACTGCATCCTTTCGTGCTCCTCGTCGACGCCGTCCAGCCTGTCATGGAATCCGGTGAGGGCGTCGAAGGCGGAGAATTGCGCCGCCCTTGCCTGTCTTGGCATTGGCGGGTGTTTGGGGGGATGTGGTGGCCTGGGGTGATCCACCAGGTCCTGGTATGGTGATTCCGGGTGTTCCAGCTGCCCAATTGTGGGGGTGGGGTCAGGCACGGTGCCCTCCGACTTGGGTGTTCCGGGTGCGGGTGGTGGCGCCTTCCTCCAGGTTCATGGCCTTGAGGATGGCGTTCTTCCCCAATTTTTGTTGGATGGCGAGGACGGCCTGCTGTTGCCGCCGTTCTCGTTGAAGGGCCTTTTGGGTCTCCTCCTCCTCGGGGAGGGAGAAGAGCTCGGGTTGTCTTGGGGGCGGGGCTTGGGCGGGGAAGACGCGTCCGGCGGCGATGGTGATTCTTCGGACCAGGAGTTTCGGGTTTGCGATTTTCCGGAAGAGTTCCCCTGCCGCCTGGGTGAGGATTTTCGAGGAGGAGATCCGGGCCGGGAACCGGATGCTCCCGTGTGCGCCATCGGGGACGGCGCGGCCGTACCGGTCCTGGTGGATGGCGCCGGTGTACTGTGGCTGCCCGGCCTTGAGGGATGCGGTGTCATAGCCGATCCAGAGGACCAGTTGGTCGGTGACGTATCCGTGGGCGACCAGGCTGAGCGCCAGCTGGTCGCCCATTTCGCGGACCACGAGTTCCGCGTGGGGGAAATCGTAGGGTTCCTGGAGGACCTGTCCGGAGCCCAGGCTTTTGCCTGCGGGGCGGTAGTCTTTGATGTCGCGGATGGTGCAGGATTCCAGACCCCAGGCGTGGTCGACGAGGAGCTCTGCGTTGACGCCGAAGAGTTGATAGAGCAGCTCCTGGTTTTTGACGGACATGCGCGCCACATCGCCGAGGGTGTGCATGCCGTGTTTCCTGAGTTTTTCGGCGGTGCCGGGTCCCACGCGCCAGAAGTCGGTGAGTGGCTGGTGGGTCCAGAGGGTCTGCCGGAAGTCATGGACGGACATCTCGGCCACCCGGACTCCGTGGGAATCGGGGGGGATGTGTTTTGCCACGATGTCCATGGCCACTTTGCAGAGGAAGAGATTTTCGCCGATGCCGGCGGTGGCGGTGATGCCGGTGGCCTCCAGGACCGCGTGGATCAGCTTCCGCGCCAGTTCCTGGGCCGTGAGGCGGTATTTCGCCAGATACTGCGTGGCGTCCAGGAAAACCTCGTCGATGGAATAGACATGGATGTCGTCGGGGGCGATGTAGTGGAGATAGACATCGTAGATTTTCGCACTGACCTCCATGTATCGTCCCATGCGCGGGGCGGCCACCAGGAAATCCAGTTCCAGGGACGGGTCCGCGTCGAGTTCTTTTGCGCTGGTGGAGCGTGCGCGGAAAGAGCGTCCAGGGGCGCGCCTGCGGCGTTGGTCGTTGACGAGCGCGGCCTGTTGCTGGACCTCGAAGAGCCTGGGGCGCCCGGGGACTCCCCAGTGTTTCAGGGCGGGGGAGACTGCCAGGCAGATTGTCTTGTCGGTGCGGGAGAGGTCGGCCACCACCAGGCAGCTGTCCAGGGGATCCAGATTGCGGTCCACGCACTCCACCGACGCATAGAAGGACTTCAGGTCGATGGCGATGTAGCACTTCTCCGGCATGGAGGTCTGTGGTTGGCTACGGTGCCAGCAGGTTGTTTTCCTGCGCGGCGGGGCAGACTTGCAGGAAGGGGCAGCGTGTGCAGCACTGCGGATTGGCGGCGCAGGGGAAGGTTTCTTCCTCGGCGAGATTTGCCACGGGATCCCGGAGGCAGTTCCGCATGGCCTGTGCGCTGTTGAGGATTTGGCTTTTTGCGTTGACCAGGCTTTCGGAGGAGATTTCGTAGGTGCTGATGCGTCCGGAGTCATTGAGAAAGACCCCATTGAGCTGGAGCTTTTCCAGGGGGAAGCGGAGGGCGTCCATGGCGTAGAGCGCGTAGCACGCCAGCTGGAGCCGGAGCTCCTCGCGGTGTTCCGTGCCGGTCTTCCAATCCAGGATATGGAGGACGCCCTCGGGATCCACGTAGGAGAAATCCAGGGCGCACCAGACTTTCAGGGGGAGGGCGGGGGCGTTTTCGGTGGCGGGGAGCTCCCCCGCCACGAAGCTGTTGAGCATGTCGATCTGGCCCCATCGGGTGGCATCCAGGGGCAGGACTTCCTGGGGGACGCCGCTGGAGAGAAAGCCTTCCAGGGCGTTGAAGACCTTTTCCTTGAGGGCGTCAATCTCCTCGCGGGTGATCTCCCCGCCCTCCCGGGCGTAGTAGTGCTCGAAAAGGTTCACATTGCGCTTGGGATCCTGTTTCCAGAGCTTGTCCCGGGACTGCTTCCAGCCGGCATTCAGCAGCGCGCGCGCCCGTTTCTGGAGTTGGTCGAGGGTTGGGGGGAGCCGGCTCTCGCGCATTTGCCGGAGGGCCTCCTGGATGACCTGGTGTACCACGCTGCCGCCCCAGAGGGGGAAGCTGGTCATTTGCTTGAGGGTGTAGAGGAGCCGGGCCTGTCCGGGGGCGTCGGAGGCCCATCCTCCCCAGGCGCCGTAATATTGGTAGTAGTATGCGCGGGGGCAGGCGCGGAAGAGCCGGTTCCGGGAGACGGACCAGGTCAGGTCGTTGGCGAGGGGCTTGCTTCTCATGATGGGGGTTATTTCGCCTTTGCGCTTTGCTGGAGCCTCTCCTGTTCCTGGAAGAGAACCTGGAGGCCGCCCCTGGCCAGTGCCAGGAGCTGATCCAGCTGGTCCTGGTCGAAGGTGGCCTCTTCGCCGGTGCCCTGGATCTCCACGAAGCGTCCCTTGTCGGTCATGACAACATTCATATCCACCTGCGCGGCGGAGTCCTCCGCATAGCAGAGGTCCAGCAGCGGCTGGTCCTCCACCAATCCCGCGGAGACCGCGGCCACGCGGGCCTTCACGGGCCATTCGGCTAGCCGCCCTTGTTTCCGGAGTCTGCGGCAGGCCAGTTCCAGGGCGGCGCAGGCGCCTGTGATGGAGGCGCAGCGGGTGCCGCCGTCGGCGTCAATGACATCGCAGTCGACGTGGAGGGTGATTCCGGGGAGTTTTTCCAGGTCGACGACGGCGCGGAGCGAGCGCCCCACCAGCCGTTGGATTTCGGCGGTGCGTCCGGAGATCTTTCCTTTCGTGGACTCTCGGTCGCCGCGGGTGCCGGTGGCGCTGGGGAGCATCTGGTATTCGGCGGTGATCCATCCGCCGGGGACATTCTGCGCCTTCATCCAGGAGGGGACCTTCTCCTCCAGGGAGACCGCGCAGATCACGCGGGTATTTCCGCAAACGGCCAGCACGGAGCCCAGCGGGTGTCTCTGGAAATCGGGGACTAGGGTGACGGGGCGGAGCTGGTCTGGCCTGCGGCCATCTTGGCGTGTCATGGGGGAAATCTCCTGGTTCGACGATATATTCCCCCTGTCGCGTGCCGCGCCTCCGGAGGGAGGCGTTTTGCGCAAAGACGGGGGCGGCGGACCTCCCGTCCGGGAGGCGCCCCACGGTGGAAATCGTGTGCCGGTTAATATACCCTCTGCCCTCCGGGCTCCGACCTTCCGCAGGCCATTCCTTTCCTCCTCAAAACAAACGCCCTTGGGGTTCCGTTCAATGTCCACTTTGCGCACTCTGCCCATCCTGCTTGCCTTGCTGGCGGCGCTTCTGCCGCCGCTGGCCTCCTGCGGGGGGGGGGGGGAAGGCGGGGACGCGGAGCGTCGTCCCGTGTATGATCTCGGGAAGAGCGAGGCGTTGCTGGACGCGGGGCAGGCGCTGCGTTCCGGGGCGCAGGTTTGGGAGGAGCTTTCCGAGCGTGCGGGGCTGGATCCCCAGGTGGCGCGCATCCTCCGTGAGGAGGGCAGTCAGCGGGAGCTTTTTGCGGAGGCCAACCGTCTCCTGCAGGAGCAGCGTTTCCATGATCTCTCCGCGCTGCTGGACGTGGCGGAGCGGCAGGGCAGGGCGACCCCCACGCTGCTGCAGCTCCGGCAGCTCCCGCAGGCCCTCCAGGCGCTCTCCCTCTTCTGCGCACGACGGCCCTACCAAAAGAGCGAGGACCTGGCGCAGTCGCTGGTTTTCCTGGAGCCATGGAAGGCGGAGCTCTCCCGCATGGCGCCGGAGGCCTTCCCCCCCTTCTGGAAAAGCCAGGAGGCGCTGCTGGAGGAGCTCCGGCGGCAGGAGTTTTTGGCGAAGCGGGACCAGTGGATGCACAAGCTGGATGTGGCGCTGAATGCTCTGCCGGGGGAGGGTGCCTCCGTCAATGAATGCCTCTCTGAACTCCTGGCGCTTTCCCGGGAGCGCCCGGTGCGTCTGCTGGAACTCCTGGAGGCCCCGCTGGAGGAGATTCTGGGGGACTCCGCCGCATGGGATGCGGAGAGCGAGCTTTGTTGTGTTTTGCGCTGGGGGGAATTGACGGAGTCGCAGAAGGAGGTGCTGCGTGCGCGGCTGTCTCGTGAGGAGCTCCGGACCTTCTCCGGGCGAGTCCTTGGTGCGCGGCTCGCCGGCGACCCCGTGGCTTTCCTGGAATTGATCGCGCCCTGGCGGGCTTTCCTGGGAGAGGACGCCGCGGCCTTTTCCCCCGCATTCCTGAAGTTCTACCGGCAGGGACTCCCCTCCGCGCCGCCCGCAGTCGCCTTTCAAGGCGTCTCGGAGGCCGCCGCCTTCCTCTACGGATGGCTTCCCTGAAAAAGCGCATGGCGCCGGGAACCGCTTTGCGCCGGCATAGTCTATGCCGGCGGCTTTTGCGTCGAATCCCCCCTTTCTTGCATTCCGTCTTTCTTTATAATCTCAATTCTACCCCAAAGGAAATCCCATCCCCATGAAGAAAACCCTTTTCGCCATCGCCGCCTCCCTGCTCGTCTGCGCCGGAGGCATCCAGGCACAGGACGCCGCCTCTGAAGCCCCCGCCCAGGCTGTCCAGCAGGAGGCCGCCTTCGACATCGACGCATATTTCGCCAGCCTCCCCGAGGAGATCGCCAGCTGCAACAAGGGCGTGCTGGTGATCAGGAACGAGTTGCTGGACGTGGTCCGGCCCGCCGTGGAGAACGCCAAGAAGAGCGGCGCGGTGTTGACCGAGGCACAGGTGACCGGCTTTACCAAGCAGCTTGGCGCCACAATGGCCCAGCGGGCGCTCTTCCTGGCGCTGGCCAAGGAGAATGGCATTGCCGGTGATGCGGAGGCGGCCGCCAAGCAGGTGGACGACACCGAGAAAGCCATGAACGGGCAGTTGGGCGAGGGCGCTTTCCAGAAGCAGCTGGAGCAGCTGGGCATGACCCGTGACGAGGTGGTCCAGAAGTTCGTGGAAGAGACCATCGTGGAGCAGTATCTGGCGGGCCTGGACAAGAATCTTCCCGCACCCAACGTCACCGACGAGGAAATCAAGGCCTTCTATGACGAGAATCAGCAGGCCTTCCAGCAGCCCGCGCTCTTCAGCGCCGCCCACATCCTGGTGCAGTTCCCCGCCAATCCCCCCACCGACGAGCAGAAGGCCGAATGCCTCTCCAAGCTGGTTGAGATCAAAGGCAAGCTGGCGGCCGACGGATCCAACTTCGGCGAACTTGCCAAGGAGTTCTCCGACTGCCCCTCCAAGGAGAATGGCGGTGATCTGGGGCGTTTCCCCGAGGGCAGCATGGTCCCCGAGTTCGAGGCCGCGCTGAAGAACCTCTCCGAGGGTGAGATCTCCGATCCTGTGGAGACACAGTTCGGCTACCACCTGATCAAGGCCGGCGCCAAGACCGAGGCCTCCATCGCACCCTTCGAGGACGCCAAGGAGCAGATCAAGGAGTTTCTGGAGAGCCAGCAGACTGGCAAGGCCGCCATGGAGCAGCTGAACCGGATCCGCGAGGCGGCCGGCCTGAAGATCAATCTGTAGGCACCCTTGTTCGTGATCCCCTGGCACGCGCGGACGTCTGCCTCCCCCCTGGGGGGCGGGCGTTTGTTGCGTACCGTCCGGAAGGCACTTCCCCCCGCCGCTGACCATGGAGGCATCCCCCGATCATTCGATCCTTGACGCCGCTGTCCGGGAAACGGACTGCCGTTGGATGCGGCGCGCTCTGGAGGCCGCCCGGGAAGCGGGGCTGCGGGGCGAGGTGCCCGTGGGCGCCGTGGTGGTGGATGGCGCGGGAAAAGAGCTGTCGCGCGCTTTCAACCGTGTGGAGGAGTGCGGGGACGGCACGGCGCACGCGGAGCTGCTGGCGTTGCAGGCGGCCAGCCGGGCGTTGGGGGAGTGGCGCCTGGCGGAGTGCACCCTCTATGTCACCAAGGAGCCGTGTCCCATGTGCGCCGGCGCCATGGTGAATTGCCGTTTGGGGCGGCTGGTCTTCGGTGCGCCGGATCCCCGCATGGGGGCCGCCGGCGGCGCCCTGGACATCACCGGATTCCCCGGGACCCTCCATCGCACCCCCGTCACCGGCGGCGTCTTGGCCGACGAATGCGCCGAAGTCCTCCGGGAGTTCTTCCGCCGCCGCCGCGCCGGCGCCGACAAGCGGAACCCCCTGCCGGAAACCACCCTACAGGAATAGCTGCTTTTGCCGAAGTCCTCCGGAACATCCCGTTTTCCCCTGCGCTGGGGGGTGCTTGCGGCGCTGTCCGTGGGACTGGTGGCGGGCGCCGTGACGCCCCCGGGGCGCAGGCTGGCGGCCGCTCTCTTCGAACCCACTGTCTCCCTCTGCAACGCCCTCTTCCGCAGCGTGGGCGATGGCCTCCGGTGGGTCCAGCCGGGCGGGCTCTCCCGTCGGGATGAATTGCTGGAGTCCAGGCGGGCCATCCAGGAGCTCCAGGCGCGTCTGGATTCCCAGGAGGACCTCCGGAGGGAAAACCAGGAGCTGCGGCGCCTGGCCTCCCTGCCTGCACGCCAGGAGTGGCGCGCTGTGCTGGCGGAGGTGGTCTCCCGGGATCCCGCCCGTTGGTACGACTGCCTCCTGGTGAACCGGGGCTCCAAGGATGGCCTTGTGACCGGCGCACTGGTGCTGGTGGACGGATATGCCTTCGGACGCGTCATTCGCTGCCATGCCCACACTGCGGAGGTGGCCACGGTCCTCTCCCGGGAATGCCGTTTCGGCGTGGGGCTGGAGGGCAGCGACGTGGCCGGAGTCCTTCAGGGCTGCGGAGAAGAACAACCCTTTGCGGACGGAACCCTGGGCTTCCAAGTGGAGTATCTCCCCAAGGAACTTGCCGTTACCGCGGAGCAGCTGGTTGTCACCAGCGGACTTGGCGGCATGATGCCGCCGGGAATCCCCGTGGGACGAATCCTCCCCGACGCCCCAAACGGCGGATTGGTCCACCACCCCGACATGGCCCGCTCCATGTTGCACTGCGTCCCCCTTGCACCCATGGGAACCATCCACTTTGTGTGCGTCATGGCGCCCGTCAACTGACATCCGCATGACGCAGGAAAATCTCCTCATGGGCTGTCGCTTCCCCCTCTCCGGACATTGCCTCCGCGCGCTCTTGGCCGTCCTCCTGGCCCTTGGAGTCCTCTGCGGTTGCGGCAGGAAGACCCCGGGAAGGGCGTCGGATGCCGCTCCCGCGCCCGTGGCCGTCTGGACGAACCCATCCGCCACCACGCCGTTGCTGCCATTCCTGGCGGCGCTGCCGCCGGAAGAGCGCTGCCTCCATGGCTGGAATACCACCGTCGCCTTCCAGAGTCTGCTTTTGGGGGGCGAGGGGGATTTCTGGGTGGGGCATCTGGAAGGTTTTGCACGCGCCTACCACCGTGGCGCCCCCCTGCAGCTGCTGGCGGTCACTGGCTGGCGGAAGTGGCAGCTTCTGGCAAAGCGGGCTATGCGCTTCCCCGAGGACTTTCGAAATCGCGAAGTGCCCTTCGGTCCCGCCGACGGTGCGGGACGATATCTTCTGGAGGCGCTTCTTCGCGAGTCCGGGGAGGACACCATTCGCATTGCGCCACTGGATGTGAAGCCCCTGATGCTTCGGGCGCTCCAGGGACAGGTCGATTTCCTGATGCTCCCGGAGCCCTTCGCGACCTCCCTCTGCCGAAAGGATCCCTCTTTCCAAAGAATCACCTCCCTGGAGGAGATCTACGGCGCCATCCGGCACCGGGCCCCCGAGGTCCCATGGGCCGGAATCGCGGTCAATGTCCATTGGGCGCGGAAGAATCCCCGGCGGGTCGCCGAGCTTCTGGAGAAGATGTCCCGGTGGGAGCCGGCGTCCCCCGGGGAGATCTGCGCCCTCTGGACTCCCGAACAGGAGGTTTTCTCCCATATCACCCAGGCAGAACTCCGCGATTCTCTGGCGCGGGACCCCGTGAAATGCATCCCCGCCGTCGACATTGTCGACGATATCCGGGAATTCCTGGGAATCGTCGCCCCGGAAAATCCTTTCGACCCGAATATGATTTATGCACCGTCGCCTTGAGGAGGGGGGAAGCCGGAAAAGGCCGAGGGAACAAGGAGTTTTTTTGCGGAGCGTCCGCTCTTGATTGCTTGTTGCGGGATGCCCTTGCCGGCCCCGGTTCTGCGCGGTGTCGGTGCCGCCTTTTCTACTGGCTTTTTCTTCCCCAGAAAGAGGGCAGGAGGATGACGAAAGCGGTATAGAGTTCCAGACGGCCGGCGACCATGTCGAAGGCCATGAGGAGTTTTGCGGGTGCGGGGAAGAGTGCAAAGGTATGCGCGGGGGAGACTGCGCCCAGCCCCGGGCCGGTGTTGCTGACGCAGCTGACGACGGCGGAGAGGAGGCTTTCGGTGGAGGTCCCCGGGGGGCAGAGGAATGCCAGGAGGAGCGTGCTGCCCGCGATGGTGGCCATGTAGAGGGCGAAGAATGCGGTGCACTGGTTGACGGAGGGCATGTCCAGTCGTTTTCCGTTGAGGAGCACGTTCGGCACCAGGTGCGGGAAGATCCGGCGCCGGACCTCGCTGACGCCGTGTTTGAGCATGACGATGACGCGTCCCATCTTCATGCCGCCGGAGGTGGATCCCCCGCAGCCGCCGACCAGGCTCATCATGAACACCAGGATGCCCAGGCCGGGGACCATGGTCCACTGGGAGAAATCGGCGGTGGTGAAGCCGGTGGAGCTCATGAGGGCGGAGACATGGAATGCCGCGGTTCGCAGGAGGGCGTTCCAGCCGTGCGGGACGGGTGTGCCGTCCAGGGAGACCAGCTGTGCGGTGGAGGCGGAATGGAGCTTCCAGGCAAAGAAAGCGGTGAGGAGGAGGAAGAGGCAGAGGAAGGTGCGGGTCTCTTCGTCTTTGTGATAGACGAATTGGTGTTTCAGGAGGAGTCGTGCCATGAGGACCAGGTTCAGGGAGCTGAAGAGCATGGCGGCGATGCAGACCCACTGTACGGCTGGCTGCGGGAAGTGCTGGAAATTCTCCGGGTAGGGTGAGAATCCGCCGGTGGCCACGGTGGCGAAGGCGTGGCAGATGGCATCGTAGAGGGAGTCCATTCCGGCCAGCTTGTAGGCCAGGGTGACCAGGAGGGTCCAGAGGACATAGCATCCCAGGATCACGCGGGCGGTGGAGGCGATGCGTGGCATCATCTGGTCGTAGATGCTCTTCATGCCGGGGACCTCGGCGTTGTAGAGCTGCCTTCCGCCGCCCAGGGCGGGCAGGAGAAGCAGCGCGAACATGACGAATCCGATTCCCCCGAACCAGATGAGAAGCTGTCGCCAGAACAGGATTGCCTGCGGGAGTCCGGCCAGGCCGTCGGCGAGGATTCCGCCGCCCAGCAGCGGGATTCCGGGTTGGAGGATGGTGGCGCCGGTGGTGCTGAGTCCCGAGGCGGTTTCGAAGAGCGCGTCTGCGGGGAGGAGCCTGCAGCAGAGTGTGAAGGGCAGCGCCCCCAGGAGGATTGAGGATCCCCAGGCAAGGGAGATCGTGGAGAATCCGTACCGCATGGAGCTGCGGACCCGGTTGATTCCCCAGGGGAGCCGTGAGAGTGCGGCGCAGACCAGGCATGCGGCCAGGCAGATTCCGGCGCTGGCAAGGAATCCCCGCAGCTCCTCCAGGGCGTCGCCGCGGGCGACTCCCACCACGATGGCGCAGACCATCCCCGCCCCCAGGATGAGCGTGAGGGCGGAGACGGTGAAGAGCACGCTTCGCGTGGGAATCGGTTTGCGCTTTGCTTCCTGCATGGGGTCTGGGGGTTAGAGATATTTCCTGACCTTCTGGGAGGCCTCGGGAGTGGAGATGGTGATCCACTGGTCGCCGGCCTGCAGGACGGTGCCTCCGGTGGGGGTGATCACCTGGTCTCCCCGCAGAAGCAGCGCCACCAGGAAGTTCTTCGGGAGCTTGCAGTCCATGATCTTCATGCCCGCGTAGCCGGATTTCTCGGTGAGAGTGAGTTCCTCCATGCGGGCGTTGAGGGCCCGCAGCTCGGGATCCACGCGGATGGTGCCGCTGGACATCAGCCGGAAAGCGCAGTTCGCGGAGATCTGCGTGGTATTGAACCAGCATCCGGCCTGTTCGATGGAGGGAAGGATGTCCATGTATTCCGCGGTGCGGGTGAGGGCGATGATCTTCTTTGCGCCCAGGCGGTCGGCCAGCAGGCAGGCCAGGATATTGTTTTCGTCGCGGGCGGAGAGTGCGGCGAAGGCGTCGCAGAGCTCCACGTCGGCCTCGGAGAGGATGTCGGTGTCCGTGATTTCGCCCTGGAAGATCATCAGATTCTCGCGGGGCATTTCCGTGAGCAGCTCCCGGGCGCGCCCGGGATCGCTTTCTATGACGCGCACCTCCATCTTCTGCTTCAACAGCTTCTCGATGAGCCGCAGGGCAATGGGGCTGGTGCCGGCGACCACCACCCGCCGCAGGGGTGTGCTGACGTCCCGGGACAGCCAGGAGACAAATTCGGAGACCTTCTCCGTGGTGCCGGAGACATAGACCTTGTCGCCTGGCAGCAGCGTGGTGTCGCCGTGGGGGACAATGAGTTCCCGCTTCCGGATGATCGCCGCCAGACGGACGTTCTTCAGGGCCTCCTCCCCGGAGAGTTCCTGCAATGGTGTGCCGATTAACGAGCAGTTCAGGGGGATGTTTACAACATCCACCTGTGCTCCGGGAATATGGAAGGTGATCTTCTGCTGGAGGATCCGGTTCTGGAGAATGCCGAAGATCATCTCCACGCTCTCGTCAATGGAGGAGAAGATGTGGTCGATCTGGAAGGTCTCTGGCGTGATGCCGTCCTCTTCCGAAAAGACATGCCGGGAGAAGACGCGGCAGATCGCGCGCCTGGTTCCCAGGCGCTTGGCGATGGCGCAGGAGAGGATGTTGGCCGCTTCGTCGCCAGAGAGCGCCAGCAGGAGGTCGGCGCGTGGGGCGCCGGCCTGTTTCAGGGTCTTCACGTCCGTGCCCACGCCCACCAGAAAACGGGTGTCCAGGGAGCCGCTGGCTTCCTCCAGGCTCTCGGAACGGGGGTCCACCACGACCACGTCGTGATTCAACGAACATAGCTTGGAGGCGACCAGCTGGCCTAGTTCACCTGCGCCGATGATGATGATTTTCATACGTGAAATGGGGGATGTGGGGTGCGTGTGGCCAGAATGGCGCAGCCGGCAGGCGGAGGAGGTTTGGCAGTGTCGCTCGCCTTTCGACCATTGCAGAATGTGCCGCCGCCGCTGTCGGCGGAAGGGCGCCGCCTCCGGCACTTTGAAACGGGCCGCGAATCCTTTTTGGACAGTTGCCAAAACGGACCCGGGGGAGGCGTGGATTTTGCGGTTCCGCGCTTCTCCGGGTCCGTGTCGCCATGTTGTGGAAGGGTGGACCCCGGCGTTTTAGAGTGAGCCGGTGATTATGAGCTTTCCCATGGACCACCAGCAAAAGGCGATGGTCAAAATGATAAAGGCACCCAGCATTTTGGTTGTCTCCATTGGTTCGCGCCGCCCCGCACACCCGCGGCCGCAGATTGGGCGGCCGACACAGGCATTCGGGCATGACGGAGCGGACGACGCTCGGGTTTTGCCTCCTGACGGAGCGGCTGGATGGGGCATGCCATAGGAGAAAAGGCGTGCCCCGGCCGCTCCATGCCGTCCAAGTCGTGACGGTTTTCGGGAGGTCGGGCGTTTGGGATGGAGAGCGTTTTACGGTCCGGCGCGGACGGGCAGAGTTTTTTTTGCAAGCCGTTGCCGGAGGATGCAGGGGCATGTTGGGTGGCGTGTGCGCCCTTTGTCGGGGCGTGGGGCGCAGGCTGCCAGGAGGAGGAGTGCCGCGGAGAATGCGAACGGGCCGTTGGCGCCGGCTTTGAGGCGGGGACGCTGGAGGCCCCCGCGGCCGTTTCCATCGTCATTGCCGCCGCCCCGTCCGATTGCGCGGGGGGGCTGTGGACGGCAGGGCTCCATGGAGGGGCAGCATAGCGGTGCGGAACCGTGGGAGTCCAGCCAGGATTTCCGGCCGCCGCCATCAGCGTTTCGGGCGTTCTCCGGAAAGGAAAGGGGGAGGCAGAGCAACAGCAAAGCCGACAGGACCTGAGCCAGGTCCTGGAGCAGAGGCCGCCGCGACAGGAATTCCCGCGGGGATTCCCGACGCGTCTTTGCGCTGTTGTTCTGCCTCAGGGTCATGGGGGGAGTCGTGCGCCGTCTACGCCTTCTCGTGGAGGGCGCTGGTGTCGATATGGAGGAGTGGGTTCTCGGTGGTGATCCTCTCGTGTCCCCCGGGGATGTTTTCGGTCCAGGGATCGCGGAGGGCGGCGGGTGCGGCCCAGCGGATGGCGTTGCCCAGGATCTTCTGGACATCCGCGTCATGGTAGATGGGGAAGGTCTCGTGTCCGGGAGAGAAGTAGAAGATCTTTCCCTGTCCGCGCTGGAAGGTCACGCCGCTGCGGAAGACATTCCCGCCCTCGTACCAGGACATGAAGATGATTTTCCCGTCATCGGGGATGTCGAAGGACTCTCCGTACATTTCGGTGTGGGGGATGGTGAAGGTCTCGGGCACGCCGAAGGTGATGGGGTGTTTGCGGTCCACGCGCCAGACGCGCTCCTTTTCGCCTACTTCGCGCCAGTGGAGGGAGCAGGTGGTTCCCATGAGGCGCTTGAAGATTTTGGAGTAGTGTCCGGAGTGCATGACGATGAGCCCCATGCCGTCCATGACGCGGGCGTGGAGCTTGTCCACGATTTTGTCGTCCACCAAGTGGTGTCCGGCATGTCCCCACCACATCAGCACATCGGTGGTGTCGATCACCTCCTGGGGGAGCCCCTGGTCGGGCATGTTCAGGGAGACGGCCCGGATTTCCAGGTCGTCGGCCCGCAGGACGCCCTTCAGGTATTCGTGGATGCCATTGGGGTAGAGGGAGCGGCAGAGATCGCCCAGGGGGCCCTCCTGCTTCTCGTGGATGAATTCGTTCCAGATGGTGACGCGGATTTTCATGGCCGTATTGCCAAATTGCCGTTTTCGGGCAGCCTGCGCTTACCGGATGTCCAGGAGTTCCACATCGAAGATGAGAGTGGCCTGTGGGGGGATCACGCCGCCCACGCCGGATTCGCCGTAGCCCAGTTCAGGGGGGACCACCAGGGTGGCCTTGCCGCCAACACCCAGGGACTGCATGCCCTCGGTCCAGCCGGGAATCACGTGGTCCAGGGAGAACTCGATGGGCTCGCCGCGCTCCACGGAGGAGTCGAAGACCGTGCCGTCAATGAGGCGCCCCGTGTAGTGGACTTTCACGACGTCGTTGGCACCGGGACGCCGGCGGCCCTGGCCTGGCTCGTGGATCTGGATCTGCAGGCCGGAGGCGGTGGTCACCACGCCCTCTTTCCTGCCGTTCTCCTCACGGTAGGCCTGGCCGGCCTTCTGATTCTCCTCGGCGGTGGCGTCGTCGCCATGGCAGTCGCCGTGGCAGTCGTGGCAGCCGCCATTGCAGCCGCCGTGGTTCACCTGGTGGAAGAGCTTGTCCAACAGTGCCATGGATTCCTCGCGGGAGAGCTGCGCCTCCTTGCCGGAGACCATGTCGCGGATGCCTTCGCACAGGGCGTCCAGCTGGATTTCCACGGGGAACTGGGAGAGCTGGGCGCCTACATTCAGGCCAAGGGCATAGCAGGTTTTTTCGAGGTCGTTTTGGAAGTCCATGAGAAGAGTCGTTCTTTTGTAGAGGAGAGGGGGCGCCCGCAGGCAGGATTTCCCTACGGGAAAGCCGATTGCTTATTATAATCCGGGAATGGGCTTTTTCTCCTAGAAAGGCCGGGCGCTGCCGCAATCGGCGCCAAAGACTTCGAAAGAGGACAAAACCGGACAAAAGCGCCGATTTTCCAGGTTATAGTATGGTTTTTTCCTGGAGAAGTCCCTCCTGTCGCCTTGCGGCCTTTGCTTCGTGTGCGCGCGGGGGGCTGTCGCGTGTGTTCTGTTTGTTTTCGTTCCGCAATTCCCGAGGTATTCCATTTATGCACGAGCTCGCAGGCAAGACAGTTCCCGAATCCATGTATCTCGACATTCCGGATTTGATTTCCCGGTATTACACGGGCAGACCGGATCCCTCCGTGCCTGAGCAGCGTGTCGTCTTTGGCACCAGCGGCCATCGCGGGAGCTCCCTGAGGCTGAGCTACAACGAGGATCACATCCTGGCCATTTCCCAGGCCATCTGCAGCTATCGTGCGGCCCAGAATGTGGATGGCCCCCTCTACATGGGCATGGACACCCACGCGCTCTCGCGCCCGGCGCATTCCACGGCCCTGGAGGTCCTGGCGGCCAACGGCGTCACCGTCTTCATCGCGGCCAATGGCGGCTTCACGCCGACCCCGGTGGTCTCCCACGCCATTCTGGAGCACAACCGCGGCCGGAAGAAGGGCCTGGCGGACGGCATTGTCATCACTCCCTCCCACAACCCCCCCACGGACGGCGGCTTCAAGTACGACCCCACCAATGGCGGCGCAGCGGACACCACGGCCACCCAGTGGATCGCGGACGAGGCGAACCGTCTGTTGGAGGGGGGCCTGAAGGAGGTGCGCCGGATGACTCTCTCCCAGGCGCTCGCCAGCGGATTCGTGAAGGCGTTCGACTACGTGAAACAATATGTGGGCGACCTGGACAGGATCATCGATTTCGAGCCCATCCGCGCCAGCGGCCTGCGCATTGGCGCCGACGCCCTTGGCGGCGCCGGCATGGGCTACTGGATCCCCATCGCCGAACACTACGGGCTGGATCTGACGCTGCTCCATGGACGCTACGAGCCCGATTTCCGCTTCATGCACATTGACCATGACGGAAAGATCCGCATGGATCCCTCCTCCTCCTGGGCCATGGCGGGATTGGTATCCTTGAAGGACCAATACGACATCGCCTTCGGCAACGACCCCGATTTCGACCGCCACGGCATTGTGACTCCCAGCCACGGTCTCATGAACCCCAACCACTATCTGCCTGTGGCCATGGACTACCTCTTCCGCACGCGCAAGGCGTGGAGCCCGGCGGCCGCCATCGGCAAGACCGTGGTCACCAGCTGCTTGGTGGACCAGGTGGCCGCCCGCCTGGGCCGCAGGGTGCTGGAGACTCCCGTGGGCTTCAAGTGGTTCGTCCCCGGACTCTTCGACGGCTCCGTGGGCTTCTGCGGCGAGGAATCCGCCGGCGCCGCCTTCCTGCGGAGGGACGGGCAGGTCTGGACCACCGACAAGGACGGCTTGATCATGGGGCTTCTGGCCTGCGAGATCACGGCGGCCACGGGCAAGGACCCCGCACAGATCCACGACGACTTTGTGAAGGAATTCGGCGAGAAGTGGTATGCCCGCCAGGATTCCCCCTGCACTGCCGAGCAGAAGTCGCACATCGCCTCCTTGGATCCGGAACGCCTGCCTCTGAAGGAAGTGGCCGGCGAGCCCGTGGTCGGCGCCATCTCCAAGGCACCCGGCAACGGCGCCTCCATTGGCGGAGTGAAGGTCTCCACGAGGCACGGCTGGTTCGCCATGCGCCCCTCCGGCACAGAGAACACCTTCAAGATCTACGCGGAGAGCACCCTCTCCAGGAAGCACCTCCAGCAGCTTCTCGACGCCGCGGCGAAACTCTAGAAAGCCCCCCGCTTCCTTTCCCCACAAGACAACCAACCCCCGCGTCCCCATTATGGATCCCTCCGAAGTCTTCCCCGAAAGCACCACCGAGCATATCAGGAAGGGCCTGGAATGGCACCTCCGCCATACCCTGGCGCGCAGTCCGCAGAAGGAGACCGACGTGGACTGGTACAGCGCCTTCTCCGTGGCGCTGCGCGACCAGCTCACCGACCGCTGGATCAAGACCGAGGAGGCCTACACCAGGCACAAGGCCCGCCGCGTCTACTACCTCTCCCTGGAATTCCTCATCGGACGGCTCATGGGCAACAACGCCATGAACATGGGCCTCTACGACAAGTGCCGCGAGGCCCTGGATGGCGGGCGGGTCACCTGGGAGGACATGCAGGAGATGGAGCGCGACCCCGGCCTGGGCAACGGCGGCCTGGGCCGTCTGGCCGCCTGCTTCGTGGACTCCCTGGCCACCCTGCATCTTCCCTGCATTGGATACGGCCTGCGCTACGACTACGGGATTTTCCGCCAGCAGATCGTCAATGGCGCGCAGGTGGAGGAGCCGGACACTTGGAAGAAGGACGGATATCCCTGGGAATTCAAGCGCCCCGCCTACGCGCATTCCGTCTGCTTCGGGGGTGAGATCCGCCGCATGGAGGTCAATGGGAAGCTGGTCTGGCGCTGGTTCCCCTCCGAGCGCGTCAACGGCATGCCCTACGATATTCCCATCGTGGGCTTTGGCGGCAAGAACGTGAACAATCTCCGCCTTTGGTCCGCCGAGGCCGACCACGAATTCGACTTCCAGGATTTCAACCAGGGCTCCTACGAGGACGCCGTGAACAGCAAGGTCCGCGCGGAGAACCTGACCAAGGTCCTTTATCCCAATGACAACGTGGAGCAGGGCAAGGAGCTTCGTCTGCGCCAGCAGTATTTCTTCGTGGCCTGCAGCGTCCACGACATCCTGCGCCGGCACTTCTCCGAGGGCGGAACCGTATACGATCTGGCCAAGCGGGCCACCATCCAGCTCAACGACACCCATCCCACGCTCGTCATCCCCGAACTCATGCGGCTGCTGGTGGACGAGTATGAGGTGCCCTGGGACCAGGCCTGGGAGATCACCCGCTCCTGCGTGAACTACACCAACCACACCATCCTCCCCGAGGCGCTGGAGAAGTGGTCCGTGCCCCTCTTCCGCAAGCTGCTGCCCCGCCATCTGCAGATCATCTTCGACATCAACAGCATGTTCCTGGAGGAGGTCTCCTCCCGCTACCCCGCCGATCTGGACAGGCTCCGCAATATGAGCATCATTCAGGAGGGCGGCGTCCAGGCCATCCGCATGGCGAATCTTGCCATCATCGGCTCCACCCACGTCAATGGCGTGGCGAAGATCCACTCCGACATCCTCAAGAAAGTGATCTTCAAGGACTTCGCGGAAATGTGGCCCGACCAGTTCACCAACATGACCAACGGCGTGACCCAGCGCCGCTGGCTGCTCTTCTGCAACCAGCCCCTCTCGCATTTGATCACCTCACGCATCGGCGAGGGATGGATCACCGACCTCGTCGAGCTGAAGAAGCTGGAGCAGTTTGCGGACGACGAGGAGTTCCTGAAGCAGCTCATGGCGGTGAAGCTCCAGAACAAGAAGCGGCTGGCCGCCTACATCGAGAAGACCCTTGACACCACCGTGGACCCCGGCAGCCTCTTCGATGTCCAGGTCAAGCGGCTCCACGAGTACAAGCGCCAGCTCATGCTGGTGCTCTACATTATCATCATCTACCAGCGGATGCTGAAGGACCCCGGCCTGGACTATCCGAGGCGCACCTTCATCTTCGCCGCAAAGGCCGCCCCGGGATACGCCATGGCGAAGCAGATCATCCGGCTGATCCACGCGGTGGCCCAGACCATCGAGGAGACCCCGGAGGTCCGGGACCGCCTGAAGGTTGTCTTCTTGCCTGACTACCGTGTCTCCCTGGCCGAGGTCATCATCCCCGCGGCCGACCTCTCCGAGCAGATCTCCCTGGCGGGCATGGAGGCCTCCGGCACCGGATGCATGAAGCTCATGCTCAACGGAGCCCTCACCATCGGGACTCTGGACGGCGCCAACGTGGAGATGGCCGAGGAGGCAGGGGAGGAGAATCTCTTCATCTTCGGCATGACGGCGGAGGAGGTGGCCCGGCGCCGTGCGTCCTACTCCCCCTGGGACATCTACCACACGGACCCCGAGATCCGCGCCGCCATCGAGGCCATCCGTGACAACAAGTTCTGCCCCCAGGAGCCCTCGCTCTTCCAGTCCATTGTCCAGTCCCTCCTGGACTTCGGCGACCACTACATGCTACTGGGTGACCTGAAGAGCTACATCGCTGCGCAGGAGCGCGTGAACCAGCTCTATCGCCAGCCCATGGCCTGGGCGCGGACGGCGTTGCTGAACATCGCCCGCGGCGGAAAGTTTTCCAGCGACCGCACCATCCGGGAGTACGCCGAGCAGATCTGGAAGATCTCCCCCGTGATCCCCGACTAGGAAGGCCTTCCGCCCGATGACGAATCCCCCCTCCTACGGAAAGGCCAGGCTGGTCCTCTTCGACCTGGACGGCACCCTCTACCTGGACGGCGTGCCGTATCCCGGCGCCATCGAGCTCTTCCAGCGTCTTCAACAGAGCGACATGACGCCGTTGTTCCTCACGAACAACAGCTCCATGCCGCCCTGTGACAATGTTGAGCGCCTCCGGCGCATCGGCTTCCCCGCCACGCCGGAGAATGTGATCACCAGCGGACACGGCACGGTGGCCATGCTGCGGGCCTACGGAATGCGGGGCAGGCGCCTCTACATTCTGGGAACCCGGCGTTTCCGGGCCTGGATGGCATCCGAGGGCTTCCCCCACGTGGAGGAGGACCCGCAGGCGCTGCTGGTTGCCTTCGACAAGGAGCTGGACTATGCGAAGCTCCATGCCGCCACGCGGCTGGTCCTCAAGGGCGTTCCCGTCTTCGCCACGCACCCCGATCCGGTCTGTCCCCCGAATCTCCCCGACGTGGGGATGTATCTGGAGTGCCTGAAGGCCGCCCGTCCCGGCGTGGTTGTCCAGGCCATCGCCGGGAAACCCCACCGATGGCTCTGCCAGGTCCTCCAGGAGCGCTTCCAGGCCACCCCCGGCGAGATGGTCATGGTGGGCGACCGTCTGGATACCGACATCGCTTTCGCCTGCAACAACGGCATGCGTTCCGTGCTCGTCCGAAACGGCGAGCCCTTGCCTCCCGGGGGGGGCTTCCGCCCCACTGTCGTGGTCCCGCATATCCGGCAGATGCTGGACGAATTCTGGCCCCGGAATCTCGGCTGGTAGGAGAATCCCACGCCAACATTTCCCCGCGCGACGGGATTCCGGATTCCTTTGCACGCAAACACCAACGAGCTACACACCGCCATGCTTCGCACCGACCAAATCATCAACACAGTCGAAATGATCCAGAAGGAAAATCTGGATGTGCGCACCGTCACCATGGGCATCAATCTGATGGATTGCCGGGACACGGATGTCGACGCCCTCTGCCGGAAGGTGGTGGCGAAGATCGAGCGTTTCGCCGGCAATCTTGTGGAGACTTGTGACCGCGTTGGCGCCAAATACGGCATCAGCGTGGTGAACAAGCGCCTGGCGGTTTCGCCGGCCGCGGATGTGGCCGCCGGCCACGACCGGAAGGGCATGGTGAAGTTTGCCAAGGCCCTGGATACCGCAGCCGCCTCCACCGGCATCGATATCGTGGGCGGCTACTCCGCGCAGGTCCAGAAGGGCGCCAGCACCGCAGACTGGGAGCTCATCGAGTCCCTCCCCGAAATGCTGGTGGATACCCAGCGTGTCTGCGCCTCCATCAACGTGGCCAACAGCCGCTCCGGCATCAACATGAAGGTGGTGGGACGCATCGGCGAGATCCTGAAGCAGGCCGCCGAGGCCACGAAGGCGCAGGACGGCTTCGCCTGCGCGAAGCTGGTGGTCTTTGCCAATCAGCCGGAGGATGTGCCCTTCATGGCCGGCGCGTACCACGGCCATGGCGAGCCCGAAGGCGTCATCAATGTGGGCGTCTCCGGCCCCGGCGTGGTCTGCAGCGCCCTGAAGCGCCGCATCCAGCAGGAGGGCGCCGAAAACCTGGGCCTGGATGACCTGGCCGAGGAGATCAAGGAGACCAGCTGCCGTGTGACCCGCTGCGGCGAACTCATTGGACGGGAGGTCGCCAGGAACCTTGGCCTGCCCTTCGGCATCGTGGATCTCTCGTTGGCCCCCACCCCGAAAGTCGGCGACTCCATCGGCGAAATCCTCCAGATCCTGGGACTGGACGCCATCGGCGCCCCCGGCTCCACCGCATGCATCGCACTGCTGAACGACGCTGTGAAAAAGGGCGGCGCCTTCGCTTCCCAGTCCGTGGGTGGGCTCTCCGGCGCCTTCATCCCCGTCCTGGAGGACGCCGCGTTGGCTTCCGCCGCCGAAAAGGGATGCCTCTCTTTGGAAAAGCTGGAGGCCATGACCTGCGTCTGCTCCGTGGGACTAGATATGATCGCGGTCCCCGGAGACACCCCCGCCGAGACGCTCTCCGCCATCATCGCGGACGAAATGGCCATCGGCCTGATCAACAAGAAGACCACCGCCGTCCGTCTCATCCCCGCTCCCGGAAAGAAGCCCGGCGACCGCGTGGAGTTCGGGGGACTCTTCGGCGGCGGCCCCGTGATGCCCGTCCACAACCCCGGCGCCTCCGCACGCTTTATCCACTTCGGCGGGAGAATCCCCGCGCCTATCCACAGCCTGAACAACTAGCGCGTCTTTTGGGGGCTGCCACGAGAGCGGGCTCCCTGCCCGGCAGGGAGTCCAAAATGACGGGGGACGGCCCCCCCCCCGCGGCAAAACACCTTCCATCCATCGGTGGCATACCTGGGAACATTGCCTTCGAGTCGTTTTTCCGCATTTTCTTTTCCATGGGGTTCCTTGCTTTATATCTTCGTCTCTTCTTCCTTCTGACGCCTTTTTTTGTGCTGGGTGCTTTTTTGTCCATGACGGAGGGGGCGGATGCCCCGTTGCGCCGCCGGCTTGCGATCCGGATCACCCTGGGGTGTTCCGTCATTACGCTGATGATCTTCCTGTTGGGCACCCCGCTCATGCACCTCTTCGACATCACGGTGGATGCCTTCCGGATGGGCTCCGGGGCGCTGCTGCTGATCACCGCCATCAACCAGGTGCTGGGAAAGGACACGGGACGACAGGTGACGAGTGCGGAGAGGCTTCTGGACCAGGCGATTGTCCCCATGGCCACCCCCATTACCGCCGGACCCGCCACCCTGGGCACACTCATGGTCATGGGAAATTCCGCCATGTCACACCAGGAACGATTCTATACCTGCGGCGCAATCCTCCTGGCGTGCCTCTCCGTGGGCGCGATGCTCCTGACGGCGCAGGCTATCCAGAGATCCTTCGGAAAAGACAATATCTCCATCCTGAGCAAAATCTGCGGACTTATCCTAAGCGCCATCGCAATGCAGATGATGCTCGTGGGCGCCAAGAATCTCTGGTGCGCGTGAAAGCGCCGAAGTCGTAGTTGGGGGGCGGGGGCGAGTCTGCAGGAGCGGCGTTCTCCCGCCGTTGCATAAAAAAAGGCGGCGAAGATTGATTCTTCGCCGCCTTTTGCGTTTTTTGCGTGTGGGGATATGGGATTTTGCGGGCCACCTGGGCCCGCGTTGGCGCGCACGCTGCGCTGGAAGTCCCCTTCTTGCTTTCTTCTTTTAGTCGTGTTTCAGCACGGAGGGATCGTAATCTGCGGGGGCTTCGTAGCCCAGGAGGTTCATGATGGTCGCGGCGATGGAGGAGATGCCGAGCCCCTCATTGAGCCCCTTCTTGTATTCGCCGTTGTACCGGGGATCGTAGATGATGCAGGGAACGGGGTTGAGGGAGTGGCTGGTCTTCACCTTGGGCTTGCCATTTTCGCCAATCTTGAGGGAGCCGTCCTTGGCGTGTTCCAGCATGTCGTCGGCGTTGCCGTGGTCGGCGGTGATGATCATGACGCCGCCCACCTGGTCGATGGCCTCCTTGAGGCGCCCCAGGCAGAGGTCGACGGCCTCGACGCCGATGCGGACGGCCTGGAAGGAGCCGGTGTGTCCCACCATGTCGCCATTGGGGTAGTTGCAGCGCAGGTGGCGGTACTTGCCGGAGTGGATGGCATCCAGGAGTGCGTCGGTGATTTCGGCGCCCTTCATCCAGGGGCGCTGCTCGAAGGGGACGATGTCGGAGGGGATCTCCACGTACTTCTCCAGCTTCTCGTCGATGTATCCGGACTTGTTGCCGTTGTAGAAGTAGGTCACGTGGCCGAACTTCTGGGTCTCGGAACAGGCGAAGGTGGTGATGCCGGTGGCGGCCAGGTATTCGCCGCTGGTGCGGTCGATGGCGGGGGGGCTGACGAGATAGCGGGAGGGGATGTGGAGGTCGCCGTCATACTGCATCATGCCGGCGTAGCAGACCTTGGGGACCCGGATCCGGTCGAAGCGGTTGAAATCGCTGCCGCCCTCGAAGGCCTGGGAGATCTCGATGGCGCGGTCGCCGCGGAAGTTGAAGTAGACCACGGAGTCGCCGTCCTGGATGGTCCCCACGGGCTTGCCGGATTCGTCGGCGATGACGAAGGCGCCGAGGTCCTGGTCGATGGCGTGGGTTTCGTTGCGGAGAGTCTCGATGGCCTCCTGTGCGCTGGAGAAGGTGCGGCCCTCGCCGAGGACGTGGGTCTTCCAGCCGCGCTCCACCATGGCCCAGTTGGCATTGTAGCGGTCCATGGTGATGAACATGCGGCCGCCGCCGGAGGCGATGCGGGCGTCGCATCCCTTTGCCTGGAGTTCCTTGAGGAAGGCCTCGAAGGGGATCACGTAGTCCAGGGCGCTGGTCTCGCCGACATCACGGCCATCCAGCAGGATGTGGACGCGGATGCGGCGGATGCCCTGTTCGGCGGCGTGCTCCATCATGGCCTTCAGGTGGTTGATGTGGGAGTGTACATTCCCGTCGCTGAAGAGTCCCAGGAAGTGCAGGGTGGAGTTGTTCCCGAGGACATTCTCGGCGGTCTCGGTCCAGCCCTTGTCGGAGAACATCTTCTTGGACTCGATGGAGTTGGAGACAAGCTTGGCGCCCTGGTCGAAGACTCGTCCGGCGCCCATGGCGTTGTGCCCCACCTCGGAGTTGCCCATGTCGGCGTCGCTGGGCAGTCCCACGGCCACGCCGTGGGCCTTCAGCCTGGTGTTGGGGCAGTTGGCCAGGAACCAGTCCAGATTGGGGGTGTAGGCCGCTTTCACGGCGTCGCCATCGGCGTATTTGCCGTAGCCCACGCCATCCATGATGACCAGGAGCACGGGGCCCTTGCGGCCGGGGAACCAGGCCGCTTTCTTCAGTGCGTCAACCATTGTGAGAATTTCCTGTGAATTGGGGGGATTGGAATCGGGGGAAGGCTAGTAGCCCAGCGCCTTCTGGAGTTCGGTCTGGAATTCCTGGATGTCCTGCTGGTCGGGTTTGGAGGAGCCCTCGTCGGGATTGAAGCCCAGACGTCCGTAGGCATCCACATACCACTCGCCGGAGGCGCCAGAACCGAATTTCACGGTGCCTGAGAGGCTGGCTCCAGGACGGACCACCTTGCTGATCTCCACCGTGGTGGCGCCGCGCAACGCATCGGCGGCGGGAGCCGTTCCGGAGGGCGCGGGGTTGCCTGCGGGGGCGGAGTTTTGGGCGTCTTCCCCGGAGTAGGGTGGATAGTCCTCTTCGCCCGGGAGAGCGCCCTCTTCGGCAACATCGGCGGGAGCGGGGGTCGCCGCCGCCTTGGCGGCCTTGGCCTTCGCCTCATTGGGGAGGATGCTGGCGCGCGTGGCCGCCGCCTTGGCATCTTGCTTGTCCCAGTCCACCTGCAATTCGGCCGTCAGCATTCGAAGCTCCATGTAGGTCATGTGGAGATCGAAGTGCTGCATGAGCTGGTCCTGCACCTGGGAGAGGGTCATCCCCTCCGATAGACACTTCTGGATGAATGCGTTGCGCTGCTGATCTGTGACCATGGTGAAGAAAGTGGGGAAGGGGGGAGTGGAAAAAGTGTGGCCAGGGTTCGGCGGTCTGCCGGGATTTGCCGCGCGCGTGGCGCCGTCCTGGCCTTCTGGTTGCCGCGTCTTGGTTCCCCGGATGCCTAGCATTCGGGAAGGGACGCGGCCGCGGCCGCCTGTCCGTGGCGCTTTTCGCGTTCGGAGGGTTCGTAGAAGTGGATCTCGCCCAGTTCGGGGAATTCCTCGCGGAGGACCTTGCGTGCCAGGTCGAGGATGATCTGCCCGCCCTCGCCGGTCACCACGCGTCCCAGGACCTCCAGGTGTTTGATGGCGGGGTAGAAGGCGCAGTATTCGGCGACGGTGTAACCCAGGTAGACGCCGATGGTCTCGTAGATCTTGCGGGCGCGCTCGTCGCCCTTCTCCATGAGTTCCTGGACGCGCTTGAGCCGGCGGGGGAAGGCGTCCGCGGGGATGTCGTCCATTTCGATGCCGGCCAGGGGGATGAGCCGTGCCACGGCCTGCTGGGAGAAATAGTTTGCGCCCACGCCGATGTCGTGGGACCACTCGTCCATGGCGGCCTCGGGGTTGTAGTCCACGGGGGCGAAGGCCAGTTCGTTCATCCAGCCCTTGATGGTCATCTTCTCGTCAACGTAGCCGCCGGCGAGGCTGGAGCCCATGGCGATGCCCAGGACGCCGCCCTCCTTGAGGGCGATTGCGCCGGCCAGCGCGGTGACGTCGCCGTCGTTTTCCAGGCGCAGGGGCACCCCCCACTGCTTCTGGATTTCCTTGAAGATGGGTGCGGCCTCCTTGTCAAAGCGGCTGCGGGGCGTGATGCCGCGGAAGAGGGAGACGTTGCGGGCGCGCCCATCCACGAAGACGCCGGCGGAGGAGCCGCCGATGCCGCGGATCTTTGCGTCGGGATCCACGGAGTGGATGGCCTTTTCGGCCTCCTTTAGGACGTAGTTGATGTGGTCGTAGTGGTACTGGATGTCGGTCTGGGGCTTGGGATCCCAGACATATTCGGCGGAGAGGAGGGGCTCGCCGTCGGCCTTCAGGGCCAGCTCGCCGTCCTTGACCACGGCCACCTTCTCGTCGGAGGCGCCCAGGTCGAATCCGATGCGCCAGCCCTTCCAGTCCAGCTTCACCGCGGCGCCGGCGCCGTCGTTTTCGGCGGGAACGTCGTCGGGGGTGGGGGCGTAGACGAAGGTCATGGGCTTCTCGTAGGTGAAGTCGCCCCAGAACTGTGCGTCGAAGCGGCGGGCGCCGGTTTCGCTGTAGCAGGCCTTCAGATACTGCACCAGGCACTCGGGGGCGTGGATGGTCACCTTCCAGCCGCCGAACTGCCATAGCAGGAACTTCACGATGCGTTCGATGTAGAAGAAGTTCCCCGCGGATGCGGGGTGCTTCATGTCGTAGACCACGGTGTCAAAGCGGGAGACGCGCTGGCGGTCGCGCTCCACGGCGATGAGGCAGGGCACCGCGCAGCCGGAGGCCTTCACGGCGTCGATGAAGGCGCGGTTGGCCAGCACGGGGGGACGGAAGCCAGGGTCGAGGACGGGGGTGGTCTTGGGGGCTACGAGGGGGAATTCCTGGTTCATGGCTTTATGGGGTGGGTTCCGGGGGCTTTGGATGGTTGGAAAGGCGGTGGATTCCGGGGTGTTGCCTACCGGACGAACTGGTTCATCCGCTCATCCTGCCGCTCCATTTGGGCGACAAGGTGGAACTGTGTGCGGCAGCGGTCCAGGTTGTGTCCGTCGCGATGGGTCTTGAAGTAGACATCTCCCTCCAGGAAGTCGGTGAGGAAGCGGAGTCCGCACTCGAAAGTGAGGAGTTTTCCGGAGAAGGGCAGCAGCCGTTTTTCCTCGGGGGTGAGGAAGTCGCCGGCGGTGGCCAGGTATCCCTGGACGAGGGCGCCGAAGAGCCCCAGGTCGAAATTGACCTTGGAGAGGTCCTTCTCGTCTTCCGCGGCGGTGGCGGTGGTGGTGCGGATTTCATCGCCGAAGTCATAGAGGACGCTGCCGGGCATGCAGGTGTCCAGGTCGATGACGCAGACGCCCTCGCCGGTCTTGTCGTCCAGCATGACGTTGTTGATCTTGGTGTCGTTGTGGGTGACGCGCCAGGGAAGGCGGCCATCCGCAAGACCCTCCACCACGACGCCGCATTCCTTCTCGCGGGCAAGGGCGAAATCAATCTCGGCCCTGCATTGGGCTGCGCGGGCCAGCTTGTCCTCCTTCAGGACGGCCAGGAATTTCTGGAAGCGCCTGGGGGTGTGGTGGAAGTCCACGATGGATTCGAAGAGGGGGGCGCCGGGCAGGTCCGCCAGCGCTCTCTGGAAGGCCCCGAAGGCCTTCGCGGCCTGGAAGGCCTGGTCCTGGGAGGTGACGGCGTCCACTGTGCCGGCGCCCTCGATGAAGAGGTACACGCGGTAGCAGTCGCCGGTGGCGGGGTTTTCCCAGTAGGGCTTTCCGTCGCGGGCGTCCACCAGCGTGAGGGTCGCGCGGGCATTCTGGGGGTTGCGGGCGGCCAGGTGCCTGGTGACCCGCTGGATGTTCTCCATGAGTTTGGGTACATTGGGGAAGACGTTCCGGTTGATGCCCTGGAGGATGTAGTGGACCGCCAGGCCGCTTTGGTCAACCGTGAGGCGGAAGGTGTTGTTGATGTGCCCGGAGCCCCATGGCTCGGCGTCGAGGACCACCCCGCGCAGGTCAAAATTCGCGCAGACGGGCAGGAGTTTCTGCAGGATTTCCCGGGACATTTTGCTACCTCCAGAGGCGTGCGGGATAGACTCCCTGCGCAGTGAGTGCCTTGACTTGCTCCAATACCAGCTGTCGGTCTTCCGCGTAGGTCATGCCGAACCACTTCTCGGGACTGGTGCGCACCAGGGAGTCCCAGCCCTTCTCTTTGATGAGGGTGTTCACCACGGTGGGGATGAAGAACTCCTTATTGGGCTCCTTGAGATTCTTGTCCAGGAATTCCCGGAGCTGCTGGTCCAGCTGGGCGAAGATGGCGGCGGGGAAGCCCCACAGGTTCATGGAGGTGGGCTCTTGTCCGGTCAGGGGGGTCCAGCCGCCGTCCTCGTTTTGATAGCGTGCGGCGCCGCCGGCGACGGCCTCGATGGTGGTGCGCTCCACCACGTCGGTGAGGTGGCCATTCTCCACGGCGCAGATGCCGCGGGAGACGCTGCCGTGCTCGGAGAGGGTGTTGTTCAGGCGGAAGGCCACGATGCCGCAGGTCTTGTCGGTGAAGGAGGGATCCTGCAGGAGCTTCGCCATTTCCAGGAAGGAGTCCTTGCCGTAGAAGTCGTCGGCGTTCACCATGGCGAAGGGGCCTTGGATGGCGTTGCGGGCGCACCAGACGGCGTGGCCTGTCCCCCAGGGCTTCTTGCGGGTTGCGGGGGCCACGTATCCCCCGGGAAGACGGTCCAGGCTCTGAATTACGTATTCCACTTCGATCTTGCCGTCCAGGCGGTTGCCGAAGTGCTCCCGGAGGGGCTCCTCCAACTCCTCGCGGATGATGAAGACCACCTTTCCAAAGCCGGCGCGCAGGGCGTCATACACGGAGTAGTCCAAAATGAACTCGCCGTCGGGCCCAACCGGGTCCATCTGCTTGATGCCGCCGTACCGGCTGCCCATGCCGGCAGCCAAAACCAGAAGAGTGGGAGTCATGATCGGAGTGGGGAATGAGGAATTTTGGGGATTGGCCACCCTGTGGAGGGGCCGGGCCGCCACCGGGTGGCGGCAAATCGCCGGCGGCTAGTCAGCCGTCCGCATCTCCTGGTGGTATTCCTGGAGGGACTTCACGCCGTCATCGCCCTTGAGCATGGCATGGATGCCGTTTGCGGAGGCCAGTGCGGCGGCGACGGTGGTGAAGTAGGGGACGCCGTATTTGATGGCGCTTTTGCGGATGTAGGAGTCGTCCAGCTTGGATTCCTTGCCGATGGGGGTGTTGATGACCAGCTGGATGTGTCCGTTCTTGAGCTCGTCCATGATGTCGGGGCGGCCCTGGCCGATCTTCGCGATCTGCTTGGCGGGGATGCCGGCCTTCTGGAGGCTGTTGTAGGTGCCCTCGGTGGCCAGCAGCCGGAGGCCGTCCTCGACGAACTGCCGTGCGGCGGGGAGGATTGCCTGGTGGTCGCGGGGGGCCACGGTGATGAGGACGGTGCCCTTGGTGGGCAGCGCGGGCTTGGCGGCTTCCTCGGCCTTGAAGAAGGCCAGTCCCAGGTTGTGGGAGATTCCCAGGACCTCGCCGGTGGAGCGCATTTCGGGGCCCAGGACGGGGTCGACCTCGGGGAGCATGGGGAAGGGGAAGACGGCCTCCTTGACGCCGTAGTGCTTCAGCGTGAGCTCCTTTAGATGCATGTCCTTGAGCTTCCTGCCCATCATGACGTCGGTGGCCAGACGCGCCATGGAGATTCCGCAGACCTTGGATACCAGGGGCACGGTGCGGGAGGCGCGGGGATTCGCCTCGATGACATAGACCTTGCCCTGGCAGATGGCGAACTGGACGTTCATGAGGCCCACCACGCCCATTTCGATGGCGATGCGGCGGGTGATGTCCTTGATCTGCTCCTCGTAGACCCGTCCCATGGTGGGGGGCGGGATGACGCAGGCGGAGTCGCCGGAGTGGATTCCGGCCAGCTCGATGTGCTCCATGACGCTGGGGACGAAGGCGTCGGCGCCATCGCTGATGGCGTCGGCCTCGGCCTCCAGGGCGTCGCCCAGGAAGCGGTCGATGAGGATGGGGCGGTCGGGGGAGACCTCCTCCTCCGCCTTGAGGACGTATTCCTTCAGCATCTCCCGGTCGTGGACCACCTCCATGCCGCGGCCGCCCAGCACGAAGGAGGGGCGCACCATGACGGGGTAGCCGATGGACTCGGCGATCTGCATGGCCTGCTCCAGGTTTGAGGCCATGCCGGACTCGGGCATGGGGATGCCCATCTTGTCCATCATCTTGCGGAAGAGATCGCGGTCCTCGGCCATGTCGATGGTCCGGGGAGGGGTGCCCAGGATGTGGACGCCGTTGTGCTCCAGCTTGTCAGCCAGGTTGAGGGGGGTCTGCCCCCCGAACTGGACGATGGCGCCCATGGGCTTTTCGCGCCGGTAGATGGCCAGGACGTCTTCGAGGGTGAGGGGCTCGAAGTAGAGCTTGTCGCTGGTGTCGTAGTCCGTGGAGACGGTCTCGGGGTTGCAGTTGACCATGATGGTCTCGTAGCCCAGGCTCCGCAGCTCCTGTGCCGCGTGGACGCAGCAGTAGTCGAATTCTATGCCCTGTCCGATCCGGATGGGGCCGCCGCCCAGGATCATGACCTTTCTGGCGTTGGAGGAGGGCGTGCTCAGGTCCTTCTGCAGATTGTAGCTGCTGTACCAGTAGCAGGCGTCCTTCACGCCGGAGACGGGCACGGGCTCCCAGCCCTCGGTCACGCCCAGGGACTCCCGGCGGGTGCGCAGGCTGTCCTCGGGGATGTCCAGCAGTCCGGCCAGGTATTGGTCGCTGAAGCCGTCCCGCTTGGCCTGGACGAGCAGGGCGTCGGGGAGTTCCTTTCCCTTGCAGGCGAGGAGGGACTCCTCCTCCACCACCAGGGCCTTCATCTCCTCCAGGAAATACCGCTTGATGAAGGTGAGCTTCTGGAGCTGCTCGACGGTGGCACCCTTCCGCAGCGCCTCATACATGGCGAACTGCCGGAAGCTGGTGGGCTCCTTGAGGAGATCCAGCAATTCGGCGAGGCTCTTCTTGTGGAGATCCTGGTAGAAGCCCAGTCCGGCGGTGGAGCGCTCCAGGGAGCGGATGGCCTTCTGGAAGGCCTCGCGGTAGGTCTTGCCAATGCTCATGACCTCGCCCACGGCCCGCATCTGGGTGCCCAGCTTGTCCTTGACCCCGCGGAACTTCTCGAAGGCCCAACGGGCGAATTTGACCACCACGTAGTCGCCGCCGGGAGTGTATTTCTCCAGGGATCCATCGCGCCAGTAGGGCAGTTCGTCCAGGGTGACGCCGGCCGCCAGGAGCGCGGAGACATAGGCGATGGGGAAGCCGGTGGCCTTGGAGGCCAGGGCGCTGGAGCGGCTGGTGCGGGGGTTGATCTCGATGATCACGATGCGGCCATCCTTGGGATTCCGGGCAAACTGGACGTTGGTGCCGCCGATGACGCCGATGGCCTCCACAATCCGGTAGGCCATCTCCTGCATCTGCTTCTGGATCTCCCCGGAGATGGTCAGCATGGGCGCGGTGCAGAAGGAGTCGCCGGTGTGCACGCCGACGGGATCCACATTTTCGATGAAGCAGACCGTGATCATCTGGCCCTTGGAGTCGCGGACGATTTCGAGCTCCAGTTCCTCCCAGCCAAGGAGAGACTCCTCGATGAGGCATTCGTGGACCAGCGAGGCCTGCAGGCCGCGGTTGGCGATGGTCTGGAGCTCCTCCACATTGTAGCAGAATCCGCCGCCGGTGCCCCCCATGGTGTAGGCGGGACGCACGACAACCGGGAAGCCGATTTCACGGGCCGCCTGCAGCGCCTCCTCCTGGGTATGGACAATCCGGCTGGGCGCCATCTGCACGCCCAGGGAATTCATGGTCTCCTTGAAGGCCTCGCGGTCTTCCCCCCGGCGAATGGCGTCAATCTGCACGCCAATGACCTTCACGCCGTATTTTTCCAGGACGCCCTTCTCAGCCAGCTCGCTGGAGAGGTTCAGCGCGCTCTGCCCCCCCAGGTTCGGGAGCAGCGCATCGGGGCGTTCTTTCGCGATGATCTGCTCCATGCGCTCTGCGTTCAACGGCTCGATGTACGTGTGGTCCGCAGTGCTGGGGTCCGTCATGATTGTGGCGGGGTTGGAGTTCACCAGCACGATCTCGTAGCCAAGGCTCCGGAGCGCCTTGCAGGCCTGGGTTCCGGAATAGTCGAATTCACAGGCCTGCCCAATGATAATGGGGCCACTGCCAATGATCATGACTTTCTTGATGTCGGTGCGCTTCGGCATAAATCGTTCTCCTGGAAGGGGTGGCGTTGACAAAAAAAGGCGGCGGCCGCCCAAAAAAAGGGGATGGCGCAGACAGAAGGGGGCCCGCGCCGGTAAAATCTGCTTAATATAGCCGCGCCACCTGCGTACGCGGCGCGGGCGCGGGGGAAAGCCCGCCTGCGGGCGGTGTGGCGGCCTCCCGGCGGGGCTGGGAGCGACACAGGCTCCGGAAAGGCATATTGAGGAAGGAAAATCTCCAAAGGACGGAGGGGCAAGCCCCCCGCACCCCCCGGAGGGCGCCAGGATGGCGGCAGTATGGGGGCGGTTTGGCTGGCTGGCATCCACCCCCCGTGGCCTGTGGAACACACAGCAAAGCCCGGATATTTTTGCGGCTTCCTTTTTTATTTTGTGGGTGGGCTTGTATTTTGGGTTGGGATTGCTTACAATGTGCTCATGCAGGTCTTTTGCGTTGATGTATCCGAAGTCTGACGGCAGTGTCTTGCATGTCGTCGGACACCCCCTGCAGCGACTCTTTCCGCTATTCTTTGGAAGGGAGGGAGTCGCGACCCGTTGAGCAAGCACCGAAACTGAATAGATTCGTAAAAAACAATTCAAGGAGCGATCCATGATGAAGAAATCTTTCACTCTGATTGAGCTGCTGGTGGTCATCGCCATCATCGCCATCCTGGCGGCCATGCTGCTGCCCGCGCTTTCCAAGGCCCGTGAGAAGGCCCGCGCCATCAGCTGCACCAACAACCTGAAGCAGCTTGGTCTGGGCACCATCCTCTACGCCAACGACTACGACGACTTCCTCCACGCCGCCAAGTATGGAAAAGGCGAGGGCCCCAATTACACGGACGACAACGCGTACTTCTACGACTTCAACCCGATGTGCAACGACCTCCTCAGCAACAAGGAGTCCACCGTGTCCGGCACCTTACTGCTGTCCACGAAGCCCGAGGCGTCCTGGAAACTGTGGCAGTGCCCCAGCCTGAATGGCAACGAGGCCTGGGAAGAGTACTACAAGGCCTCGCCCAAGACCACCCGTCCCAAGACTGGTTACCAGTACAATGGCGACATGTACAACAACCAGTATAAGGACAATGGTCCGCAGGGATCCGCCCCCGCCAAGTGGACCCGCATCATCAATCCCAAGGCCCCCAGCACCTTCATCCTCTATCTGGATCGTTGCGGCTGGGCCGGCAATGGCGGCAGCTGGGTGTACCACTGGTGCCTCGGCCATTTCGCCGAGAGCGCGGTCGGCACCGACGAGGAGTCCATCGAGTATCGCTGCCGTCACAGCGACCAGTGCAACCTGGTCTTCGCCGATGGCCACGCCGCCACCACCAACAAGTACAACCTGACCCACCTGGCCAACGATGCGGATGGCGACACCGGCATCCTCTCCATGCATCCCGATGGCAATGCCACCGATGACAGCGGGCTCTAAGCTGTAGCTTGGACGCTAGAATCCAAGGGGCGTCCCGGAACTTCCGGGGCGCCCCTGTTTTTTGGGGGGAGACGGTGGTTTTTCTTGACATGAAACGTCGGCTTTTGTCAAATTCTGTCTCTTTTTTATAAAAATAGGTCTTGTGGGTCCCTTGCAATTTGGTGGGAGGGGCTATATTCGTTGCCCTACGCCGTGCCTATAGGAGGGCACGGGTGCATTGGTTGCACATTGTTTCCCATCAAGCTTTTCTATCCTTTATGTCGGAGCAGTCTGAGCGGCATCGTTGTCCCAGTGGGGGTGACTGTGCGAGTTGTGGTGGCGCGTGTCAAGACGACACCCGTAAAGTGCGCGAGAACCTTTTGGGCGTGAAGCACGTCTATGTCGTGTTGTCGGGCAAAGGTGGGGTAGGCAAGAGTACGGTCTCCTGCAATCTGGCGGCGGCGTTGGCGTTGCGTGGCCGGAACGTGGGCTTGCTGGACATAGACTTCCATGGTCCCAGCATCCCGAAGATGTTGGGTCTGGAGGGAGCGCAGCTGTATTCCGAGGGTGAGAAGCTGGTTCCTGTGGAGACGGGCGGTCTTTCTTTGAAGGTCATGTCGATTGGCTTCCTGCTGTCCCAGCCGGACCAGGCCGTGATTTGGCGTGGCGCCATGAAGCACGGCATCATCCGGCAGTTGTTGGGCGATGTCCTGTGGGGCGATTTGGATGCCCTGGTGATTGACACCCCGCCTGGAACGGGGGACGAGCCGCTGTCGGCTTGCCAGCTGCTGCCCAATGCGGATGGCGCCATCCTGGTGACCACTCCCCAGCAGGTCTCCGCAGCCGACGTGGGCAAATCCCTGAATTTCCTCTCCCAGCTCTCCTTCCCCGTGCTGGGCATTGTGGAGAACATGAGCGGCTTCGCCTGCCCCCACTGCGGCGAGGTCACCGAGATTTTCTCCCACGGTGGCGGCGAGAAGCTGGCAGAGACCTACAAGGCGCCCTTCCTGGGGCGTCTGCCTCTGGATCCAAAGATCTGCCTTGGCGGTGACGAGGGCGTGCCCTTCGTGGAACGCTACGCCGATTCCGCCACGGCGAAGGCCTTCGATCAGATCGTGGACCGTCTGCAGAAGCAGACCCTTCTTGAAGCATGAAAGAACACGCCGCCGCCGGCTGCCCCCTGCCGTTCCTTTCCCCCTGACGGACAACAAAAGCCAACAAACGCAGTCCCGGATTTCCCGGGGAGAGAATCCCAGGGCGGTTCGCGGGACCGGAACAAAGGAATCCTCCGCAACATGTTTTTGGAATACCCCAACAACTACCTCTACAACACCCACCACATTTGGGCGAAGTTGGAGCCGAAAAAGAACAAGAAGCAGACACAGACCTTCGCGTTCGTGGGCATCACCGACTATCTGGCCGAGGAGCTGGGTGGCATTGACAGCATCGACATCCCCCTGGAGGACGACGAGCTGGAGATGGACTCCCTGGTGATCCACATCCATACAAAGAGTCGCATCCGGCACTTCCCGTGCCCCCTCACCGGACGTGTCGTGGAGGTGAACCAGGAGGTGCTGGACTCCCCCGCGCAGATCTATCTGGACTGGGAGAACGCCTGGCTCTTCAAGATGGAAGTGGACAACACCTCCGAGACTGATCTCCTCATGGACGGCAAGCAATACGTCAAGTACCTGGATTCGCTGTAAATGCACATTGGCGCCCTGGCGGCGCCAATGCGGCGGTGCAGGCGGCGGACTGCCTATAGAAGGGAGGTGCTTTCGTGCCCGCCGGCAATCCCCAAAGGACGGTGGGATGTCCCCCCGCGGAGAGCCTCCCGTTTCGCATTTCATTTTCTTCCCTCCTTCTTCCTTTCTTTCATGGAACGGCGCGCGGTCTCCCTGGCATTCTATTTTACCGGACTGTTCCTGGCGGTGGCGCTGGTCTTCACCGTCCGCCGCGCGCCCTTCCCCTTTCTTCTGGTTCGATATTGGCCCATGGTGTCGGCGCTTTTGCTGACTCTGGCGGCCTTTTGCTGGAAGGCCCCCGACAACCGCTCCGTTTCCACATGGGGATTGCGTGCCGTGTCGCTGGTCCATCTCAGCCTGTCGCCTTTTTTCTGCTGGTATTGCCAAATGAAGGCGGTGGGCGTTGGCTTTGCGTTGACGGGTGCTCACATCTATTTGCAGAGCATGGTGTTGCTTTATGTGGCGAGCGTTCCGTTGCTCATGGGGAGCTTCGGCGGGGTTGCCCGGCAGGCCCGCGAACTGCGAGAGCGCATGATGAGCCGCGCGCTGTGGCGCTATTCCTTCTATCTTCTTCTGGCGCCAATGCTGGCGGTGCTGGCGGGGAGCCTCTATCTCTCGCTGCTGCATACTCCGCCGGATGGCAATCCCCTGAAACTGCTTCCCGTTGCGCTCCTGGAGGCCGCCATGCAACCGCCCATGCCGGGACTTTTTGAATTGCTCCTGGCTTTGGCCGTCCTGGGGCAGCTCCTGGGCGCCATTCGACTCCTTTCCGCCACGAAGTCCGCAGAACCCTGAATCGGCGGGCCCCAAGCACTACCTTCCAAGCCCGAAATACACATTCCCTCCATGACCAAGAAGACACAGCTGATTAGCGCATTGGATTTGCCGGAACTCTCCCAGGCCCTCGCCATGGTGGACCGCATTGGCCCCCGTGTGGAGTGGTACAAGGTGGGAAAGCAACTCTTCACCCACTACGGCCCCGTAGTGCTCCAGGAGCTGAAGGCCCGTGGTAAGAAGATCTTCTTGGACATGAAGTTCCATGACATTCCCAACACCGTGGCCAGCGCCATCCGTTCCGGCGCCATCGTGGGGGCGGACATCATCAATGTCCACGCCATGGGCGGTCCCGCCATGCTGGCGGCGGCGGCCGGGGCCATGAAAGAGACGGGGAAGACGGTCATCGCGGTCACGGTGCTCACCAGCATGGATCAGGAGCAGCTTTCCGCCATTGGCGTGCAGGCCACGCCCGCCGAACAGGTGCTGCGGCTGGCCACCCTCGCGCGGGATGCGGGACTGGCCGGAGTGGTCTGCTCCGCCCTGGAACTGCCCCTGCTGCGGAAGCATTTTGGAGAGGACTTCCTCACCGTGGTCCCGGGCATCCGTCCCGCCGGCGCCGCCTTGGGCGACCAGAGGCGGGTCATGACGCCGCGGCAGGCCCGGGAGGCCGGCGCGGATTTCATCGTGGTGGGCCGTCCCATTCTGGCCGCGCCCGATCCCGCCGAGGCCGCCGAGAAGATCTTCCGGGAACTGGCTTAGAATCCGCCGCATATCCTCCTGTATTCATCCGACGCCATGAAGCTCTTCGATCTTCGCACCCGTCTTTGGGAAAACCCCAAGGTGCCCCAGGTGAATCTGTTGCGGAGCCGCTCCCCGCTCTTCTCCTGGGGGAGTGAGGAGGAGGCGCGAAAGGGGAGTTACGAGCCCTTCGAGTGCCCCGCCATAGAGTCCCTCAATGGGCAGTGGCGCTTCTGGTTCTATGAGCGCCCGGAGGATGTGCCCCCCGCGTTGCTGGCGGGCGAGGAGGTCGCGGGCGAGACGTCCATCCAGGTGCCGGGAAACTGGATGCGGCAGGGCTTTGACCATCCGCAGTATATCAATGTCTGCATGCCCTTCCCGGATGCGCCGCCCATGGTCCCGCAGGATCGGAACCCCTGTGGAGTCTATCGCAGGAACTTTCTGGCGCGCAAGGAGATGGAGCGTCTTGTGCTGCATTTTGGCGGCATTGAGTCATGTGGTTTCATCTATGTGAATGGCCGGGAGGTGGGCATGGTGAAGGACTCCCGCACCAGCTCCGAATTCGATGTCACCGAATTCGTGAAGCCGGGTGAGGAGAACCAGCTCACGGTGTTGGTGCTTCGGTGGTCCGACGGTTCTTTCCTGGAGGACCAGGACCACTGGCGCATGGGCGGCATCTTCCGGGATGTCTATCTGCACTACACCCCCGATGCCCATATCGCCGATGTCTTCGCACAGGCCACGTTGGATGAGGAGACGGAGTCCGAGGGCATTCTGAACCTTCGGCTGGACGCCGCCTTCCGGTGCGCACACCAGGTGCCGGCGGGCTGGCGTTTCCGGGTGCGGCTCTTTGATCCCAGCGGAAAGGCCGTCTGGCCGGAACCGAAGGAGCTGGGTTTTTTCCTGAATGGCATGATGTACCAGTATCCGGAGGAACGCCGCTGGCAGCCCCTGGCGCTGGAGACCTTCCATTTTCCCGGGGTGCAGACTTGGAGCGCCGAGACCCCCGTGCTGTATCGGCTGACCGTGGCGCTGTTGAATCCCCGGGGCGAATGCGTGGAGGCCACCGGCGTGGATGTGGGCTTCCGCAGCGTCCGGAGAAAGGATGGCTGCCTCATGATCAACGGACGGCCCGTGCGCTTCTTCGGCGTGAACCGCCACGACTTCGATCCGGTGCGGGGCAAGGCAGTGACCCCGGAGGGCATCCTCCAGGATCTTCTGCTCATGAAGAGCATGAACATCAACGCCATCCGAACCAGCCACTACCCCAATGACGAACGCCTGGCCGCACTGGCCAGCCGACTGGGATTCTATGTGATCAGCGAGGCGAACATCGAGGTGCACGCCTACTACGACCATCTGACCGACGACCCCCTCTGGATGGCCGGCATGATGGACCGCTTCCAGCGGATGGTCCTCATCTACAAGAACAACCCCTGCATCCATCTGTGGTCCATGGGCAACGAGGCGGGGCAGGGCGCGAACTTCTATGCGCTGGCCGCCTGGGCGCACGCCTTCGATTCCTCCCGCGGCGTCCACTACAGCGAATTCACGCGCCCCATCGTGGACGGATATCCTTATCCTTCTCCCTACGGCGGCAAGCCCCCCCGCGGTTCGGAGTTTCTCATAGACACCATCTCCCCCATGTATACGCCCTTCTTCGAGATCGAGCGTTGGATCCAGGAGAAGATGCCCACCGAGGACCGCCCCCTCATCTTCTGCGAATACTCCCACGCCATGGGGAACTCCAACGGCTCCCTGGACCGGTATTTCCACTATTTCCGGAACTACCGGCGCATCCAGGGCGGGTTTGTCTGGGACTGGAAGGACCAGGGACTCCTGGAGCACGATGCCCGGGGCCGGAAATACTTCGCCTACGGCGGCGACTACGGCGAGAAAAACCACGATACCAACTTCTGCGGAAATGGCCTGGTCTCCGCCGATCTGACCCGCCATCCCGCCAGCTGGGAATTCCAATTCCTGGCACGGCCCTTCGATTTCCAGCCCGCCGACGAGAAGAAGCAGGTTTATGCCTTGCGGAACTGGCGCTATTTCACCACCCTGGACGACCTGGAGTTCTCCTGGGTTCTCCAGCGAGACGGCAAGGTCCTTGCGAAGGGCATTCTCCCCCGGGAGTCCACCGACGGCGTCGCCCCCCAGGAGAGCCGCGCAATCGATCTGGACGCTCTCCTGGAATTCTGCATTGTGTCCCCCGGACAGGAGCTTTTCCTCACCATCACAGGCGCCCAGCGAAGCGACACCCCCTGGCAGAAGGCCGGATATGTGGTGGCCGAACAGCAATTCGACCTGACGAAGATCGCCCGGGTGGTCACCCAAGAGAATCCCCTTCGCCTGGAGCCCGCGCGCCTGGCTTTCAGTCAGAACACCATCTCCGACGGCGAGAGCGTTGTGCACTTCACCGACGGCGCCATGCCGGACCAGTGGATTTTCCGGGGACAGAAGCTGCTGCTTGGCAAAGCAAACGAGCAGTTCGTCCGGGGACTCGTGGACAACGATGTCATCAAGGCCTGGATTGCCACCGAGGAGCACCGCCAGGGCGGCCGTTGGATCAAGGAGTGGGATGTCTTCCATCTGAAGGAATCCGAAAAGCTGGCCTCCAGCACTCTTCAGAAGGACGGCTCCCTGGTCATGGAATCCACCGCCACTTACACCGCCAGGAACGGCGCCGCCTTCACTGTGGCGCGGCGTCTCCATTTCCGTTTGGACGGCATTCTGGAGGTGGAGCTCACGTACGAGGTCCCGGAGAAGCTCTATGATCCGCCCCGGCTGGGTGTCACGCTCCCCATGCCCAAATCCTTCGAGACTCTCCGGTTCTTCGGCGAGGGCCCCCGGGAGTGCTACTGGGACCGCCATGCCGGCAGCCAGGTGGGCCTCTATGAGCAGAAGGTCTCCGAACAGCTCTTCCCCTATCTGCGCCCCCAGGAGAGCGGCAACCATGTGAATGTTCGCGCCATCGCCCTGGAGAACGGCGCCGTGGGACTGCTGGCCGTGGGCGCCGGAATGTTCCTGGAGGCCTCCGCGCTCCACGCCACCCCCGCCTCCCTTTTTGCGGCAGACCATATCAACGAAATGCCCGACGAAGACGCCACCTACCTGAATCTGGATCTCCACCAGCGGGGACTGGGAACCGCCTCCTGCGGCGAAAACCCACAGCCGGAGTATGAATTCAAACCCGGCTCCTATCGCCTCGCTTTCCGGCTCCTGCCCTACGTGCCGGGGGAGAACGACCTCATGGAACTGGTGCGCTGTGTCCAAAAGGCATAGGCGGAGGCGGCTGGGGCTTGCATGGACGGGGAGGTGCGGAAGCTCCAGTCCTTTGGATCTTCCGGAGGAAATGGAGGGTTTGCTGCAACACATTGGCATATAATGCGTTGCACAAAAAGCAATGCGTTTCTGCGGAAAGCGTGAAACTGCCGGCTTTTTCAAGGAAGAGGGGGGCCATGGGTTATAGTATCAACCCGCCCGCAAACTGGCCCTTTCCTTGTGCGTGAGCCACGGAGGCATTCGGGCGCGACGCCTTTCCCGTTATTGGTCCTTTTTTCAAGAAACTCATCCATGACATCCGTACGCGTTCGTTTTGCGCCGTCCCCCACGGGGCAGGTGCACATTGGCAACATTCGCGCCGCCATCTTCAACTGGCTATATGCCCGTCATGAGGGCGGCGACTTCCTGCTGCGTGTGGAGGACACGGACTTGGAGCGTTCCACTCCCCAGGCAATCCAGGCATTGCTGGATGTCATGCAGTGGCTGGGATTGAACTACGACGAAGAGATCTTCTATCAGACCACCCAGTCCCGGAAGCACTGCCAGGCTGCGCAGGAGATGCTGGCGAAGGGCATGGCCTACGAGGACAACAAGGGCGGCGACGCTCCCGCTGTGCTCTTTCGCTTCCCCTATGACACCACGGGGGTCCCGGGCATCGAGGAGGCGGGCGTGCAGCGTGTGAAGCTCCATTCCGACGCGCCGCTGAAGGTGTGCGGGAAGGGCGTCTCCTTCGCCGCGTTTTCCCCCAAGGGCAAGGCGGCCCCCGTGGACGCCACGCTGGCCGGCTTCCGGGATCTGGAGGCCTTTGACGCCGACGGCAAGTGCGTCTTCCGCCTTGCGGAGCACCTCCCCGAGATTGCGCAGGGACAGTCCTTCCTCGTGGACAACGCGGTGGAGATCACCTATATGCGCCGAACCATCTCCTACACGGATCTGGTGAAGGGCGTCATGACCAAGCCCCTGGATGCCATGAAGGACTTCGTCATCATCCGCTCCGATGGGTCCCCCGTCTTCCATTTGGCCAACGTCATGGACGACATCACCCAGGGCGTCACCCACATCATCCGCGGCGACGACCACGTGGAAAACACCTTCAAGCACATCTTCCTCTTCCACGCGCTGGGCGCCCCCGTCCCCCAGTACGCACACCTCCCCATGATCGTCAACGCCCAGGGGAAGCCCTACAGCAAGCGTGACGGCGACGCCTTTGTTGGGGATTTCCGGGAGAAGGGCTTCCTGCCCGAGGCACTCTTCAACTATTTGAGCCTCCTGGGATGGTCCCCGGGTGACGACCGTGAGAAGCTTTCCCGCCAGGAGCTGGTGGAGGCCTTCACTTTGGAGCGCTGCCTCCGGGCGCCCTCCCAGATGGATGTCAACAAGCTCACCGCGCTCAACGGACAGTACATCGCCGAACTGCCCCGGGAACGTTATCTGGAGCTGGTTGCACAGGAGGCCGCCAGGGCCCCCTGGGGGGCGGCCGCGCAGGGCGCGCCCTTTGAGAAGGTGGCGCTCTTCTTGCAGAGTCGCGTGAAGCGTCTGGTGGATGTGTCCCAGTGGGGATACTTTTTCCAGGAAGTTCCCGAGTGGGATGCAAAGGTCTGTGAGAAGCTCCTGAAGAATCCCGCCGCCGTCTCCGCACTGGACGAGCTTGCCGGAAGGCTCGCCGCGCTGCAGGAGTTCTCCGCTGACGCCATCGAGGCGGCGGTGGAGGAGTGCGCCGCCGTGCACGGCATCGCGCACGGCAAGCTGAACCAGCCCCTGCGCGCCGCCATCACCGGCACCAATGTGGGCGCAGGCATTTTTGAGACCGCCGAGCTCATCGGAAAGGACCGCTGCCTGAAACGCCTCCGGGAGTTCCCCCGCCCCGTTGCGCAATAAGTCCGCAATTCCGCTCGTCTTGTCGCGTTCCGCCCCGCGGATGGCCGTGGCGGCGTGGGATTGCGGGCGTTTTGTGAAATTTTTCTATCGCCTTTTGTCTGAGGAGGATCCATGGTTATGTCTGAAGAAGTGAAGGAGTCCCTGCCGGAAGAGCGGCGGGCGCGGGGAGACTCCCTGCCCGTGGTCGCCATCGTGGGACGCCCCAATGTTGGGAAATCGGCCCTCTTCAATGCCATTTTGAAGCGTCGCGTCTCCATTGTCCACGAACAGAGCGGCGTCACGCGGGACTGTGTGGCGTCCCCTGCGGAGTTCCATGGAAAGAGCTTCCTGCTGGTGGACACCGGCGGTCTTGGCACCTGGAATGGCGACAAGAAGGTGGACCTCTTCGACGGCATGATCCGCGACCAGGTCACGGAGGTGGTGAAGGATGCCTTCTGCCTGCTGTGGGTGGTCAATTGCCAGGATGGCATCACTCCCCAGGACGAGGAGGTGGGCGCCTTCTTGCGCAAGGCCGGAAAGCCCCTGGTCCTCTGCATGAACAAGGCCGACAACAAGGAGCTGTCCCAGATCGCAATCGGGCATTTCGCCGCCCTGGGAGTGAAAGACGCCTATCCCACCAGCTGCACCCACACCCGCGGCATTGACGGCCTCCTGAAGCACCTGGTGGCCTTCCTCCCGGAGACTCCGAGGCAGGCCGGGGAGGAGAAGCCCCTCCGGGTGGCCGTGGTGGGCCGTCCCAATGTGGGAAAGTCCTCTTTGGTCAACCGGCTGCTGGGGGAGAAGCGCATGATGGTCTCCGACATCGCGGGCACCACCCGGGATTCCGTGGATCTGCCTGTGGTTCTGGAGAAAAATGGCGAGCAACTCCCCATCACCCTTGTGGACACCGCCGGATTGCGTCGGAAGGGCCAGATCTCCACTGTCGTGGAGTTCTTCAGCGCCAACCGCACCGAACTGGCCATCCGCAGCAGCGACGTGGTGCTCTTCGTGCTGGACTCCGAGGAGCCATGCACCACCCAGGAACGGCATATCGGACGCATCATCGCCGACGCCCGCCGTCCCTGCATCATGCTGGCCAACAAGTGGGATCTGATCACCAAGGCCGGCAACAACAAGCCGAAGCTCTTCGAGGACTTCGTCCGCGCCCGCATGCCCTACATGGCCCATGCCCCCATCGTGAACATCTCCGCCATGAATGGCTACAACATGGGGTGCATCTTCGACCGTCTCAAGCTTCTCAAGGAGCAGACCCGCGTCAGCGTCCCCACCGCCATCTTCAACCAGTTCCTCCAGGACACCCTCCAGCGGAACCCGCCCATTTCCGTCAGCTCCCGGCGCTTCAAGATCTTCTACGGCACCATGGTCCACAACCCGCCGCCGAAGTTCGTACTCTTCGTCAACGACAGGAAGCTTTGCCCAAAGAACTACGAGAACTACTTGGAGAACCGGATCCGTGACGCCTTCTTCCCCCAGACCGGCCTGCCCATCAACCTGGAACTGCGGAATCGCCAGGACCCCGCAGGCAGAGCGGGCACCCGCGCCGCCGCGGCCGGTGACTATGAAAAACGGCGCGCCACGCGGAAACCCCGGTATTCGCGATGACGACGGCTCGCGTATAACATAGAAAGAACGGGAGCTCTCCGCCCACTCTGCTCCTTCACTTGCTTTCCACAAAGCCATACCGCATAAAAGCGAGACGAAACCATGCTGCCTTCTCAATTTGAAGAACTCACGACCCGTCTGATGTCCTTCTACGAGCGCTCCGAGGAGGACTTGTACACCGAGTATGCGCCTTTGGAGCTCCACGTGGCGACCACGGATCATCCGGTGCCCTGGGAGCAGCGGCTGGGATTGACGTACCGGACCTCGGGGGAGGGCGACGCCTGGGGGCATGACTGGCAGAGTGGATGGTTCCATGTCACCGGAAGAATCCCGGAGTCCTGGGATGGCAGGACGGGCGTCATGCGGTTGAATCTGGGGGGCGAGTGCCTGGTGTATGATGAGAATGGCGCGCCCCTGTGCGGGTTGACCAATACCTCGGTCTATCATCCGGGCACCACGAAGGAGGTCTTCTACTGGGAGCGGCCCTTCCGGGGTGGTGAGATCGTGGATCTCTGGGTGGAGGCTGCTGCCAACAACATCCTGGGGCCCGAGCACTTCAACTGGAATCCCCATGCCGAGCGGGAGACGCATCCCGCCGGCGTCTCCACCGGCGTGGTCCGCATTGCGCGGATGGCGCTGTGGAATGAGGAGCTCTACCAGTTTCGCGTGCAATTCTGGCAGCTGTGGTATTACGTGGAGTTCCTGGGGAAGGATGGGAACAACAATGTCTGCCGCCGGATTGTCCACGCCATGAACAAGGCGCTGGATGCGTATCGTGGCGATCCCCGCCGTGCTGGCGAGGCCATGAAGGAGCTGGCGCCGGTATGGTCCTGGAGGGCAAAGGGCTCCGCGCCTCGGTGCACTGCCATTGGCCATGCGCATATTGATGTGGGTTGGCTCTGGCCCGTGCGGGAGTCCGTCCGGAAGGCCGCCCGTACCTTCTCCAGCCAGCTGCGGCTCTTCAAGCGCCATCCGGAGTACCGCTTCGGCGCCTCTCAGCCTCAGCTCTACCAATTCGTGAAGGACCGCTATCCCGCCCTTTATGAACGGATCCGCCAGGCGGTCCACGAGGGCCGTTGGGAGTGCCAGGGCGGCATGTGGGTGGAGGCCGACAACAACATGCCCTCCGGCGAATCCCTGGTGCGGCAATTCCTTCATGGAAAGAATTTCTACCGTGATGAATTCGGCGTGGAAGTGCGCAACCTCTGGCTGCCCGATGTCTTCGGCTACAACGGAAACACCCCCCAGATCATGCGGATCTGCGGCTGCGATTTCTTCCTGACCCAGAAGCTCTCCTGGAACACCATCCACAAGCCCCCATACAGCACCTTCCGCTGGAAGGGCGTGGACGGCAGCCAGGTGGCCACGCACTTCCCCCCCGAGAACGACTACAATTCCTGCTGCTCCTTCTCCCTTCTGGCACGGGCCCAGGACCGCCTCCAGGAATCCGCGATCCTCCCCGAATTCCTCTCCCTCTTCGGATTGGGCGATGGCGGCGGCGGCCCCAACGAGGACTATGTGGCCCGCGCCAAGCTTGCCCGGGACTGGGAGGGCGTGCCGAAGGTGAAGATGGGCTTCGCGCAACCCTTCTTTGACCGCGTCCTTGACCACTCCCCGGAACTCCCTGTCTGGGAGGGCGAGCTCTACTTCGAAAATCACCGCGGCACTCTCACCAGCCAGGCGCGCACCAAGCGCAACAACCGCAAGCTGGAGGAGAGACTTTGGCAGACCGAGGCGCTCTGCAGTCTGCTGCCCGCCGGCAAGTATCCGCGGAAGGAACTGGAAAGGATTTGCAAGCTGCTCCTCATCAACCAGTTCCATGACATCATCCCCGGCTCAAGCATCCGGCTGGTCTACGACCGCACCGAAAAGGAGCACGCGCAGTGCCTGAAGGAGCTCTCTGACCTGCTGGATCAGGCAGCCCGGGAGCTCTTCGCCCCCGAGAATGACGCCCTTGTTTTCTACAACTCCCTTTCCACTCCCTATGAACGGCCCCTGGTGCTCCCTGAGGAGCTCTCCGGCTGCGCGCTGGTTGACGAAGAGGGAAGGGGGATTCCCTGCCAGAGGGAGTCCACGGGCCATCTGGTGGCCGAGGCGCAGGTGCCGGCCTGGGGCTTCCGCACCCTGCGCGCCAACAGCGGCGTGGCGCCCGAAGAGTGCCTGCAGGACAGGGAGCTGATCCTGGAGAATGATCGTGTCCGCTACGTCTTTGACAAGATGGGGCGGCTGCTCTCCGCCGTGGATCTGACCACCGGACAGGAATTCCTGACGGCCCCCGGAAACGCCTTCTATGTCTTCCAGGACACCACCGCCATCTACGACGCCTGGAATATCGATCCCTGGTACCGCGGCGAGGAGCTCCCATGGGAGCCAACGCTCCTGGAGGAGCCCCTGCGGGAGACTGGCCCCGTGCGGCAGGTCCTGCGCTTCCGCTTCGCCTTCCTCCATTCCACCTTGGAGCAGGAGATCTCCCTGGACCGCAAGAGTGCTCGTCTGGAGTTTTGCACCACCGTGGAGTGGCACGAAAGCCACAAGATGCTCCGCGTGGCCTTCCCCACCAATGTCCACAGCGACGAGGCGTCCTTCCAGATTCAATATGGCGTCATGAAGCGCGCCACCCACACCAACACCAGCCACCAGCAGGTGCAGTTCGAGGTGTGCGCCCATCGCTACGCCGACCTCTCCGACAAGGAGCGCGGCGCCGCACTGCTCAATGACGGGAAATACGGGCACAGCGTCCGCGGTGGCGTCATGGAGCTGAATCTCCTGCGCTCCCCCAAGTGGCCTGACTACAACGCCGACCAGGGCACGCAGTATGTCACCTACGCCTTCCTGCCACACCAGCTCACGCTGGCGGACTCCACTGTCTCCCCCGAGGCCGCGATGCTGAACCGGGAACCTTGGCTCTTCCCCGGATTTTCCGCCGGCACCCTGGCGTTCCCCGTCCGCGTGGAGGGCGAGGGCGTTTCCTGGGAGGTCCTCAAGCGCGCTGAAAAGAACAACGACTGGATCCTGCGCGTTGTGGAGACCCGCGGCCGCCATGCCACCGGGAAACTCTTCCTGGACAAGGCATTGCATGGTTATGCGCCATTCCGCATGGACGCCATCGAGTGGGAGGACGGCGAACCCCTGGAGGCCCTCCGGGAGGGCGGATACGCCTTCTCCTTGAAGCCCTACCAGATCCTCACTATCTGCCTCTCCGACGGAAGCCGCCCCATGCCCGGAATCATCCTGGCATCGCGTTCACCCCGCAGAAAGGAGTTGCTTGTTCGCGCAGGCGTGGTCTTCGAGGCGGATCCGGCGCAGGGCGCCGAGGCGTCCTGGGATGGGGTCATGACTCCCGGGGAACATGCCCGGATGCTTTCTTGCCAGAAGGCCAAGGAGGTGTCCCTGAGACATCCTGGCAAGCTGACCCTGGGCGCAGATACCGTGGTGGCCATGGACGACCAGATCTTCGGCAAGCCCGCCGGCCTGGAGGAGGCGAAGGGCATGCTCCGGGAGCTCTCCGGCCGCAGCCATCTCGTGGTCACGGGCACGACCCTGGCGAAAGACGGGAAGGTCCTGGCCAGCTGGCAGACCAACACCCGCGTCTGCTTCCGGGAGCTTTCCGAGGAGGACATCGAGAAGTATCTCGCTTCCATCGATCCCCTGGACAAGGCCGGCGCCTACGCCATCCAGGAGCATGGAGACAGGATCGTGGAGGAGATTCACGGACTCTTCTCCAATGTGGTCGGCCTCCCGGTGGAACAGGTTCTGCCTCTCCTGCGCGCCGCACGGGATGGCATGCTCGCCGGACAGTGGTAAATTACTCCGTGGACGGCCACGCCCCCCTGACAAAAAACGCTTCCCTACAGCTTCTCCATGACCCAAGATCCCCTGAATTATCTCGACGACGTCAGCCGCCGCCTCCAAGACACCTTCCAGGATGGCCTGGCAGTCTCCTATAACGACGACCGGAGCCTCCCCCGGCGCGAGAGTGTCCTGCGGATCTTGGAGGAGCTCTTGGAGATCCTCTTCCCGGGCTACTCCGGCAAGGCGCACTGCTATCGCTCCTTCCTGGACGGTTTCCTTTCCGGACAGCTGCCCCGGATCTGCCGGGAGCTCACCCGGGAGCTGGATCTTGCACTGGAATATCTGGCGCGCACCTCCGACGGGGAATCCTCCGCACGGGAGCAGACTGCCGAGAACGCCGCCCGGCGTCTTATGGAGAAACTCCCCGAAATCCGCGAGACTCTCAAGCTGGATTGCCGCGCCGCCCTGGACGGCGACCCCGCCACCCGCTCCATGGACGAGATCATCCTGGCCTATCCCGGCTTCAAGGCCATCGCCGTCCACCGCATCGCCCATGAACTCTATGCCGCCGGCATCCCGCTGGTGCCCAGAATCATGAGCGAATACGCCCACTCCGTCACCGGCATTGACATCCATCCCGGCGCCACCATCGGAAAAAGCTTCTTCATCGACCACGGCACCGGCGTGGTCATCGGCGAGACCTGCGTGCTGGGGGACAACGTGAAGCTCTACCAGGGCGTCACCCTGGGGGCACTCTCCTTCCCTAAGGACGGCTGTGGAAAAATCATCAAGGGGAGCAAGCGACACCCCAATTTGGAGGACAACGTGACGGTCTATGCCGGCGCCACCATCCTGGGAGACGTCACCATCGCCCACCACTCCGTCATCGGCGGAAATGTCTGGCTCACCGAATCCATCCCCGAGCCCTACAGCCGCGTCCTCTTCTCTCCCTCCGAGCTCACCATCAGGGTACGCAAGCAGCAGAACCACTGATTCAGAAGCCCGCAGTTTTGACAAGCCTCCGTATTTGTCGCCATGCATCCCAATCAATTCAAGGAGATCCTCACTCGCTTCGAAGGTTTTTACAGCCGTTCCGAGGAGGACATGTTCAAAGAATATTCCCCCCTTGCCGCCGAGATCGCCGTAACGAAGGATCCGGTGCCCTGGAAGGACCGCGAGAGCCTCGCATACCGTCCCCTCCAGGAGGGCGAATGCTGGGGCAAGGACTGGGATAGCTGCTGGGTCCACGTGCGCGGCACGGTTCCCGCGTCCTGGGAGGGGCAGCAGCTGGTCATGCGCCTGAACCTGGGCGGCGAGGCGCTAGTCTTTGATGAAGAGGGCACGCCGGTCTGCGGACTCACCGACCACTCCATCTTCGACCGTTTTTTCGTAAAAGAGATTTTCTACTTCCCGCAGCCGGCGAAGGCCAACCAGAAGGTGGATTTGTGGATAGAGGGCGTCTCCAGCAATATCCAGGGAAAGACCGACTTCCCCTGGGCGCCCCACGTGAGCCGCGAACCCCATCCCGAGGGGCAGTCCCACCCTGTGGTCAAGTCCCTGCGGCTGGCGACCTTCCGCGACGAACTCTACCACTACCGCATTGAGTTCGACTTCCTCTACAAACTCCTGAGGGACTACTACAAGGGGGATGGCACCAAGCATCGCGCCCGCCAGCTGGCCTGCGCCCTCTACCGGTCGCTGGATGTCTACTGCGGAAAGCCCGACAACGCCGCCGCCGCCCGCGCGGTGCTGGCGCCTGTGCTGCGGCTGCCCGCCTGCGGCTCCGCGCTGAAATGCACCGCCACGGGCCACGCGCACATCGACGTGGGGTGGCTTTGGCCGGTGAAGGAGTCCATCCGGAAGGTGGCCCGCACCTTCTCCACGCAGCTGCGCCTCATGGAGCGCTTCCCCGAATACCGCTTTGGCGAATCCCAGCCGCAGCTCTACCTCTTCGCCAAGGAATACTATTCCGCCATCTACGAGCAGGTGAAGAAGCGGATCCAGGAGGGCCGTTGGGAGTGCGAAGGCGGCATGTGGGTGGAGGCCGACAACAACCTGCCCTCCGGCGAATCCCTCATCCGGCAGTTCCTCCACGGAAAGAACTTCTTCAAGGACGAGTTCGGCGTGGAGGTGAAGGACCTCTGGATGCCCGACGTCTTCGGCTACAACGGCAACACCCCCCAGATCATGAAGATCTGCGGCTGCGACTATTTCCTGACCATGAAGCTGGCCTGGAACGCCATCAACAAGCCCGTCTACAATACCTTCCGCTGGCAGGGCATTGACGGCACGCAGGTCTTCGCCCACATGCCCCCCGAGGACAACAACTACAACTCCTCCCTGGAGGGCGGCGTCATGGCCCAGAATCAGGACAAGCTCAAGGAATCCGCCATCTGCCCCGAGTTCGTCATGCCCTTCGGCATCGGTGACGGCGGCGGCGGCCCCTGCCGCGACCACGTGGAGCGCGCGCTGCTCATGAAGAACCAGGAGGACTTTCCCCGCCTCACCATGGGATGCGCCCAGGATGCCATGGAGCGCATGGCGAAGTGCTGGAACGACCTGCCGGTCTGGGAAGGCGAGCTCTACTTCGAGAAGCACCGCGGCACTCTCACCAGCCAGGCGCGCACCAAGCGCGCCAACCGCCAGCTGGAGCAGAAGCTTCTGCAGACCGAGGCTCTCTGCAGCCTCCTGCCTCCCGGGGAATACCCCCGCAAGGAGCTGGACAAGATCGTCAAAACCATCCTGATCAACCAGTTCCACGATATCATCCCCGGCTCCTCCATACGGCTGGTTTACGAAAACACCGCCAAGGAGCACGCACAGTGCCTTGCCGCCCTGGAAGAGCTCCAGAAGAAGGCCGCCGCGCACCTCATGGCGCGCCAGGAGAACACGCTGGTCCTCTTCAACAGCCTCTCGGTTCCTTACCGCCGTCCTGTGGAGCTCCCGAAGGAGTGGGCCGCTGGCGCCCTCTCCACTGCGGCCGGCGCCGCCGTGACGGCACAGGTGGAGTCCGACGGACGGGTCTTTGCCGCCGTGGAGATCCCCGCCGACGGCTTCCTGGTCCTGCGCCGGGATCCCAAAGGCGCCGCCTCCGCGGTGCCCACCGCCCACGACCGGGATGCCCTCACTTTGGAGAACGATGCCCTCTTCTGCGCCTTCGACGCCGATGGCCGCCTGACGGAGTGCCGCGACAGGAAGAGCGGCCGCCAATGGCTCAAGGGGCCTGGAAACGTCCTGCGCATCTACCAGGACGAGGCCGCGGAATACGACGCCTGGGATGTGGATCCCTGGTACAAGAACCAGATTGTGGACGAAGCGAAGGCGGTCCGGGGAGAGAGCGCCCTGCGGGAGGTTGGTCCCGTGCGGAGCGTCCTGAAGTTCTCCCTGGCCATCGGCGAGTCCTCCATTGATCAGGAAATCTCCTTGGCCGCCGGTGGCGGCCCCCTGGAGTTCCGCAATGTCGTGGAGTGGCACGAGGGCCGGAAGTTCCTGCGCGTCGCCTTCCCGACTCCCGTGGAGAGCCCCTGGGCTACCTACGACATCCAGTATGGGCAGGTCCGCCGGCCCACCAACACCAACACCAGCTGGGAGTCCGCGCAGTTTGAGGTCTGCGGGCAGCGCTACGCCGATCTCTCCACAGAGGAGGGCGGTTTGGCCATCCTAAACGACTGCAAATACGGCCACTGCATCCGCGACGGCGTGGTCTCCCTCAGTCTCCTGCGCGCCCCCAAGTGGCCCGACTACACCGCCGACCTTGGGCACCAGGAATACACCTACGCCATCTGTACCCACGAGAAGAGCCTGGATGACAGCGATGTCATCTCCCAGGCCGCGCAGCTCAACCGCCCACCCGCGCTTTTCATGGACCGCGCGGCGCCCGTGGCTCAGTTCCCCTTCGAACTGGAAGGGCAGGGCGTCTCCCTGGAGGTTGTCAAGCGCGGTGAAAAGTGCGACGAGCTCTTCCTGCGCATCGTGGAGACCCGTGGTCGTCATGCGAAGGCGGTTTTGCGTTTCCGCAGTGGTGCGGAGGCCTTCCGGGTCCTGGTCACCGACGCCCTGGAATGGAATGTCCTGGAGGAGCCGGCCAAGGGGGCGGATGGCTCCTTCCGCCTGGCGTTGCATCCCTACCAGATCCTCACTCTGAAGCTCGCGCGGTAGACGACGCACGAAGGCGGTTTTTTCCCCATGGCCAACGACATCACCCCCCAGCGACAGACTGGTCCCGGCCGGCAGACTTCGGTCTCCAGCATCCTGACCTTGGATCGGGAGCAACCGCACAACTCCGACGCGGAGATGGCGGTGCTGGGGGCCATGCTCTTGAGTGCCGACGCCGCCTCTGTGGCCATGGAGCGCCTGAATTTCCCGGGGGCATTTTACCACCAGGCCAACCAGACCATCTTCGACGCCATGGTGGCCCTGAACCCCAAGGGCAGCGCCGGAATGGATCCCGTGGTGCTGGCCGACTATCTCCGGAAGAATGACCAGCTGGATGCCGTGGGCGGTCCCAGCTATCTGGCGCTGCTCATGCAGAAGACGCCCACCACCGCCTTCGTCGACAGCTACGTCGAGATCGTCAAACAGACCGCCACCGTCCGCAGGATTATCTCCACTTGTTCCGAGACCATCCTCCAGTGCTACGAAAACGAGGGTGACGCGGTGCCACTCATGGACCGCATCCAGCAGCAGATCCTGGAGATCAGCCAGTTGAACCAGCGCCAGGACTACCAGCCCATCCAACCGTTGGTGGACCAGGCAATGGAGCACATCCGGAAGCTCGTGGAGCAGAGCGACACCGACTCCCTGGGAATCCCCACGGGATACGATATCCTGGACCGGTCCATGACCGGCGGCCTCCAGCCTGGCATGCTCTTCGTGCTGGCCGCCCGTCCCTCTATCGGCAAGACCGCCCTGGCGTTGAACATGGCCTACAACGTGGCCATGAAGGGCATCCCCGTGGGCATCTTTTCTCTGGAAATGACCGCGGAGAGCCTGACCCTGCGAATGATCTCCTCCGGCGCCCGGGTGAATATCACCAAGCTGGCTTACCAGAAGGAGCAGGTCATGGGCGAGCTCCAGAAGGTGGTGGAGACCAGCAAGGCCTTGGCGCATTGCCAGATTTACATTGACGAGACCGGTGGCATTGACATCCTGGAACTCCGCTCCAAAGCCCGTCGAATGTATGAGCGCCACCACATCAAAGTGCTCTTCATTGACTATCTACAGCTCGTCACCATCAACACCGGAAATCGAAACGCAAACCGCGAAAATGACGTGGCGCGGATTTCCGGGTCTCTGAAGGCCCTGGCAAAGGAGCTTCAGATTCCCATTGTCGTGCTCTGCCAGGTCAACCGCGCGGCAGAGCAGGGGGATGGACAGCCCCGGCTCAGCAACCTCCGCGAATCCGGCGCCATTGAGCAGGACGCCGATGTGGTGGCCATCCTCCATCGTAACCGCGACGAACAATATGCACAGGACGCCGACCAGTCCGCAGCCGGATTGGATGCCGTCCTCCTCATTGCAAAGAACCGCAACGGCCGCACCGGAAAGCAAAATCTCACCTTCTTCCCCCAGTATACGCGTTTTGACGGACGGGAAGAGACGGTGGAGGCGGAGGACATTCCGTCGTAAAGCAGCCCAGGGAAACAAAAGAGCAAGACAAGGCCCGGATTCTTTTTTTTTACCTTCCTTAACCCCATAGACAACAGTTCCTTTCTAACTTTTTCGCCAATGCCATGCAAAAACGGCTTCCACTTTTTTTTCTGTTGTGTCTCTCACTTCTTCTCACTGCGTCGGAGAATTTCGTCACGAACGGCAATTTTGAGGACGGCGCAGTGGGCTGGAGTCTGCCGGCGGGGGCCGAGGTGGCCCGCGGGCTTGGCTTCAATGGCAACGGCGGCTTGAAGCTGACGCGCACCGCAGAGATGAAATATGAGTTTGTCACCCAGAAACTTGACTTGAAGCCCGGCCGTCTCTATACGCTGACGGCCCAGATGCGCTCCGCGAAGGTGAAGCCCGGCCTCCCGAATGTGGGCGTGGAGTTCTATGATGACGCCAACCGGTGGATGGGCGGCGTCTACAGGAGCGGCCCCCGGGATATTGAGGATTGGACGTGGTTGGAGCTCAATGTCCCCGTGCCCAAGGACGCCGCGAGGTGCTCCCTGTCTCTTTACATCCAGAACGGTTCCACGGGGACGGTCTGGTTTGACAATGTGAGCGTCACCGCCGCCGAGAAGACCCCCGCCATCCAGTTCGTATATCCCGTCCAGGGAATCCTGGACGCCCAGAATCCCGATGTGCGCGTCAATGTGGGCATCATGGGCAATGCCATAGAGGAGGACGAATTTGCCGGCATGTCGGTGGAACTCATGGTTTTGGATGCGCTGGGCGAAGGGCATTTCTTCCAGGAGTCCGTGAAGGGGCATATTGCGGCGTTCCGTCTGCCGGCGCTCCCCGAGGGTAAGACCGACTTCCGTGCCACTCTGATAGGGCCTGACGGCGTGTCCATTGGCGAGAGCGTGGAGCGCATTGTGGTTGCCCAGAATTTCGAGAAAGTCCAGCGTCCCCAGGGCAGTTGCGTGATCGATGAATACGGCCGCGCCATTGTGGACGGAGCGCCCTTCCTCCCCATCGGACTGTATACCTCCATCCTGGAAGACCTGGATGTCATCGCCGACTCCGACTACAATTGCGTCCTTCCCTACGGCAGCTGGACCCTCAATTTGGGGAAGGGCGCCCCTGACGCCGACGCCGACGCCATGCAGAAAGCCATGAATGCCCTCCAGGATCATGGGATGAAGATCATCTTCTCCCTGAAGGACTTCTATGATCTCCCCCGCTATCAGGACCATGTGTCATCCGTCTGCAACGCCGTTGGCGTGGAGACCGTCCGTGAGCTCTGGGAGACCTTTGTGAACCGCCTGAAGGGGCATCCCGCCCTCCTGGCCTGGTACAACAACGACGAACTCCCCCTGCAGGACCAGGAGAAGGCCGAGGAGATGCGTGTCTTCCTCAACCAAGAGGATCCCAACCACCCCGTCCTCTCCGTCCTCTGCGATTTCACGGAGACGCCCTTCTTTGCCCCCTCCTGCGACATCTTGGCGGTGGATCCCTATCCCATCACCAAAGAGAAGGTCTCCAACCAGAAGCGCACTGTCGATGGACTGGACGCAGCCGTGGCCTCCGGCCAGCCCTTCTGGGCAGTACCCCAGATCTTCAACTGGGGGATTTACCACGCCCGCGGGAAAGATGCAGAGGAGTTCGCGAGATGGCTCCAGCCCCGTCTCCAGCAGATGCGGGGAGTCGTATTGCTGGAGGCCCTCCGGGGCGCCCGCGGATTCATCATGTATTCCTACTTCGATCTGAAGCGTGGCTTTGAAGACCCCGCCCGTTTTGGCGGCGAGGCTGTGCAGACCGAGGAGGACTACTGGTGGCATTGGCAGGAGGCCAAGGAGCTGGCCACGATGTTGAAGAATCTGTCTCCCTGGCTCCTTTCCAAGGAGGGTCCCGCTGCACTGCCCTTGGAGGTGAAGGCCGGAAAGGTGGAGGCCGCCCTCTTCCGCACCGATGACAACGGCCGCCCCGCCGTACTGGTTGCCTCCATTGGACCCGATCACGTGGACGCCACCCTCCGGCTGTCTCCCGGCATGCCTCCCATGAAGGCCACATACGGAAACGCCCACGAGGTGGAACCCGGCGTCTGGCACTTCTCCGGAAATGACGTCTGGGGCGAGATCCTCATCCCGCAGAACTAGACGAGGTTCCTTCGCTTCGCAGGGATCCCCTCCACCATGCCCTCCGAATTGCGCCCCGAAAACGGGGAGAACGCCCCCGTCGCCTCTGTTTCCCGGAATGACGCCATGACCGTGGCGGCAGGGCAGGGCGGCGGCGCCACCCCCCCGGCGGCGGCCTCTCCGTCTTCCCCGGGCGGCAGGGCGCGCATGGGACGGGGATTCCTGGGCTCCACGGGGGGAATCCTGCTGTCTAGGGTCTCCGGACTGCTCCGGGACATCTTCGCCGCCGCTTTCTGGGGTGCCACCGGCGTGGCGCAGGCGGCCTACAACACCGCCTTCGCCGTCCCCAACAGCCTCCGAATGATCCTGGGGGAGGGCGCCATCTCCAGCGCCTTCGTCCCCGCCTTGGCCGGCTATTTGGAGGAGGAGCGGAAACAGGAGGCCTGGACCCTTGCCTGCCGCGCGATCACGCTGCAATTCCTGGTGCTCTTGGTCCCCACAATATTGCTGGGGGCAGTGGCCGCCGTCTTTGGCTGGAGCCACCTGATCCAGGACGACGCCACGAGGGTCACCATGAGGCTGCTGCCAGTCCTCATGCCCTTCTCCCTCCTGATTTGCGCCGCCGCCGCCTTCGCCGCCATCCTCAACAGCCTGAATGTATTTTTCCAGGCAACCGCCGCCCAGGCGGTCTTCAATGTGACCATGGTGGTCTCCCTGGTTCTTCTGGGCCTGGGATGGACCAACCAGGACGAGACCGCCCTCTGGCTCTATTGCGGCGCCACGCTCCTGGGGGGCTTCCTGCAGCTGGCCACTCTCGTTTGCTCCTGCCGGAAATACGGCTTCCGCTATCGCTGGGACCTGAATCTGAAAGACGGCGAGGTCCGTGCGCTCTGCCGCCGAATAGTCCCCGTGTTGGTCGGCAATGGCCTGGCGCAGCTGAATGGCCTCGTGGACAAGGGCCTGGGCCTCTGGCTGGGGGCCGCCGCCGTGGGCGCCCTGAATTATTCCCACCGGCTGGTCTATCTCCCCGTGGGACTCTTCGGCGTGGCAATGGGGCAGGTGGCTCTCCCCGCATTGGCCCGCGCACAGGTCAAGGGCGATGCGCAAGGCATCCGGGAGGGACTGGATTTTGCGTTGCGGACGGTCCTCTTCCTTGCCATCCCCTGCACCGCATTCCTCATGGTCTGCGGACGGGAGACAATTACGCTGCTCTTTGCACGCGGCGCATTTGGCGACGAGGCCATTCGCGAGACGACCTTCGCGCTCCTTTTCTACCTGGCGGGACTCCCCGCATTCTGCTGCGTGAAGGTGGCCACCAATCCTTTCCACGCCCGCAAGGACACCGTGACACCCATGCGGATCTCCATGCTCCTCCTGCTGGCGAATCTGATCCTGAACCTGATCTTGATGCAGTTCCTCCGACAGGGCGGATTGGCCTTGGCCACCAGCATCTGCTCCTGGGCCAATGTGGTGACTCTCCTTTGCCTGAACCGGAAATGCCTTCCCCAGTGGACCTTCGCGCCTTTCCTGAAAGCCCTGGCTGGATTCCTCACGGCCTCCGCCGGCGCCTCCGCCGCCGCCTGGGGGCTCCTCCTGGCGCTCCGTAGGCTAACTATCCTGGAACACCTTCCCAGGACCGCCGCCACCGCTATCACCGTTCTCCTGGCGCTGGCACTCTTCGGCATCGCCTATCTCGTTCTCTGCGCCCTCCTGGGACGCCCCGAGCCCCGCGAATTCCTCCAGGCCGTGAAGCGCGTCGGAAAAAGATTGCGCCGTTGAAGTTGGGCAGGAAAACCATCACCGCAGGCGTAAGAAACCGGCAAGGAGCGGAGGGGGGCTTGTGGGGGGGGGGCTCCCCGGCCTTTCGATGTTCTTCCATACCGACTGCAAAAATGCAAAAAGGGCGGCCTGAGAGACACTCCCGGGCCGCCCGTTCTTTTTGTATTTGTGTCTGAACTACAGACGCACTTCCTTTCCGGTGCGGGCGGACTCGTAGACGGCGGAAAGGATCTTGATCATGTTCACGCCCTGCTGGGGCACGAAGTCGGGGGCCGCCTTTCCGTCAAGGACATCCAGGTAGTGGTTCAGGTTTGCGCCGTGGATGTTCTCGTTGCAGTTCCCTTCGTACCTGGTGGTGTTCATCTTGCCGTATTCCTCGCCGATGATCTCCAGGCTGACGCCATCCGTCCAGATCATGCCGGCCTTGGTGCCACGGAGCTCCACAAAACGGGTCTCTTTGGGGACGTTGGACGCCCAGCTGAACTCGATCTGGAGAATCGCGCCGTTGTCAAAGCGGATCATGCCCATGGCCAGGTCTTCCACATCGAAGGTGCCGTTCTCGTTCTTGTCGCCGTAAACGGACTCGGTGGAGGTGCTCAGGTCGTTGTCGGCGAACTTGCAGAAGGTGTTTCCGGAGACCGCCACGGGGGTGGGGTTGCCCATGAGCCAGATGGCCAGGTCAATCATGTGGACGCCCAGGTCGATGAGGGGGCCGCCGCCGGATTGCTCCCTGGTGGTGAACCAGCCACCCTTGCCGGGAATGCCGCGCACACGCTGCCAGCAGGCACGGCCCGCGTAGATCTCGCCCATCCGGCCGTCCTCAATGAACTTCTTCGCAACCTTGGAGATGTCCGCATAGCGGTTGTTCCGCATGAACATCAGCTTCTTGCCTGCCTTCTCCGCAGTCTCCTTCATCTCCTCCGCAAGCGCGGGGTTGATGGCGTCCGGCTTCTCGCAGAAGACGTTCTTGCCCGCGCGCAACGCCGCCAGCGCAATCTCGGAGTGCAGGTAGTTCGGGGTGCAGATGTCCACGTAGTCAATGTCATCCCGCTTCAAGACCTCCTTGTAGTCCGTGTAGATGTCAGCCTTGGGATGGAACTCGTCCCGGAAGGACTTCACCCGGTCGGGAAGAATGTCGCACAACGCGACGACTTCCACGCGCTTCTTCGCGGCGTCAGTCAGGTAGTAGGGAGTGTGGGCGTAGCGGTTGATGCCACCGCATCCAATGATCGCAACTTTGTACATCGTGGTCTCAAACGAGGGATGTTGGACGAACTCTGGGACAAAAAGAAGAGGTTTTCTCCTTTTCCAGGGAAAACGCCGCTAATGTAACTCCACGGAATGCCCATTTATACGGGTAAAACAAGATTTCCATATTTCTTACCCCTGGACATGTTCGCGGAAAACAACTCATAACCGAGATTATGCGACATGATATGTTCCCGGAGGTCCGGTGGCTTTTGGGGTGGCGGTCCGGTTTTGGGGGTGTAGTTATAGTTAGAAAGAGTTCCGAAAGCATTTCCGCCTGTGCTGCATTTTGGCAGGTTTTCGAACGCCTGTGCTGATGGATTCCGCGTGTTGGGGAGCGGTTCGTTGAAACATGGCCAAACTTCCCCCTTTGTGGTTCGCAGCCACGACCTCCCGGCGTTGCCGAGCGCAAGGAAGCGGAGGCGTACGAATTTCCTTTTTCTTTCTCTTTATTGTCATGCGTTGTCCCGATTGTGGAATGTCCTCCTGTGAGGAGGAGCGAATTGTGGGAGACGACCTCTTTGGGGAGCGTCGTCGTGTGGTCGTCTGCGCCTTCTGCGGGCGGGAACTGTCTGTGAAGAGGGGTGTTCCAAAGGCGCCTGACACATCTTTGAATGCGTCCTCTTCCGGGGATCCCCTGGAAGGCCTTTTCGGGGATCATGCGGATGAATGTGATGCCGGCCTGACTTTGGAGCGTGGGGAATCCCGCTTCTGCCGCACCTGCGCACACTCCCTCTTCAACCTCTACCAGAATCGGTGTCTACTACATCGCAAGGATGTGGAGCCCATGCAGATATGCAAAGACTACAGGAAACGCTAGGCATCCTATATCTTCCCCTTCTGTTGGCTGCCGCCCTGCTCTCCTCCTGCGTGGGGTTCGACAGGAGTCGTGACGTCAAGCGAACGGAGGCGTCGCCTGACTACAAGATCTGGGTGCGGTATCTCCCCCATACTGACCAGGAGGCGCAGTTCCGGTTGGGAGTGCGCCCCGTGCCAATGGACAATGGTTGGACGGATCTGCGGATGCAGCGGGATCTCCAGCGGATCTACTTTGCTGAGATTTCCGTTGTGATGGTAGAGGTCTCCCCGGAGGAGCTTCTTCAGGGGGCCTTCCTGGCGCGGCTTCGTCGCTTTGGGGAGCTGGCCAATGAATACCAGCTGAAGATCCTCATTTCTCTGGTGCAGGCCCGTCCGGAGGCCCCCCAGACGCTGGAACGGGGGAATTTGCTGGATTTCCTGGAACGCCTCGCCCTCCCCCAGTTCCCCGCCTACTACCTTCAGGAGGACGGCATGCCGGTGGTGCTGGTCCAGGAGTCCTTCGCCTTGCCCGGGCCGAATCCAGATAGCCACGAAGCGGTTGCCATTCTCCGCATTGGACAGGAACTCCCCGCGTATCGTCCGGAGGCCCCCCGGGATCCTGCCCTGCCCTGTCAATGGGCCTGTGGCGGCATTGCCCCGGGAAACGGGAGTCTCCGATGGAATCTTCCCCGCAAGCGGGGAAATACCTTGGCAAAGCAACTCAAGCTCCTCCGTGGAACATCCATTAAGGTTCTTTTGCTCTCCAGCTGGAATGATTATGCCGAGGGCTCCTTCCTGGAGAACAATTCCTTGGACGGCAATGCCTTGACGAGCGCGTTGAAGACACGTTGACCGGCGGCCTCCAAGGGGCGGTGGGGGAGCGCGGCGGGCACGGAATGGACAAGCCACATGCCACGATGGACATGCCACGTTTTTTTGGGGGGGTGGCGTTGTCCGCAGTGCCTTGGAGATTTTTCCAGTCAGGGACTTTCCCTCCCGTACGCGCTGCGCGCATACAGGCGGAGGCAGGGGCGGTATATTATGCCGATTTTCCAAAGCAGGGTTTGCAAACCGCATTTTTTTATGCGGTTTCCGGCCCTTCCTCCCCCAAACACCCCAACGACTTGGAGACAGACGCAATGAACAAGAAAACGGTTCGCGACGTGGACCTGAAGGGCAAGAAGGTAGTGATGCGCGTGGATTTCAACGTCCCCCTGAACGCCGAGCATCAGATCACCGACGACACCCGTATCAAGGCTGCCGAGCCCACGATCAAGTATGTCCTGGAGCAGGGGGCCGCCCTGATCCTGATGAGTCATCTTGGCCGTCCGAAGGGCAAGGGCTACGAGGCCGATTTCAGCCTGAAGCCCGTGCGTGACTATCTGGCCAAGGATCTGGGCGTCGAGGTCCAGTTCGCCGAGGACTGCCAGAATGCGGATGCCCAGGCGGCCGCTTTGCAGCCTGGCCAGATCCTCATGCTGGAGAACACCCGTTTCTACAAGGCCGAGGAAGGCAAGGTGAAGAAGACCGACGAGATGAGCGACGAGGAGTACGCCGCCAAGAAGGCCGAGATGAAGGCGAAGAAGCAGGAGATGGCCGAGAAGCTGTCCACCTACGGTGATGTCTATGTAAACGACGCCTTCGGCACCGCCCACCGCGACCACGCCTCCACGGCTTCCATCGCGAAATACATGAAGAAGAAGGGCTGCCCCAGCGTGGCCGGCTTCCTCCTGGAGAAGGAGATCAATTTCCTTGGCAACGCCGTGGAGAACGCCGTGCACCCCTTCGTGGCCATCATTGGTGGCGCCAAGGTCTCCGGCAAGCTTGAGGTCCTGCAGAACCTGATGAAGAAGGTGGATGCCATCCTCATCGGCGGCGGCATGGCCTATACCTTCCTGAAGGCCCAGGGCCATCAGGTTGGAAAATCCCTGGTGGAGGAAGAGCTCATCGAGACCGCCAAGGCCACCCTGGCCGACGCCAAGGCCAACAACGTCGATTTCGTGCTGCCCGTGGACAACCTGGCCGCCGACAAATTCGACAACGACGCCGCCATCACCGTTGTGGGCGACGACATCCCCGCTGACCTCATGGCTCTGGACATCGGTCCCAATACCATCGAGAAGTACACTGGCATCATCAAGGGCGCCAAGACCATCGTCTGGAACGGCCCCATGGGTTGCTTTGAGATGAGCAACTTCGCCAAGGGCACTTTCGGCGTCTGCCAGGCGGTTGCCGAGGCCACCGAGAAGAACGGCGCCATCTCCGTCATCGGCGGTGGTGACTCCGTCAGCGCCGTGAACAAGAGCGGCCTGGCTTCCAAGATGAGCCACATCTCCACAGGCGGCGGTGCCTCCCTGGAGTATCTGGAAGGAAAGGTCCTTCCCGGTGTGGCCGCCCTGGACGACAAGGAGTAGTCCATTCCCTCTTCTCCCCGGCGCAGCGCAAGCAAAGATTCCGTGGCGTCGGGGAGAGACCCCTTCCCATCAACAATCCACATTTTAAGGAGCAAACTCATCATGGATCGTAGAAAGGTCATCGCCGGAAACTGGAAGATGAACATGACTGCCAGCGAGGGCGCCCAGCTCATCGACGACCTGAAGGCCGCCTGTGACGGCAAATGCTGCTGCGAGAAGGCCCCCGAGGTCATGGTCTTCCCTCCCTTCACCACCATCGCCGCCGTCCAGGAAGCCGCCAAGGGAACTCCCATCATCGTTGGCGCCCAAAATGTTCATTGGGCCGAGAAGGGCGCCTTCACCGGCGAGATTTCCGCCAAGATGCTGGTTGAGATGGGCGTGACCCACGTGATCATCGGCCACAGCGAGCGCCGCCAGTACTTCGGCGAGACCGACGAGACCGTGAATCAGCGCGTCAAGGCCGCCCTGAACGCGGGCCTGAAGGTCATTCTCTGCGTGGGCGAGACCCTCGAGGAGCGTGAGAAGGGCGTCACCGAGGCCGTCATCCAGAAGCAGGTCCTTTGGGATCTGGCCGACGTCACCATGGAGCAGCTCCACAATGTCATTCTGGCCTATGAGCCCGTCTGGGCCATCGGCACCGGCAAGACCGCCACCAACGAGCAGGCCCAGGAAGTGCATGCTTTCATCCGTGGCCTGATTCAGAAACACTTCTGCCCCGTCTGCGCCGGCAAGATGCGCATCCTCTACGGCGGCTCCATGAAGCCCGCCAACGCCGAGGGTCTTCTGGCCCAGCCGGATATCGACGGCGGGCTCATTGGCGGCGCCGCCCTCAAGGCCGCCGACTTCCTGGCCCTTGTCAAGGCCGCCTTCTAAAATCGCCCTGTCGGGCGGATCCGGCGACTGCCCTTCCCCGGCGCCTCTCCTACTTCATGGCGAGGCGCACCGGAGGGGGGGGCGCCATCCCTTTTCCTTCCGGAATGGTTCCGTGAGGGCAGATATTCCAGTCCCCTCCCCGGGAAATTCGGGGAAAGAATCGGCGAGTCAAGGAACTTCCTCCTGAGAGTATGGTCGTAGAATCCGGACATGGCAATCCCCCCAGCGACAGAGAGCTGGTGCGGCGCTTCCAGGATTCCCGAGACCAGGAGGCCTTCGATGCGCTGGTGCGCAGACACTCCTCCCACGCCTATCAGATCGCGTACAGCTTTCTGAACAACCGGGAAGACGCGGAAGAGGTGGTTCAGGACGCGTTCGTGCGGATCTATCGCCATTTGGCGCGTTTCCGGGGCGACGCGGAATTCACCACGTGGATGTACCGCATTGTCACCAATCTCTGCAACAACAAGTACCGGTGGAACAAGGTCCGCGGCGCCGGAAGGAATCTGAGTGTTGACGCGCCCATCCAGATGCACAATGGCTCTGGAGACGGGCCGCCCCGCATGGAACTCCCCGATGACCGCATGCGTCCCGACCGGGAGGTGGCCTTCGTGGAGTTGCGGGATCGCGTGGAGAAAGCCATGGCCACCTTGCCCGAGGTCTATCGGCAGGCGGTGTTGTTGCGGAACGTGAAGCAACTGGACTACGACCAGATCGCCGTCTTGCTGAATTGTGCCGTAGGCACTGTGAAGTCCCGCATCAACCGGGGACGGGAGATCCTCCGGAAGGCATTGGGCCTCAAGGAAGAGGATCGATAAGCCCCCTCCCCTCTTGCACAGTTTTTTCGCCTGCATTTTTGTTTCGGACAAAGAACGGGCCTCTGTCGTCTCGAATTTTCATTTCCATGGCAAACACCATCGCACAGGACAAGGAAGGCTTCGACCGGGAGAATCTCTCTCGGGAGGACCAGCTTTTGGATCAGCTGCTGGAACAGTATATGGCGCCTCCGGAAGATCTCTCCCAGCGCATTCTGGCGCGCTGCCACGAGGCTGCCGAGGAGGATGCCTTTCTCCAGGAAGAGGAATCCCCCGTTTCGCGTCGTCCACGCTTCTCCTTCTGGCGCGTGGCCTCCCTGGCCGCCTGCCTCTGCCTGGGATGCTATCTCGGCATTGTCTGGGCTGCCAGTCGCGTCCAGGACTCCACTTCCCCTGCTTTGCAGCTGGTGCAGGCGCTCGCCGCCCCCTCCGCGGCACAGCCCGTCGCCGAGACCCCCTTCGCTGCTGAAAGCGAGGCCTCCGCTCCCGCACTTTTCGCGGACAACGAGGCAGTCGTCGTGAACGCGGCTCCCGCGCTTTTGAAGGAGGCGCCTCGTCCGGCTCCCCCGAAGATGGTTTCTGCAGGCGAGCTGGCCACTGCGGATCCCCGGGGATTCTCTTTCCGGGATGAACAGACCCTTCGCAGGCGGGCTTCCTTCCGCACTCCCGCACAGGAGGTCCGGACGGTCTCCACCCAGGGCGGCGAGGCCGCCGGCACTTCCCGCCGCAAGCGCCTGGCTCCCATGGAGAGCGAGGTCACCCAGGTCTGGGTCGCCCCTGAGATGCTCTCCCAGGAAAAGCTCCAGGCCTTCTTGGAAAAGCATCCCGCCACCACCGCCGGCAGTGCGGTTCCTGATGAAAACGGCGTGCTGACCTTCACCATCCTGGCCATGGATACCGAGATCCAGCAACTGGTGGATACCCTCTTCTCCCAGCTCCACTGGAAGCTTCTCTCCCCCAATTCCCCCCAGCCTGGCGAATTCCAAAATACCCCCATCGCCGGAGAGCCCGTGAAGTATACCATCAAGCTGGTGCAGGGACAGAATTAGGATTTCATTGACGGTGGCTGGCGGTTGGCCAGCAAGGTGTCTGCCGCGCAGCCAGGCAGTCGGCGGGGAAATATCGAATGTACGGGGGATGGCTGCTCCTGATTCTTTGCAGGCTTTCCCGGCTGCGATGGCGGGCCTTTGTGGGCGTCAATTTGTGCGCATACAGCGCATGCGCCGAGAGATTCCCGTGTGAATTCCGGGAAACTGCGTCTTGACCCTTGTTTTACGGATGTGCATCAAGAGCAAGGAGTGTGAGCAGGACTTCCCGGGCAATGGGGCCGGCGACGCGTCCGCCTCCGCCGCCGTGTTCTGCGGTCACGACAACGAGATATTTTGGATGGTTTGCGGGGGCGGCGGCCACCATCCAGGCGTGGGGCTTCTTGCGTCCCCCGGTTTCGGCGGTGCCGGTCTTTGCCAAGATTGAGACGACGGGTGTCTTGAGGCTCTGTCCTGTTCCTGTGAGCACGCATTGTTCCATGCCGCCTTTCACCAGTGCTTGCGCCCAGGGGGGGAAGTCGTGCTGCTTCCGAATGCGGATGTCGTCTTGAAGAAAGTATCGTGGGGACAGGAGTTTCCCGGTCAAGGCGAAGTTCATTGCCAGTGCCAGTTGCATGGGCGTCACGATCCATCCACCCTGCCCGATGGAGCCATTGGCGGCATCCCCGGGATGCCAGGCGCGGTCGCCTTTCCGGGAGGATGACACCCATCGGGGACAGAAGGGCACGCCGGCGATTTCCTGCTCGGAGAGATCCCCGCCGGTCTTTTCGCCAAAGCCGAAGAGTTTGGCGAAGTCATTCCATTGTTCCTGGGTGAACTGGCTTCCCAAGGTGCAGAAGAAGGTATTGCAGGAGTTGGCAATGGCCTCCTTCATGTCCTGTTTTCCGTGGACATGGGAGCATCCCAGCTTCCGTTTGCTGGTGAGAGGATAGTATCCCTGGCAGTCCACGGAACGGAGATTCGCGCCGATGCCCTTTTCCAGGGCGTAGAGTGCCAAAAGTGGTTTCATGACAGAGCCTGGCGGATAGTATCCGGCCAGCGCGCGGTTCACAGCACTGCCTTCGCCTTGTGAGGCGGCTCCCAGCGGCGTGGAGGGTGCGGAGTGCATCACAAGCACCTGCCCCGTCTCCATCTCCAGGGCCACTACCGCGCCGGAAAGGCCATTCTGCCGGAAGAGCTCCTCCGCCTTGTGCTGGGCTGGGAGACAGATGGAGAGTCGGCAGTCATCGCCCTTTGTGGCGGGCTCGTAGTCCAGGACGCTGGCGCGGTAGGAGAGCACGTCGGTCTGCAGGAGTTCGGTTCCTGGCTGCCCCCCCAGCAGGTAATCCAGCACCCGCTCCATGCCCGTGGCACCCGAGAGTTCCGGGGCGTTTGCATTCCAATACCGGCGCTGGTCGCCGCCCTTTGGCGTGGTCCGCCGGACGGTTCCCCGCAGTTGTGGCGCAGTTTCAGGCTGGAGATATTCCCGCTTCCAGGAGAGCATGATCTCGGTGGCGGGGTGCTGTCTGCGGAGTGTGAGCCAGCGTGCGCGGGTCTCGGCGGAGACATCCTCCCAGAGTTCCAGGGGCATGGCGGGCTCTTGCCGGAGATGCCGTGAAATGCGTTCCCGGGAGGGGAGGCTCGCGTATGCCTCGGGGCCCAGATCCGCGGCAAGGGCGGCGATGCGCTCCTCCAGCTTCACCAGTGTTGTGGCGCGGGTATCCCGGGGATCCCGGACTTGGTCGGGGCGTATCACGATGGCGTAGCTTGGGCGGGTCACATTCAGAGGAGTTCCCGTGCGATCCTGCAACTCCCCCCGGCACGCCGGCACATAGACCAGGCGGCTTTGCTCCCGGAACGCCTTCTCTGCCAACGCGCGGTCGGGGCGCAGCTGATACCAGGCCACCACCCCCACGAGCCCCAGGAAAAGCGTCGTCACCGCCAGAGCCAACCCCGGCACCACACCGCGACCGGGAAGTCCCTCATGCTCCTTCGACTGACTCTCTTTTTCCTTCATTGACTCCTGGACACCGAGGGGAAAACGCCCTGGCCTTTCTCCTAGCAGTCGGCGGAATCGGGCACCCGTCCGGGATCCTTCAGCAACCCGGCGGCCAGGCGCTGCCGGACTACTTCATAGAGAAGAATAGAGGTTGCGGTGGAGACATTCAGGGAGTCCGCCTCCCCCAGCATGGGAAGCCGCACCACCAAGTCCGCCTGTTGGATCCAGGGCTTGGTGAGTCCGAACTGCTCGGCGCCCACTACCACGGCCACGGGCTTCGTCAGATCCACTTGCGTATAGAGGGTGTCCACGTGCGGGGATGTCGCCAGGATCCGGATGCCTTGTTGCTTGAGCCAGGGAATGGCTTCCTGGGTGGTTGCCTCAGCCACGGGGAGCGTGAAAAGGTTTCCGGTGCTTGCTCGTACCACATTTGGATTAAAGAGATCGGTGCGGGAGTCGCAGAGGATCAGCCCATCCACCTGGACGGCATCGGAGGAGCGCATGATGGTGCCCAGATTGCCGGGCTTCTCGATTTGTTCGGCCACCAGATAGAAGGGATTGTCCACGTGCTTCAGGTCCTTCAGGCCACGGTGGATCTGCGGTCCCACGCCCAGAAGCCCCTCGGGACGGTCCCGGTAGCACATTTTCGCGAAGGCGGCGGGCGCCACACGGATCAACCGTGCGCCCCGTTCGGCCCACTGCCGCAGGAGCTCCTCCTCGTGGTGTTTTTCGGCGGGGAACATCTCCGGGCAGACGAAGATCTCCTTCAGGGGATAGCCGCCCGCCAGGGCGCGGACCAGGGCGCGATAGCCTTCCGCCAGCACAACTTGGCTGTCGTCCCGCTCCGGACGATCCCGCCACCGCACTACCTGCTTCACTTTCGGATTCTGCAGACTCGTCAGCTCTTCGTGAAAACGCATCATTCTTCTCAGCTATATTCTGAAAACAATCAAAAAAGGAGGCAGAAGCCTCCTTTCAACCGCACGCCGGGTAAGATAATGCCTGCCTGTGGCACCGCCCTCGCTCGTGCCCCGCCGCAAACCACCCTCTTTCCAAGAATCCCACGCCATTATGCTCCGCGAACGTCTAAAGGTCGCCATTCCGCTTCTCATCGTTGTCTTCCTGTGCTTCTTCCTGCCCGGAAATTGGGGACGCGGCGCTTTCGCACTGCTGGCGGCCGTTCTGCTTTTTGAGGCAAACCACGAGGGATGCCACCTCTGCGGCTTCCTGCCATGGAGGAAGGAGGAGCTCCTCCTGGATGTCTTCGCCCTGGCACTCATCGGAAATGCCTGGACACAACTCCTCCCCGGGCCCGTCCTTCTCATGGCCTTCCTCCTCCTGGCTTTCGCGCTGTATTTCGGGCAGGAGGTCACCCGGAAAAGCCTGGAGAACGCATCAAAGGTGGTCCTGGTGGGCACGCTGGTCTGCTGGGCACTTTCTTTCCTGGCGCAGATTTTCTACCAGTTCGGCCCCACCGGGCCCGCTTTGGTGGCGTTCCTGGTTGTTGTCACAAAGGTGGCAGACATTGGCGCCTATGCCGTCGGATGCGCCACTGCGAAGCTCCCGGGCGGAAACCACAAGTTGTGTCCCTTCGTGAGCCCCAAGAAGAGCTGGGAGGGGCTTCTGGGCGGCATCGCCGCCTCCGTGGTCGTCGCCGAGCTCTTCGTCATCTTCGGGCATGACTCCATGATGGCCGGGGTCCTGGATCTGACCTGGCTCAACGCCATTCTCCTGGGAGTCGTCGCGGCAGTCGTCGGTTTGCTGGGCGATCTCTGCGAGTCCCTCCTGAAACGCGCCGCCGGCGCCAAGGACTCCGGAAAGATCCCCGGACTGGGCGGCGTCCTTGACATGCTCGACAGCCTTCTCCCCATGGGGGCGCTTCTCTATGCATGGCTGATGTGCTAGCGCACGAGAAGGAACAAGGAGTTGATGGGGGGGGGTGGCAGGTTGCCGCCAATCATTCCTCAATGCAAAAAAAAGCCCTCCGGGTTGTTTCCGGAGGGCCTTTACTATTTTATGCGGCTTGGGGACTTCTGCCGTCTCTTTTCGGCGCCAAGGCGGAGGAGTTGCGCGCCGTGCCGGGGGACGGTGAATTCGGAAGCCGTCATTTTATCCGTGGGATCAATCGTTGTAGACGGAATCGTTGTCGATCGTGACCTTCGCCTGTCCGCGGATGTCCGCGCTGGAGGAGCCAACCAGGAATTCGATCTCTCCGGCATCCACGCGGAACTGGTGGTGGAATTCGTCCCAGTAGGCCAGATCGCGGGTGCGGATGGGGATGACCACCTTCCGGGATTCGCCCGGCTTCAGCCGGATCTTCCGGAAGCCCTTCAGTTCTTTGACACAGCGTTCGACCTTCGCGTCTGGATAAGAGGCATAGACCTGGACTACTTCCGCCCCCGGGACCTTTCCCGTGTTCTTCAGCGTGACGGAAACCGCGAGGCGTCCGCGCACATTTGTGGCGGCGACCTTGGAATAGCTGAAGGTGGTGTAGCTCAGACCATGCCCGAAGGGGAAGAGCGGCGCGATCCCCTTGTGGTCGTGCCAGCGGTATCCCACATAGAATCGTTCGTTGTAGGTGACGTTTTCCCCGTTGTAGGTGCCCATCTGCGCGACTGCCGTGTCACCGTAGTTCCTCGGCCAAGTCTGTGCCAGCTTTCCGCTGGGGTTCACGTCACCGAAGACGACATCGACGATCGCATTGCCTTCCTCCATGCCGAGATAGGAGGTCTGGAGCATGGTATCCACTTTGTCCGTCCAGGTATAGCCCACGGGCGTCCCGGAGCGGGAGATGACGACAGGATTCTTCAACTTCCAGCCAAGAATCGTGTGCATGGCCTCCTGCAATTCCTTTGGCCAGTCCATGCTCACGCGGTCACGGCTCTCGCACTCCATGTTCTCCTGGTAGCCCAGCTCCGTGCCCGTGAAGAGGATCACCGCGTCCGCAGATTCGGCTTCTTTCCGAAGATCCTTCGCGTCGCACCAGTCGGCGGAGGTCTTCTGCTCGACATGTCCGCCTGCGATGGCGGCGCCGGAGGTGTCGGTTTGCACAATCTCTCTCTTCGCGCAGTACGGCATAAGGACCACCTCACACCCCTTCAGACGCTCCTTGAGGGCACCGAAGAGGGTCACTTCGTACGGGACATTGCCCTCCCCCGAACACCCCTGGTGGCACTGCTTCTCGTCTGCAAGCTTGCCAACGACCAGGACCTTCCGGAGCTTCTTCGCATCCAGTGGAAGGACGCCCTTGCTGTTCTTGAGCAGCACGATGGATGCGGCGCCCTCTTCCCGCGCGACGCGCTGATGCGCCCTCGTGTTGCGCGCTCCCGCCTTCCGGGGCGCGTTTGTAAGGAAGCCTGTCTTGGCCATGACCCAGAGAGTGCGCAGGGCCATCTCGTCGACGGTCGCCGCCGGCACCTCGCTGGCGCGCACGGCGTCCGCCAGGGGATAGGTTCCGGCCTTTGGGTTGTAGTTGTGGGCAATGCACTGCCCCGAGCTCATTTCCATGCCACCGCCATTGTTCGCGGCGAAGGCGGTGGTATGCATGTTCCCCCAGTCGGTAACCAGAATTCCCTGGAAGCCCCAGCGGTCACGGAGGATTGCTTTCTGAAAATACTTGTTTTCGTTCAGCAAGATGCCGTCGACTTTGTTGTAGCTGGACATGACGCAGAGGACGCCGGCCTCCTTGATGGCCGCGCGGAACGCGGGGAGATAGATTTCGTGGAGCGTGCGGTCGTCAACGTGGGTGTCGACGGAGGTGCGGTTCAGTTCCTGGTTGTTGAGGCAGAAATGCTTGACCGTCGCCGCCACATCGTAGCTCTGCACGCCCTGAATCATCGGCACGCACATTTGTGCCGCAAGAAGCGGATCCTCGCCCATGTATTCCCAGTTGCGGCCATTGAGCGGCGTGCGCATGATGTTCACGCCCGGCCCCAGCAACTGGTCCACTCCACGATCCCGCATCTCCGCCCCGAGCACCTCGCCATGCCTGCGCGCCCAGCGCGGATCCCAGGTCTGCGCCAAGGCAGAAAGGCTCGGCAACTTCGTGTTCTCGCTCTTCGGCTCGACGTAGCCCCAGTCCCAACGGTGCATCGCCGGCCGCACCGTCGAGCTGTTGTCGCTCATCAGCCACTCACGCGCGATTCCAACGCGGGGAATTGCAGAAAGCGTCATCGTGCCCGACCCCCCGAGCATCTGCACTTTCTCTTCCAGGGTCATCTTGGCCAGCGTCTCGCGCGCGACCTTCAGGGCTTCTTCGTCGTTCAGCATGGGAACCAGTGATTGAGGGGAAAACGTCCAAATGTATCCGGAGACCTTCCGAAAACATGAGGCGTACTGTAGAGCCTTTGGTGCTTTCGGGGGTCGAAAGGCAGTCTGGATTGTTCCCTCAGGCCGGCCCTGGTTCTCCGCGCCATTCCTCTAGACGGCGTGTTCGTGAACTCCTGCGACGGCGCGTCCGGAGGGTTCGTTCAGATGCTTGAAGGCCTCGTCCCATTCGAGGGCCTTTGCGGTAGAGCAGGCGACAGATGCCTCGTGGGGAACGCATTCGGCGGCGGACTCGGAGGGGAAGAACTCGGAGAAGATGGCGCGGTAATAGTATTCCTCCTTGGTGGCGGGGGTGTTGACGGGGAATCGCTTGGCGGCCTGCGCGAATTGCGCGTCCGTGACCTCGCGGGCGGTCATCTCCTTGAGGGTGTCGATCCAGGAGTATCCCACGCCGTCGGAGAACTGTTCCTTCTGCCTCCAGGCGACAGCGGGGGGGAGCATGTCCTCGAAGGCCTCCCGGAGGATCCACTTTTCGATGTGGGAGTCGCCGTGGGAGCCGGTGGTGGCGGGGAGGATTCGTCCCTGGCACATCTTGTCGGCGGGATTGAGCCGCATGGCCACATCGAGGAATTCCTTGTCCAGGAAGGGGACGCGCCCCTCCACGCCCCAGGCTGCCAGCGCCTTGTTGGCACGGAGGCAGTCGTAGAGATGGAGCTTGCCCAGTTTCCGGACCGTCTCTTCGTGGAACTCCTTGGCGTTTGGGGCTTTGTGGAAGTACAGGTATCCGCCGAAGATTTCGTCGGCGCCCTCGCCGGAGAGGACCATCTTGATTCCCATGGCCTTGATGGCGCGTGCCATGAGGAACATGGGCGTGGAGGCGCGCACGGTGGTGATGTCGTAGGTCTCCAGGTGGTAGATCACATCGGGGAGTGCATCCAGCGCCTCCTGGATGGTGAAGTGGATTTCGTGGTGGACGGTCTCCAGGTACTCGGCGGCGGTGCGTGCCGCGGCCAGGTCGGGCGAGCCTGCCAGGCCGATGGCGAAGGAGTGGAGGCGGGGCCACCAGGCCTCCTGGGTGTCGCCACTCTCCACGCGCTTCCGGGCAAATTTCGCGGTAATGGCGGTAATGACAGTGGAGTCCAGTCCTCCCGAGAGGAGGACGCCGTAGGGGACATCGCTCATCATCTGCCGCTTCACGGCGGCCTCCAGGGCGTCCTTCAGAACAGGAATGGAGGAAGTGTTGTCCTTGACTGCGTCGTATTCGATCCAGTCGCGGCGATACCACTGGACTGGTTTTTCCTGTCCGCTTTGGAGGGAATGCCCTGGTAGGAACTCCTGGATCATGCAGCAGACGCCCTCCAGGGCTTTGAGCTCGGAGGCCACGTAGTAGCGGCCCTCGGCGTCCCATCCCTGGTAGAGGGGGATGACGCCGATGGGATCCCGTCCGATGAGGTATTGGTCCTTTTCGGTGTCGTAGAGGGCGAAGGCGAAGATTCCGTTGAGCCGGTCGAGGAAATCCGCGCCGTATTTGATGTAGAGGGGGATGAGGACCTCGCAGTCTGAGCCGGTCTGGAACTGGTATTCCGGAGAGAGCTCCTTCCGGAGTTCCTCGTGGTTGTAGATCTCGCCGTTGACGGCCAGGACGTATCGTCCGTCGGGGCTCATGAGGGGCTGCTTGCCGGAGAGCGGGTCGATGATGGCCAGTCGCTCGTGGGAAATGAGTGCGTGCTCGCCCTCAAAGACGCCGGACCAATCCGGACCACGATGACGGATTTTCCGGGACATCTGCAGAAGTTGTTTTCGCAGATGGGCGGCGGCGCCCTCCTTGACATCAAAAATGCCTACGAATCCACACATGGATTGATTTCTCCTTCCAGAAGTTGTTTTGTTGTGAATGGGCGTGCCCTACCCCAGCTGCCGGGCGCATTTGAGGCCATCGGCGATGGCGCGGACCACAAGGGAGGGGCCCGAGGCGGCGTCCCCGCAGAGCAGCACATTGGGCTGGTCGGACAGTCCCAGGCTCTCCAGGACCTGTGCGCGGGTGCGCTTCAGGAAGCCCATGGCCAGCACCACCATGTCGCAGGCGATGGTATGCGCGGGGCCGGCGGGCACAAATTTCATGGGACGTCCCTCCGGGGAGAACTCCCATTCCACGGGCACGACCTCGGCGCCGGCCACTTGTCCGTCATGTTCCAGAATCCGCAGGGTATTGAGGCTCCAGAAGCGCTGCATGCCCTCCTCCACGGCGTAGGAGGAGCGCAGCTGGTATGGCCAGGCGGGCCAGGGGGTCTTGGGGGAACGGTGTTCCGGGGGCATTGGCATGACATCGATGGAAAGGACGGACTCGGCGCCCTGCCGCAGCGCGGTTCCCGCGCAGTCGCTGCCGGTATCGCCGCCTCCGATGACCAGCACGCGCTTTCCACAGGCGCAGATGGATGCGCCGGTGGATTCGCCGGTGGTGGCGCGGTTCTGGTCGCCCAGATAATCCAATGCCTGGTAGACCTGTGGCAACTCCCGTCCGGGGACCTTCAGATCCCGGGGCACGGGAGTGCCGTTGGCAACAACCACGGCCTCGAAGTGCTTCAGGAGATAGCTCCCGGAGATGTCCCTGCCGATTTCCGCGCCGCCCTGGAAGTGGATGCCGGAGGCCTCCAGGACCTTCCAGCGGCGTTCCACCACGGCCTTGTCCAGCTTGAAGCAGGGAATGCCGTAGCGGAGAAGACCTCCTATCTGGCGGTTGCGGTCGAAGAGCGTGACCTCGTGGCCGGCGTCATTGAGGGCCACGGCGGCCGCCAATCCCGCAGGGCCAGCGCCAATGACGGCGATCTTCCGGCCGGTGCGTCGCGCGGGGATGCGGGGAGTGACCCAGCCGCTGGCGAAGGCGGTCTCCACGACGGCCTTCTCCACTTGGCGGACGTTGGTGGAACCAAAGTCCAGACCGCCCAGGCAGCAGGCGTTCTCGCAGAGTGCGGGGCAGACGCGGCTGGTGAATTCCGGGAAGGGGCTGGTTTCGGCGAGGCGTTCCCAGGCGTCCTGCCAATCGCCATGGACCACGGCCCGGTTCATCTCGGGAATATGGTTCATGAGGGGGCATCCCATGGCGTGGCAAAAGGGCACGCCGCAGTTCTGGCAGCGCTTCGCCAGGCTCTGGATTTCAGGGGGAGGCACGGCGGCCTCGACTTCGCGGGGATCCCGGAGACGCTGTGCAACGGGCCGGTAGAAATGTTCCCTGCGGGGGATTTCAAAGAAGGTCTTGCTCATTTTTTATCGTGCGCTCCGAAAGATTTTCTTGTATTCCACGGGCATGACGCAGACGAAGCGTCCGCGGTATTCCTTCCACTGGTCCAGGATGCGTCCCGCCATGACGCTGCCGGTGAGGGCGCGGTGCTTTTCCAGCAACGCAAGCAATTCGGCTTCCTCGGGGGAGTCCTCGCGTACCGTCTCCAAGTCCACGGTATCCAGATTGCAGCGCAGGTCGAAGTCCCCGGATTGGTCCAGTACATAGGCCAGACCACCCGTCATGCCGGCGGCGAAATTGACGCCGGTGGGACCCAGCACCACGACCCGTCCGCCAGTCATGTATTCGCAGCCGTGGTCGCCCACGCCCTCCACCACGGCCTGGAAGCCGCTGTTTCGGATGGCGAAGCGCTCGCCAACCTGGCCGTTGACGAAGATTTCGCCGGAGGTGCCGCCGTAGCCGATGACGTTTCCGGCCAGGACGTTCTCTTCGGGGGCGCAGGGGGATGCGGGATCCGGCACGATGACGATGCGTCCGCCGGAGAGGCCCTTCCCCACGTAGTCGTTGGCCTCGCCCGTCAAGCGGAAGGTGATGCCGTGTGCCAGGAAGGCGCCGAAGCTCTGCCCCGCCACGCCATGGAAGTCCAGCCGCCAGGTATCATCGGGAAGGCCCGCCAGGCCTTTTGCCAGCGCCACGCGTCCGGAGAGACGGGCTCCCACGGAGCGGTTTGCGTTGACGATGGCCAGTTCGGCATGTGCCGGCGCGAAGGAATCCAGGGCCTTCCCCAGGGCGGGGAAGAGGACCTGGTCGTCGTAGGTCTGCTGGGGATGGAGCTTGCCGTCCCAGCGGATCTGCGCGCCCACCGCCCGGTGGAGCATGTCATGGAAGTCCAGTCCTGCGGCCTTTCCGGCCATGCGTCCGGGATCGGGCTCCAGCAGATCCGCGCGTCCCACGGCCTCATCCAGGGAGTGGAGTCCCAGGGACGCCAGGATTTCCCGGGCCTCCCGTGCGATGAAGTGGAGATACCGGACGATGTGTTCCGGCTTTCCCTGGAAGTGCTTCCGGATTTCGGGGTCCTGCGTGGTGATGCCGGCGGGGCAGGTGTTGTCCTGGCACTGCCGGAGCATCATGCATCCAAGGGCCAGCAACAGCGCGGTGGCGAAACCGAATTCCTCGCCGCCCAGCAGCGCGGCGACCACCACATCGCGGCCGGTGCGGAGCTGTCCGTCCACCTGGAGGCGGACCATCCCGCGCAGGTTGTTCTTCACCAGGGTCTGGTGGGTCTCCGCCAAACCGATCTCCCAGGGCATGCCCGCGTATTTCATGGAGCTCAGGGGGGCGGCGCCGGTGCCGCCGTCATGCCCGGAGATGACCACCACATCCGCGTGGGCCTTCGCCACGCCTGCGGCAACGGTTCCCACGCCATTTTCGGAGACCAGCTTCACGGAGACGCGGGCGCCGGGATTCACGGCGCGCAGGTCGTGGATCAGCTGCGCCAGGTCCTCGATGGAGTAGATGTCGTGGTGGGGAGGCGGAGAGATGAGGGTCACGTGAGCCGTGGAATGACGCGTGCGTGCGATCTCATCGTTGACTTTGTCGCCGGGGAGCTGTCCGCCTTCGCCGGGCTTGGCGCCCTGCGCCATCTTGATCTGCAAGTCCTTTGCACGGGCCAGGTATTCCACTGTGACGCCGAAGCGTCCGGAGGCCACCTGCCGGATGGCGCTGGCGCGGTTTTCGCCGTGGGGGCCGGGGAGGCTCCGTTCGGGTCCCTCGCCGCCTTCGCCGGAGTTGCTCATGATTCCCAGGGAGTTCATGGCGACGGCAATGGTCTCGTGGGCCTCGGGGCTCAAGGCGCCCAGGCTCATGGCGCCGGAAACGAAATGCTTCAGGATGGCCGTCTCGCTCTCCACTTTCTCCAGCGGCAGGGGCGACACGCCCTCGGTGCGGAAGCGGAGCAGATCCCGGAGCCGGATGGGGGTCTCCGGGTGGTTGGTGGCGTCTGCGAAAGCGCGGTAGCGCTCGGGGTCGTCCTGCCGGACGGCGGCATGGAGGCTGCAGACGGCGGCGGGAGTCACCAGGTGGGGTTCGCCGTCGTGTCTCCAGCGGTATGCGCCGCCAACAGGCAGGGAGCGCAGCAGCGCCAGAGGCGCCCTGGCCTCCTGGACCCGTTGGCGGACCTCCTGGGCCACCTCCTTCATGCCGATGCCATCCACGGCACTGGGAGTGCCGGGGAAGTATTTCCGGATGAGCTCGCGCCCCAGTCCGATGGCTTCGAACATCTGGGCGGAGCGATAGCTGCGCAGGGTTGCGATGCCCATCTTGGACATGCATTTGAGCAGTCCCTTGTCAATGGCGGAGATGTAGTTTTCGGTGGCCTTTGCGGGATCCTGCTCCCATGCCAAGGCGGCCACGGTCTCCAGGGCCAGGTAGGGATGGATGGCGGTGGCGCCGTATCCCAGCAGCAGTGCGAAGTGCATGACCTCGCGTGCCTCGCCGGTCTCCAGGATCACGCCCACGGGGGGCCGCAATCCTGCGGCGGAGAGCGCCTGGTTCACGGCGGCTGCGGCCAGCAGGGAGGGAATGGGCATCTGGTTTGCGGGGACCTCGCGGTCGCTGAGGATCAGGATGTTTTTTCCTGCCCGGGCGGCCGCCACCGCGCGCTCTTCCAGTTGGGAGAGGGCCGCCTCCAGATCGTCCTCCCAGACGATGGAGAGGCGTTCCGCACGGCTCTTCTCCATGGCCTCCAAACGGGCCAGATCCTCGCCGGTGAGCACGGGACGAGCCAGCCGGATGAGGCTGGCGCGGTGGGCTTCCTCGGAGAGGACATTTCCCTGGTTGCCGATGTAGGTGGTCAAGCTCATGACCAGCTGCTCGCGGATGGGGTCGATGGGGGGATTGGTCACCTGGGCGAAGCGCTGCTTGAAATACTGGAAGAGCAGCTGCGGCCTGGGGGAGAGCACCGCCAGCGCGGCGTCGTTTCCCATGGAGCCCACGGGCTCCTTTCCGGTCTCCAGCATGGGGCGCAGCAGCAGTTCCACATCCTCCTGGCTCCAGCCAAAGAGCCGCTGGCGCTCTTTCAGGTTTCCCGTGCCGTGCTCCGCCGCGATGGAATCGAACAACCCCGTCACGGGGATCTTGCTTTCCTGGCTCCAACGACGATACGGAGACTGGCGGGCCACGCGGTTCTTCAGCTCCTCGTTCAGAATCAGCCGATGGGCCTGCAGGTCACACCACAGGATCTCGCCGGGCTTCAGACGGCCGCGGCAGACGACGGTGGCGGGATCCAGGTCCAGGACGCCGGTCTCCGACGCCAGGACAAAGAGGCCATCTTTGGTCAGCGAGTACCGCGCGGGGCGCAGTCCATTGCGGTCCAGCATGGCGCCTGCGCCGATGCCATCAGTGAAGGTGACCGCCGCGGGGCCGTCCCAGGGCTCGGAGAGCGCGGAATGGTAGTCGAAGAATCCGCGGATGTCGCGTCCCAGGTGGTAGTTCGCTCCCCAGGCCTGCGGGATGAGCATGAGCATTACGTGGGGGAGCCAGCGTCCTGACTGCACCAGGAGCTCCACCATGTTGTCAAGGCAGGCGGAGTCGTTCTGCGTCTCGTCGATGAGAGGCAGGAGTTTCTTGAGGTCCTCGCCGAAGAGGGGGCTCTCCAAGAAGGCCTCGCGGGTGCGTGCGTGGTTCAAGTTTCCGCGCAGGGTGTTGATTTCGCCGTTGTGGGCCAGATACCGGAATGGATGCGCCAGCCGCCAGGTGGGGAAGGTGTTGGTGCTGTATCTCTGGTGGACCAGCACCAGGGGGGATGCGAAGCGCGCGTCGGCCAGGTCCTTGTAGAAGGCCTCGATCTGGGTGGCCAGCATCAGGCCCTTGTATACGACGGTGCGGCTGCTGAAGCTGGGAAGATAGGCATCCAGGAGCTCCTTTTCCAAACGCCGCCGGACCACGAAGGCCTTTCGCTCCAGGGCATCCTGGGGAAGACGGTCCCCATATCCCTCCGGGAAGCACACAAAGAACTGCCGGATCGCCGGACAGCTGTTTCGTGCGGTCTCACCCAGCTGGGAGAGGTCCACAGGAACATCCCGCCAGCAGAGGAGGCGCAGGCCCTCCTCCTCCACGATACGCTCCAGATGAGCCTCCTCGCCAACGCCGCCGAACAATACACCGACCGCATACCGGCCGGCCGCCGGCAAGACGTCGCCCAGTACACCACGGAAAAAGCCATCCGGGATCACACTCAAGATGCCAGCGCCGTCGCCCGACAGGGGATCACTGCCCGCAGCACCACGGTGCAACAACCGCTTCAAAATCGTGATTCCCTGCAAAACCAGCTCATGGCTGCCAACCCCGCTCAGGTTCGCCACCATGCCAACGCCACAGGCGTCATGCTCGTTGCTGAAATGATACAGCCCCTCGTCCTTTGGAAGTGAGAGGCTACGCTGTCGGTAAGCCATTTTTAGGAAATGTTTGAGGAATGGGGAACTCTGCACTGGGACAGTGGAACGGATGGCCAGGACGGCGGCGCCGCAGGCGAAGGAATTCAGCGGGGGTGTTGGACCCCACCTTTCTTAGAACATCTGTCAAAGGATGCGGGTAAGCAAACAACGTGCCATTGTAATGTTGTGACAAGACATGACAATTCTGAATCCCACAGGACATTCCGGCGGGCCTATAGGCAATTAAGTATTATAATATGGAGGTCGTCGAAACCTGGAAATCCTGGTCAGCTCCCCGGGAAATTCCCCTGGATTGACAAAGGGTGAAATATGGTTACAAGTTTTGTAAATATATTTCCGAAGATTCGACATTTTTTGTAAATACAACTCCTGTCCCCTGGGCGGAAGGTGTGTGTTTTCCCCATTCCGGAGCCGCTTTTTGACTTGGCACGTCCGTTGCTTTTTCGCCGTCCTGTCCGGCCGGCGGATTTCAGCGAATGCCGGCGTGACCCAATCCATCAAAGGAGAGACTGACATGCAAAAGAGATTTGATGCGGTGTGCAAGATTTCGGACCGCCGCACAGAGCCGTCGGAGCCTGCGGGCGCCAAGGTCTTGGGCTTCTTTGCGGCGGACGTCTTCGACAATGCGAAGATGGCCGAGCATTTGTCCAAGTCGACCTACAAGAAGTTGATGGCGACTCTGAACGGGATGCAGCCTTTGGATCCCGCCATTGCGGACGAGGTTGCCAGTGCCATGAAGGAGTGGGCGGTTTCTCGTGGCGCCACCCACTACACGCACTGGTTCCAGCCGTTGACGGGCGGCACGGCGGAGAAGCACGACTCCTTCCTGGAAATCTCCAACGGCAGGGCGCTCTTTGAGTTTTCGGGCAAGACCCTGACGGTGGGCGAGCCCGACGCCTCCAGTTTCCCCTCCGGCGGTCTGCGCAGCACCTTCGAGGCCCGCGGCTATACCGCCTGGGACCCTACAAGCCCCGCCTTCATCAAGCGCCACGCCAATGGCGCCACGCTGTGCATCCCCACCGTCTTCTGCTCCTACACGGGTGAAGTGCTGGACAAGAAGACCCCGTTGCTACGCTCCACGCAGGCCCTGAAGAAGGCCGTGGTCCGTCTGATGAAGTGCTTCCGGCTGCCCGAGAAGCCGGTGACGGTCACTTTGGGCCCCGAGCAGGAATACTTCCTGGTGGACAAGAAGTTCTACCTGCAGCGCACCGACTTGCTGCAGACCGGGCGCACCCTCTACGGTGCGCCTCCCGCCAAGCACCAGCAGCTGGAAGACCACTACTTCGGCAGCATTCCCTATCGCATCCTGGCCTTCATGACCGATGTGGAGAAGGAGCTCTGGAGCCTGGGCATCCCCGCCAAGACCCGCCACAACGAGGTGGCCCCCGCGCAGTTTGAGCTGGCCCCCATCTTCGAGGAACTGAACCTGGCAGTTGACCACAACATGCTGATCATGGAGGTCCTGCGCCAGAACGCCGACCGCCACGGCCTGGTCTGCCTGCTCCACGAGAAGCCCTTCGACGGCATCAACGGCAGCGGCAAGCACAACAACTGGTCCATTTGCTACGGCAGCCGGAACTTGCTGGATCCCGGCAGCAACCCCACCGAGAACGCGGTTTTCCTGACAGTGCTGGTCTCCGTGATCCACGCGCTGGACGCCCACAGCGATTTGCTGCGCAGCGCCACCGCCAGCCTGGGCAACGACCACCGCCTTGGCGCCAACGAAGCCCCGCCCGCCATCATCTCCATCTTCCTGGGCGAGCAGCTCCAGAAGGTCATCGACCGGCTGATGAACGGCACCAAGGCCAGCAAGGAGAAGGACTCGTATCTCCGCATCGGAGTCGACGCCCTGCCTACCCTGCGCCGCGACGCCACCGACCGGAACCGCACCAGCCCCTTCGCCTTCACCGGCAACAAGTTCGAGTTCCGCGCCCCCGGTTCCTCGCAGTCCTGCGCCGAGGTCAACACCATCCTCAACACCATCGTCGCCGAGGCCATGGATCTGCTCAGCGACGAGCTGGAGAGGCTTCCCGCCGACAAGTTCAACGAGGGACTCCAGGCCCTGCTCAAGAAGGAGATCGCGGCACACAGCCGCATCATCTTCAACGGCGATGGCTACAACAAGGAGTGGCTTGAGGAGGCCCGGCGCCGCGGCTTGCCCAACCTGCCGACCTCCCTGGAGGCCATCACGCCCCTCAAGGACAAGAAGAACCAGACCCTCATGGAGAAGTACCACGTGCTCTCCAAGACCGAAATGGACTCCCGGTACCTGGTCTTCAAGGAAGACTACGAGCGCCGTCTGGACATCGAGGGCAAGGTCGCCCTGGAAATCGCCAAGAACATGATCCGTCCCGTGGCGGTGAAGGAGCTCGTGGGCCTGGGCGACGGCTCGTCCAGCAAGTCCGTGAAGGCGTTGCGGTGCGAACTGGCCGCCGATGTGGACTCCCTCAGCGCGCACATCGCCGTCCTGGAGAAGGCATTGGCCTCCGGCAAGGAGATCATCCCCGCCATGGCCGAGCTGCGCAAGGACGTGGACACCCTGGAAACCATCGTGGATGACAAGGAGTGGCCTCTGCCCAAGTACCGCGAGATGCTCTTCATCAGCTAGCACCCCAGGCGGAGGACCGCGCCATTCGGCACGGTCCTCCGCCACCCCATCGGGGGAACCATCCTTCCACGCCTCCCCGAGAGGCGTCCCCGGATTTCAGGGGAAGGTGGTTCCCCCTTTTTTTGCCCGGAAACCGCCCTGCCCCTTCTCTTTCCTCTCACCGGAGAACCCCCTTGTCAGACAGCATCCAGCATGAATGCGGAGTGACTCTCCTCAGGCTCCGAAAGCCCCTGGCACACTACGCGGAAAAGTACGGCACCGCCGCCTATGGATACGAAAAACTCTCCCTGCTGCTGGAAAAACAGCACAACCGGGGACAGGACGGCGCCGGAATTGCCTGCGTGGGACTGGATGTGCCCCCGGGACAGGCCTTCTACCACCTGGAGAAAAGCTGTTCCTCCATGCCGCTTGCCGACTTGCTGGAACGCATCTCCACAAAGCTATGCCAGGCGGGCCCCGAACCGCCGCCAGGCCAGATCAGGACCCTTCTGCGGCCCTTCTGCGGCGAGGTCTATCTGGGACACGTGAGATACGGCACCTTCGGCATTCGCACTTTGGCCGCCTGCCATCCCGTGGTCCGCGAGGAATTCCGGCGCGACAAGACGATGCTGCTGGCCGGAAACTTCAATCTGACCAACACCAAGAGCGTCTTCGAGGAACTTACCCGGGCCGGATATCATCCGCGGGGCCGCCAGGACTGCGAGGTCCTTTTGATCTCCCTCTCCCAGGCCATGGACGAACACCCCGGGGACTTGGAATCTGCCGTCCGCAATGCCTCCCGGAAATGGGATGGCGGATACGCCATCTGCGGTATCATGGGAAATGGCGATTCCTTCGCCTTCCGGGATTCCCAGGGGATCCGCCCCGCTTTCTATCATGTGGATCCCGAGGTGGTTGTGGTTGCCTCCGAGCGGGTCGCCATCCAGACCGCCTTCAATCTCCCGATCCAGGATGTCCAGGAACTGCCTCCCGGACATCTTCTCACGGTCTCCGCCGCCGGGTGCGTCTCCCTCAAGCCCTGCATGCCGCCGCAGCAGCCCCGAAAGTGCGTCTTTGAACGAATCTATTTCTCCCGGGGGAATGACGCCGACATCCAGCAGGAACGCCGCGCGCTGGGGGGCGCCATGGTGCCGCAGGTCCTGGCCGCCGTGGACCACGATTTTGACCACACGGTATTCTCCTATATCCCGAACACCGCCCAGATCAGCTTCCACGGCATGCTCTCCGCATTGGATGACTGCCGCGAGGGGCATAAGCTGCGCTTCGGAATGGTCGCTGTCAAGGACGCGAAATTCCGGACGTTCATCAGCGACGCCGGCAAACGCGCCGACCTCTTCCCCCACGTCTACGATGTCTCCTACGGGCTCGTCCATCCCGATGATGACAACCTGGTTGTCATCGACGACTCCATCGTCCGCGGGAACACCATGCGAAAGGCCATCCTTCCCATTCTGGACCGGCTCTGCCCCAAACGCATCGTCGTGGTCTCCTCCGCACCGCAAATCCGCTACCCCGATTGCTATGGCATCGACATGGCATCTTTTGGGGAATTGGTGGCCTTCCAGGCCTGCATGGACCTGATTCACCGCACTGGACGCAGGGAGCTTTTCCAGGAGGCCGTCCGTTTGGCCAAGGAAGACCTCTACCGTCCCGATTGCCGCATGAAGAACCGTGCCCTCATGCTCTACGAGCCCTTCTCCGACCAGGAAATCGCCGAGGCCATCTGCCGGCGGCTCAAACCCGACAACCTCCGTGCGGAACTCCGAGTGGTGTTTCTCTCTTGCCAGGATCTCCGGCGCTGCATTCCAAACCACACCGGAGACTGGTACTTCACCGGAGACTACCCGACCCCCGGCGGAAACCGCGTCGTCAACCAGGCGCTCGTCAATTTTTCCGAAAACCTTTCTGGGCGGGCATACTAGCATTTTGCAACCAAGGGCCAGGCAGTGCTCTGAAAGCAGAGTGTCACGCCCCCCTCTCCTCTTCCCAAACACCCTCCATAACGTTTCCAGTATGAATTCCTATCTCGCCTTGGCCGACGGGACTGTCTTTCCGGGCGTCTCCTGCGGCGCACCAGTGGATCTTCCCGGCGAAGCCGTCTTCAACACCGGCATGACCGGATACCAGGAGATTCTATCCGATCCCTCTTACTACGGGCAGATCGTGGCATTGTCCACGGCGGAGGTCGGCAACTACGGCTGCAACGAAGAGGACATGGAGTCCCGGGGGCTTTTCTTAAGTGGTCTGATTGTGCAGAATATGAACCCGCCCTCCTCCTGGAGGAGCCGGGAGAGCCTCTCCGACTGTTTGAAGCGCCATGGGAAACCGGCGCTTTCCGGCGTGGACACCCGGCGATTGGTGCTCCATCTCCGGGATCATGGCACCCAGAAGGCCTGGCTCCACGCAGACGGCACAGAGCTCGCCCCCGAAGAGGCCGTTGCGAAAGCGTGCGAATGGCGTGGTTTGGACGGCATAGACTGCGCCACGAAGGTCGCCGCCAAGGCGCCCTACGATTGGTGTCTGGAGGGAAACAAAACGGTGGTGGTCATCGACTGCGGCGTAAAGTGGAATATTCTTCGCTGCCTGGCGAAGGAGGGCTTCAAGGTCCGGGTGCTCCCCGCCGGCTGCACATCCGACGATGTGCTGGCGCTCTCTCCCGACGGCGTGCTGCTCTCCAATGGCCCCGGCGATCCCGACGGCGTCCAGGGGGTCATCCCCTGTGTGAAACAGCTGCTGGGACGCGTTCCCATCATGGGAATCTGCCTTGGACACCAGATCCTGGGGCTGGCCTGCGGCGGACGCACCGGGCGGCTCCCCTTCGGACACCACGGCTGCAACCATCCCGTCCAGGATGTCGCCACCGGACAGGTGGCCATCACCTCCCAGAACCACAACTTCGCGCTGCTCCCCGAAGCCCTCCCCAATTGCCTGGTGGCCACCCACTGGAATTTGAACGACCACACGATCGAGGGCGTCCGGCACAAGACCCTCCCCGCGTTCTCCGTCCAGTATCATCCCGAGGCCGCCCCCGGTCCCTGGGACGCGGAATCCCTCTTCCGGCAGTTCCGCCAGAGCATGGAACAGTAGATCGTCAAAGTACGCCGCGCAAGGAGGATAGACAGTTATGACGAAATTCATTTTTGTTACGGGCGGTGTGGTTTCCGGTCTGGGAAAAGGCATCACCGCCGCCAGTCTGGCGTATCTGCTCAAATGCCATGGCTACCACGTGGCCATGCAGAAGTTCGATCCCTATCTCAACGTGGATCCCGGCACCATGTCGCCCTATCAGCACGGGGAGGTTTATGTGACGGACGACGGCACCGAGGCAGACCTGGACCTGGGACACTACGAGCGCTTCGCCGGAGTGGTCTGCGACCGCCACAGCAACTACACCAGCGGAAAGATCTACAGCCGCGTCATCGCCCGTGAACGCGAGGGGAAATACCTTGGCGCCACCGTCCAGATGATCCCCCATATCACCAACGAGATCAAGGACGCCATCCGCTCCGCCGCCAAACCCGGCGTCGAGATCGTGATCACCGAAATCGGCGGCACCGCCGGTGACATCGAGTCCCTGCCCTTCCTGGAGGCCGTCCGGCAATTCCAGAATGACTCCGGGCGCGAGAACGCCATCGTCATCCATTTGACTCTGGTGCCCTTCATCCATGCCGCCGGCGAACTCAAGACCAAGCCCAGCCAGCAGTCTGTCAGCATTCTCCACAATATCGGACTCTTCCCCGACGTGCTGGTCTGCCGCACCGAGGTGGCCATGGCCGAGGAACACCGCAAGAAGATCGCGCTCTTCTGCAATGTGCCACAAGACTACGTCATCGAGGAGAAGGACGTGGCGCACTCCATTTACGAGGTGCCCCAGGAGCTGGCCGAACGGAAGCTGGACGAGAAGGTCCTGCGACTTCTCCAGCTGCCCGTCACGGAACGGAAGATGGACGACTGGAAGGGTCTGCTGGACCGTGTCCTCCATCCCGAGACCACCTGCCGCATCGCCCTTGCCGGGAAATACGCCGGCCTCAAGGACGCCTACAAGAGCATCTTCGAATCTTTGTCTCATTCCGGAATCGCTTTGCGCGCGAAGGTTGAGTGCGAGATGATCGAGTCCGAAGAGCTGGAGGCCCGTCCGGAGCTCCTGGATGCCTACGACGGCGTCATTGTCCCAGGCGGCTTTGGCGCCCGTGGCGTGGAAGGGAAGGTCTCCGCCTTGGCGTATGCCCGGGAGCACGGCATTCCCTGCCTGGGCATCTGCCTGGGCATGCAGTGCATGGTCATTGAGTATGCCCGGAACGCCGCCGGAATGCCCGGAGCGAACTCCACCGAGTTCGACGAGGACACCCGCTTCCCGGTCATTGACCTCATGGAGAGCCAGAAGGCCGTCCGCCAGAAGGGCGGCACCATGCGGCTGGGCGCATACCCCTGCCACTTGACTGCCGGCACCCGCGCCGCCGAACTCTACGGCAAGAGCGACATCAGCGAACGGCACCGCCATCGCTTCGAGTTCAACAACCGTTTCCGCGACACCCTCGCCGCCGCCGGGCTCACGCTCTCCGGCACCAGCCCCGACGGCTCCCTGGTGGAGATGGTGGAGCTCAAGGACCAGCCCTTCTATGTGGGATGCCAATTCCATCCGGAATTCCGCTCCCGGCCCTTTGCCGCACATCCCCTCTTCACCGGCCTGGTCCGCGCCGCACTCCAGCACAAGGAGGAAAAACACCATGCCTAAGCGCACAGACATCCACAAAATCATGCTCCTGGGCGCCGGGCCCGTGGTCATCGGCCAGGGCTGTGAATTCGACTACTCCGGCGTGCAGGCCTGCAAGGCCCTGAAGCAGGAGGGGTACGAGCTGGTGCTTCTCAACAGCAACCCGGCCACCGTCATGACCGACCCCGAGTTCGCCGACCGCACCTACCTGGAGCCCCTGACTCCCGAATACCTCAAGGAGATCATTCGCCGGGAACGGCCCGATGCCCTGCTGCCCACCCTGGGCGGGCAGACCGCCCTCAATCTGGCCATGGATGCCTGGCGCAGCGGCGTCCTCCAGCACTACCACGTGGAGCTCATCGGCGCCGACGCCGACGCCATCACCCGCGCCGAGGACCGGAATGCCTTCAAGGCCGCCATGGAGCAGATTGGCATCCGCAGCGCCATTTCAGGCTCCGCCCACAGCCTGGAAGAGGCATGCCTCATTGTCAAGATGATCGGAAAGTGGCCCCTGGTCATCCGCCCCGGATTCACGCTGGGGGGCACTGGCGGCGGCATCGCCCATGATCCCGAGGAGTTCAAGACCATCGTGGAGCGTGGCCTGGATGCCAGTCTGAACCACGAGGTGCTCATCGAGGAGTCCCTCCTGGGCTGGAAGGAGTACGAGATGGAGGTCATGTGCGACCGCAAGGGGACCTCCGTCATCGTCTGCTCCATCGAAAACCTGGACCCCATGGGCGTCCATACCGGCGACTCCATCACCGTGGCCCCCGCCATGACCCTCACCGACCGGGAATACCAGGCCATGCGTGACGACTCCCTGAAGGTGCTCAAGGCCATCGGCATCCAGACCGGCGGTTCCAATGTCCAGTGGGCCGTGAATCCCGCCACCGGCGAGCGTCTCATCATCGAGATGAACCCCCGCGTCTCCCGTTCCTCCGCTTTGGCCTCCAAGGCCACCGGCTTCCCCATCGCGAAAATCGCCGCGCTCCTGGCCGTTGGATACACCCTCGATGAACTGCGGAACGACATCACCCGGACCACCCCCGCCTGCTTCGAGCCCGCACTGGATTACGTGGTGGTCAAGGCCCCGCGCTTCACTTTCGAGAAATTCCCCGCAGCGAACTCCACTTTGGGAACCCAGATGAAGGCCGTGGGCGAATCCATGGCCATCGGACGGAATTTCTGCCAGGCCTTCCAGAAGGCCTTGCGCTCCCTGGAGACCGGCCACTGGGGCTTCGGCCTGGAGCCCAAGGCGAAGCCCTTCCTGGAGATGTCCGACGACTTCCTTGCCGCCGAGCTGGCGCGCCCCAATGCCGACCGGATGTATATGCTCCACGCCGCCCTGAAGCGCGGATGGGCCGTGGAGCGCATCCACGAACTCACTGCCATCGATCTCTTCTACCTACGGAAAATGGAGGAGCTGGTCCAGTTCGAGGACACCATCACCGACGCCCCCGAGAGCATCCGGAAGGCCAAGGAGCTAGGCTACTCCGACCGGCAGCTGGCCTTCCGGCTCGGCACCACCGAGCTGGAATTCCGGAAACGGCGCAAGGAGCTGGGAATCCTTCCCACCTACGGCACCGTGGATACCTGCGCAGGCGAGTTCAAGGCCACAACGCCTTACTACTACTCCACCTATACCGAGGCTGATGAGCCCGTCCGCCCAACCGGCGCAAAAGGAAAGATCATGATCCTGGGCGGCGGCCCCAACCGCATCGGCCAGGGCATCGAATTCGACTGCTGCTGCGTCCACGCGGTCTTCGCCCTGCGTGACGCCGGCTACGAGACCATCATGGTCAACTCGAACCCCGAGACGGTCTCCACCGACTACGACACCGCGAACCGACTCTATTTCGAGCCCCTCACTTTCGAGGACGTCCTGAATGTCTATGAGCGGGAGCAGTGCGACGGCATCATCGTTCAGCTGGGCGGCCAGACGCCCCTGAACCTTGCCACTGCCCTCAAGGAGGCCGGCGTCAAGATCCTGGGAACGCCTCCCGAGGACATCGATGCCGCCGACGACCGCGGAGTCTTCAAGACCATTGTCGCAAAGACCGGCGTCCGGCAACCCCCCAGCGGCATGGCGAAGGATGTCGGCCAGGCCTGCGAAATCGCCAGGAAGATCGGGTATCCCGTACTGGTGCGGCCGTCTTTCGTGCTGGGCGGGCGCGCCATGGCCATCGTATCCCAGGAGGATGAGTTGCGCACCTACATGAAGGAGGCCGTGGTGGTCTCCGAGGGACATCCCATTCTGGTGGACAAGTTCCTCGATGACGCCCAGGAACTGGATGTGGACTGCCTGTCCGACGGAAAGACCACCGTGGTGGGCGCCATCATGGAACACGTGGAACAGGCGGGCATCCACTCCGGCGACTCCGCCTGCTCCATTCCGCCACGGGATCTCTCCCCTGCGGTCCTGGAGGAGATCCGCAGCGAGGCACACAAAATGGCAAAAGCCCTCCATGTGGTGGGGCTCATGAACATCCAGTTCGCCGTCCAGAAGGAACAGGTCTACATCATCGAGGTGAATCCCCGCGCCTCCCGGACGGTCCCCTTCGCCTCGAAGGCCACCGGAATCCCCCTGGCAAAATACGCCGCCCGCTGCATGGCGGGCGAATCCCTGGAATCCCTGGGATTCACGAAAGAGCCCAGGATCCCCTACACCGCCTTCAAAGAGGCCGTTTTCCCCTTCTCCAAATTCCCCGGAGTGGACGTTACCCTCTCCCCCGAAATGAAGTCCACTGGCGAGGTCATGGGAATCGATCTTTCCCCCGCCACCGCATACTTGAAGTCCCAGGAGGCCGCCGGAAACCGCATTCCCCAGGAGGGCGGAGTCTTCCTCTCCATCCGCGACGCCGACAAGGCCGCCGCACTCCCCTGGCTTCAAATCCTGGCAAAGCACGACTTCCAATTCTACGCCACCGCAGGCACCGGCACCCTTCTCTACGAAAAGGGAATCCCCTGCCAGGCGGTTTTCCGGCTCTCCCAGGGACGTCCCAATCTCAAGGACCTCATCCTGGAGCAGAAAATCCGCTGGATCGTCAATATCCCAGACCGAAATGACGACGGCGCAAAAATGCGATCCTACGCCATCCAGTTCGGACTGCCCATCACCACTACCACCGCCGCTCTCCAAATGGCCGCCGAGGGAGTCCAGGGCGCTGCCGTCGACAAAGGGCGCGTAGATGTCTGCTCTTTGCAGGAATACCACAAGAAGATCTGGACGAGTCGGCCCGGCGCGGACTAGGTCCTGGACAGCACGGGGGTAGAACGAGAGCCTCAGAAGACGGCCTGATGTGGGCGGCTTTTGAGGGTTTCGTCTCATTGCCGGGGCGCCAAACAGTCGTGCGGCGGTCTCCCGTCTTTTGGGGAGCCTTGGCGTTCCTTCCCCGTGCGGATGGCCGCTCCTGGTGTGTTTCAACGTTTCTGGAACAGCGCCACAATGTGCCCAAGCGCGCGGGAACCAAACTGGCCCAGCGTGGAAAAATGGAACACCTTCTCTGCCCATGGCTTTCGGAGCTGGATGGCGTCCACGGGGCAGAATTCATGGCAGCAATAGCACCGGATGCAGTCGTAGCGACGGACGCCGCCGGTCTTTTCATATTGCCGTGGATCGATGGCGGCGGGTTTCACGGGGCATCCGTTATGGCACTTTAAGCATTGGATGCACTTGTCCTTCCGGATATACGGCGTGGGGGCCACCTGGTTCCGGAGCCAGCGGAGCATCCATTGGGGAAGCGGGAGGATTTTCAGAATATTGACAGGGGTCCTGACCAATTTGAAGTCAGGGACCTTCAGACGCTCCAAATCATCTCCTTGGATTTCCACCTCTTCCAGGGAGGTGGCGCCAAACGTGGTACGTCTCGCGGCCTGAAGCAAGGGATGCTCTAGGGGAGGGATTCCGATGAGGGAGCACCCCACGACATCCACGGCGCAGAGATCCTTTCCCACCACCAGCGCACCGATCTTCCGGGGGGAACCACCGTGGGGACCGGGGCCCTCCATGCCCACGATGGCGTCCAAGATGGCAAGACGGACCTTCGCAGTCCGGTTGATGTCAATCATCAGATCTGCCAGACGATCCCGATTCTGGAGTCGAAAATGGTATTCGCCCTTTTTGCTGCCGGGGATCAGCCCGTATTGGTTTTTCAAGGCGCCGGTGTATCCAAACTGGACGTGGGTCTTCAGCTTGGGAAGCGTAATCACCACATCCGCCTCCTTCAGATACGATGTCAGCTCCAGGAATTTTCCAATGGAATTCTCAGGATTCTCGTAGACCGCAGTCTCCCGGAAGACCGCCGTCTCGGCGCCTTCCTCGTCGCAGATCTTCTGGAGTCCGCAAACCCGCATGTTCTCCGCCGTGTCTCCCACGCCGGGACCATCCCCTACCAAAATCCGATTCGCGCCACACTCCTTCACAAGACGGATTACCGCCCGCAGAATCGCAGGGTGGGTGGTCACCGCCTCCTCTGGACGGGAGGGCGCCAGCAAATTTGCCTTCAGCAACACACGGTCCCCCGCTTTCACAATGCCGCCCATTCCGCCAAAAGGCAAAAGCGAACGACGCAACGACTTCATCAGGACCTCAAAGTCGTCGTAACCATCCACTGCAACAAGGGATACTGTAGACATCGCGAGGAAAGGAGTTTTGGACACTGTGCGGTTTTTCGCTGCAGACACGTTGCAGATTGGCCGTCGTTTCACCCCCTAGCCACCCCCCCTCACGGAATAGCGGGGCAACTTTCAATCCGCTACCTGATGTTCTCCACAAATTCCCGGGCGGCCTTCCAGATTGCATTGGCCTCTTCCAGGGAATGCGGGGCGGCGGGAGCGGGGACATTTTCCAGGGCGGAGGAGACTGCCTGGGGGATTTCGTCGAAGGCGAGGGTTCGGTTGACGAATCGTTCGCGGGCGGCTTCATTGGCGGCCTGGAAGACGGCGCCTGCGCCGCCGCCCAAGCGCATTGCCTTCCGGGCCACGGCGAGAGCCTGGAAGCGTTTTTCGTCTGGTGGCAGAAAAGTCATTTCCTGCTCTTTGCGGAGGAAATCCAAGGGTTCGACGACGCGTGTCCCGGAGCGTTTTGGGTAGCAGAGGCAGTATTGGATGGGAAGGCACATGCTGGTGGCGGCCATCTGGGACAGCACCGCGCCGTCCTTGAACTCCACCATGGAGTGCACCAGCGACTGCGGATGAATCACCACTTTCACCTGGTTGGGCAGCACGTGGAAGAGCCAGCGGGCTTCGATCATCTCCAGTCCCTTGTTCATCAACGAGGCGCAATCCAGGGTAATGGCCTTCCCCATGTTCCAGGTGGGATGACGCAGCGCCTGTTCCGGCGTCACGGCATGCAGATCGATTTCCGGATGCGCGTGGAAGGGGCCGCCGCTGCAGGTAAGCCAGAGATTCTTCACGTCGCCGTGTCGTTCGCCCTGCAGGCACTGGAAGATGGCGCAGTGTTCGCTGTCCACGGGGAGGATTTTGCCACCGTGCCTTCGGCAGAGGGCGTCGACCCATTCGCCGGCGGCCACCATGACCTCCTTGGTGGCCAGGCACACCCGTTTGCCCGCCTCCAAGGCCCACACCACGTACGGCAGTGCGGCAATCCCCTGGATGGCGCACACCACAATCTGCACACGGTCACTCTGGATCAAATCCCGCAATCCAGCCTCCTCCAAGGTGGAGTGCTCCGGATCCGTGGCGCAATGCCAATGCCGGGCGCCATTCCGGCGGGCACACTCCTCCAGGACGCTCCCGTGATGGCCGCAGGTGACCGCCTCAAGACGGAATTCCCTGCCCCGAAAGGAATGAAGGACCTCCAGGGTCTGCCTGCCAACCGTCCCCGTGGCCCCCAGAACCACCACGCCACGACGATCCTCCGCCATGGCTGATACACCCCCGCTACAGGAAATACTCATTCAATACCCCAAGCAGACAAAGAAAGAACACCACGAACAATAGCCATCCGCACATGCACAGCGCGCGACTCGAAACACGCCGGCGATTCCGCCCACGAGCCATTGCGCCCTGGTTCTCCAGCACCGCCTGCAACTTCTGACGCCTGCGGGGAGAAAGCTGGTCTTTTTTCGCGTCCATAGCGCCGTTCCCGCGGAACCATTGCCGCGAAAAAAGAAATGGGGATTTGGAAATGGAAAGTGTTGGCCGTCTTGCCGCGGAACTCCTGGCGACACGCGTCGACAGAAGGCCTCCGCAAAGGGGCTGCGGCTCCCCGTTCCTACGCTTTCGCTGTGCGAAAAGGCGTTTACTGGATGATTCCGCCGGAATCGGTGAGGAAGATGCCCTTGATGTTCATGCGGAGCGCCTGGGGATTGTCGGAGAGCTCCAGGGCCTTGTCCTCGGAGATGTCGCCGGCGTTGTAGTGTTTGAGGAGGCACTGGTTGAAGGTCATCATTCCCTGTTCCTCGCCGGCTTCGATGGCCTGCGGGAGCTTGTCAATGCGTCCGTCGAAGATGAGCTTCTTGACGATGGGGGAGTTGATCATGACCTCGGTGATGGGCACCACGCCCTTTCCGCTGGCCTTCTTGGCCAGCCGCTGGCAGATGATGGCCTTCACCACGTCGGAGAGGGATTTCCGGATGGAATCGCGCTCCTCAATGGAGAACATGTCCAGGATTCGGTTGATGGACTGCGGCGCGTCCTTGGTATGGAGGGTGGTGATCACCATGTGGCCGGTCTCGGCGGCGGCCAGGGCAGTCTCGAAGGTGGTGCGGTTGCGCATCTCGCCGACCACGATGATGTCGGGGTCTTGACGCAGCGCGTGGACCAGTGCGGAATCGAAGGATTCGGCATCCAGTCCCACCTCGCGCTGTTCGAAGAAGGAGAGGTTGTCCTCGAAGGTGTATTCGATGGGGTCTTCGATGGTGATGACGTGTTTCCGGAAGTTGGTGTTGATGAAGTCCAGCATGGCGGCCATGGTGGTGGACTTTCCGGACCCCGTGGTGCCCGTGATGAAGATGATTCCATTGCTGTTGGAGGCGATGGTCTTGAGGATCTCGGGGAGTCCGGCCTCCTTCACCGTGGGCGCCTTGCTCTTGACCCAGCGCATGGTGATGCCGCGGTTGCCGCGCTGCAAGTGCAGGTTCACGCGGAAACGCCCGGCGTCTGGCTCCTGCCAGGCGAAATCCAAGTCGCCCTTCGCCAGGAATTCATCGTATTTGCCCTTCGGCACGATGTCATTGCAGAACTGGTCAAAGACGGCGGTGTCCGTCTCGTAGTCCAGCTGGACCAAATTGGAGTCGATGCGCAACTGCACGTTCTTGTTTTCGCGGATGTGCAGATCGCTGGCCCGCTCGTCCACCGCATATTTCAGCAGGTCATGGAGGCAGGAGGGTTTCAGTGCTACGGCCATAGTGAATGGAACTTGTCCTTTGGGTGGTGCTTGGGCGGGGGAATCTCCCTCCGCTGCCGTCGTCGTGGCGACGGGGGAGGAATATAAAGTCTGAAAATGCCCCGCGCAAGGGACTGCCCCGGGAAAAGGGGAACGGCTTTCCCCTGTCCGTCTTGTCCCTGGTTCCCGGCGCCTCCGCTTGCGCGGGGGACGTGCAGTTGTCGTTGTCCCTAGAATCCGGTGGCCTTGGAGTCGGGGCCGCACTGCCCGTCCATTAATTTTGCCTGGCGGGTCGTCAGCAGGACGCTCTGCCAGAGCTGTCCGAAGGGATCCACCTTCCGGCGGGAGATGGTGGCCATGGCGATGGGCACGTAGATGAAGTATCCCTGCCAGTTGCCCACCACCAGATCCGTCATGCCCGCCATGGCGGCGTGGACCGCGTGCTGCGCAAGGTGCAGGCAGAAGATGGAATCGTGGGAGTTTGCCGGGAGGCTCCGGATTTCGTAGCTTGGGTCGAAGTATTTGATGTTGATCTCCAGCCCCTTCTTGTCGAAGTGCTCCTTGATGCGCTCCTTCAGGAAGATGCCGATGTCCTCATGGAGCAGATTTCCGGATTTGTCCTTGGAGCGCCGGCCGGACACAAGATCCTGTCCCGCGCCTTCGGAGACCACCAGCACCGCGTGCTGCTTGTGGAGCATGCGGGTCTCCATGGCCTGCAGGAGTCCGCCGGGGCCCTCCAGACGGATGGGCACCTCTGGAATCAGGCAGAAATTCGCCACCGAGTTGGCCAGCGACGCGAAGGCCGCCGTGAAGCCGGAGTCACGGCCCATGAGGCGCACGAGTCCCAGGCCATTGAACGCGCCCTTCGCTTCGTTGTGGGCGCAGCTCAGGATGTTCGCCGCCGCCTGCACCGCCGTCTCGAAGCCGAAGGTCTTGTCCATGAAGTTCAAGTCGTTGTCGATGGTCTTCGGGATGCCCACCACGCTGCACTCCACCCGGCGGCGCTTGCACTCCATGGCGATCTCGTGGGCGCAGCGCTGGGTGCCGTCCCCGCCAATGGTGAAGAGGATGTTGATGTTCAGGCGGTCCAGGGTCTTGACCATTTCCTCGGTCGGCTGCTTTCCGCGGGAGGAGCCCAGGATGGTGCCGCCCTCGGAGTGGATGTCGTCCACCACATCTGGATTCAACACCATGGGACTCAGCCGATATGCCGGATTCAACCCCTGGTAGCCGTATTTGATGCCGAAGATGTTGTCCACCCCGTAGACATACCACAGGGTGTTCACCAGCCCCTTGATCACATCATTCAACCCCGGGCACAAGCCGCCGCAGGTGACGATGCCCACACGGCTCCAGGCGGCGTCATGGAAGATCTGCCGACGGGGGCCGGCCGCCAAAAAAGAGGGCATCATGTTGTGCTCTTTCAGGAAGAGCTGGTTCCGCGCGGCGTCGGCGCAGAAGCAGATCCGCTCGGAGTCGTCCACGAAGATGGCGTCCTTCAAGGGCGAAGTCAGGGTGGGCGTGCCTAGACGGGGGATCGAAAAGTCCATCTGGGGCAGAGCATCCAAATCCACATTGATGTTCTGGGGAAGCATGGCAGGTATCCAGGTGCGCGGAAACGCGCGATGACAAAACACAAAACAACACCCCGCCTTCAGGCAGAGCGTACGGAGGAAACTATAATACCCCGGAATGCGCCTATCATGCATTTCCAGGGGCTTGGCCAGGTCGCCGGCCATGGGCGATTGGTGGCCAGACGCGACTCTCAATGGCCGCCGTGTCCCCCCTGAATGCACTTCCTTTCCCTTTGTTCCTCATGTCCACTTCCTCCCGCCATCCAAACGTTCCCTCCCTCCCTTCCCTCCCGCATCCCGAGACGGAGACCGTGGTGGGGCAGGTGTCGCGGGTGGTCTTTTCCGGGGAATCGGGATATGGCGTGGTGATTGTGAAGCGTTCGGACAACGACGAAGAGGCGTGCCTGGTGGGGAATCTCTCGGGGGTCATGGAGGGCGTGGAGATCGAGGCGGAGGGCGGTTGGACCGAACATCCGCGCTTCGGCCGTCAATTCAAGGTCACCTCCGCGCACTTTCTGCTTCCCAAATCCCGCAAGGGCATCCAGAAGTATTTGGCCAGCGGAGTGCTCCCCGGCATCCATGAAGTGACCGCGCAGGCCATTGTGAAGTGTTTTGGCGACAAGACATTGGAGATCCTGGACAAGGCGCCGGGGCGTCTCATCGAGGTGCCCGGCATTGGCAAGAAACGCCTCAAGAGCATCCTGGAGTCTTGGCAAAAGGTAGTGGACGAGCGGGATCAGCAGATCTTCTTCCTGGAACACGGGATCTCCTCCGCCATGGCCCAGAAAATCATTCAGAAATACGCCCCCCGCAACGCCGCGCAGCTGGTCCAGAACAACCCCTTCCGGCTGGAGCGGGACATGGAGGGCATTGGATTCCTCACTTGCGACCGCGTCGCCTCCAGTCTGGGATTCACCCCCGATTCCACCAAACGACTCTCATCCGGCATCACATATACCCTCCGGCAGGCTTCCCTCTCCGGACATGTCCTCCTGCCCCTCTCACAGCTCCTCCAGCAATCCGAAAAACTCCTCCAGGTCCCCCGGGAGACCCTCCTCAAAAACGGCTACGGGGCCGCTCTCCAGAACGGGCAACTCCTCTCCCTCCAATTCCCCGGAGAGGCAGAACCGCTCTGCTATATCCCCGACATGGAACTCCAGGAACGACAGCTGGCACGACTGATCAACACACACCTCCTCCAGAAATTCCCGCCCCTGGAGCGGCTCATGCTGCCGCCCTCCCCGCCCGATGGACTCGTCCTCAATCCGGAACAGGAAGAGGCCGTGAAGGTGGCGCTGGTCTCCCCCATCTCCATTGTCACCGGCGGCCCCGGCGTGGGAAAGACCACCGTCCTCCGGCGGCTGGTGGATCTGGCGCACGAGAATTTCTGGAAAGTCCAATTGGCCGCCCCCACCGGCCGCGCTGCCAAGCGCCTGGCGGAGTCCACTGGCGACAAATCCGCCTCCACCCTCCACAGACTCCTGAAATACGACCCGAAATGCGGACAGTTCACCGTCAATGAGGACAATCCCCTGGAGTGCGATCTTTTGGTGGTGGACGAGGTCTCCATGCTGGATCTCGCCCTGGCCCACGCCCTCTTCCAGGCCATCCCCGACAAGACCCGCGTGGTCCTGGTGGGCGACAAGGACCAGCTGCCCTCCGTCTCGCCCGGCGCCGTCCTCCACGATCTGCTGGAATGCCACAAGATCCCCGTGGTCGCCCTCACCCGCATCTACCGTCAGGCCGAGGGCAGCCGGATCATCGACAACGCACACGCCATCAACCAGGGACAAATCCCCGATCTGACCAACCCCGCAAAAGGCTCCGTAGGAGAATTCTACTTCTATCCCTGTGAGGCCCCCCAGAAGTGCCAGGAGTTCCTCACGAGGCTCTGCGCCAAGGACATTCCGAACTTCTTCGGATACAACGCCATGGAGGACATCCAGGTGCTCACTCCCATGCGAAAGGGAGAATGCGGCACCATCGCCCTCAACCAGGCCCTCCAGGCACAACTCAACCCCCCATCCCCCGAAAAGCCGGAGTTCACCCTCGCCGGAGAACAAAACCGGATCTTCCGACTGGGCGACCGCTTGATGCAGACGAAAAACAACTACGAAAACCAGGTCTTCAATGGCGATATGGGGCGCATCGTCTCCCTCGACCAGAAAAACCGGACCTTCGAGGTCGCTTTCGACAAACACACCGTGGAATACAAGGCCCAGGACTGCACACAGCTCCTCCACGCCTACGCCGTCACCATCCATAAATCACAGGGCAGCGAATTCCCCGCCGTGGTCACGCCACTGCTCACACAACACTACGTCATGCTCCAGAGGAATCTCCTCTACACTGCGGTCACCCGCGCCAAAAACCTCTTCATCCTCCTGGGAACTCCCTCTGCAGTCAAACGCGCCGTGGAAAACGACACCCCTCTTGCACGATTCACACGACTCACTTGGAGAATCCTGAACCCCGCAGTCTACCCCACTCCCGTCACTCCCCTCTCCCTGGCTGCAGCAAAAACAACACAAACAGCACAGTAAGAGCGGGATAAACCAGAGGATGACGGAGAGGTGATGCACTTCTTGGAACACGTCGTCTCGCGAATCAGCGTTGTCTTCCCCTGTCTCATTTCTGACAGCCACCCCGAGAGAACTCACACCGTGAAAAAACTCCTCGCTTTCTTCTGCCTCCTCTGTCTTGCCCTCACTGGCACAGCCAAAAACATGAAAATCTACGAAGGCTCCTCCTCGGTCGAGTGGAACTGCATCGCCACCTACGAGGACGGAAAACTCTACAAAGGCTCCTCCCCGGTCGAGTGGAACTGCATCGCCACCTACGAAAAGGGATACTTCTACAAAGGTGCCTCCACGGCCCAGTGGAATTGCCAGGCGAACTACCAGGACAACCACCTCAATCGGGAGTGGCACACAGCTTTTCATGATATCCTGGCCACCTATGAGGACGGGAGGATCTACAAGGGCGCTGCTCCCCGGTCGAGTGGAACTGCATCGCCACCTACGAGGACAAAAAACTCTACAAAGGCACCTCCACGGCCGAGTGGAACTGCATCATGACCTTCTCCGACACCCCCTCAAACGCCCTCCTCGTCTACCTTCTCTACTATTTCCACCGCGATTTCTTCTAGCAAGGCCCCACACACAAGGGGGGAGAAAAACAGCACGCCCCGCAATCTCCATCAGGTTGCGGGGCGTAAATGCGTAACTACGGGGAAAGGGGGCTATTCCCTGGCGTCCGGAAAAATGTTTCGCTCCATATCAAACACCGATGGTGTGGCATACCCCAGGTTTTCTCTTCTATTCCCCCCATTTCGGAGTATGTTTGATGGCGTAGATTGTGAGATCGAGGAGGTTCCGGAAGTCTTGTGGGTCGTGGGTATTCGTGACCGCGATTTGGAGGGCGGCCCCCATGAGCTGTTCGTAGAAGACTCCGGCGATCTGGAGGGGTGAGAACTCCTGGAATTCCCCGCGGTCCATTCCTTCCCGGATGATTCGGAAGAGGGAGAGCCTGAGGAGTGCGGTGTGCCTTGAGACGCGCCGTGTGACGTTTTCGCCTCTTCGCTGGAGTTCGATGAGGTATTCGACGATGGCGTCCAGGAGGGGGGCGTTTTGTTCCATGTACTCGGTGATGGAGTACAGGATGAAGCGGAGTTTTTCGGAGGCCTCCTTCGTGGGGTTTTCCTGGACGAACCGGAGGAACTGGAGGCCCAGGGTGGTGGAGGCGCGGTAGGCGACGGCCTCAAAGACCTTCCGCTTGCTGTTGTAGTACCGGTAGATGACCGTGCGGCTCAGGTTGCAGCGTTTGGAGAGGAGCTTCAGGGTGACCCGGGGATAGCCCAGTTCGCCAAAGAGCTTCTGGGCATTCTTGAGGATCAGCTCCACACGCTGGGCATGGTCGACACGACGGCGCATTCAGGGGAATGGGGAATAGGGATTGGGAACGAGGAGTTGTGGCCACTCTGCAGGGTGCCTTGCATACGGGAGGCATCGTCGGTGGTGGCCGTCGGTGCCTTTCTTAAGATAGCCTCTTTTCCCGTAGGTGAGGGTAAAACTGCGGGTGGAAAATATATTAACCGGTCATGTTGAAGTCACAAGAAGAACGGAATGTCCGGATAGCGGGAGTGGGGTCGTATCTGCCTGGTCGCATTGTCCCCAATGGGGAGCTGTGCGAGAGGCTCGATACCTCGGACGAGTGGATTTTCTCGCACACGGGGATTGCGCAGCGGCATATTGCGGGGGATGAAGAGAGTGCGTCCAGCATGGGGCTTGAGGCGGCGAGGCGCGCGTTGTCGGATGCGGGGGTCTCTCCGGAGGAGTTGTGCATGGTGATAGTGACCACCTCCACGGCGGACTACGCCAGCTATCCCTCCACGGCGGCGTTGATCCAGGGGCGCCTGGGCGCGGTAAACGCCGGCGCCTTCGATTTGAATGCGGCGTGCACGGGGTTCGCGTACGGCGCGGCCATGGGGAAATACTACTGCCAGGCCCACGGCAAGCCGGTGCTGGTGGTGGCCAGCGAGGTCAATTCCCGGATTTTGGACTGGTCGGACCGCAGCACCTGCGTGCTTTTTGGAGATGGCGCGGGCGCGGTGGTGTTGGTTCCCTCGGAGACTTCTGGGATGATCTGCGAGGTCCTGGGAGCCGATGGCACCCGCGCGATGAGTCTTGTGCGGGAGGCCGGGTTGCGGTCCCCCGAGGATCTGAAGACCCCGCCGGGCTTTGTCCGCATGGATGGCCGGGCGGTCTTCCAGTTTGCGGTCCGGACCATGGAGAAGGTCATCCGGGAGCTCCTGGAGAAGTCGGGCCTCACTCTGGATGACGTGACACATGTGATCCCTCACCAGGCAAACGAGCGAATCCTCAATGCCGTGGCGCGAAACATGGGGATCTCCCCCGACCGGTTCTTCCACAATATCCGAAACGTGGCGAACACCGCCAGCGCCTCCATCCCCATCGCACTGGATGAAATGCACCGCGCCGGGATGCTCCGCGAAAACGACCTGATCCTCACGGTCGCCTTCGGCGCCGGACTTGTCTACGGCGGAAGCCTGCTCCGCTGGAGGCTGTAACCACTTCCTGCAAGGCAGGCGCACGGGCGGCTGGCGGCGGGCAATTCTCAGTAGTCGCTCTGCGGGCGCCGAGGGTCACTGCTACGCGGCCACAACTCCTCATCACCAATTCCTCACAAAAATGCTTTCTCCCCGCTCCCTGCCCGGCAGCTGCACTACGATCCTGGTCACCTCCGGTGCCAGCGCGGACGGCCGGATGCGTGTTGCGCATTCCTGTGACGATGCCTTGGCGGACCATCGCGTGGTCTTTGTGCCGGCGAAGGACTGGCCGGAGGGCGCGATGCGTCCGGTGTATCCCAGTGCCATCTGCGAGAAGGCGTTGCCGCAGTGGAATGCGCAGTTGATTCCACGATTGTATGCGCCGGGGCGCGAGGACCGCTATCGGGACTCCATGGGGCAGGCCTTCCCCACACTGCCCGTGGGGGAGATTCCGCAGGTGCGCCACACTTACGCCTATCTGGACAGCAACTACGGCATCCTGAACGAGAAGGGACTCATGTTTGGCGAATGCACCTGCAAGGCCCGCAACCTCTGCGATCCCGAGGAAGGTAGGCGTCTTTTCTATAGTTCGGAGCTCATGCGGGTGGCCTTGGAGCGTTGCGCGGGCGCCCGTGAGGCCGTCGAGCTCATGGGGGGCCTTATCAACGAATACGGCATTTACGGCACCGGCGAGACGCTCCTTGTTGGCGACGGTGTGGAGGGCTGGGTCATGGAGATGGCGCCTGCCCCGGAGGGCACGGGCGGCCTCTGGGCAGCCCAGAGGGTTCCGGACGGACAGGTCTTCGTTGAGGCGAATCTCTTCCGGATCCGTGAGCTCCTCCCCGATTCCCCCGACCAGATTCTCTGCCCGGCCCTGGAAAAGGCCGCCCGCGAGAAACCGGGGTTGGATTGGACCGCCATGATCTCCGAGGGCGAATACCACCACCCGTACTACTCCCTGCGGCGCGTCTGGCGCGCCTTTGACATCCTGGCCCCCTCCAAAAAGTTTCCCCCACGAGTCCAGGGCGGATACCTCACAAAGGACTACCCCTTCGCGGTGGAACCTGACCAGCCTGTGGACCGGGAGACTCTCTTCCAGATCTACCGCGACCACTTGGAGGGCACTCCCTTCGATCTCACCCAGGGACCCGCCGCCGGCCCCTGGGGAAATCCCAATCACGCCCGTCCCACCGACGACGAGGAGAAGAATGTGGGCGCCTGGGAACGCGCCATCTCCATGGTGGACACCGGATACGCATACATCCTGGAGCCCGGCGGACTCTGCTGGCTTTCCATGGGACGTCCGGCGGAGGTCCCCTTCGTCCCCCTTGTGGTGGCGGAGCCCCCCCTGCCCTTCAGCCAAGGGAGCCCCCGGGAATTCGATCCGGAGGGCTGTGCCTGGTGGCGTTTCAATCTCGTGAGTCAATACGCCGAACTGCGCTACCGGGACATGATCCGTCATATTGCGCAATTCCAGCAGCGCTCCGAGGGCCGCGCCGCCCTGGAGCTGGCCGCCCTGGAAGAGTCCGGAGCACCGCTGTCCGAACGGCAGGCACGGTTGAACGCCCTGGCCGAAATGACCCTCCGCGAATGGGAACAGCTCTTTGCCCTCCTGGCCGTCGCATACAACCAGGGATACGTGAACACCGGGGAGAAATTCTCCCAGCGGGAGCCCTCCAACCCCGCCTTCCTGAAAACAGCGGGCTTCAAACCTATCGAATATTGAACACGGGCATGGTTGGACGGCCAGCAAAGGGCCGCCACAACTTTCCTTTCCTGGGAGGGGGAAAACTTCCGCGGAAGGCGTTCCCGCACCGTCCGTCAGGGAAAATGCCCCTCAGTACTTTGCCGGGAGTGCATTGGCCTTCCGCCTTTCCTCGGAAAAATCCTGATAGAGAATTGCAATTTCTTTAAAATCATTGTCTTGCGACCTATTTAAATGACAACTTTATTTTAAACGGGGTATATTGTGGACGTCTCCCCTCTTCCGTCAGAGATCCTTTGTTTCGGGAGACACGCCCCGATTGTAGTCCTCCACCCCACCAACCACCCCCAGAGGCAGACGCACGCCCAGTGTCCGCCCTACGACAGCGGCGCCTTGCGGCGACCGCAATTGCGCAGAGATTGGCCGGCAGGCGTCCCTTGCAACCCCACAGGAGACGACGTTGATGAGAAGTTTCACTACATTCCACATCCAGTATGCGCACCGCTTCTACAAGTTCCTTGGCGAAGCGCAGTATCTACACGGGCACACCGGCACGCTGACGATCGAGGTTGAGGACAGCATCAACCAAGGCGTCAACATGGTTTATCCTTGCAACGAAATCAAGAAGGTGGCCTGGGACGTCCTGAAGAACTTCGACCACGCGCTGATCCTGCGCGAAGACGACCCGCTCCTGCCTGCCGTGCTCGACGTCTATGAGAAGCAGGGCATCCGCAATGGCACCCGGACCAACACCATGGTGGGTCCGGCCTTCCAGACCGAGCTTGCCACCGCCTATCCCGAGTGCCGCCTGGTCGTCACGAAAGAGACCATGACGGTCGAGGGAATGATCAAGATCGTCTACGAATTGCTGAAGGACAAACTCAACATCGTTCGTCTCACCTTCCGCAGTGGAGACAACGCAGCAACGGAGGAGTATTGCCAGACCGGCTCCATCGAACGTTGCCCCCTGTGCGGCATTTCGTTGAATGAGCAGGGCATCTGCCCGAAGTGCGGTTACCGGCACAAGGCCTAGCCTTCCTTCAAAAGGCGGAAGCTCCCAAAGGCATTCCGCCTTGACGACGAAGAGACACACCCACTCTTCACACCTGCACCCAAAGGGGGCTCGTCGACATCCGGCCGGATGCGCCTTGCATGCAGTCAAAGCCGACGAAGCCCCATACGCACACAAACACGGCGGACGCGCCGCTCCGCGAGGCCCATCGCCGGCGTCCGCCTGTCCAAACTTCCAACAGGGGCGCCGCACCACAATATCTTGTCGCCCCCCTGCCCGCCCCCACTCAAACCCAAAGGGGTATAACATTGGAAATTCTTCACGTTGATTGAGTTATTGATATACAGACACCCGTCAAGGCAATCCGTAAATCAAGGAGGTTTTCCAGTCAACCCACAGGGAGACCTCCTGAACAGCAGGAGAGAATCATGAGACTGCCTTCCATCTGGTCAGACCATGCAGTCATCCAGCGCAGCAAGCCCATCATCGTCTGGGGCTGGTGCGATGCACGACGCGCCGTTGTGCGAGGCACCCTCGGAGGCATGAAGGCACAAGGACTCTCCTCCTGGGGTGGGCGCTTCGAGCTGCGTTTCCCTCCCCTGCCGCCTGGGGGACCCCATGAACTGCATCTCGCCTGCGGCAAAGAAGAAGTCCTGGTCCGCAACATTGTCGTCGGCGAGGTCTGGCTGGTGTCTGGGCAGTCCAACGCGGAATACCCGCTGGGCACCTTTGATCCCGGCGACCCCATGGCACAAACGAAGGAGTTCTTCGAGTCCGGGGGGGAGGACCCGCTCCTGCGTTGTTTCACCGTGCCGAACGACAGCATTTGCAATCCGGGGCAGGAGGTCGCCCCCGGCGGCGAGTGGCGGCTCTCGGATCCGGGCAGCGCGACGGCCTTCACCGCCATCGGCGCCTGGTTCGCGCTTTTCCTGCGCAAGAAGTTCCCGGATGTCCCCGTGGGAATCATCCACTCCTCGTGGGGCGGATCCAAACTGGTCGCCTGGCTCAGCCGCGAAGCGTTGGCGGCCCGGCCGGAGAATCGTCCTCTTCTGATCCGCTCCGATGCGGACGCCAGCGATCCGAAGCTCTGGGAAAAGGTCCTGGAGGGCCGCGGCTCCATTCCGGGAAAGGTTTCCGACGCCGTCATTGACTTCGAGCATTTTACGCAACGGGACCGGGGAAACCGCGGATATTCGAAGGGTTATGCCGACATGGACTTCGACGACTCCACCTGGAAGAACATGCGCATCCCCGGTTCATGGATCCGCCAGAACGTCTCCCTCCACGGCGCCGTCTGGACACGAACGGAGGTCTTCCTGCCGGATGAATGGGCGGGAATGGATCTTGTCCTCCATCTCGGAGGCGTGGACAAGCACGATACGACCTATTTCAACGGCACTGAGGTCGGTTCGACGGGACGGGGCTTTGAAACAGAGCACTGGGATCGCCCCCGGTCCTATCCCATTCCGGGAAAACTCGTGAGAAGCGGGCGGAACGTGGTGGCCATACGCGCCTTCAGCTTTTATTTCGACGGTGGTTTCTTCGGGAGCGGGGAGACATACCGCCTGGAGAATCGCGCCCTGGGGAAATCCATTCCCATCGCAGCGAAACGTTGGAAGGCGCAGGCGGAATACGCCTTTTCCGTCCTTGCCACCTCCTACAGGCCCGTCGACGCCCCCACGGACCAAGACGCGCCGCACCGGCTCTTCGACAACAAGATCCGCCCCATCATTCCCTACGCCATCCGCGGAGTGCTTTGGTACCAGGGCGAAAGCGACGCCATCGACAATGACATCAGCAAACCGTATCTGGAACGATTCTGTGACCTCATCCAGGATTGGCGCCGCGCGTGGGCACAGGGCGACTTCCCCTTCCTCTACGTGCAGTTGGCGAACTTCCGGGCAAGTTGCCCCGATCTGTGGCTCGCCATCCAGGACGCGCAGCGTCGCGCATCCCTGCTCATACCCCGCACGGGCGTGGCCACCGCCAACGATTTGGCGCTCTTCGAACCCTGGGAAATCCACCCACACGACAAGCGTAGCGTAGCCCACCGCCTCTACCTTCTGGCGCTGTCCCATGCCTATGGATTCCGCGACCTGCTTGCGCAGGGTCCCACGCTGGACGCCGTCATTCCGGAAGGAGACAGTGTTCGGCTGCACTTCCTCCACGCTGCCGGCCTCCATGCCTCCGGCGGGGACACTCCCCAGGGACTGGAATTGGCTGACGCAGACGGGAACTTCCACCGCGGCTGGGCGGAAATCCAGGGAGCCACCGTACGCCTGTCCTCTCCAAAGGCACCGTTCCCGACGGCGGTTCGATACAATGCGCAAGTGGATCTTCCGCCCGGAAACCTGCGCAACGGAGCCGGGCTGCCCGCCCTTTCGTTCCTGCATGAAATCTAGCCGCCACTCTCCTCCCGCCTCCAGATCCCCCAAAAAACGAGGTCCCCATGCCAGTCACCCGCCACATCCCCGCCGGCGAGCCCTTGCGCCAAGGCCTCTCTGCGGCGCTTGACGGAACGCCGGTGGACCTCCCCCGCTGCCGGGTTTCGGCCGTCCCCTACAACACCCCGTGGCCTGGGCGGCAGCGCCCCCTTGACCAGACCGAGGAAGCCGCCTTTCTGGGCTTCGAGTCCGACTCGCCCGTCACGCTGTCACTGCAATGGGAACGGCCGATCCGGGAGGTCATAGTCCGCCCCCTTTCGCGGAAGATACGCGTCTTGCGCGACACGGACGAATGCAAGGCCGCCATGCTGCTGCCGCATCCTGGGGCGTATGTCGTGGAGGCAGACGGACATCACGGCGCGCTGCATGTCTTCTTCGACCCCGTCAAGGATTTTGAATCCGCCATCCAAAACAAGACGCGGGTGATCACCTTCGGTCCCGGACTGCACGACGTCGGTTGCGTCGACCTGCACTCCAATACAACCGTGTTCCTGCATCGCGACGCATGGATCCGCGGGAGCTTCCGCGCGGTCTGCGCCGAAAACATCGACATCCTGGGATATGGCGTAATTGACGGATCCCGGCAGAAGCGCCGAAACGACACGCCACTCTTTCCCGAGGACCTCCATGCCACGATTCCGCGCGACCGCACCGACTTCCTCCGCATGCTCCGCGAACGGAAGGTGCTGGACGGACTCCTGCGCTTCTACCGTTGCAGAAACGTCCGCGTGGAGGGTCCCGTTCTCCTGGACTCCCCGACTTTCGCGGTCGTCGCGGCCGGCAGCGAAGACGTGTCCCTGAAGAATCTCAAAACTGTGGGCATGTGGCGCTACAACTCCGGCGGAATCGCCATCTTCAATAGCCGACGGGTGCATGTCGCGGGATGCTTTCTGCGTGACTTCGACGACTGCATCGCCCTCAAGGGAATCGCCGGCTGGGATGACGAAGACATGCACCAGATCACAGTCGGGGACTGCGTGGCATGGTGCGACTGGGGACGCAACCTGAAAATCGGCGCGGAGACCAACGCGGATTCCTTCCGGGACATCGTCTTCCGGAACATCGACAACATCCACGGGTCGGCGGTCTTCATGGACATCCAGAGTCACAATCGCGCAAACATTGGGAAAGTGCTATTCGAAAACATCCGGACGGAATACAGCAGACGACAATTGAGGGAGGTGTTCCAAACCAACATGACCGCCCCCTATCCCACTTCAGCCCCTTATCGGCATCCCCTGCTGATCTGCCTGTCTCTTTTGAATTCCGGACTCTATTCAACGCACTACAGGCACGGAACAATCCACGACGTAACCTTCCGGAAAATCTCTGTGCTGACGGATGCGCCAATGCTTCCGCCCCCAAGATGCAAAATAACGGGACTGGACGCCAAACACGCCGTCTCCCATATTGTCATTCAAGGCGTGACGCAGAACGGACACCCACTGTCTACGCCGCAGACACTGCCCATCCGCATCAACGCCGCGGTACGCGATGTGACGGTCATGCCATGAACGCCGCATAACGCCTCCCTTCGAGAGTGTTTCCGATCTTTTGCGGCGGAACATCCTAAAGAGCAAGGCGCAGAAGCAGGGCCTGGAATGCGCACTCTTGTGCAAAGGGGGCATTCCAGGCCAGGGCGGAGCCTTCTGCGCTGTTGCGCCTCAATGCCAGCGCCGGCAGGTTTCGGCGCGGGGAGGGGGCGTGTGCAGACCCCCGCGCCATACTTTCTGTTTTTTTCTCCTGACTTGGAAATTCCGTCACGCAAGCGAGTCCAACGCCTCTTCCAGTGCCTGGAGGATGTCGTCGGGATGTTCCAGTCCTATGGAGAGTCGAATGAGTTCGGGTTGGAGCCCGGCCTTCCGTTGATCCTCGTCGGAGAGTTGGGAGTGTGTGGTGCTGGCGGAGTGGACAATGAGGCTCTTTGTGTCTCCCACGTTGGCGATGATGCTAAAGAGGCCGATGGAATCCACCAGGCGGCGGGCCGCTTTTGAGCCGCCGCGGACTCCGAAAACCACCATTCCGCCGGCGCCATCGGGGAGGTACTTCTTCGCCAGCGCGGGGCTGGTGAGAGAGGGATACTTCACCCACGCCACTTTGGGGTGGTTCTGGAGGAAGCGCGCCACCTTCAGGGCGTTCTCGGAATGTTTCTGCATCCGGAGGGGAAGGGATTCCAGGCCCTGGAGGAAAATCCATGCGGCGTCGGGGGAGAGGGTGGCGCCCTGGTTCCGGAGTCCCACCGTGCGGAGGCGGAGAATGAAGGCCAGGGAGTTGTTCTCACCCAGGTCGTGGGCAAAGCGGAGCCCGTGGTATCCGCGGTCGGGCTCGTTGTATAGGGCGAATTTCGGGTCGCTCCAATCGAAGGTGCCGCCGTCCACCACGGCGCCGCCGATTCCGGTGCCGTGTCCGCCGATCCACTTGGAGAGGGAATGCACCACGATGTTTGCACCGTGCTCCAGGGGTCTCAAGAGGGTGGGCGGTGTAAAGGTGGCGTCCACCACCAGAGGGAGGTGGTGGCGTTTCGCGATCTTCGCGTACTCCTCGATGTCAGCCACATCCAATCCTGGATTTCCCACCGTCTCGAGAAAGAGGGCGCGCGTGCGGTCGTTGATGGCGGCCTCCACGGCGGGGAAATCGTTGGCATTTGTGAACCGGACGGTGATTCCCTGCTGGGGGAGGATTGCGTCGAATTGTGTGAACGTACCGCCGTAGAGATTGTTTGCGGAGACGATTTCGTCGCCGACGCGTGCGATATTCGTGAGTGTGAAGTAGATGGCGGCGGTGCCGGAGGCCAAGGTCAAGGCGGCCTTTCCGCCGTCCAGGGCGGCCAGGCGCCGTTCCAGCACGTCATTCGTGGGATTCATGAGCCGCGCATAGATGTTTCCGCTCTCCTTCAATCCGAAGAGATCCGCGCCGTGTTGGCTATTCCGGAAGTTAAAGGCCGTGGTGCGGTAGACGGGCACAGCGCGTGCCAGGGTGGCGGGATCGGGCTGTTCCTGTCCCGCATGGATGGCCAGCGTCTCCAGATGATAGGTATGTTTTTTGTCAGTCTTGGCAAGTCCTCCCATGGGCGGTAAGCAGGGGATTTTGGGATGCAAAGCAGGCGGCGGAAAGGGCGTTGCCGCTCCGCGCCGCCTGTCCGGGGGATGAAATCCAGGGGAGGCGCGCCCCGCTTCTTTTTATGCGGGACGCGCCGTTGGGACCGGAGTCGTCTGTCAGGAGAAGAGCCAGGTGGACAGATACCGCTCGCCGTTATCGGGCAGCAGCGCCACGATGGTCTTTCCCGTGAACTCGGGCTTTTTGGAGAGCTCCAGGGCCGTATGGAGGGAGGCGCCGGAGCTGATTCCGATGAGCAGTCCCTCCTGGGCGGCGGCCGCACGGGCCGTGTTGCCAGCGTCCTCGGCGGAGACCGGCACAACCTCCGTGATGACGGAGCGATCCAAAGTCTTGGGCACGAAGCCTGCGCCAATGCCCTGGATCTTATGGGGCCCCGCGGGCTTGCCGGAGAGCACCGCGCTGGTGTCCGGTTCAATGGCATACACCTTCAGCGACGGATTCTTCTCCCGCAGATACCTGGCCGTGCCGGAGATCGTGCCGCCCGTGCCAACGCCCGCCACAAAAGCGTCCACCTTGCCATCGGTGTCCTCCCAGATCTCGGGGCCCGTGGTGCGGTAGTGGGTCTCGGGGTTGGCGGCGTTCTCGAACTGCTGGGGAATGATGGAGTTGGGGTTGGCTTTGTGGAGCTCCTCCGCCTTGGCGATGGCGCCTTTCATGCCGTTCACTCCCGGCGTCAAAACCACCTCGGCACCATACGCCGCGGCAAGCTTCCGGCGCTCTATGCTCATGGTATCTGGCATGGTCAAAACCAGATGATATCCACGGGCCGCAGACACCAGCGCCAGCCCAATGCCCGTGTTGCCACTGGTGGGCTCGATGATCAGGCCACCCGGCTTCAAGGCGCCACTGGCCTCCGCCGCATCCACCATCCCAATCGCAATGCGGTCCTTCACAGAACCACCGGGATTGAAAAACTCGACCTTCACGAAAACACGGGCGCCACCATGGTTCAACTTTCCAATCTCAACCAACGGGGTGTGACCCACCGTCTCCAAAATGCTTTTGTAAATCCGGCTCATCTCTTGCAATCTCCTACGTTGAAAAAAGAACAACCACACGCAAAAAACGCAATCCAACAAATTGTGTTTCCACCCTACTGTAACAGCGTCCAAAGGAATTACAATTTGTTTGGTTGTATTTTTGTCGAAAAATTTTTTTTCGAAATGATTTCCTGGCTGTGACGGGGGCTTTGGCAGGGGGGCATATTGTCAAACTGCGTGGAATGGGATAGATTAAATCGATTTTTGCGCCCTCCGGTTGCTCTTTTTCTATCTTTTGAAAAGAGGCCCGAACTGGGAGGCGGCGTTCTTTGTTCTTTTCCTTCCACTCACACCCTACGCCCAACTATTTTTTATGGACGCTCTTCTATCCGTGGTCCAGCACATCAACAGCTGTCTTTCGGACTATGTCTTGACGATTCTGCTGGTGGGCACTGGCATTTTCTTCACCATCAGAACAAAGATGGTTCAGTTGTGTTTGGTGAAGAAAGAGAGTCTCCGGACCATGTTTGGCGGGCTCTCGTTGCATGGCGAGAAGCGGAAGAGTGGCTTGAGCAGCTTCCAGGCGTTGTGCGCTGCGATTGCGGCGCAGGTGGGCACGGGCAATATCGTGGGTGCCTCGGGCGCCATTTTGACAGGTGGGCCTGGCGCAATATTCTGGATGTGGATTGTTGCGTTCCTGGGGATGTCGACCATTTATGCGGAGGCGATCCTGGCGCAGGAGACGCGAATCCACGACGAGAAGGGGGAGATCCAGGGGGGACCCGTGTATTACATCAAGCGTGCCTTCCCCGGTCTTTTTGGCAGTTTCCTGGCGCACTTCTTTGCGGTTGCGATCATCATTTCGCTGGGGTTCATTGGCTGCATGGTGCAGGCCAACTCCATCAGCGAGACCTGCGTGAACGCCTTCCACGTGCCGGAGCTGGCCATTGGCGTGGCGGTGGCCCTCTTCTCCCTGCTGATCTTCTGCGGCGGCATCTGGCGCATTGCGCGTGTCACCGAGAAAATGGTCCCCCTGATGGCGTTGCTCTACATCGTGGGTGGCCTGGTGATCCTGGCCATGCGCTACAAGTATCTCCCCGACACCTTCGGCTGCATCTTCCGCTACGCCTGGAACCCCGAGGCGCTCATCGGCGGCGGCTTTGGCTATGCCCTGAAGACGGCCATCAGCCAGGGTGTGAAGCGTGGCCTCTTCTCCAACGAGGCGGGCATGGGTTCCACGCCCCACGCCCATGCGCAGGCCATGGTTGAGAAGCCCCATGACCAGGGTGTCATGGCCATGTACGGCGTCTTTGTGGATACCTTCGTTGTGCTCACCATGACCGCCCTGATCGTCATCTCCTGCTTCTACGTGGGCGACGGCGTGCTCGCCAACGCCACGGGCAGCACCTACAGCGAGTTGCTGGCCAGCGCCGGCCTCAGCAAGACCACTCTGGTCCAGACGGCCTTCGCCAACCTGACCACACAGAACATCGGAAACATCTTCGTGGCCGTGTGCCTCTTCTTCTTCGCCTTCTCCACCATCCTGGGATGGAACTTCTTCGGAAAGATCAACTTCCAGTGGCTCTTCGGGAAAAAGTCCATACCCGTCTACTACATCCTGTGTACCGGATTCATCTTCCTTGGCTCCGTGGTGAAGAACGACCTGGCCTGGGAGTTGCAGGACATGTTCAACCAGCTCATGGTGGTGCCCAACGTCCTGGCATTGCTGGCGCTCTCCGCCATCGTCGCCAAGGCCAGGCGGTAACACCGGCGAAACCGGGGCCGGCTCCCTTTTGGGAAGGGAAGCCGGCCTCTCCCAATTTATGCGCACGGGTGCGCGTCCAGTGGCTTGGCGCGGAAGGCGGTGCCGGGGATTCCCCCTGGGAACTATATTAACCAGCCTATGCCTGAACTCGACCTTTCACATATCCGGAACTTCTCCATCATCGCCCACATCGACCATGGCAAATCCACCCTGGCCGACCGGTTTCTGGTGCACACACAGACCGTGGAGATGCGCACCTTCCATGACCAGCTGCTGGACGACATGGACCTGGAAAAGGAACGCGGCATCACCATCCGTTCCCATCCGGTCAAGATGAAGTACCACGCGATGGATGGCGAGACATACGACTTCAATCTGATCGACACCCCCGGGCACGTGGACTTCAACTACGAGGTCTCGCGGAGCCTTGCGGCCTGCGAGGGCGCCATCCTGCTGATTGACGCCTCCCAGGGCGTCCAGGCGCAGACCATCGCAAACCTGAATCTTGCGCTGCGCCAGAATCTTGCCATCATCCCCGTCCTCAACAAGATCGACCTTCCATCCGCCGACGTGGACATGTGCCTGGAGCAGCTGGAGGAGATCCTCCAGATCCCCCGGGAGGAGGCCCTGCAGGTCTCCGCACGGGCGGACATCGGCATTGACGAGCTCATGGAGGCGGTGGTCCAGAGGATTCCGCCGCCCAAGGGTGAGGACGACCGTCTGCAGGCCCTTGTCTTCGACTCCCTCTTTGACGACTACCGGGGCGTGGTCACCTACATCCGTGTCATGAACGGCACGGTGAAAGCCCGGGATGCCATCCGCCTGATGGCCACGGACACGGAGACGGAGGTAAAGGAAGTGGGCTGCTTCACACCCCACATGAAGCCCTTGGAGAAGCTGGGCCCCGGCGACACCGGCTATCTCATCACAACGCTGAAGAGCCCCAAGGACATCCAGGTGGGTGACACCGTCACCCTCTCCGCCAAGCCTGCGCAGGACCCCCTCCCCGGCTTCCAGAAGTCTGTGCCAATGGTCTTTTCCGGCATCTACCCCATCGAGGCCGACCAATATGAGCAGCTTAAGTTCAATATCGCGAAGCTGCAGCTCAACGACCCCGCGTTCCTTGCCACCCCCGAGAACTCCATCGCCCTTGGGGCCGGATTCCGTTGCGGATTTCTGGGACTGCTCCACATGGACATCGTCCAGGAGCGGCTCCGCCGGGACTACGGCATGGACCTGATCCTCACCTATCCCAGCGTGGAGTATCACGTCTACCTGAAGAATGGCACCATGGTAAAGGTGGACAACCCCCTCCACATGCCTGAACAAAACCTGATCGAACACGCCGAGGAGCCCATGATCAAGGCACAGATCCTGGCGCCCACCAAGTTCATGGGCCCCATCATGAACCTGATCCTGGACAAGCGCGGACTCTGCCAACACACCGAGACCGTTGACGCAAACCACGTCATGCTCACCGCACGCATGCCCCTCCACGAAATCGTCCTGGATTTCTACGACAAGCTCAAGACCATCACCAGGGGATACGGCTCCATGGACTACGAACCAGACGGCTACCAGACAGGCCCCATGGTGAAGCTGGAGATTCTGGTGAACGGCGAGCCCGTGGACGCCTTTGCCTCCATCTGCCACGCAGACCGCGCCGTGTCCCGCGCCCGCACCATCTGCCAGCGGCTCCGGGAGGCCATCCCGCCCCAGCAGTTCAAGGTGGCCCTCCAGGGCGCCATCGGCGGAAGGATCATCGCCCGTGAAGACGTGCGGCAGTTCCGCAAGGACGTGCTGGCCAAATGCTACGGCGGCGACATCACCCGCAAGCGGAAGCTCCTGGAGAAGCAGAAGGAAGGCAAGAAGCGAATGAAGCTCTACGGAAACGTGAACATCCCCCAGGAGGCCTTCATTGCCGTGCTGCGCAACGACGAGGAGAACCAGAAATGACCGCCCTCATGCCCCTCTTCTGGGTGGTGGTCATCGACCTCCTCCTTCTCTGGTTCTTCTTCGGCTCCTGGCTCCTGGACAAGGTGCTTCCGGCGTCCCTGCGACGCCGGCGTTCCCTCCGCAGCGCCGAGAAACAACTCTCGGGACGTCTTGCGCGGAACCGCGATCTCCTCTCCGAAGGGGAGCGCCGGGTCTTGGAGGACTTGATCGCGCGTCTGGGGGCCTACCGGAAGACTGACAGGATTGACGAGAAGGCGTGTGGCGCACTCCTGGACGAAGCGCAGGCGGAGTTCTCGCGGGAACAAAAGACGTACGCGCATCATGGCGCACTGGGGACCTATTTCGAGACTCTCCTTGTCTCCGTGGCGGTGGCCTTCGCCATTCGCTCCCTCTTCCTGCAGCCCTTCAAGATCCCCACGGGCTCCATGCAGCCCACCCTCTACGGCATCCACGCCGTGGCCCTGGAAGGAGACCAGATTCCCCAGAGCAAATGGGCGGCGGCCTTCGACTACCTGAATTTCTCCCGGCGGTACTTCCGCCTGGAGCCCCCGGAAGACGGCGTCTTGGACTACAATGGCATACGCCCCCTGCCCTCCAAGCCCATGTTCCCCTATAGCCAGATCCCCCTTCGCGCCGACGACGGGCGGACATGCGAGCTGACCGTCCCAGCCTCCGTCACCGACACCCAGCGGCTCTTCCTCCAGCTGGAATTCCCGCCCCGCGCCCCCTGGCAGAACCCCTTCCGCTGCACGAAGGGCCAGCTCCTCTTCCAGGGCGCCATGGAAGCCGGCGACCACCTCTTCGTCAACCGTCTGAGCCTCTGCTTCCGGCACCCCCAACGCGGCGACATCATGGTCTTCTCCACCGAAGGCCTTTCCTACAAGGGCCAGAGCCTGACCGGCGCCCATTACGTGAAGCGCCTTGTGGGACTGCCCGGCGATACGCTGAAGATTCAAGACCGGGTCCTCCATGTGCGGCCACGGGGAGAATCCGAATTCCGCCCCCTGGACGGCACCTGGTCCGACGCCTTCGGCAGAATTCAATCCCGGAAGAACGGCTACGCCGGACACGCCGCCAACGCCATGGGCAGCCACCTGGTCCACGAAGGGGATGAATACACCGTGCCCGACGAACACTACTTCCTTATGGGCGACAATACAGACAACAGCCTGGATTGCCGTTTCTTCGGCGCGGTCCCCCGCAGGAATCTGATGGGCGGCCCCTGCTTGATCTGGTGGCCCTTCACACAGCGCTTTGGCTGGGGCTTCGACAGAAGCTGACGCCTCCGGCCACGCATCATTTCCGCCGCACGGGAAGCCCCTCCCCCGCGGCCAACCCACCCCAACGCGCCCTTCCGCACAAACTCCAAAGGACGCGCCACGGAGCATTTGCCATGGAAAAAGCATATCTTGTCAGATTGGAAAACGGCGAGCAGATGGGTCCCCTGGACGAAGAGGCGTTGAAGCGCCTGGCCGAGGAAGGCACCATCACCGAGAACGCCGAGATCCGCAGCACCATGCTGGCCGTCTGGGAGAAGGCCAAGGGCACCGAGTGCCTGAAGAAGATCTTCCGTGCGCAGATGCTGCAGCGCGCCGAGGCATTCGCCAACAGCCCCGAGGCACAGCGGCGGGCCCGCCTGGAAATGCGCGGCGACTATGATCCGCTGGCCACCGCCCTCTCCCAGGAGGGAATCACCTACCAGCCCGCAGGATTCTTCGTGCGGCTGCTGGCGGGCCTTCTGGATCTGGGGATCCTGGCGGCCGTCTCCCTTGGCGTGCTCTTCCTCTGCTGGAGCCTCATGCGTGCCGGAATCTTCCCTTCGCAGGTCGCCCTCTGCGTCTTCTGCGGCATCACCTGGATCCTCTGCGCCGTCTACTACATGTATTTCCTGTCGGAGCGGGGCCAGACCATCGGACAGCGCTTCTGGGGGCTGGTGGTGATTACGCCGGATCTGCGAAAGGTCTATCCCATCAAGGCGCTGCTCTTCTTCGTGTTCACCGCACTCTTCGGCATCCTCTCTCCCCTCACGTGGCTGATTCTGGGATGCCGGTACACTCTTCAGGAGCGGGTGCCCCGGGTCCAGGTCAAGCATATCACCATCACCCGCTAGACTGGCGGACCGCGCCACACCCCACCCTCCTCCATGCGGAACGAGACTCCCAAAGGCGCCCGGCGGAGGCTCTCCCCCATCCTGAGCCGCCACCTCCTCCGGGAATTCTCTGTGCCACTCTTCGGCTCCCTGGCCGCATTCCTGGCCATCAGCCTCCTGCTGGCCGTCTTCGACGACCTGCCGGATTTCAGCGGCGTGGAGATCCCCGCGGCCACCACAGCACTCTATTTCCTGGCTCGGACCCCGGACTACCTCATCACCGTATTTCCCATCTCCGCCCTGCTGGCGGCCAGCTTCATGACCATCGTCCTGGGCAAGAACCAGGAGCTCACCGCCATGCGTTCTGCGGGAATCTCCCTGCTGGCCGCGGCCACCCCCGTCTGGATTCTGGCGGGGCTCCTCTGCGCGGGCTCCTCCTTCCTCACGGAGGTGGTCCATCCCGTCAGTGTCCGCTTCGTGGAGACGGTGAAGAACGACTACCTGGACAACCCCGCCGCAAGGAAGGCCTCCGCAAAGGCCGCCACGCCCGCGAAGGCGTCGTCCTCCGGCAACCAGCTGGCGTATTTCAATCCCCGCAAGCATCAGGAGTGGTTCTTCGCCGACTTCCGCCCCCGTGGGACCTGCCGTGGCATCAGCATCACCTGCCAGGACGACCGGGGGCGTCCGGTGTCCGTCTTCACGGCGGCGGAGGGCGACTACGATGTCTCAAAGGGCGGCTGGCGCTTCCGCCAGACCGCATTGGTGCGTTACGACTATTCCAAGGGCAAGTTGCCTACGGTCCTGCCCACCGAATTCCACGATTGCTTTCCCGAGGACTCCACTCAAGTCACCAAATTCTACGACGAATCCCCCCGGGACATTCTCATACAATCCACCCCCATGGAGCAGACCTCCCTGCGGGGGCTGTTGCGGCTGCAGCGAAGAAAAATCCTGCTGGCCTCCCAAAACCTCTCCCTGGTCCGGACCCTTTTGGCGTACCACCTCACAAGCCCCCTGGCACCCCTGGTGGCCGTCCTTCTGGGATTTGCCCTCACCATGCCCAAAGGGCGCACCAGCGCCATCCAAGGTTTCGTGCTGGCCATCGGGTTCTACGTGGGATACACCCTCCTTGCACAATTCTTCCTTGTCCTGGGAAAGAACGGATACCTCTGGTGGCCCCTGGCCGGAGCCCTCCCCACTCTTGCGGCACTGGCCGGCGCCGTCACACTGGCGTGGAAACGGCAATAGCGGCGCCTGCGGCCCTCCCGACGCATTGACGCGGCAAGGCCACTGCGGTCACAGCCGCAGTGACGATCCAACGACCTAGGGGTGCCGCGCCGCGTCCGGTACACTTTACCCTCTCCCTCACCTCACCTCCCTTCCACTTTTTTATGTCAGATTTTTTTAAATTGCAATTTCTGGCCCTGCTGCAGGGAATCACGGAATTTCTTCCGGTTTCCTCCAGCGCCCATTTGTCGTTGTTGAAGGACTGGATGGGGCTGGAGGTCCCGGGAAAGGGCCCGTTGCTGGAGATCTTGTTGCACGGCGGCACCTTGGTGGCGGTCTGTCTCTACTACCGCAAGACGATCCTACAGACCGTGAAGGGTGTCTTCAAGGGCGACGTCGATGCCATGCACTACGCGTTGCTGGTCGTTTTGGCGTGCCTGCCGCCGGCGTTGCTGTATTTCTGCGCCCACGACTTCCTGGAGGGTGCTTTCCGGAATCCGCGGCTCATCGGATGTTGCCTGCTGGTCACGGGCGGACTTCTCTTTTCCATCCGCGCGCTGAAGGTCCATCCTGGGGCGGATCCCACCTGGAAGCAAGCGCTGGGCATCGGAATCGCGCAGGCCTTCGCCATTCTTCCGGGCATCAGCCGCTCCGGCTCCACATACGTGGTGGCCCGATGGCTGAAAGTCCCCAGCCGGAACGCCTTCGATTTCTCCTTCCTCATCTCCATCCCCCTGGTCCTGGGCTCCATTCTGCTGAAGCTCCGGGACTTCCACCAGTTGACGGGCGGAGAATGCTCCGTCTTCGGACTGGTCTGCGCCTTCTGCCTTTCCTCCATCGTGGGCCTGGCGTCCCTGAAACTCCTCTCCTTCCTGCGCTCCCTGGGGACTCTCTGGCTCTTCTCGCCCTACTGCATTGTCCTGGGCGTCCTGGCCCTCATCTTCGCATAGCGTCATGGAAAGCATACAGAAAAACATCCTGGTGTTGGGCGTCACGGGATCCATCGCGGCATACAAGGCGGCGGAACTGTGCAGTCGCCTTCGTCAGAATGGCCACGAAGTGCGGGTGATCATGACCGAGAGCGCCACCCATCTAGTTGCCCCCCAGACCTTCCTGACTCTCTCCAAGGCACCGGTCACCGTCAGCCTCTG
>CAVFEH010000001.1:270893-325082 GCA_963621575.1 Bacteroidaceae bacterium
GCCTCTGGGACTCCCCCGGCTGGCAGCCGCGGCACATCCAGCTAGCCCTGGAAACCCGGCTGCTGGTGGTGGCCCCCGCCACCGCAAATATCCTGGCGAAGATGGCCCGCGGCATCGCCGACGACTCCCTCTCCACCTTCTGCCTCTCCCACGAGGGACCCGTCCTGGTGGCCCCCGCCATGAATCCCCGCATGTGGCGCCATCCCGCCACCCAGGAGAATGTCCGCATCTTGAAAGGGCGCGGCGTATTCTTCGCGGGTCCCGCCTGCGGCCATGTCGCCTGCGGGGACGAAGAGGGCCCCGGCAGGATGTGCTCCGTGGAGGAGATCCAGAATGCCATCCAGAAGATCTGGAACGCATAGCCATGGATTCCTCCGACTGCCTGAAGATCCTTACCCCGGCCGCGCCTCCGACAGAGCCCCGCCCGGCACTCCTCCTGGACCGGGACGACACCCTGATCCCCGATGTGCCATACCTCCGGGACCCTTCAAAGGTGCGGCTCTTTCCCAACGCCCTGGAGGGCCTGCGGCTCCTGCGGAAATCCGGCTATCGGCTGATTCTCGTGAGCAACCAGTCCGGCGTGGGCCGGGGCCTTGTTGCCCCGGAGGAGCTCCGCGCGGTCCATGCACGGCTCGTAGAGCTCCTACGGGAGGGCGGCGTTTCCCTGGATGCCGCGTATTTCTGTCCCCACCGTCCCGAGGACGCCTGCCATTGCCGCAAGCCCGGCATCGGAATGCTGGAGGAAGCCCGCCGGGACTTCGCACTATGGAACGAAGGCTCCGCCATGGCGGGGGATCGGGAGGCGGATCTCCTCATGGCCAAGAACGGGGGACTGGCCGCCATACAGATCCTTTCCAACGGGCGGACGCCCCTGCCGCTTGCCGACCACCACGCAAACGATCTGCTCGCCGCCGCGCAGTGGCTCCTGTCGCGCCATCCGGGCGCAAACGGGATTTCCTTATGAGCACCGCCCCCCGTAAATCCGACTGGCAGGCGCGCTTCCGTGCCTGGGCCGGCGAGGACGGCGGCGTCTTCCCCGGCCAGATGTGCCTGGCCGACCGCTCCCTGGGGGGGGTGGCCCTGGCGCGGCTGCTTCAGACGCGCAAAGACGAGCCCTTCTTGGTCGCCGTCAGCGACTCCGCCACTCTGGAAGCGCTCTCCGCGGCGCTCTCCTGCTACCTGGAGCTTCTGGGGGACACCCGTCCCGTGGTGCCGGTGCCCGAAGTGAACCTGGGGCGCCGGCAGTGGGTCCCCGAGAACGAGGCCAGCCGCAGCGCGGCGCTGCAGGAGGCGCTCTCCGGACATCCGGCGGTCTTTCTGGCCACCGCCCGGACCCTCCTCTCCCCCACCCTGGCCCCAAAGGCCTTCCAACGGAAAAGCTTCGCGCTCTCTCTCCACGATAACATCTCCCCCGAGGCCCTCGTCCAGAAGCTGGTGGACCTGGACTACGACAACGAATTCCAGGTCTCCACGCCAGGCGAATTCGCCCGGCGCGGCGGAATCGTGGACGTCTTCTCACCCCTCTACGAAAACCCCGTCCGGCTGGAGTTCTGGGGAGAGGAGATCGACTCCATGCGCTTCTTCTCCACCGCCACCCAGCGCTCCCTGGAGGAAATCAGGACCTTCCAGATTCCGCCCCGCGGTAGCGCCATGCTTGAGACTGCCCCCGAGGAGACCACCCGCGTCTGCCAGTACTTTCCGCCACAGGTCCCCGTCGCGCTCCTCTTTCCCGACGCCATCGAAGACCATCTGGAGGAGTTCGCCGAATCTTCCGAGGAGCTCTCCGACTGGCAGGAACTGGTCTCCACACGCACCGCACTCGCCCGCGTGGAACTGCCGCCCATCCTGGATGACGGCCGCCGCGCAAACCTGGGACGCGCCGAACTGGATGTTTCCCCGTTGGGAGAAGAACTCTTCGCCCTGCCCGATGACGGCGGCGACGCCACCGGGGGGGATGCGAATGCCGGCGGTTCCCCGGACGGCGTGGCGGTATGGCACTGGCAGCAGCTCAAGAGCACCCTGCGTCAATGGAACCAGCAGGGCTACGAGCTGGTGGCCTGCTGCAACGGCGAGGGCGAGCTCTCGCGCCTGAAGGAGCTCCTGGAGCAGGATCCCGCCACCCGGGAGCTCCCGATTTTCATGGAGCACCGAGAGCTCCCAATGGGAATGCTCTTCCCCTCCCAAAAGCTGGCGCTGCTCAGCGACCAGGAGCTCTTCGGACGCGCACCCGTCAGCCGACGGCACCGCCATGTGGAATACAACCGGGAATTCGCCGGCCCCAGGGAATTCCTGGACCTGGAGGAAGGCGCCCTGGCGGTGCATCTGAACCACGGTATCTGCCGCTTCCATGGCATCCACGTCATGGAGAGCGACGGCGAAAAGATCGAGGCCGTGGAGTTGGAATTCGCCGAGGACGCGCGCCTCTATGTGCCGCTGGACCAGGCCTTTCTGGTGAGCCGGTATGTGGGCGGCTCCAAGAACGAGCCCTCCCTCTCCAAACTGGGCGCCTCCCTCTGGAGCCGCAAAAAGAAGGAGGCCGAGAACGCCGCCTGGGATCTGGCGGCGGAGCTTTTGCGCATGGAGGCCCTGCGCGCCTCCTCCGAGGGCAGCCAGTTCCACGCCATCCCCGACTGGGAACGCTCCTTCGCCGCCTCCTTCCCCTACGACCTCACCCCTGATCAGCAAGAGGCCATCCAGGCTTGCTACCACGACATGGAGAGCCACAGGCCCATGGACCGGCTCCTCTGCGGCGATGTCGGCTATGGCAAGACCGAAGTGGCCCTCCGCGTGGCCTTCCGCGCCGTCATGAACGGCAAGCAAGTGGCCATCCTGGTGCCCACCACAATCCTTGCACAGCAGCACTTCCAGACCTTCCAGGCGCGCTTCCGGGAATTCCCCGTCCGCGTCGAAATGCTCAGCCGCTTCCGCCCTCCCTCCGAGCAGAGGAAGGTCCTTCGGGACCTGGAGGAGGGCGCCGTGGACATCGTCATCGGCACACACCGGCTCATCTCCAAGGACGTGAAGATTCCACGGCTGGGGCTGCTGGTCATTGACGAGGAGCAGCGTTTCGGCGTAAAGCACAAGCAGAAGCTCAAGGCCCTGCGCGCTTCCCTGGACATCCTCACCATGACCGCGACGCCCATCCCCAGAACCCTCTATATGAGCATCTCGGGATTGCGGAACCTCTCCACAATCATGACCGCCCCCACCAACCGCCTGCCCGTGCGCACGGTGGTGGCCGCCGTTGACAAGGATCTGGTGCGGGAGGCCATCCTGCGGGAGCTCCAGCGGAAGGGCCAGGTGTATTTCCTCTACAACCGCGTGCAGACCATCATGCGCGTCCTGGCCGCTCTCCAGGAACTTGTTCCCCAGGCGCGCTTCGGCGTGGCGCACGGCCGAATGGAGCCAGAGGAGCTGGAGGAGGTCATGGTCCGTTTTGTCAAAGGCGAGATCGATGTGCTGGTCTCCACCACCATCATCGAAAGCGGCATCGACATCCCCAACGCGAACACCATCATCGTGGACCGCGCGGACCAACTGGGACTCTCCGAACTCTACCAACTGCGCGGACGCGTGGGACGCGATTTCCGGCAGGCGTATGCATACATGCTTCTGCCACCCTTGGGACAACTCCCCGCAAACGCCCGGGAGCGCATGGCCGCCATCCGGCGCTTCACCCACCTTGGCGCTGGATTCCGCTTGGCCATGAAGGACCTGGAGATCCGCGGCGCCGGAAATCTCCTGGGACAGGAGCAATCCGGACACATCGCGGCCGTGGGGTTCGATCTCTATTGCCAGCTTCTCAAGGACTGCGTGGCGCGGATCCAGCAGCAGCCCACCCTCCTGAAGGCGCCCTTGGAGATGGAATTGGACATGGTCACGCCCTCCCTGGAGCCCGTCCCCGGAAGGGTCCAGGCCACGATTCCCCGGGAGTACGTGGCCGACGAGAACACCCGCCTGGAACTCTACCGTCGTCTCCAAATGCTGGAACATCCGGAGGACGCCGACGCCATGGGCAAAGAGCTGGCCGACCGCTTTGGCCCCCTGCCCATTCCCGTGAAGAACCTCCTCGCCCAGCATCGTGTCGAGATCCTGGCGCGCGAGAAGAACCTCGTCCGCCTCTCGGTCAAGAAGGGGCGTTTCGTGGCGGAGACTCCCAGGGGGCTCTACCGCATCCACGGACAAATTCCGCTGCTGCTCTCCCATGCTCCCGACAAGCAGCTGGCGGAGATCGAAGAACTTCTGCGCGCCATGCCCAGGTAGGCGCTCCGGCGCACTCCCAGCCAACCATTGCCATGAAGGAATTTTTGGAATCGGATCTCCCCGCGCTCTCCGCCGCATTGCAATGCCTCCGGGAGGGCGGCGTCCTCATGCTGCCCACAGAGACCGTCTATGGGCTTGTCACCCGTTGGGACAACCCGGAGGGCCGGGAGCGCATCTACGCCATGAAGCACCGCCCCGCCTCGAAGCTCCTCCAGATGATGACAGCGGATCTCTCCGCAGCCTACCAAGTCGGAATCCTCCCTTCGCACGCACTGGAACGACTGGCCACGCACTTCTGGCCAGGGCCCCTCACCGTGGTCGCAAAGGCAACCCTGCCCCCCGAAGACTCCCCCCTCCCCAAACAGGACTCCATCGGACTGCGCATCCCAAACCACCCCTTCCTACTGGAACTCATGCGGCAGGCAAACTGCGCCCTGGCCGCCACCAGCGCAAACCGCTCCGGGACCCCTGCGGCCGTGAACTACCAGGACGCCCTGGCCGGATTGGCGCAAATGCCTGACCTGGCCGTGGACGCCGGAGTCATCACCGTCACCGACGGCGCCGCCTCAACCGTGGTCTCACTCCTGGAAAACGAACCGGTTATCCTCCGGCAGGGTACGGTCTCCCTTCAGGAAATCCGGGAAGCGATATGTTAATGGCATTTTCCGAATTCTTACACAAAAACCATATCTTCTCCTGTTTTTATGCCTCTTTCCAATCGATTCCAGATTCTTCCCGCCCGTGCTGTCACCCTGAAGGGCGAGCTTGGCAAGATGTCCGCGTTGTGCCGTGAAAACTTCGTCAAGCGCGCCAACTGGAAGGGTCTTGTGGATGTCTTCCGCAACCGCCAGGAGACCAATTCCTGGCGCAGCGAATTCTGGGGCAAGCTGATTCGCGGCGCCATCCTCATGGCATACGCCACCGGCGACCAGGAATTGACGCAGCTCATCAAGGATAGTGTCTACGACATCATCTCCACCCAGGATGCCGATGGCTGCATCAGCACCGTGGCCCCGGAGAACCAGCCCGGCCTCTGGGACATGTGGGGGCGCAAATATGTCCTCATGGGCCTGACCCGTTATTGCCAGTACATCGACAAGGATCCCAAGGTGATTGATGCCTGCCGCGGGATGCTGGACCACATCATGACCCAGATGGGGCCCGGCATCCGTCCCGCCACAGAAGTGGGCTGGCACTGCGGCCTTGCCACTTGCTCCATGCTGGGCGCCGTGGTCCGGGTCTACCGTCTCACCGGTGACCAGAAGTATCTGGACTTTGCAAAGTATCTGGCGAAGACTGGCTGCCACAAGGGCGACGACATCTTCCAAGCCGTGCTGAATGGCCGGACGCCCGCCAAGCTTGGCACCGGCAAGGCTTACGAGATGACCAGCTGTTTCCAGGGGTTGGGCGAACTCTGCCTGGAGACCGATGACTTTCCACAGGCGATGGAGATCCTTCAGCGCTACTACGCCGGCGTCCGTGACCGCGAAATCCTGTGCACCGGCGTCGGCGGCGGCAAAGACACCTGGGGCGAGTTCTGGAACGACATGGCCCTCAAGCAGAACATCAAGGACCCCAAGGCCACCGGCGCCATGGGCGAGACCTGCATCACCGTCACTTGGATCCACTACCTGGAGCGAATGCTCCAGCTCACCGGCGACGCCAAGGTCGCCGACCAGTTCGAGCTCTCCTTCTACAACGCCATGCTGGGCGCAATGACCCTGGACGGCTACAACTGCACCCACCGGAACCCCACTCCCCTCGCCGGCGGCGCCTACAAGATCCCCGCCCCCGACCAGATGGTCCTCGGCTTCAACCACCCGTTCTTCGGAATGGACTGCTGCAGAGTCCAGGCCCCCGAGGGACTCGCCCTGGCGTCCATCCTGGCCGTCATGGCCACCAAAGACGCCAATGCGCCCGTCTTCAACCTCTATGAGGACATGGAGGTCAACTGCCAGGGCGTCAAGTACCAGGTCGCCGGCGGATGGCCCTTCTCCCTGAAGGATGTCACCATCACGCTGAGGATGGACGCTCCCAAGTCCTTCCCCATTCTCTTCCGCGTTCCCGAACGGGAGCCGGGAAAGGCCTTCCTGAAAGTCGGCGGAAAGACCTACGACGCCGTCCCCGGAACTTATCTCACCGTGGCGCGTGAGTGGAAGGACGGCGATGTGGTCACCCTCCACTTTGACACCACCCTGCGCAAGCGCATGCTGCCCACCACCCCGAATTCCTTCTGCTATATGATGGGTCCCGTGGTCTTGGCCGAGGACACCCGCCTGAACAGCTACCACGGCGAGACCACCAGCTACCATCTGGCATTCCCCATGCCCGGAAAAACCGACAGATACCTCTGCGACTACGCAGGCGCCGGCAACGAATTCCTGGAGGTCCATCGCTTCCAGGTTGTCTTTGAAGAAGACCAATTCTAGCTTCTCCATCGAGAAATCCACACAGACGGCGGACGAGGGAACAACACTCCCTCGCCCGCCGTCTGTCTTGCCTTTCATCAGTTTCCCGTTTCATGAGCCTCCGCGACGACTACCAAGCGACCCTCCGCACCTGCTGGCTTTCCAGCATTCTGCAGCCTTTGGCGGTGGTATACCACCCATTGCTCTTCCTGAGATTCCAGGCGGAGATGGGATTGGGTTTGCGGCAGTTGAGCTTCCTGGTGGCATTGAACTTCACCACCCAGATGGCAGCCGACCTGTCGGCCACACGCCATGCGGACAGAATTGGCATTCGTCGATGCCTGGTGGCCTCCCAGACCCTGGAGGGCGTGGGACTCCTTGCCACCGCGCTCTTTCCCTGCATCATGCCACCTTTCCTGGGGCTTTGCTTGGCGACTCTGCTCTTCAGCTTCGGCAGTGGCCTGACAGAGGTGCTCACCAGCCCCACCGTGGAGGCCTGTCCCACCAGGAACAAAGTCAAGAACATGGCGCTGCTGCACAGCATGTACAGCCTGGGCTCCATCGGCGTCATCGTGCTCTCCACCCTCTTCTTCACAACCGCGGGGCTCCGGCATTGGCGGCTCCTGACTCTCCTCTGGGGCATTGCGCCTCTCTACAACGCCTGGCGCTTCAGCGTGGTGCCCATTCCCCGGTTGCTGGCGAAAGAAAACGAAAAGGGCCTCTCCATCGGAGCCCTGGCCAAGATGCCCCTCTTTTGGATCATCATGGCCCTCATGGCTTCCTCCGGTGCCATCGAACTGGCGCTCTCCCAGTGGAGCAGCGCCCTGGCCGAAGCGTCCCTGAAGGTCACAAAGACCCTGGGAGATTTGGCAGGCCCCTGCGCCTTCGCCGCGCTCATGCTCCTGGGACGACTCCTCCTGGCGCACTTCGCCCCCGAACGGGACAGGCTCTGGAAGGCAATGTTCGGAAGCGCACTTCTGGCGCTGGCCGGATTCCTCCTCATCCTCCTGGCGCCCCACCCCGCACTGGCGCTGGCCGGAGTCGCGGTCTCCGGACTGGCCGTCGCCATCCTCTGGCCCGCCACACTCTCCCTGGCCGCCAAGACAATCCCCAAGGGCGGAACGCCGCTCTTCGGCCTCTGTGCCCTCGGTGGAGATGTGGGCTCGACCTCCGGACCCGCGATCGTCGGATGCCTCGCCGCCGCCTGCGGCAACAACCTCCGCGCCGGCATGGCCGCCGGAATCGCCTACGCCGCCATCCTCATCACCGCACTCCTGCTCCTGCGGAAACTCAGTGCAGGACCTTCGCAAAGAACGGCAACCCATTAAGATTCCATTGATTGCAAGTAGTCTCTTTCCATGACTTTCACCGGTGTCATCCTCAATGCCTTGGGCGTGCTCATGGCGGGGCTTTTAGGTTCTTGGATCAAACGCGGGATACCGGAGCGCATGAAAACCCCGTTGCTGCACGCGTTGGGGCTCTGCGTATTGTATGTGGGTGTCACGGGCTTTTCCACAAAGACCAACGTCACTGTCCTGGTCTTTTCCATTGCGCTGGGAGTGCTGATTGGCGAATGGCTGGATATTGAAAGTCGTCTCAATCAACTGGGCGGTGCCTTGCAGCGGGTGCTGCCCTTCCATGACGAGCATCTAACGGAGGGATTTGTCTCAAGCTCCATCTTCATCTGCGTAGGCGCCATGTCCATTGTGGGAGGCATTGAGAGCGGAACCCGGGGAACCTACCAGATCTACCAGGCGAAGGCCTTCCTTGACATCCTCATCATCTTCCTCTTCGCCACCACCAAGGGCGTTGGGTGCGCCCTGGCCGCGGTCTCCGTCTTCCTCTACGAGGCCGCCATCACCCTCATGGCACACGGCGTCGCGGGGATCGTCAACGATATCGTATTGAACCAGATGTCCGAGATCGGCTCCCTCCTGATTGCCGGAATTGGTCTCAACCTCCTGGATATCACGAAGCTGCGAATCGGAAACTTTGTGCTCGCGCCTTTCCTGCCGGTGGCCATTTACGCCATCCAGCGGGCGTTCCACGCCCTCACGGCCGCCGGGGCACAGTGAATCCGTCACGCACGGCTGCAGCCCTTGATATTTTCCGCGCAGAGCCGGCAAATGAGGCGTTTGGCACTCCCGTGTGCATGTATGCGTACGCGTGCGTGTGCGTGTGAACCCCTGAGGGGGGCTTATAGTATCTCCTTTGACGCACGATATGGAGGAGACGAGGCATTGACGAAAGAGGACTTGCTACAGCGCATACGCGGGAATCTGGAGGCGGCGATCCGCTTCTACCAGAAGAATGCGACCCTGGAGTTGGGGGTTCTCCGGGAGTTGGGGAAGAACCTTTCGGAACCGGGGGTTCCGCTGTTTCTGGCGTCCATGCCGAATACTCCCAGCCGGATTCTGGAGCAGCTTCTGAATTCCGAGGACCCCGCGGTACTGCAGGCGCTGTCATGGAATGCCAATTTTCTGCATCGGCTGGTGTGCGCGCCCTCCAAGGCAGCGCGTTTGGCTGCGGCGGAAAGCCGGAAGCTCTCCCAAGCCCAGGCGCAGCAGCTGGCGCAGGATGCCGAGGTCGATGTGCGGGCGGCACTGGCCCGCAATCCCGTCATTCCCCCGCCGGTGCAGCTGAGGCTCTCCCAGGACCCCGTGCCCTTCGTGCGGGCGGCGCTTCTGGAGAACCGCCGGCTTGTGGAAGAGTTCCAGATGGGCCTTGCAGACGACATTGACACCGTGGTGCATCTCTCCGCACTGCTGGTGCCCAAGCTTTCCGCGCCGGCCATGGAGATCTGGGCAAAGGAAGGCGAAGAGCTGGCGCAGTTGGCCCTCTCCCGCAGGAAGGGCCTCCCCCCCGCCATTGTGGCAGTCCTTTCCCAAAGCCCGCACCCCACCGTGCTGCTCTCCCTGCTGGAACACCAGCAACTGCCTCCGGAAAGCCTGGAGGACTTCGCCCGACGCGGCGACCGTCAGACCGCCCTGGCGCTCCTGCGGCGCACTGAGCTATCCGAAGGCCTCCAGGGCGCGCTACTGGACAAACAGCGCCAGGATTCCCAGGTGCGTCTGGCTTTGGCCGCCCATCCCTCCCTCTGCGACGACGTGGCTATGGCGCTCCTGGACGCCCCCTCCGGCGACGAGCCCCCCGACGCCCTCCGGCAGGCCCTTGCGCTGAATCCGGCGCCAGGGCTCCTGCAGACCCGGATCCGCCTGGCCCGGGAAGGCGGCAACGCCCTCCGCAAGCGGATGCTGGCCAATCCCCAATGCCATCAAGACGCCATACTGGAGGAGCTGGTGCTTCGAGGAGACGAACGACTCCTGTGCCACCTGGCATACCGGAGAATCGACTGCCAGCGGCTCTCTCCGCAAGCGCGGCAACAGCTCCTGAAATGCCCCCTGCCCGCCGTTCAAAAACTAGCCGCGCAGCAGCAGCAAACGACAGCTTCATCCATTGTGGCATAACGGGTTCCGGGACAACCGAATACCCGCTTGCGCCGAACCACTTTTCTTTTCACAACCCCAAGCATTCTTTTTCCTCCCGGAGAAAACATGTCCACTGCCATCAAGAAACCCGCTGCAAAGCCCCTTCCTCCCCTCTCCCTCGTAGAGATCATCACCCGGGCCGACGCCGCAACCATCCAGGCGGCCCTGGAAGCACGCCAGAAGATCGATGCCCTGCTGGCGGAGCGCGCCGCCGCCTACGAGCGCATCGCCGCCTTGGAAAAGCAGGTGGACGAGGTCATGGGCGCCCCCGGGCTCTTCGTATTCCCCGCACCCGCCGTGGCCGTGGCTCCCTTCGCCGCCCCCGCAGTAACCGCCGCAGCCGCCCCCACAGCCGCGCCCGCGCCTGACGTCCATGAGGCAGCCCCCGCGCCCTCTTCGCCCAAAAAAGGCGGCGCCCCTGCCGGCGGCAAGTCCGGCAACTAGTCCGATTGCATCGTCCTTCGGCATACGTTGTCCGTCCCGCCCGTCATGGGGATTGACCAGGAAATCCGAATCCTCGACCTGTTGGCCGTTCGAGATGCGGAGTTTCTCCGGGTCCGGGAATGTGAAGACAAGATCCGCCAGATTCTTGGCGGCCATGACTTCCCGTTTCCCGCGCCTCCGGTGACTCTGCCCTCCGCCTCCCGCAAGGGGAAGCCCACGCGTTTCCCGGGAGTCGTTGTCGCCGTCGGCGGTTCCAAGAAGCCCGTGAAGCCCCCGGAGAGTGTTTCCCCGGGGGAAGGGCCGGGTTGTGCCCTGGTGATTCCGCCATTGGACCCTGCCACGGAGAACGCCTACCACATTGTCTTCCAAGACAAGGGCGAGACCAAGAGCAGCTATCTTCAGAGCACCCGGGACCTCCAGGAGATGCTTCAGCTCGCCTGCCCCACCTTCCAGATCACCTGTCTGGAAACCGTTCTCTTCCGCACATTGGACGACTTCCAGACCATCCGACGAATCCTCTAGCGGCACGCAAAAGCCACGCCCACGCCCATGAAAATCCTCGGCCTCGAAAGCAGCTGCGACGAAACCGCCGCCGCCGTGGTGGAAGACGGCCAGACCGTCCTCTCCAGCGTCATCAGCAGCCAGATCAAGCTTCACACTGCCTATGGCGGCGTCATCCCGGAATTGGCCGCCCGAGAGCATCTCAAGAATGTCTCCCCCGTGGTCGCCGCCGCCCTCCGCGAGGCCGACACCCCCCTGGAAAAACTGGATGGCATCGCCGTCACCAACCATCCGGGACTCATTCCCGCGCTGCTGGTGGGCAATGCCTACGCAAAGGGCCTGGCCGCCGCCACCGGCCTCCCCATAGTGGGTGTGAACCACTTTCTGGGACACCTCTACGGCGCCTTCCTGGGACGCTCCGAATTGCTCCAGGACGACAAACTCTACCCCATCCTGGGACTGGTGGTCTCCGGAGGGCACACCGCCATCATCCTCGTGGAGGCCTCCGGAAAGGCCCGCATCTTGGGAAGCACCCTGGATGACGCCGCCGGCGAAGCCCTGGACAAAGCGGCCAAGATCCTGAACCTGGGATATCCCGGCGGCCCTGTCATTGACCGCCTGGCCAAAGAGGGCGACCCCACCGCCCACGCTTTCCCCATGGGGCTGGTGGGCGCAGCCGGAAAGCCCGTCCCCCCCGAACACCGCTACGACTTCAGCTTCTCCGGCGTCAAGACCGCGCTGCTCTACAAAGTGCGGGACCACCAGCTCTCCGACCAGCAGCTCCGGGATCTTGTGGCCTCCTACCAATCCGCAGTCATGGAGGTCATGGTCCACAAGGCGTTCCTGGCCGCGCGGGACTTCCATGCCGGCGTCCTCTGCCTCTGCGGCGGCGTGGCCTGCAACAGCTACCTGCGCCGACGAATTCAGGAGGAGGCCGACAAGCGGCACCTGCCTGTGCTTCTGGCCCCCCCGAAATACTGCACCGACAACGCCGCCATGATCGGCGGTGTGGGATACCACTACCTGCGCCTGGACCGCCAGGATTCCCTGGACATGCCCGTCAACGCCCGGCTCCCCCAGGATCCGGGCATCATCCCCTTCGCAAAAAACGCGAAGTAGCCAACTTTTCCCCCCTTCCGCCTTTCCGGTTCCGCAGTCCACCCAAAGGAGAGAGCCCCAATGGAAGAAGAAATCCCCGCCTCCCGCGACGAACAATCCCTGGACAATCTGAAGAAGGCGCTGCAACTTGCGGCGCTCCAGGAGAATTCCACAGAGGGAAACGCCCTGCGTGCACTGTTGCTGGGATTCTGCCAGCAGTGTTCCGCCGCATTGCAGAAGGCCAACAGCTACCATGAACTCATCCTGGACGAGCTGGATGCCCGGGGCGGCAACACCTCCTATCTGGAGATGGCCCAGAAAGAACTCTCCATCATCCAGACTCTCACCGCGCGCATCCGGCAGGAACTGCCCGCCGCCGAAGGCGAACGCCTGAATCTCCCCAGGGTGGCCGCCTCCGTTGCCGATCTCTACCAGAAACGCCACCCGGACTCCCCTGCCGTCAAGCGAAACCTGGAGCCCACCGCCTTTGTCACGGCGGAGCCCTTCGAACTACAGGAGCTCCTCCTCCATCTCATGGAAGACCTCCCCCAGGACGCCGGCGAAAACGCCTCCAGGGCCTGGGAGCTCTCCCTGGAAAATCGCGCCTTCACCCGCCAGGAAGCATCTTTCCTGCCGCTGAAGGACCAGGGAGAATACTCCATGATCCTCCTCCGCCCACAGGACGCCGGGCCTCTCGGAGACATCAAAGCCCTCAAGCCCTTCTCTCCCGCCCTCGAAGAAAAAGACGCGCCCTCCCCCCTCAATGTCCTCCAGTGGTGCGGCACCGCCGCCCATAACGGCGCCGGACTCTTCTACGATTCCAGCCTGCCGGACCCCAACGCCGTCCTCATCTTCCCGCGACTCCCGGAGGAAATGGTGGCGCACCCCACGCCCTCCCCCTACCGATGGAGGGACGACCGACCCCCCAAGACAATTCTGCTCGTGGACGACGAAGACATGATCTGGGATGTGCTCAGCGACATGCTGCAGGATCTGGGCTACCAGGTGCTTCTAGCCGGAGACGGCGCGGAGGCCGTGGAGATCTACCGCAGCAATCCGGACGTCGTGGACCTGGTCATGCTGGACATGCTCATGCCCAACATGGGCGGCCGCGAGACCTTCTTCCTGCTCAAGGAGCTGGATCCCGGCGTGAAGGTCCTGGCAACCAGCGGATACGTTTCCCAGGAGGAAATCCAGGACGTCATGGATGCCGGCGCCGCCGGATTCCTCCGAAAGCCCTACCACATCTCCGACCTCGCCAAGAAAATCAAGGAAATCCTCGGCAATGACTGACCCTGAAACCGAACAAACACCCCCTTCCAGCGCGGCGGCCCGCAGAGGGGGTGTCCTGAAGGACGCCCTGCTGGCCGCCTCTCCCGTCATCCTCGGATATCTCACCATGGGCTTCGCCTTCGGCGTGCTGCTCGTGAAGTCGGTGCCCAACTCCAACGGCTGGTGGTGTCTGGGGTTCAGTGCCGGCGCACTCTCCGGAAGCATGCAGTTCGCCTCCGTGGAAATGCTCAAAAACGCCACGGAGTACACCCTCTTCAACACCGCGGTCCTGGCACTGCTCATCAATATCCGGTACTGCGTCTACGGCCTGCCCTTCGTGAAGCTCTTCCGGGAATATCCCTGGCCCCTCCGGCTCTTCCTAATCCTGAATCTCAGCGACGAGAACTACGCGATCATGGCCTCCTCCACCAAGACCGGGAAGGAGCGCCGGAATTTCTTCACGCTGGTGGCCCTCTTCGACTACAGTTCCTGGGTGACGGGCACCATCCTGGGGGCCGTCATCGGAACGCACCTGCACTTCTCCACCGAGGGAATCGACTTCGCCATGGTGGCGCTCTTCGTGGTGATCCTGGTGGATCTCTGCCGGGAGAAGCAGAACCTCTTCCCCGCCGCCGTGGGCGTCCTGGCCACCACCGCCATCATCGTCCCCACCATGCTCCTCTGCCCGCGGCTGGCCAACAAGACCCTGCTGGCCGCCATGGTCCTCATGACCGCCGTCCTGGTGGCGAAGCGCCCCCGGGGCAGCCAAACCGCGCAAGGAGGCGACAACGCATGACACTCCATCAATTCCTCATGATCGTGGTCATGTGCGCCATGATTTTCCTTCTGCGCGCATTTCCTTTCCTGGTCTTCCGCGACACCTCCAAGGGCACGCCACCGCTCCTGCTCTACCTGGGACGGGTCCTCACCGCCGCCGCCATCGCCATGCTGGTGGTCTACGGCCTGGCAAGCCTCTGCGACTTCAAGGATCCACACTTCCAGCGACTCCTCCTGGCCCTCCCCGCCACCCTGGTCACCATCCTGGTCCACTGGAAGTTCAAGAACTCCCTGGCCTCCATCATCACCGGCACCGGAGTCTACATGGCCCTCCTCCAGACCCTGGGAAAATATCTCTCCTAGCGTAACAAAATCCCGGCATGCAAAGACGCCCGGCCCTTCTAGGGAGCACCGGGCGTCTTCGTTTTTTTCTTGCGAGGACTATCGTTCCAAGAAGGAGCCTTCCAGAAAAGAGACGAAACGCCATTTGGCGTCCTCGTCCTTCCTGAGAATGATCTGCAGGTGGAAATCCTCGTCCAGGCGATACTGGTATTGCGAGGAATTGGCGCGGCCGTGAATCACGCAATCCACCAGCGCCTCGTCACCCCGTATGGTCATCAACAGATCCACCAAATCCACGGAGAGGTCATCGAGAGAATAACGCGCACGGGAGACGTGTGACGTCAGTTCGTCGGCGAAGAAGCCGCCGCGGATGGGGATGCCGTGGACGCCCACGTCCACATGGGGGGCCAGGCGGTTTCTCAGGGAGAGGAGCTTCAGTGCGGCGGCGGCATTGCCCTCACCGGGGCGCTTGGAGACATCCTCGCAGATTCCCGACAATTGCTTGCGCACCTGCCGTTCGTCGCTCCGGAACCACCGCCAGCCAAAGTATGCGCCAAGGGCGAGGAGGACAATGAGTGCGCCGAGAATCAGTCGGATCTTGTAGTTCATAAGTTCAGCAGTGTCTTCGCCTTCTTTGCCAGGACCCCTACATCGCCCGCGCCGATGAGCACACTGACTTCGTCCTCATAAGAGGGATGGTCCCACTCCTTCTGGAGTTCGTGCAGGAAATCCTCCGGGGCGCCGGTGTATAGAGTCGCAGAAGGAACGCTGGTTCCGTCATCCCCCCGCAGCTCCAGGATCCTTTGGACGATTCTGTCAGCGGAGGCCTCCGGCGCATTCTGTTCCCAGGCCAGGAAAGGCGCCAGGACCACTGTCTTGGCACATTCGCGCTCCAGGATCTCCGCAAAAGAATCGCCGTATTTCAGAATGCGTTCGAGACGATGGGGCTGGAAGACCGCCAGGAATCGACTGCCGGGATGCGCCTCCTTCAGTGCCTGGAAGCAGGCGGCCAATTCCGTGGGATGGTGCGCGTAATCCTCGTATAGGAAGAGCGCATCCTCCCTCTTCGCCAGCAGACACAGTCGTCGATCCACGCCGGGGAAGGTCGCCAGGGCATCGCAGATTTCCTTCTCTGTGAGTGAAAAAGGCGGTGCCTGAAGGAGTGTCCGGACCATATAGGCGTTTTCCCGGTTGTGCCGTCCCGGCTGCGGGAGTTCCAGGGGGTGTTTTCCGGGGGCGTCTACGGAGACCAGGCGCACACCCTCCAGTCCTGAAAGAAGCCTGGCGAGCCGTGGCGTATTCCAGGAGATCGTCTGCTGGGAGTGGCTCGCCAGCGTCCGGAAGCATGTCTCCAACGCAGATTCGCCGCCCACGGACCAGCTATGGTCGCCGTCCACATTGAGGATGATCGTCTGCTGGGGGAGCATCATCTCCTGGGAGCGGTCCGACTCATCCACCTCGGCGACGAAGTAATTTCCGTTTCCCCAACGGGCATTCCGCTCCCAGCCCACGGGCGTGCCGCCTATGAGGAATCCGGGATTCATGCCCGCCTCCCAAAGCACGTATGCAATCATGGCGCTGGTGGAGGTCTTTCCGTGGGAGCCGGAGACCGCGATCACATGCCGGAAGCGGGGGGCCAGGCGCGCCAGGAACTCGCCGCGCCGGCACTGCGGGATGCCGCGTGTGCGGGCGCAACGGCGTTCGGGGTGGTCCTCGGGAATGGCGGCGGAATAGACCAACAGGTCGGTCTCCGGCGGAAGGGCATCTCCCGCGCCATCCCGTCCAATGATGATTTGGGCACCGCGTTCCCGCAAGGCGGTTGTGTAGGTGGATTCCACGGCGTCACTGCCGGAGACGGCAGCACCCGCGTCCAGAAGGAGATGCGCCAATCCCGAGACTCCCACGCCGCCAATTCCGCAGAAGTGGACGTGGTTCCAGGGGAGCCATTGAGGCGGCAGGCAGTAGTCCTTCCGGGAGAGTTCCCGCCAGGGAAGATAGACAAGAGTTTCGCCCTTCTCGGGGCACTGGAGTCGCACAGGACTTTTCGTCACCTCATTTAGAGTGCCCTCCCAAAGCCGGGAGAGGGTCGCCTCCGACAAGGGCCAGCGGACGCCCTCCAGGGAGAGCCGCCCTGCGGGATCCAGGGAAAAGAGAGAGAGCTGGTCCCCTGCCTCCGCTGCGATCTCGGAAGTGCCGCGGCAAGGCAGAAACCGCCCGTAGTCCGTCCAGAGCTCGGCGTCCGGCTGTTCGGCCAGGATGGCCAGATTTCCCAGGAGGTGGTCCTCCCTGCGGCCGCCTGCGCCCAGGATCAGAATGCGTTCTCCGGGATAGGTCTTCCGGCAGAAGCGCAGTGCCTTGGAGAGGTCGTTTGTGAGCTGTTCGGCCTCTGGATGAAGCAGCCCGGAATAGCGCCGTTTCAGGGCGGGATGGAGGCTGTCCAAATCCCCCACGATGGCATCCGGCCGCCGAAGCCCCCAGGCCTCCAGCTCCTCCATGGCGCCATCGCAGCAGACTAGATGTTCCGCTTGCCGGAGAGCCTCCAGGGAACGCGCCCGACGGGGAAAGTCCCCGTGGCAAAGAATCACGGTATACATGGCCAGGGCCTCCGCGCCGGCGCCCGCCCCCCACCGATGAAAAGGCGCCGTCGTCTGATTCAGCAGGCAGGCGTTTCCTTGTTCCAGCCCATGACCTCGGCAACATGGGGCAGTTCGGGGCGCAGGAGGGTCTTGATGGCCTCGGCATACTGGCGGATCTCCCACTGTGCGTGTGCGCTGGAGCGCAGATCCACAAAACGGAGGAGATTGGAGAGGTCCACGGTGGCCCAGAAAGTCGTCATGAGGTTCTGTGTGAGGACGCCGCGTGCCTGCTCGCGGCAGACGCCGCCGGCCAGCAGCGTCTCGTAGGCGCGGAGGCTGTCCTGGTTTGCCTTGTCAATGGCCGCCCGCATGGCCTGCTGGTCCATGTCCTCGGGAGCCGGCGCGGAAGCCTGCCGGTCGGAGGCGGCCTGTGCGTGGATTTCGGGGGGTACGTAAAACTCCAGGTCCACCTCGGTGTAACGGCGGGAGATCTCGTTGTAGCTCCAGGTGCGATGGCGGTGCCACTGAGAGCGCACGAAGAGCGGGCAATGGACCAGGAAGGTGAAGACCACGTGCTCCAGGGGGGTGTTATGCTGGTTGGCGATGAGGTACTTCAGCAACTTCACGTCGCGGTCGTCCATCTCCGTGCGCATCTTGCCGAAGGAGACACGGGCCGCATTCACAATGCTGCTCTCCGTGCCCATCTGGTCCACCAGGCCGATCCATCCCTGCCCGCCAAGCACCATCACGTGCCGCGGCGGAGGGCAATTCACACTCTGCAACTCTGCCATGCGCTGAATTCTCCTATGTCCCTGCTTGTTGTGAAACAATGACGGAAAGGGCCTCCGGCTACTTGCCGGCCAGGGGGGCCTCCAGATAGTCGACGCAGCCCTTCAGGGTGGACAACTTGCCGTAGTCCGCCTCGGGGACAACCACCTTGTAGCGCTTGCGAAGTTCCATGACCACGTCCAGGAAATCCATGGACTCCAGAGTGCCCCGCAGGGAGTCCTCGGGCCCGTAGGACTTCCAGTCCACATCGGGATTGATTTCATCTAGGATTTCCAGCATTGCGTCATGGATTTCAGGTCTCGTCATGGAGGGGTGTTCCTTTTTGTGTAGGTGCGGTTGAGAATGGCCTTTTGAGGCCACGGAGAGAGGCGTGGGCTATTGTTCCAAAGGGTATTTCCCTACGATGGTAACGCAGTTGATGCCCATCATTCCAAAGGAGTTGTTGAGGATCACATCCACCTTCTCCACAGTCTTCGGTTCGTTGAGGACCAGATTCGGGAGAGCGCAGGCGGGATCCAGGTTCTCCACATGGATGGTGGGATGGACCACGTGGTCCTGGAAGGCGGGGAGATTGCCTGCCAGTTCCAGGGCGGCGGCCGCACCCATGCAGTGTCCGATGAAGCTCTTGGTGTTGTTGAAGTAGGTTTCGGGGCAGTCCTCCCCGAAGACATTCCGCAGGGCCTCGCATTCCTTGGCATCGCCGGCGGGGGTGCCTGTGGCGTGAGTGTTCACGATGTTCACATCCCGGGGAACGAGTCCCGCTTTCCGCAGGGCGTGGCGGATGCACTCCGCCTGGCGCTCGGCGTTGGGAAGCACTGCGTCGGTGGCGTCGGAATTGCAGCACCATCCCAGCAACTCGCCGTAGATCTTCGCGCCACGCGCCAATGCGTGGTCCAGGCGCTCCAGCAGGAAGACCGCGCCGCCCTCGGAGATGACGATGCCGTTCCGATCCCGGTCAAAGGGCCGGGATGCCATGGTGGAATCCACGTGGCTTGCCAGGGCATTCTGATTGTGGAAAGCGGCGAAGATGCCGAAGGTGCGGGGGGATTCGGAGACTCCCCCGGCCAGCGCGTAGTCCACTTCGTCCAGCAACAGCTGTTGCGCTCCGGCCACCAGCCCCATGTTTCCCGCTGCGCAAGCAGCGCCTACGGTGCAGTGCGGCCCGTGGATATCGAAGCGAAGAGTCACGGCGCCCGCGGGGGAGTTGGCCACGGTGCGGGGATTGTGGTGGTGGCTCCAGTAGGCGGTGTCATAGCCATACTGGCTGATCTCGTAGATCTCGTTCTCCGTCTCCACATTGCCGTGCTCCGTGATGCCAAGGTAGACACCCACACGGCCAGTGTCCACGCCAGAGAGCTCCAGCCCCCCATCCGCCAGGCACTCGCCTGCACAGTAAATCGCAATGGAGCCAGCACGGGTGCCCGTGCGCAAATCCCGCTTCTTCTGATACTTCAGGACGTCGAAGTCGCAAAGCCCCGCCGGAGCCTTCCCAAAATACCGCATATCCACCATCCCGATTCCAGAGCGCCCCGTCAACAACGCCTCACGGAACTCCGCAAGGGAATTGGCGTTGGGAGAAGTCAGGCCCACGCCAGTAATGACGATGCGCCGGGAGGCGGAGGAAGTGCGGCTCATGAAAGGACAACCCTAGAGAAAGGAACGACAGAACACGGGGACGGACTGTGGATGAAAACGGGATAATATAAAGGGAAGAAAGGAGGGCGCCGTCCAGTCGGAAGGCGCCGGGCCGTAGGGGGGAAAAGGAGGCTTGCGCTTCCCGTCCCTGGAAGATCGTCGTCAGGCATTGCGCGTCTTTCTTTCCAAGGAAGATTTCCGGCAGGCTCGCCACTGTTGCGCACCAAAGGGGGCGTTCTACCCCTCCACCCGGAACAGTCGGCACATATCATGGAAGCGTTCCAGGGTCTTGGGACCAAACTTTTCGAGACCGTGGAGAATTCTGTCGAGGGACTTTTCCTCCATGTTTCCGGACTTGGAGAAGAACTTGTCGGCGAGGCAAACCAGTTTTTCCTCGGGGGTGAGGGGGAGGAAGTCCCTTGGGGGGAGCGGGAGGTTCTGCCGGAGGATCTCCTCACGGTCCAATCCGGCGCCGGTGTGCCGTTCGCAGATCCGCGCCAAGGGTTCCATGATGGTCAGGCAGCCATTCTCCCGTCCGTATTTCCGGAGCATCTGCGCACCCAGGAGGCCGTGCCGGAGATAGTGCTCCGTTCCCTGGCAGAGAATCGAAGGCGCATGGCACTGCCCCACACCGATGTCGTGGAGAAGAGCGCCGGCTTCCACAAGGGAGGCATCCAGGGGAAGACGACTACGCTCCAATAGCTCCAGGGATTTTTGGCACACCTGTTCGCTGTGGTGTTTGAGCAGTCGTCGCAGAGGGGTGTCTTCGGGATAGAAGACGAGGAAGAGTTTCTTGGGATCCCGTTGATCCATGTCGTGAACATTGCTGACAAACATGCGCGCGGTTCCAATGCCGTCTTTGGCCCCTCCCCTCCCCCCCCCGGGATGCACGGGCTCGAAAGGCTCTTTAATGATATCTAGTGTTCTCCCCCCGTCTTGCGAATGACAATCCGCAACCGCCGGAGGGCGACCGACTCAATCTGCCGGATGCGCTCGCTCGTGAGGCCATAATGCGCGGCGATCGTATTCAATGACTGCACGGGCTTGCCATTGAGACCGAAGTGCCGTTCCAGGATATCGCGTTCATTGGGGCGCAACTCCTTCAAGGCGACGGCGATGGACTCCTGGAGCCCCTCCCTGGCGCGGCGTTCTTCGCTAGGATCCGAAGGTGCGCGCAAGAGCTCACTCCAATCCCGGTCTTCGGTGGAGATGGCCTGAAGAGAGAGTGGCTGCTGCACCATTCGGCGCAGGGCGCGCAGTCGTGGAACGGTGATGGCGGTGAGTTCCGCGAGCTTCTCGTCGGTGGGTGCCATTCCGGCCTCCTGGATGTAGTCTTGTTCAGCCTGCCGGATCTGCGCCAATTGATGAAGAATGTTCACGGGAATCCGAATGGGGCGCCCCTTGGCGTTAAGCGCCATGGAGATCGCGTGCCGGATGCGGTAGCAGGCGAAGGTGGAGAGCCTGTGGCCGCGTTCCCAGTCGAAGGTCTCGATGGCGCGCATGAGGCCAATATTCCCCTCCTGGATGATATCGGGGAAGGAGAGGAGCCGGCTGGGGAAGTGCTTTGCCACGGAGATGACCAACCGGAGATTTCCCTCGACAAGGGCGTTCATGGCCTCCTGCTCCCGCCGCGCGGCATCCGCCATCTGTTTGCAGGCTTCCTGCTTTTTTTCGTCAGAGAGCCCGGGCTCCAACCAGTCGCCTCGCACAAAAAAGCGCACGCAGTCCGTCAGGAAGCGCATCTTGAAGTGGATCTTCCCCTTGTCGCGCAGATAAGGCGCGATAATCTCCGCCATGCGGCGGGTTGCGTCGCCGTCCTTTTCGTGGGAGCCATCGAGGACGGTCTGCTTGGGATCGTCAAGGATGGCGTTGAGGGTTTCGTTGTCAAGAGAGCGAAGAGACTCCTCGTCTCCCAGATCCTCCTCCTCGTCCACCGTGCCCTCGGGGTTCTGCGTGAAACAGAGCAGCGTGGTGAGATTTTTCCGTTGGGGATCGTCCCGCAGCATCCGGAGTTGTTCTATGATGACCTGCGGATGCTGCTGCAGGAGGTCCCGGATCTCCTGCCGGGAGGTTCTATACTGTCTGGCCCAATGGGCCTCCTCCTCCGCAGACAGCAAGGGATGGTTCCCGACATCCTTCAGGTAGGATGCCATGAGGCTTTGGGACCCGCCCGTGCGCAGGAGCTCCAAGTCCCGCCAATCCGTGGCGTCCTTTAGGTTGAAATTGATGTCTCTGGAGCCTGCCATGAAATATGGCTACCGTTCCGAAAAGTGGTTCTTCCGCCTGACTGCAGGCGGAGCAAGAAAAAGAGAAAGCACTGGATTCCTAAATCCCCCCCCCACGGTGCTTGGCGCAGTGGTCTCCAATGCCCTGGAGACCGCCGCCTCGCGTTGTCATGGGGGAAAGATAATGCGCCCCGGTCGTTTTTCTCCGTATAACGAAGGGAGGGAAAGGGGTTACCGGATCACCTGCTTCAAGTGTTCCACCAGATCCTCGTCGTATCCCCGGATGGTGTCGATCTTCTTGCCTTCGGGGGTAAGGAGGACGATGGCGGGGACGCCGTCACCGGGCTGGAGGATCTGCCTGAGCATGGTGCGGGTCTGGCGCACCCGCTTGGGGAGAGTCTGCCGGGAGGGCTCGTCCATGTAAACGAGCACCAGCTTCTGCTCGGCAAAGCGCTTGAATTCCTTGGTGCTCAGGACATTCTTCTTCAAGACCTTGCACCAGTGGCACCAGTCGGAACCGGTAAAGAGCACCAGAATGCTGCGCCCCGTGCGGCGGGCCTCCGCACGGGCCTCATTCCAATCGTCAAACCAGCCGTCGGGAGTGGTTGCGCCCTGGGCCTTCGGAATCCGCAGCTCCAGAGGCTTCGCAGGAGCCGACAACTCATGCCCCATGGGACCATGGTCCCGATGGTCAGGCTCCCCGTGCCCACGGGGAGGCCCGGCAGGCTTCCCGGGCCTAAAGTCGCCCTGCCTTCCATCAGGTCTGCCAGGCTGCGGCTCCTTCTTCTGGTCCGGACGGACGGGGGGTTGCATGGCGGGCTGCGGATCCTGTAGACCGGGTTGTTGCATGGTGGGGCGGTTTTCGCAAGGGGGGGGCATCTCCTTGCGGGGTCCCTCCTGAGGGGGCGGCTGTTGCGCGGAGAGTGTGGCGGCCGTCAGGATAAGGCAGACGGCGAGGGATGCAAAAGTGAAGGACTTTTTCATGGTGCGTCGTTTGGTTATCGCCGGGTGCGGGGTGGGTTCTTCTTCTTTCCGCCCTTCGGGGGACGGGATTTATGAAACTCTCCAGGATTGTCTTTCTGCGGTTGGATGGCGGGGGAGGAGTTTTTCGCGCGACGTGGATGTGCCCGGCGGTACTCCCAGGGCGGGCAGGGAGCCTCTCCGGGAGCTCCCCAGAAGCCCCGGCGCTGCTGTCGCGCGGAGTCCTGGGCTTGGCCGTAGAGGGGATCGTCGCAGTATTGCCGATACCACCAGACCATGCCGGACTGAAGGAGTTCCAGCCCCAGGTCCCGGCCGTCCACGAGGATCCGTCCCACCATCCGCCCGTATTGATCGATGTCCTTCTGGTGGACCTGCACATTTCGCTTCAGGGCGGCAGCGGCCGCATAGCGCCGTGCCTCTCCGCCGAAGGGCTGGGAGAGCTCCGGGGCGTCCACGCCATAAAGCCGCACGCGGACCAGCGAGCCGTCCCTCAGGCGGACATCCATAGTGTCGCCATCGGAGACGCGGACCACCGTGCCATGGAGGACTCGTTCGCCCTCCTTGGCGTGGACGGCGAAGGGCGCAATGGACATCCAGAGCATGATGCACAGCGCCAGCGCCGACGCGCGCTTCGCGTATGCGCGCAAAAGGATGGCGTGGCGTGTGGTTGCGTGCAACTCCATTGCGACAGGGCGGATACAGATTGCGCGGGGCGCCCACGGAAGGCGCCCCGCGTGTCGAGGGATCGGATAGTTGTTCTGGGACTTTCCCGGTATTTTCCAGCCTTATTCCCGGGTTCCCTTTCCAATGAGGGAGTTCTGGGGCTGTCCGAAGAGCTGCCGGGCGTTTTGAAGAAGCAGTCCGGTGCCGTTGACCACGCAGCGGAGGGGATCCTTGCTCAAAGAGGCGGAGAGTCCGGTGTTCTCGCTGACCAGCTCCGGGAGCCCCCGCAGGAGGCTCCCGCCGCCGGACATGGTAAGGCCGTTCTCGAAGAGCCCCCTGGCGATTTCGGGTCCGCAGGCGTCGATGGTCTTGCGGATGGCGCGGACGATGAGGGAGACGGGACCGGAGAGGGCGTTGCGGACCTCGTCGGAGTTGATGACCACTGCGCGGGGGAGACGGTCGCCGGAGCGTCCCATGTCCAGACCCTTGACCTCCATGGTGAGGACCTCCGGGAGGGGATACGCGCTGCCGATCTGGATCTTGATCTGTTCGGCGGTGCGGGGGCCGATGAGCAACTGGTGTTCCCGCTGCATAAAAGCGATGATGGCGTCGTCCATGGCGTCACCGCCGTTGGGCACACTGAGGCCGGAGACGATCTGTCCCAGGGAGATGACGGCCACCTCGGTGGTGCCGCCGCCGATATCGACGATCATGTTGCTGGTAGGCTCCTCAACGGGGAGCCCTGCACCCAGGGCGGAGGCGAAGGGCTCCTCCACCAGCCGCACCGCTCGGGCGCCGGCGGCGAGAGCGCTCTCCTTCACCGTGCGGATGCCCACCTCCGTAATACCGGAGGGCACCGCCACAAGCACCCGTGGCTTCATGATCTTGTAGCGGCCCGATGCACGCCGGATGAAACTGCGAAGCATCTCGTCGGAGACCTCCGCGTTGGCAATGACGCCATCCCGCACGGGACGGATGACCTTGATGCGTTCGGCAGTCATGGACATCATGCGCTTGGCCTCGGAGCCCACCGCGCGCACCTTGTTGGTGTCCGCGTTGATGGCCACGTAGGAGGGCTCGTCCAGCACGACGCCCTGCCCCGCCACCCACACCAGAGTGTTCATGGTCCCCAAGTCAATTCCAATGTCGTTGACCCACAGATTCTTAATGCCTTCGAACATGGTTTTGCCTCAAAACAAAAAACCGCCCTGCAGCTTTGCGCTGGGGCGGCGATTCACGCTCGGGAACGGTTGCGGCGGTTTCTCATCAGCGGCCGGCCCGCACGGGCAGATAACTTACAGATATAGCAGAAAAGGGAGTGGCTGCCCAACCAGGATTTGAACCTAGACAAACTGAACCAGAATCAGTTGTGCTACCATTACACCATTGGGCAACGGACATCGTGTGCTTCTCTCGAAAGGCACGGCGCTTAAGATAAGCCGGCCTCCACGCATTGCAAGCGCCCCGCACGCTTTTTTTGAGTTTTCCAGGCTTTTTCCGGCCGGTGCGCGCGGGGCGGTCCGTCGTCCTAGAGAGTGAGGACGGCGGGATCGGGGAGCTTCTCGGCCTTGACAGTGAGCCAGTGCATCTGGAATTCGGGGAGGTATTCCGCCAGGAATTCCCGGGCCAGGGTCAGTCGTCCGGGGGCGTGGAGAGTCTCTTCCAGCAGGAGCAGTCCCAGGAAGAGGATGGTCTCCATCCGCACCACGCTGAAGGCCATCTGGTCGAAGAAGCGGGTGTTGTCATGGTGGGAGTCCATGATGGCGATCGCCTGGTCCACCAGGGGGCGCAGTTCGGCGACCTGATCCCGGAGTTCGGCGGCCTCCCCTTGGAAAGGCGCGGCGCACAGTTCCTCCATGCGCGCCTTCAGGGTGCGTTTCTTGACGCCTGCGATGGCGGCCACGATCTGGAGCTGCGTGGTGCCCTCGTAGATGTTGGTAATGCGGGCGTCGCGGTAGTAGCGTTCAGCCAGATGGTCGCGCATATATCCCTTTCCGCCGTGGACCTGGATGCCGTCGTAGGCAACGCGGTTCGCCATCTCGGTGTTGAAGGCCTTGGCCATGGGAGTCAGGGCATCGGCCAGGCGGCTGTATTCCTTGGCGCGGGCGCGTTCCTCGTCGGAGGCGCCGCCCTTGCGGACCTTCTCGTCCAGGGCATCCCGCAAGTCCACGGCCTTGCTGGTTTCGTAGAGAAGCGCGCGGCCCGCCAGCACGGCGGTACGCATCTTCACCAGCATGGCATTCACCGCGCCAATCTGGTCGATGCTCTTTCCAAACTGATGGCGCCGGGCGGCGTAGTCACGGGCGCAACGGTAGGCGGCCTCGCCAATGCCGACGGCCTGGGATGCAATGGCCAGGCGGGCGCCGTTCATGAGGCTCATGACGTAGCGGATGAGCCCCAGCTTCCGGCTGCCAACCAGCTCGGCCGGCACGTGTTCGAAGGTGAGTTCGCAGGTGGGGGAGCCGTGGAGGCCCAGCTTGTCCTCGATGCCGCTGATCTTCAACTGGGGGCAGGCCTCCACCAGGAACATGGAGAGTCCGCGGCCGTCGGTGGTGCCCGCCTCGCTGCGGGCCAGCACCAGCAGCGCCTTGGCACGGCCGTTGGTGATGAAGCGCTTCTTGCCGTCCAGGTACCACTTTCCGGTTTCAGGATCCTGGGTGGCCTTCGTGGTGACGCTCTGCAGATCGCTGCCGGCCTCCGGCTCAGTGAGCGCCATGGCGCCATCCACATCGCCGGTGGCGAAACGGGGAAGCATGCGCTCGCGCTGCTCGTCGCTCCCGAAGTGGTTCAGGGTCTCGGCGATGGACTGCAATCCGAAGAGATTCTGGAGGGAGGCGTCGGCGCGGGAGACCATCTCCGTCATCATGGTGTAGATGGTGGTTGGCATGTTGAGGCCCTTGTAGCGCCGCGGCAGGGTCACGCCGTCCAAATGATGGTCGCGGATGGCCTGGAGGTTCTCCTGGGTGCCGTGGGGGTAGTCCACCTTTCCGCCGGCCAGGTGCACGTTGTCGCGGTCCACCTGGGTGGCGCGGGGGGCGAAGACCTGGCCGGAGAGCTCTCCGACCTCTTCCAGACGAGCGCGGGAAAGCTCCCGGGCTGCCTCCAGGGATGCGGGGGCCTCGGGAAATTCCCTGCACTGGGTGAAGTCCTCCTCCCGGAGGCGGTAGACCTCGGAGAGATCCGTGTGGCTCAAGTGGAACTGGAGATCCGGATTGTCTAGGAAGAAATTCTCGGACATGGTTGCAGAAGGGGGGGATGGTGGCTGAGGCGGCAGGCTGCACTGAGACGCAAGCCCTCCGCAGAAAGGGAAGAAACGCCGTTAATGTAACCCACCCCACCCTCCCCCGCACATCCAGCGGAACCCCCGCGGCCGCCGGGGAAACAACAGGACAACTCCGTCGCAAACAATGTAGAAAATGTCAGTTGTTGTCGAAAGAAATCACATTTTGACTACTTTTACATGCATTCAAGAATTCAATGACCGCATTATATTAGGCGCCATCACTGATTCCACGGATTCCTCCGACCGTATTTTCCTTCCATTCCACTATCAGGAGAGAAAGATGTTGCTATTATCCGGCAACGAAGCCATTGCCCGCGGCGCCTGGGAGAGCGGCTGTACCGCCGCCTTCGGCTATCCGGGGACTCCCTCCACTGAGATTCTCGAGAACCTGGTGAAGTATTCGGATCCCCGGGTCTACTGCGAATGGTCTCCCAACGAAAAGGTCGCCCTGGAGGCGGCCGCCGGCGCCAGCCTGGGGGGAAGCCGTGTGATTGTGACGATGAAATGCGTTGGTCTGAACGTGGCGGCGGACCCCCTGATGACCCTGGCATACATCGGCGTAGAGGGCGGCATGGTGGTAGTCGTGGCGGACGATCCGGGCATGCACTCCTCCCAGACCGAACAGGACACCCGCCAGTATGCACGCCTGGCGCACCTCCCGGTGCTGGAGCCATCAGACTCCCAGGAGGCCAAGGATTTCATGAAGGAGGCCTTCGAGCTTTCCGAGCGTTTCCGCCTGCCGGTGATCCTGCGCACCACCACCCGTGTGAGCCACTCCCGCAGCAAGGTGGAGGAGGGGCCCCGCACCGAGGGCCCCGTGCCCCACGAATTCATCCAGGATCCCTCCCGGCACTGCCCGCTTCCCGTCTGGGGCCGCGGCATGCGCAAGAAGCTCCAGGAGAAGGTGGAGGTCCTCTCCTCCGTGGCAGTTTCCTCCCCCCTGAACCGCATCGAGGAGGGCGCCTCCTCCCTGGGAATCATCTGCAGCGGCATCGCCTACCAATATGTCCGGGAGGTCTTCCCCGACGCCTGGGTCCTGAAGCTCGGCTTCGCATACCCCTTCCCCGACAACCTCATCAAGTCCTTCGCCTCCAAGGTCGGCGAAGTGCTGGTTGTGGAGGAGCTTGACGACTTCCTGGAAGAGCACGTGAAGGCCTTGGGCGTTTCCTGCCATGGCCACGACGTGGTCCCCGTCTGCGGCGAGCTCTCCGTGGAGGCCCTCCGCGAAGTCCGCGCGCGCATCGACGGCACGCCCTACACCCCCCTGGCCGCACGATATCCCCTGGAGACGCTGCCGGCCCGCCCACCCGTCTTCTGCCCGGGATGCCCCCACCGCGGACTCTTCTACGCCCTCACCAAGTACGACGTCATTGTCACCGGCGACATCGGCTGCTACTCCCTGGCGGTCTTCCCGCCCCTTTCCCGCACCGACGTGATCCTCTGCATGGGCGGAGGGATCTCCATGGCGCACGGCCTGGAGAAATCCGGCCAGAAGAAGAAGGTGGTTGGCGTGGTAGGGGATTCCACCTTCTTCCACAGCGGCATCACCGGTCTGCTGGACATGGTCTACAACAAGGGAACCTCCCTGGTTGTGGTGGTAGACAACCGCACCACCGCCATGACCGGACACCAGGACCACCCTGGCACCGGCCGCACCCTCATGGGGGAGGCCACCCGCGAGGCCTCCATCGCCGACTTCGGAAAGGCCTGCGGCATCCAGCGCATCCGCACGGTGAACCCCTACCACCTCCAGGAGACCATCCAGGTCCTCAAGGAGGAGCTGGAGGCCACCGAGCCTTCCCTGGTCATCTCCCGGGCACCCTGCCCGCTGCGCACCCGCAAACCCCTGGGCCCCGCCTTCACCATCGATCCCGAAAAATGCAAGAAGTGCGGAAGCTGCCTGAAACTGGGATGTCCCGCCCTGGAAAAGCGCGACGGCACAATCACCATCAACCACCTTACCTGCGCCGGGTGCGGCGCGTGCCAGGAGGTCTGCCACTTCGGCGCCATCCGGCAGAACGCGGCAAAGCAGGAGTAACCCACCATGTTCGACCAGACTTTCAGCGTTCTTCTCTGCGGCGTGGGAGGCCAGGGGATCCTTCTGGCCAGCGAAATCACCGCCTGCGCAGCCATCCTCTCCGGATACGACGTGAAGACCAACGAGGTCCACGGAATGGCCCAGCGGGGCGGGTCCGTGGTGGCCTCCATCCGCTTTGGTTCCCGCGTGCGCAGCCCCATGGTCGAATTGGGCGGTGCAGACAGCCTCCTGGCCATGGAGCCCCTGGAGGCCATCCGGTGCCACCGCTATCTGAAGCCCAACGGCATGGCCGCCGTCTCCTCCCAGCGCATGGTGCCAGTCACCGTCTCCAGCGGCAACGCCGTCTACCCCGATGCCGAGAAGGCCCTCCAGGCGCTCTTCCCGAATCTCACCTACCTGGACGCCACCGCCATTGCAGAGCAGCTTGGGACCCCCAAGGCAGCCAACCTCGTCCTGGTGGGTGCACTGGCCGGCATGGCGGGCCACATTACCCGGAAGACATGGGAGATGGCCATTCAGGAGTGCGTCCCCGAGAAGTATCTGGAGCTCAACCTGGCCGCCTTCCGCAAGGGCATGGCGCTGCGCGCAAGATAGGCGCAGCCCCCGCCCCGTACACCCTGTCCATTTGTTTCTGTTTTGCCTCCAATAACCCCGGCAGACGCTCCCGAGGCGTCCCGCCGGGTTTGTCCCACCCCAAGAAAAGCACCATGAAGACCATGAACTTCGAGCATCCCCGCGATCAAATCGTGGAGATGATGGGCCGCATCTATCGCTACGGTCTGACCACCACCAGTGGCGGAAACCTCTCCATCCTGGATTCCGAGGGAAACATCTGGATCAGCCCTGCCGGAATTGACAAGGGCAGCCTCCGCCGCGAGGATGTCATGTGCGTCAAGCCCGACGGCTCCATGATCGGCCCCCACAAGCCCTCCAGCGAGTTTCCCTTCCACAAGGACATCTACAAGCTGCGCCCTGATGTACGCGCCATCGTCCATGCCCATCCCCCAACACTGGTGAGCTTCTCCGTGGCCGGACAGATCCCCAACACCACCGTCTTCCCCAACGCCAAGAGCATCTGCGGCACTGTGGGATACGCCCCCTACGAAGTCCCCGGCAGCGAGGCCCTGGGCGTCAGCGTCTCCAACGCCTTCGCCGCCGGACACAGCACCATCCTGCTGGAGAACCACGGCACATGCTGCGCCGGAAGCAGCCTCCTCCAGGCTTTCCAGCGCTTCGAAACCCTGGACTTCTGCGCCCGCCTCATCGCCGGCGCCCTCCAGGTCGGGACCCCCCGGTATCTCACCGAGACCGATCTGGAGTTCCACGCCATCGACCGCAACCAGGACTTCGAGGAGTTCGTGCCCACCAGCCGCACCAGCCAGGAGATGGAGATGCGCTACCAGATGGCGCAGCTCATCCAGCGCGCCTACCGCCAGCAGCTCTTCACCAGCACCGAGGGCACCTTCGCCTGCCGTATTGACAAAGACACCTTCCTGGTGACCCAGCGCGGAATGGACCGCGGAAGCACCATGCCCGAGGACCTGGTGCTGGTCAACGGACACCGCCGCGAAGCCGGCAAGCAGGTCTCCCGCGCCACTTGGTTCATCAAGCGGATCTTCGACGCGCAGCCAGAGCTCAACAGCGTGATCCTGGCCAACCCGCCCTGCGTCATGTCCTACGCCGTCACCGAGGCGAAGTTCGACCCCCGCGTGATTCCCGAGAGCTACATCCTGCTGCGCGAGGTGCCTTCCTTCCCCTTCGGCGAACACTTCCGCAACACCGACCAGGTCATCAAGACCCTCTCCCCGAGGTACCCCGTCATCATCATCGAGAACGACTGCCTGGTCACCACCGGCTCCACCCTCATCCAGGCCTTCGACCGCCTGGAGGTCGCCGAATACTCCGCCAAGGCCACCATCTCCTGCAAGGGGCTCGGCGGCATGAAGCCCATCACCGCAAAGCAGATCCAGGATCTGGTGAAGGCCTTCCACCTGGTGAAGTAACCCCCCAGACAAGAACACACCCCCAAAGCATCCTCCGGATCCAATGGAAGACTTCCTGAACAGCCTCGCCAACATGATGGACACTGCCCGGCAGGGCACGCAGGAACAGCAGGAGCGTCAGAAGATCCGGGAGTGCCTGCGGGGATTCACCCCCGTACAGATCGCCGACGAGCTCGGAAAAATCCGGGCGCTCCTGGAGGAAAAAGAAAAGAGCCTCCTCGCCCTCCGCGAGAAGCTCCGAGCCATGCCCCCGCGGGAAATGCTCGGGGAGGCCGGCGCCGCCCTCAAGGACCAGGTCTCCGATCTCATGGAGGAAATCTCCGCACTGCACCTCAAGGAGGCGGAGTTTTCACGGACGGATCCTCCGGACCATCCATGAGAGTTCCAGGGAGCGGTTGGCGGGCAGTTCTTTGTTCGGCGCCTGCGGCGCCCTGCCCAACAACCCAAGTGTTCTCCACGCAAGCCGTGCCGCACATGGCACGGCTTTTTTGTGTCATTGGCCGACCACCAAATGCCGCGACGGGCCTCCGCGCGCGCAGGCGGGCAAGACAGGGAATCCAAGGTAAAGTACACACGGATTTCCCCTGTGGATGCGTTGCTTCCCGCCGGAATTAGAATTTTTGCCATAATCATCTGTCATCCAACGCAAACGGGAGGATTTGAAGCCTCCCCCCTTTCCAGTTGCCCATGAAAAAGCTGCTTTTCTCCCTGTTGTCCGTCGTGATGGCGTCGGCGTTTGCACTCTCGGCCGAGATGGTCACCCGCATTGAGGTCGTGGACCTGACGGGCGCTTCGAACCAGGAGGCCCTGGAGCAGGTTGTGTACGCCACAATCGGCACGAAGGTGGGCGAGGACCTCTCGCTGCCGCGCCTCTCCCAGGATGTGAGCGCGTTGCTGAAGGTCCGCGGCGTGGATGATGTCCAGACAAAGGTGGGAGAGCGTGAAGACGGCTTCGTGCAGGTCACCTATCTGCTCACCTTCCGCCAGCGTGTCTCCGCCATCGACATTGAGGGCGCCACCGCCTTCCGCGCCAAGGCCCTGTCCAAGAAGTGCACCACCAAGCTCGGCGAACTGGTGGACGAAGTGAGCCTGGCTGCGGACCGCAAGCGCATCCTGGACAAATACGAGAAGGCCGGCTACCATGGCGTGGAGGTGACCACGCGCCTGGAGAACGACCCCGCAACCCCCGGTGCCGCCCGCGTGGTCTTCCAGATCGCGGAGGGCGCCGCCCGCCAGAAGCTCAAGGGGGTCTTCTTCGAAGGCAACACCGCCTTCACCCAAGGCGAGCTGCGGGACCAGGTGCTTACCAAGCGCCAGTGGTGGCGCTACATCTTCCGCATGGGAAACTACTACAACCCGGCCCTCCAGAATCTGGACATCGACAAGATCCTGTCCCTCTATGCCACCAAGGGATACCTCGACGCCCAGGTGACCTCCGTGGAGCAGCAACCTCTGGACGACGGCAAGTGGGTACGCCTGGTCTATCACATCCAGGAGGGCCAGCCCTACGCCCTGGGCGAACGCACCTTTGAGGGGCAGACCCTCTTCACCGCCGAAAAGCTGCTGGAACAGACCAAGATGCAGCCCGGACAGCCCTATTCCTCCACCCAGGCAGACGCCGACCTGGAGGCCATGAAAGGACTCTACGAGGGGCGCGGATACCTGGATCTGCGCTTCATCCCCCAGCTGAGGAAGAACCCCGGGACCCACACGGTCGACGTGGACTACCACATCCGCGAAGGCGAGTCCTGCCGCATCGGCGACATCACCATCTCCGGAAACACCTACACCCGCGACCACGTCATCCGCCGCGAGCTGGCCATCTTTGAGGACGACCTGGCCGACAGCCGAAAGATCCGCCAGACCAAGAACCGCCTGGAGAACCTGGGATACTTCGAGAGCATTGAAATCCTTCCCAAGACCACCGCCAACCCCGCCCGCCGCGACCTCTCCATCGAGGTGAAGGAGAAGCCCACGGGCTCCGTCTCCGTGGGCGCCGCCTTCTCCAGCGAAGACTCCGTCCTGGGATTCCTGGAGCTCTCCGAGGCGAACTTCAGCCTGGACAAGCTCCTGGGACTGGAAAAGCCCAAAGGGGACGGACAACGCATGCGCGCCTACCTGGCCATTGGCTCCGACACCCAGAACTTCTCCCTCTCCCTCACTGAGCCCTCCCTCTTCGACGGCCCCTTCAGCCTCACCAACGAGCTCTTTCTCCACACCCGCTACGAAGACAACTACGACGAGCGGCACATCGGATACGCCATCACCCTGGGACTCCCCGTCTCCTTCCAAGTACCCTTCTTCCCCGACCACACCGAATACTGGCGCGTCTCCCTGGGACTCCGCGTCGAACACATCCGGATCTCCAATCTCGACGACGAGGAGGAGTTCGATGAAAACGACGGCAACTACCCCGACGACGTGAGGTTCCCCAAGGGCCACAACTACTCCATGCGCCGCGACGAGGGCGGAGACTTCGCCAACCGCCTCATCCTCTCCCTCTCCCGCGACACCCGAAACCACTACATCTTCCCCAACCGCGGAACCAGATACTCCCTCGACGCGGAATACATCACCCGCGCCCTGGGTTCCTACGCCGACTACGTCAAACTCCACGCCGGCGCCGAAGGATACCTCCCCGTCTACAAAGACGTCTTCCTCCGGCTCTCCGCCGACGCCCACACCGCAGCGCACATCGGCGGCGATGACATCAAAATCTTCGACCGCTACTTCGCCGGCGGATACGGCACCCTCCGTGGCTTCAAGCGCCACGACGTGAGCCCCGTCAACCGCAACGAAAACTCCATCGGCGGCTCCACCATGCTGGTGGGCACCGCGGAACTCATCAAGCCCGTCAAGGACTTCATGTTCTTCAAGGTCTTCTGCGACGTGGGCAATGTCTGGTGGAACGACTTCGATGCCGACCTGGGAGACCTCAATGCCTCCCTGGGACTGGGCGTACAGTTCCGGCAAGTCCCCATCCGCTTCGACTATGGATTCCCCATCATCACCAGGGGGGACCACCTCGACGGCAGAAGCGGACGCTTCCATTTCTCCATCGACTACTCCTTCTAACCCCCAAAACGCGCGCGCCCTCAAAAAAAATATTCCCCGCAGGGCGCGCGCATCGACACTCCCCGGATTCCACGTCCCATTCCAAATCACGTCCCTTTCCGGCCCCGCCGGAAGACGCGATTGCGCCGACCATGCGCATCTTCAACCTTTACATCGCCAAGAATCTGCTGGGGACGCTCTTGCTGGCACTCGGCATCCTGACCTTTGTCATGATGTCGGTGCACCTCTTCCGTCTCTTTGCCATGCTGGCGGGGGGTGTTTCGCCGGCGGTGCTAGGGCGGATCTTCCTTTGCTATCTGCCGGATGTCCTGCGCTATGCGCTGCCCTTCTCCGTGCTGGTGTCCACCGTATTGGTCTTCAGCCGCATGAGTGCCGACAGCGAGATTGTCGCCTTGAAGGCGTCGGGGGTTGGGCTCTGGCAGATCACTGCCCCTGCGCTGGTGCTCTCGCTGGTTCTGTGTGGGGCGGGGGTGTGGCTGGCCATGGATGTTGCGCCGCGCCTGCGTTATGATGGCGAGCGCATCCGGTGGCAGGCGGTCACCACCAGTCCGCTGGCGTTATTGGAGCCGGGCGCCATCACGAACCTATCCGGGCAGACCTCCATCCGCGTGGGCTCCCGGGATCCCGAAAGCGGCCTCCTGCAGGATGTGCACATCTACCAGCTAGACAAGAAGGGCGACGCCCTCCAGGAGATCACCGCGCGGGCCTGCCGCATCCAGGCCGATCCGGAAGAGCGCGCCCTCCACCTGACCCTCTACCACTTCTCCATCGCCAAACGCGCCGTATCCCAGGAGACTCTGGAAAAGCAGCGCGGCGCCACCCGGCAGACACCGGATTTTCTCACCGGCGAGACCCTCACCCTCCGGCTGGAATACGGCACCCTCCAGGACCGCAAGACCCTGAGCCGCAAAATCAAGATGATGCCCATGAAAATGTTGCTGGCCGACATGATCTGGCAGCGTTCCCAGGGCGAAGATGTCTCCAAATACTGGTATGACTTTCACTACCGCCTGGCCCTGGCCTTCTCCCCCCTGGCATTCCTCCTGATGGGAATCCCCTTCGGCATCCGGAACCGCCGCAGCGAGGCCGCCAGCGGATTGGTCATCTGCCTCGTCCTGGCGCTCGTCTACTACGGCGTCATCCTCCTTTGCGACAGCCTCGTCAAACACCCGGAGCTCCACCCGGAATACCTCATCTGGCTGCCGAATCTCCTCTACCAGGCCGGGGGATTGATCGCCCTCGCGCGGCTCGCCCGGCACTGAGCCCCCACACCACACCTCCCGCTTGCCAAAATGAGACTGCTCCTCCTCCTCGCAACGCTCCTCCCCGCGCTTCTGCTGCAGGCGCTCACCTGGACGGATTCCGACCTCGGATTTTTGGACGAGACCACCATCCGGAAGGCCGCCGCCGCCGCCACGAGCCAAAAGTATCCCGACGCGGACACCATTCTCCTCGACGAGGAGGCCCGCCTGGAATATCAACCCGATGGTTCCTACGTCCAGGTCTGCGACAACGCCAGGAAGATCATGACCCTGGCCGGCGTGGAATCCAGCCGCGAGCTCCAAAGCTACTACGACGCCAAATACAGCCGTGCGAAGATCTCCCTGGTCCAAATCCTCCGGGGCGACGAAACAATCCCCCTGGACCTGGCGGCCTGCACCCAGGAGATGACCGAGAGCAGTCAAATGGGCAGCAATATCTATGACCCTGACCACCGTGTCATCAAGGTCACCGTGGCCGGCCTGCGGCCCGGCGATGTCCTGCGCGCGGTCTATGTGGACGAAATCCTGAAGCCCCGGGTGCCCGGCTCCTTCAGCCAGAGTTTCCTGCTGGAGCAGGACCAGCCCCTGCTCCACAGCCGCGTGCAAGTGCAGGCCCCGGCCTCCCTGCCCCTGAAATCCATGGCGGTGAAAGACGTCCAGGGGAAACCTCCCCTCTTCCACCAGACCGAGCACACCGGCGGCATCCTCTACACATGGGAGACCGCCGAGCCCGTCCCGCAGTATTTCCCCGAGCCCGGAATGCCCTCCGGAATCGCCGGCCGCCAGCGGATCCTCATGAGCACCTTCGAATCCTGGGCGCAGGTCTCCCGCTGGTATGACGCCCTCTCCCAGCCCCACCTGGTCCCCGACCAGGACATCCGGGACGGCGTAAAGACGCTTCTGCGGGGGATTGAGGACCCGAAGGAGAAAGTCCTGGCACTCTACAACTTCGTTTCCCAGAAGGTCCGCTACATGGGCCTTACCCTGGAGGACAGCGCTCCCGGATACGAGCCCCACGATGTCACCTTCACCTACGCCCAGCGCGCCGGGGTCTGCCGCGACATGGCCGCACTGCTGGCCTCCATGCTGCAAGTGGCCGGCTTCGAATCCCACCCCGCCCTCATCCACGTGGGATATCCCAAGGACGAAGAAGTCCCGCAGCCCTTCTTCAACCACGCCATCACCGCCGTGAAACTCCCCGGCGACGACACATGGACCCTCCTGGACCCCACCGCAGCCAACGCCAAAGACCCCTTCCCCGCATACCTCTCCGACACCAGCTACCTGGTGGCCACCCCCGAAGGCGACCCCCTCCGCCGTGCCGCCGTCACCCCCTGCGAGCAGAACCAGACCGCCATCCAGACCGTGGCGAAGCTCTCCCCGGAAGGCGATCTGTCTGTCCGCGCAAAATTCCTCTTCCATGGCCTGGCCGACCAGGCCTACCGGAACTTCTTCCTGGACTGCCCCCCCGAGCAACGCCGGCTCTTCTTCCAGACGCAGATCTCAAAGGTCCTTCCGGGCGCCACCCTGGAATCCTTGGAAATCCTCCCCGAAGACCTCATGGACCTCTCCCGTGTCCTGGAGGCCCGGCTCTCCTGCAAGGCCCCCCAGGCACTCATTGCCGGACGCTCCGCGAAAGACGGCGCGCCAGACCTGGCCCCCGGCGCCACCGCCATGCTGGCCATGCCCCGCTTCTCAAAGGTCATCGGCCTCAATCTTCTGCCCTTCCGCCTGGCCACCCTGGACAAACGGCGCTTCCCCCTGGAAACCTCCTGCGCCGCCTCTGTCTCCGAAGAAATCCTCGTAGACCTCCCCGAAGGCGTCGAAATCCTCTCCGCACCCCAATACACCGACCTGGACGACGACTCCTTCTGCCTCAAACGCACCCTTGACACCCTTCCCGGACGCCTCCACTACCAGGGCCTTTATGCCAACAAGGCCGTCCGATTCTCCCCCAGGCAATACGACCGCATGAAGTGCGCACTGGCGGTCCGTGACGCGGAGGACCGCAAGATGGCGATCCTCCGCTTCCAGGAGACCGCCCCCGTGGCCGCAACAACCTCCGCCGAAAACAAGGAGCAGGCAGACCTGGACGTGCTGGAGAGAAAGACCGTTGTGCAGCTGCTCTCCCCCTCCAGCTGGACTGTGGAGACCGCCACGAAATACAAGGTCCTCACCTACGCCGGCATCCAATCCGCCGACATTTCCATCCCCTTCAATCCCGCCTGGGAGGAGATCGAGGTCCTCATGGCCCGCGTGACCACCGGCGGCAAGCCACAGGACGCCCCGAAGGAAAACCAGAATCTCATGGACGCCCCCTGGGCGGCCTCCGCATCCCGCTATCCTGCCGGAAAGATCCTGGTGGTGAGCCTGCCCGGAGTGGAAGTCGGGAGCGAAGTGGAGGTGCAGATCCGCCGCACCCTGAAGAACCGTCCCTTCTTCCACTATGCCGAGACCCTCCGCGGGAAAGACCCCGTCCGCTTGTGGAGCCTGGACATCCTGGCGCCCAAGGAGCTCGCCGCAAAGCCCAGGTTCCTCCCCAACGGGTGGCTTGACCTCCCACAGGACACCAAGGAGGCCGTGAAAGTGGACCAGCGGAAATACTCCATGCCCGGCGGCATGATCCGCTATCGCCTGGTGGCACAGAATCTTCCAGCCATCCACCAGGAGAGTTCCCGTCCCCCTGAATACGCCTACCTGCCCACGGTGGTGGCGGACGCTGGCGACTGGGGCGACTACGCGAAGTCCCTCTCCCGCATGGTGGAGGCCCTGGGTGATGGCGGCGAGGCCATCCGCAACATGGTGGCGCCCCTCCTGGAGCTCCCTCCCGAAGACCGCCTGGTGGAGATCCGCCTCTGGATGGAGAAGAACATCCGGCAAAGCGGCCCCGCGCACTACGCCCTACCCCTGTCATGCCTCTCCGCCCCCGAAATCACCGCACGCGATGGGTACGGCAACAGCGCCGACCGCGCCATTCTCTACCAGGCGCTCCTGAAGGCCGCCGGATTCACGCCACGGCTCTACCTGGCCAGCGACACCCCGCAGTACAAGGAGCTCCAGCTCTTCTACCGGGAATTTCCAAAAGCCGCGCTCTTCTCCCAGTGGCTGGTTTCCGTCACCCTCGACAAGCAGGAGATCTGGTTCAACGACCAGAGCCAATATTCCCAGTTCGGAACCAGCCGCCATGACCACGGAATCCTCCTGCCTCTGGATGGCGGAGGCCTCCGCACCATGAGCCTTCCACAGGACTGCCGGGACCTCTCCCGTTGCCACTGGACCCTGAAGGTGGCAGACGACGGCTCCGCAACCCTCTCCGTGGAAGAGACCATCCAAGGAAGCCGCTTCGGCACTCAGAAGAGATACTACCAGTGGCTCACCCCCGAGGAACGCCGGCGCCACTACGTCCAGCTGGTCAACGACATCGCGCAGGACGCCACTCCCGTCACACCCGACCTGGACACCGACTTCCAGCACTACCCGGGGACCCTCTCCTACACCGTGAAGCTGGCCAAATGCGCCGTCATGGAAGACGACTTCTGCTATCTGCGGCTGCCCGTCAACCTGGCCTCCCCCCTGGCCGCCGCCCGGGATCCCCGCGAATTCCATCCGCTCTACCGTCCGCGCTTCCAGCAAAGCACCATCGTCCTTGACGTGGAGCTCCCCGCGCAATACCGCAAGGTGATTCTGAAGCCGGCGCGTTTCTCCTGGAAGGCCCCCGACGGCACCGGCAGCATCCTCTGGCAAAGCGAGGGCCGCGACCCCGCTGAAGGCTCGCCCCGAAAACTCACCTTCACCTACGAATGCCAACTGGCGCCCGGAGTCACCCCGCTGAGGCTCTATCCGCAGTACCAGGAAGCCTACCGCAGGCTCCTCCATCCCGACGCCACCACCCTCCTTCTGGCAAAATAGCGCCACGCCACGCACGCCACGGCAACCCACACCCGCTCGTGGCAAGACCCACACACTCCTGCGCCAAAACGCCGGCCGCCCCCCCCCGGCGCGCATCCAACGGCGCCCCGCCCATGCCTCTCCTTGAACACTGCTCATACCGCACACCCGTCCATCTGGGACGGCACTTCCAGACCATCTACCCAAGCTTCTTCTCCAAAGCCCCCGAAGCCAACTACCGGCGGGAGAAGTTCCTTCTCAACGACGGGGATTTCCTCTACCTCGACTGGGCGCCTGTCGAGACGCCATCTGACCAGTTGCTGATCATCTGCCACGGACTCTGCGGAAGCACCCACCGGCACTACTGCCTCAGCATGGTCCACGCCTTCCGCCAGAAGGGAATCCCCTGCCTGGCCTGGAACTACCGCGGCACTGGTCAGGTGGAGAACCAGACCTGCCACATCACCTGCAACAACTCCACCGACGACCTGCACCGCGTGGTACTCCACGCCATTGCAAAGGGCTACAAAAGGATCTACCTCTCCGGCTTCTCCATGGGCGGGAACCTGGTCATGCTCTACCTGGGCCGCGAACACGAAATCCTCCCACCCGAGGTCAAGGGCGGCGTCGCCGTCTGCGCCCCCATTGACAGCTCCGCCTCCATCGACGCCACGCACAAAGCACTCTTCGGGATCTACGAACAGCACTTCCTCAAGAAGATGAAGCAACGGATTCTCTCCGTGGCGAATCTCTATCCCGGCTTCGACTTCACAAACACCATGAAGGCACGCTCCTTCCGGGAATTCGACAACGCCTTTACCGCCCCCACACAGGGGTTCAAGGACGCCGAGGACTACTACAACACCTCCAGCGCAATCCCGTATCTCTCCCAAATCGACCGCCCCACCCTCCTTCTCAACCCCAGGAACGACCCGCTCCTCACTCCCAGGTGCTACCCGAAACGGGCCGCCCGCGACAGCCAGTTCCTCTACCTGGAAATCCCCCACGACGGCGGACACTGCGGATTCCTCACCCCAAAGGGCGAAGAGTGGTGGCCCGCTGAAAGAACCCTCCAATTTACACTGGAAAAACTCCGGTAGTCTCCGTAAAGTAAGGTACAAGGCGAAATCCTCTTTCCTCCGCGTTTTTCAGAAGCCCCGGGGGGGATCCCTCCCCACCGGACCAATCCACCCGTCACCCAAAGGAGGCCCAACATGTCCATTCTGACCATCGCACGCGAACACGGCGCCTGGACCACGGCAGCAGCCGAGCAACTCGCAAAAGAGCTGAATGCCACCATCCTGGGGAAGGAGGAGCTGGAGAAGCGCCTCCTGGACGCCGGAATGAAGTCCAAGATCTTCCAGCGCTATGACGAGCGGAAGCCCGGATTCTTCTCCTCCTTCTCCACCGACCAGGACATCTACCTTCTCTACCTCAAGACCGTCCTCCTCCAGGCCGCCTCCCAGGGAAATGTCATCATCCTGGGACGCTGCTCACACCTGCTGCTGGGAGACCTGCCGAATTGCCTCCGGCTCCGCCTGGTGGCCCCCGAGGAACACCGTCTCAAGAACCTCCAGGAGGAATTCGGATACGACCGCGAGACCGCCAACCGCGTCCTCCACAAGTGCGACGCCGACCGCGCGGGATTCTGCCACTTCCATTTCAACGAGGAGTGGGCCGACACCTCCCTCTACGACCTGACCATCAACACCGCCAGCATCAAGACCGGGCAGCTCATCGACCTCGTGAAATTCCAGCTGGCCGAACGCGTCACCCCGGCCCAAGAGACCGCCGCCACCCAGCTGGTCAAAGACCGCCTGCTGGCCCAGAAGGTGGCCGCCGCGCTCCTGGTGGAACAGCGGCTCTCCCTGGCATTCCTGGACGTCCAGGCAGACTCCTCCGGACGCGTCACCCTCCTGGGGGCAACCACCACCCCGGCAGCCGCCATGCAGGCGGCCGAAGCCGCCAAGGCGGTCCCCGGAGTCACCGAGGTCTCCAACCAAATCCGGGTGGCTCTGGAGATGGTCCAGAATCCCCACAGGATCTAGGGCATGGATTTTCTGGACCTGCAGGGGAAGAGCATCCTGGTGGCCGGCGTGGCCAACCGCCGAAGCATCGCCTGGCACGCCGCCCGCCGCCTTACGGAAGCCGGCGCCCGCGTCCTGTACCTCTTCCGCGACACGGCGTTGCTGGAAAAGAACCGCCCCCTGGTGGGCGCCGACGCCCCCGCCTTCCCCTGCAATCTGGAAAACAACGCCGAATTGGAAGGCTTGGCACGCTGGGTCCAATCCCAGACGCCACGCCTGGACGGCATCCTCCACTGCGTGGCGTATGCCGACTACTCCAAGGGCATCCAGCCCTTCCACCGCATCGCGAAAGAAGACTTCCTGCAGGCCATGGACATCAGCTGCTTCTCCCTGGTGAAGCTCTGCCAGTCCCTGGAGAATCTCCTGTCGCCAAACGCCTCGGTGGTCACCATGTCCATCTCCTCCACCCGCATGGCGGCGGAAAGCTACGGCTACATGGGGCCCGTGAAAGCGGCCCTGGACTCGACGGTTGTCTTCCTGGCGAAGTCCCTCACCTCCACGGTCTCCCCCGGCATCCGCGTCAACGCGGTGGGCGCCGGCCCCCTGAAGACCAGCGCCTCCGCCGGAATCCCCGGATATGTTGACGCATACCTCTTTGCCGAGAAGTCCACCCTCCGGCACCGCGCCCTGGAGACCCAGGAGGCCGCAGACACCGCCGTCTTCCTCCTAAGCCCGCGTTCCAGCGGCATCAACGCACAGACCCTGGTGGTGGACGCCGGCATGGCCTGCAACTTCTTCGACCGGGAAAACCTGCGCCCCTGACCCCCGTCGGAGCGCCCCGCCACTGGAAGCAGCCAGAATACGCCTTCCGCGTACGCGCATCCCGTCCGCGCACGCACGCATCCATCGCAAGCACAACCGTTCCCATGGAACAACTCCCCTCCCTCGAAGAAATCCGCGGACTCTACCGCGACTACATGGTCCCCACCTACAACTTCTCCTCCCCCGTCATGGTGCGCGGCGAGGGATCCCGCCTTTGGGACCTGGAAGGGAAGGTTTACCTGGACTTCACCACCGGCATCAGCGTCTGCAGCCTGGGGCACTGCCATCCAGGGGTCTCCCGGGCCATCGCACGCCAGGCCTCGACCCTGATGCACTGCTCCAATGTTTTCTGCAACGCCAACGCCCCCCGCCTGGCCAAGAAGCTCTCCGACGGCGGCATCCAGGGGAAGGTCTTCTTCGCCAACTCCGGCGCCGAGGCCAACGAAGGCATGCTCAAGACTGCCCGCCTCTGGGGAAACACCCACGGCGGGAAAAAAGAAATCATCGTCTTCCACACCTCTTTCCACGGACGCACCCTGGCCACACTCGCCGCCACCGGACAGCCCGTCTTCCGTGATGGGATGGCCCCCGACATGCCAGGATTCACCACCGTCCCCTACAACGACCTGGACGCCGTGAAAGGCGCCGTCTCCGACAAGACCTGCGCCATCTTCCTGGAGCCCGTACAGGCCGAGGGAGGAGTCTTCCCCGCCACTCCCGAATTCCTTCGGGGACTGCGCGCACTTTGCGACGAAAAGGGACTGCTCCTGCTATTGGACGAGGTCCAGACCGGCATGGGACGCACGGGGAGCCTCTTTTGCTTCCAGCAGTACGGCATCCGCCCCGACGCCTTCTCCACGGCGAAAGCCCTGGGCAACGGAATCCCCCTGGCGTGCTTCCAACTCTCCCAGGAGCTGGCCGCCCTCCACAAGCCGGGACTCACCCACGGCTCCACCTTCGGGGGAAATCCCCTCTCCACCGCAGCCGGCCTGGCCGTCATGGAGGCCTTCGAGTCCGAGGGCGTCCTGGAGAATGTCCAGCGCCAGGGAAAGGCCCTCCGCGCCGGCCTGGAGGATCTCCGCGCAAGGCATCCCGCCATCAAGGATGTCCGCGGCATGGGACTTCTTCTGGGCGTCCAGCTGGACGACGCGCTCCCCGACGTGGTCGCCGCCTGCCGGGAGAAGGGCCTGCTGGCACTCACCGCCGGAAAGGGCGTCCTGCGGTTGCTTCCCAGCCTCAAGGTCACGGATGCCGAGATCCGCGAGGCCCTGGACATTCTCGACCAGGCCATCCCCTGAAAACCGCATCCCACAATACGCACTCCGCCCCGGAAACGCCGCCACACTGGAAACTTGACCGAACGTCCCAAGGGAACGAAACCATGATCCAGAGAATCCTCATTGCACTGCTCCTCTGCCTCCTCTTCGCGCCCGTCAAGGCAGAAACCGTCCGGCATTACGACTCCTCCGGACGCTCCACCGGACGCTCCGAAACCGACAGCCACGGAAACACCCGGTACTACGATGCCTCCGGTCGATACACCGGACGCTCTGAAACCGACAGCCACGGAAACACCCGGTACTACGACAGCGCAGGACGCTCCACCGGACGCTCCGAAACCGACAGCCACGGAAACACCCGGTACTACGACAGCGCAGGACGCTCCACCGGACGCTCCGAAACCGACAGCCACGGAAACACCCGGTACTACGACAGCGCAGGACGCTCCGATGGACGCTCCCAGTCCGACAAACTCGGAAACACCCGGCACTACGACAAAAACGGGCGCTCCCAAGGACGCTCCCAGGGCCAAAACTACTCCCCCTCCCGGGATCGCGGAAACCGCCGATAACCTGCTTTTCACATTGCGCTTGGAGGCCAGTTCGCAAGGCGCAGGGTGACACCACCTGCTCCTTTTTTTTCTGGCATACGGGGAGAATCATCGAAAGAACGGGGGGGGGCGCCGTCCCCGCCCCCCGCTGTTTTCCCCCGCCTGGGCAGTGCCATTTTAGCCGCCATAAGCATCGAATCCCCCATGGCGGCGCACTTTTGGCGCCGCGCGTGGCATGGCGCGGTGCGCCGCACCGGAAAAGCCCACTGCGGAGTTGACGCAACCCTCTCCCTCCTTCCTCCTTATTTCATGCCTTCCCAATCGACACATCGCTGGCTGAGCATCCGGAAATACTCTCTCCAGACGCTCCTGGGACTTTTTGTCTTGTCGGTGGTCCTCTACCTGGTGCTCTGCACCCTCCCCTCCATCTTCGGGCATCCGCGGTGGTTCCGAAAAATGCTGGAGGACTCCCTGGGCTCTACCGAAATCGCCTGTTCCATCCCCTCCATCCACGGAAATATCCTGTGGGGACTGGAGCTGTCCGACGCACGCCTGAAAATGCCGCTGGCAGAGGGCACCCTGGTGCTTGACGCCCCCACCGGCACACTCTCCTTCCATCCCGCCTCCCTCATCCGGGGGAAGTTCGTCATCCGGCACGTCAATTTCTCCGGGGCCTCCCTCCGCCTTGAGACCGAGGACACACCCGCCCATCACAACATCCATCCCTTCGACGCCGACGCCCCCCTCTCTCTCTCTAACCTCTCCTGCGACGCCACCCTCACTCCACAGAACACCCTCCTGGCAGACCTCCAGGGGGACCTCTGTGGAATTCGCCTGGGCATCCAGGCAAACCTCAAGGACTTGGACCAGGCCTTCCTCAAGCAGGAACCACAGGCCGAGCCTCCCGCCCCCGCAAAGACTCTGGCGGAGGAAGTCGCTCCGGGAGTGGACGAATCGACCTCCCCCGTCGTCCCCGAAGCGGATGCACGAAAGGAATCCCCCGCAGTCGTGGAAAGCCTCTCGCCCCTGGCGGCGTCACACCAGAACCTCCGCGCCGCCTTGGAGCGCGTGCGCAAAGAACTGCGGCTTCTGACCAGCAAGGCGGGCGAAGTCACCCTCCGCCTCACTCTGGCCGGCTCCCTGAAGACTCCAGAGACCATCTCCCTCCATGGCGACCTGGGCATCGCCGATGCCCTGATCCGCGACCGGGAAGTTTCCCGCGCCTACGGAAAATTCCGCCTCCAGAACCGCCGTCTGACTGTAGACGACCTCCATGTTGTCTATGACGCCGAGGAAACCCTCTTCTGCCAGCTCCTCCTGGATCTCCACGAGGGAACCATCCAGGGACAGGCCTCCGCAAAACTCCGCGTCCAGACCCTCCTCCGATACCTGGCAATCCCCGAGGAGACCATCCCCGCCGACATGGAATTCACGAAGCCCCTCCTGCTCCAAGCAAACCTCCCCGTCACCCCCTGGGACTTCAAGACCCCCGAGCCCATCCTGGACTTCCAGTGCGACAACCTCAAGGCCCGGGATCTAACCATCCCAACTCTTGAGGGACGGCTGGCCTTCCGACAAAACACCCTCTCCCTGGAAAATCTCAAAATACACCTCCTCGAACCCTCCCCCGACACGGAGCCCCTCACCGGAAACTTCCAACTCGACCTCGCCGGAGAAAGCCTCCAGGGACGTTTGGAGGGCCCCATCGATCTCCCCGCCACGGCCCGCGGCCTGCGCCTGCTCCACAACAACAAGACGCCCCTGGAAGTCTTCTCCCAAGCGCGACTCCAGTTGCTTCTGAATCCCTCCCCCCTGAAGGACCTGAAACAATGGGACGGCGAGCTCTCCCTCACGCAGCCCCACGGCTCTCTGGGCAAGTTCAAGCTCAAGGATCTCTCGCTCTTCCTGAAAATCCTGGGCAGACGACTCTCCCTCCAGGGGAAGGCGCAAATCCCCGGCGAACTTCCAAACCAGCTCTCCCTCCTGGCAGACGCCACCATCCCCCAAGACGACCAGGCACCCCTGTCCATCCACGCAGGCACCACCCTGGCAAATGACAACCAACAGATTCTCAATGCCTCCCTGGACATCCTCCTCTCCGACGGCGCCTCCACCCTGGAACTCGCAAACGGACGCTGCTCCTTTCGCCCGGAACGCCTCTACGAACTCCTCAAGGAACCCCTGAATCTAAAAGAGGACATGGTGCTCGCCTGGTTCCACTGCCTCGATGAAAACCAGCCGGCACTCCTGGAATTCCACCTGCCGCCTGTCTCCTTCAAGGCCCCAAAAGACGGCTGGGAAAAAAAAGAACACCCCTGGCAGGCCATCGGGACCCTCCGTTTGCCACGAATGCAGCTCAACGACACGGACTTCTCCCTCATCGCCGCTCAAATCACCCTCCAGGAGGACCGGATCCTCTTCTCCCAACTCACCGGAGACCTCCTGGACAGCCCCGCTTCCCTCTCCGGAAACCTCACCATCCTCTTTGAGCCTTTCCAACTCACGTTCAACAACCTCCGCATCCTGGGACCGCCCTCCCATATCCAAAATCTCCTCCACGCCCCGAAAGTCGTCCGGTTCTTCGGGAAAATCTGGGACAACTTCCAATGGTCGCCCGAAAACGCAGCCGACGGCTGCCTCCTGGACATCTCCTTTCTCCGATACCGCGAATACCCCGGAAACCTCTGGGACTTCTCCCTGGACGGCACCATCGCCGCCCGGAATTTCACCTACCGGGAAATGCCCCTGGGAGAATTCTCCACCACCCTCCGCGTCCGGCTCCCCGACGAAGGAGTCTTCTTCTCCGACATCCATCTGGCCGACTGCAATCCCCCCTCCGATGACGGCATCCATGGAGAGGGAAAACTCACCTTCCAGCGCGGAGTCTTCGGCTCCTTTCGCATAAAAAAGTCCTCCGGAACCTTCCCCCTCCTCGACACTCTCGCACACTGCTTCCCAAAACTCCAGAAAACCCTCGCCCTCTTTGAACTGGACCATACGGCAAATCTCCAGTGCCTCGTCCGATTCCACGACGACGAATTCTTCTCCATCTCCCTGGACGGCACCCTCGACACGCCATTCCTGCAATACCGCAACGCACAACTCCAGAATCTCAGTGGGAAATGGCGCTTCAACAACAACGTCATGACCTGGGACTTTCCCACCGCACAGCTCTTCCAGGGAGACCTGGCCACCACCGGAGTCTACGATTTCTCCCAAAACCAGGGTGAAGTCCTGGCAGTCGCCAAGAATATCCCGCTGGTCCGCATCCAGGATTTCGCCAAAGGAAAGCTGGTGGATCCCCCCCAATCCCCCACGGAACAAAAATATGCAGAGGGGAAGCTCCCCGGAAAGATGGACATAGAGGGGCATTTCCGGGTCCTCAAAGACTGGGCCGGGCTCCCCATTTACCTGGAAGGCGACGGGAAACTCCATCTCTACGACATGGATCTCTGGCGCGTGCCAACCCTCACGACCCTGGGACGAATCCTCTCCCGGGGGACCTTCCGGTTCTTCTCCAAGGACCGAATCGCATCCCTCGGAAAAATCTCCACCCTCGACGCTGACTTCCAGTGCCACGACGCCGCCATCTCCTTCGAAAATATCCGCACCGACGGATCCTTCATCGCCCTCGCCGGAAAGGGAGTCTTCCGGCTCGACAACAAGCAAATGGACTTCCAAATCTCCAGCCAACTCCTGAAATCCGTCAGCCTCGTCTCCTGGCTCCTCAGGCCAATCTCCTGGGCTTTCGAGGCACAACTCACCGGAACCCCGAAAGACCACCACTGGGAAATCCGCACCCCCCTGCGAAAACTATTCCAATAACCTTGCACCCCACCGTTGAAATCCACCTGTCTGGAAATATAGTAAACCGCTTTCCTTTCACCCAGGCCGGAGTGGCGGAATTGGCAGACGCACTAGACTCAAAATCTGGCGGTGGAAACACCTTGTGGGTTCGATTCCCACCTCCGGTACCAATCCCTCCCCTTTCGCACAAAAGACCAATCCCGCCGCAGGGATTGGTCTTTTTGCTTTCTGGAAGACATGCGAATTCCGGGAAAATCCGGGGGAGTTCTCAAGGAAGAGAACTCCTTATGATTCTTTATGATATTGACATGCAATGAGTTGTATCATATTGCAAAGTCTTTTGCCACCGCTACAATAGAGGGGCGTTCCGGGAGTTCCGGAGCCGTGTCCATAGTCCCCCCAATTGCAGTTGCAGGAGCAAGCAAGCCATGTGTGCGGAAGATGTCAGTAGACTCCACCAAAGCCGTCGCCCCCGCCGAAATCGTCTCCATTTCCGGGCGGAGGTCCGCCTCGCCTCCCACGACCTCCCGACGTTCCATCCAGAGGATGCCTCCCCACCCACCCTCCTCTTTGGAAACCAGGAAGTCAATGACACCCAAGAACGCCATCCCTCCGCCCCCGGCGAAATGAGTGTCCCCGAAAAGGATCTCCTCTGCATGATCATGCCCCCCGAACCACCCCTGCCATTCCCCCTCCACACCCTGCAAATGGCCCACGGCCCCGATGCCAGGGAATACGAAATCCCACAAGAGAAAAGACTCCATATCCTGCGAAAACTCTACCCCTTCTTCCCCGTCCCGACCCTCGACACGCGCATCTACGACCTGCACCAACAGACATCCTTCATGGTCCGCGAATTCCGCGTCATCCGGGAACGAGACCGGAACATCCTCGTCTCTCCATATTACCCACAATCCGGCGGAACCGTCCTGGACTGGATCCCCAAGGACAACTCCTAAAAAAGAGTGGGGGATTCCATAGAGAGAGGGGAGGCGCGGACACCCCCCTGGTTTTCCGTTGGCATCCCTTTCGTCCGTAGGTGGGGAAGAGTATATCGCCTCCCTGGGAAAGGCTATATTAGCGCGTACTGTCCTGCGGAAAGGTAGACGAAATCAAATGCGGTGGGCCGGCATGGCGCCGGCCCCCGAATTAAGACCGCCCCGCGGACGCAACAGAAGGAAAAAACGACATGCAAGTGTTTAACTTCAACGCAGGTCCCGCTGCGCTTCCCCGCCCCGTCATTCTGAAGGCCCAGGCCGAATTCGCCGACTACCGCGGCTGCGGCTACAGCATCATCGAAGAGTCCCACCGTGCGGCATCCTTCGACGAGATCATCCAGGCTGCGGAGGCGAATCTCCGGAAGCTGTTGAACATTCCCGAGAACTACGAGGTGCTCTTCCTCCAGGGCGGCGCCTCCCTCCAGTTCGCCATGGTGCCCATGAACCTGCAGGTTCCCGGCAAGACCATCGGCTACGCAGACACCGGCGTCTGGGCCCACAAGGCCATCAAGGAACTGGATATCCAGGGACTCCCCAAGCAGGTGGTCTTCGACGGCGCATCCCTCAACTACAACGAGATCCAGAGGATCAAGGACTGGAAAATTGACCAGGATTGGGCATACTTCGGCATCTGCTCCAACAACACCATCTACGGCACCGAGTACTTCGACTTCCCCGAAACCGGCGATGTGCCCCTTGTGGCCGACATGTCCTCCGACATCCTCAGCCGCAAAATCGATGTGAGCAAATTCGGTCTCATCTTCGCCGGCGCCCAGAAGAACATCGGTCCCGCCGGCCTGACCCTGGTCATCCTCCGCAAGGATCTGGCCGCGCGCGTGGGGAACAACATCCCCACCATGCTGCGCTACACCACCCACATCGACGGAAAGAGCCTCTTCAACACCCCCCCAACCTTCGCCATCTACATCAACCGCCTGGTCACTGACTGGATAATCGAGCAGGGCGGGCTGGAGGCCATCGAGGCCCGAAACATCGAAAAAGCAAAAACGCTCTACGATTTCATCGACAACTCCGGCTTCTACCGCGCCACCGCGGCCCCCGCCACCCGCAGCCACATGAATGTCTGCTTCCGCCTGCCCACCGAGGATCAGGAAAAGGCCTTCATCGCCTTCGCCAAGAGCAACGGTCTGGTAGGCCTGAAGGGCCACCGCAAGGTGGGCGGCTGCCGCGCCTCCATCTACAACGCGGTGCCCGTGGAAGGCGTCCTGCGCCTCATTGACATCATGAAGGAGTTCCAGAAGAACGCCTAGCCTGACAGGCGCCGCGCTGTCTGGCGCACACAAAGACGGGTGCCCGAAGAGAGTCACTCTCCCTTGGGGCGCCCGTTTTTTATTGCCCAGGCAAGACGCCCGATGCCCTGGGCACACAATACATTAAACGCCTGGATTCTCTTCCTCCCTCCTCCACCACAAAACAAGATTATCTCCACCATGTCCGTCATCTTCCACGAAAAGCGCTCCGTCAGCTATGTGGCTCCCAGCCGCGTAGTCTGGCAATCCCCGCAGGTCAAGGACGCCGCGAGACTCCTCGGGACCGCCGGTGAAACCGCAACCATCTGGCGGGATCCGGGCATGCAGCTGCCTCCCGGCGGCGCGGTGCTTCTGGAATACGACACCCCCCTCCCCCTCCAGGGAATCCGTGTCTCCCGGGGATATGACGGCTTTGGCCCCGCGAAGGTGCTGGTGCGCCTGGGCGAATCGGTCACCGAGGTGCTGCACACTCCCAACAACGACCACTCCATGCACGAAATGGAGCTTTCCCTCTCCCACATGGGCATCAGCCGCATCGGCAACGCCGGGTTCCGCTTCCTGCGCCTGGAGAACCTGGAGACCGATCCCAAGGCAGTCCTGAATCTCCGGGAATGCTCCGCCGAGGCCTGGATCCATCCCGCAAAGCGAACGGGTTCCTTCCAGTGCAGCGACCCCCTCCTGAACCAAATCTTCGAGGCCTGCGCAGTCACTCTCGAAAAGTGCATCTCGCCCCTGCTCCTGGACGGCACCAAGCGCGACCGTCTCGTCTGGATGGGTGACCTCTACAACGAAATCCGCGCCTGCGGAGTCCTTTTTCAAAAACACGACGCCATCCCCGAAAGCCTGGAATTCCTCAATGTGGAAGGACGCCGAAACCATGCCTTCAATGGCATCGTCTCCTACACCGCATACTGGTTCCTCGCCCTGCGCGAATACAATCGCTTCTACCGCGACGCATATTTCCTCCTGACACAGCGTGACAATCTGCGCTTTTTCGCCAATGAAATGCTCCAGACCTACGAAAAGGACCCTGCCGGCGTCCTCCAGGAGTCCATCGTGGACTGGGCGACCCCCGAAGGCTGCCCAAGGAACGCCTACGGCCCACTCTTCCTGGCCGCCGTCATCGCCTGCCGCGATCTGGCCGGGATTCTCCAGGAGGACGAGCTTTTCCGGCGTTGCCAGAAGGTGGAGGAGTCCCTCCGGAAGACCATCCGCCTGGAGCCGAACGCCCCCAAGTCCGTCTACGCCTGGGCCGCAGTCACCGGCCTTGTCCCCCCTCAGGACGCCCTCAACCGACTCCTCCAGGATCCTGAAGACGGATGGTCGCCCTTCCACTTCGACAATTTCCTGCGAACATACTCCCTGGCCGGCAAGACCGCCGAGGGGATGGAGCTCCTCCGAAAATACTACGGTGGAATGCTCCACCTGGGCGCCCGCACAATCTGGGAACAATACGACATGTCCTGGGGCGAAAACGCCACCCCCATTGATCAAATGCCACAGGAGGGAAAGACCGACATCCACCTGACCTGCGGACGCGGATGCTTCCAGGGACTGCGAAACAGCCTCTGCCACGGATGGGGAGCCTCCCCCGCCGCCTGGCTCATGGAACACATCGCCGGAATCACCCCCGTCGGAGACGGATACAAAAACGGCGTCCAAGTCGCGCCCAATCTTTGCGGCCTGGACTTTCTCGCCGTCACCTGCCCCACCCCGCAAGGCGATGTCTCACTCCTCGCCCAGAAAGGGAAAAAGCCCCAGCTCACCGTCCCACAGGGAATGCCATGCACCCTGGTGGAATAAAATCCACCGACATCGCCCAGCCCGAAAAGACCGCCCGGACTCCCCGCCGGGCGGCCTTTTTCATTTCCAAGGAATCCGGAAGAGACAATATGCAGGGCGCCGCAGACTCTCCAAATCAGACTGACAATCGCCCTCTGCTCGCCGCCTGCCACCTAGATACCGGATGTCTGCGTCCGCCGTGCGCAATCCGCGTCCCCGTGTCACGCCCTTCGCGTCAGAAATCCGCAAGGCATTTGCCCATATCATCTTCGGGGCTTTCCTGGGTGAATTTGGCACGGCCTCTGCTTTTTCCTAAAGTATCGCAAAGAAGCCCCGGGGAATCCCGGGAGTCCTCTTCCGAGATCCGCTTTTTCAGAAACAATCCACCCCTTAGACAGGAGGAACGAAAACCATGAGATACTTCCTTGATTATCCCTTCGAGACCGCCAGCGCCAAACGGCTTGACCAGGTCGCCGCCGATTTCTTCGGCATGCCCGTGGTTCCTCTCTTCTCCCACGCTTCCCATCCCAGCCGCCAGGGAATCCGGAATGGCTTCCGGAAATCCAAGAAAGGCGGCTACTTCCTCCACCTGGAAGTCCCCGGACTCAAATCCGAGAATCTGGACATCGAGTTCCGGGACGGCGGAGTGCTGGTTCAGGGCAAGACCCCGGAGGCCGAAGAGAACTTCCACAAGGAAGTCAAGGCCTTCCTCCCACTCCCCGAAGACGCCGATCCCGACAAGATCCAGGCCGCGCTTCAGGATGGCGTCCTCACCCTGCGGGTCCCCGTCAAGGGCTCCTCCGCCAACCGCAAAATCACCATTGGCTGACGCCAAGTACCGCACCATCTCACCAGGTTTCCTCACGGAAGCCTCTGCGAATTCAACCATAAACTCAGGAGGTATAACTATGAACGAAGTCAAAGTCAACACGAACAACACCCAGGAAACCAAGCCGGCCCGCACCAACGGCCACGTCTTCGATCCCTTCGCCGAGTTCTTCGGATTCCCCGTCATGCCCTTCTTCACCAGCAGAAACGACAACGCGCAGAAGCTTGAGGGCTTCCACAAGGCCAAGGACGGCTCCTATGTGCTGCACACTGAAGTCACTGGCATGAAGGCCGAGAACCTTGACGTGGAATTCCAGAATGGCGGCATTGCCATCAAGGGCAAGACCTCCGGCGAAGACGATGGCGAATCCTACACCAACGAAGTGGAGTATTTCTTCACTCTGCCCGAAGACGCCGACGCCGATCAGCTGAAAGCCTCCCTGGCGGACGGAGTCCTGACCTTCAAGGTCCCCGCCAAGGCCGGGAAAGCCGCAAAGAAAATCACCATTGAGTAACACGCAATCGCCTGGCCAATACGGAAGGCCGCCACCAATCATCCGAAGCCTTCCGTAAAGTGCACGGCAAACATAGTTCCCCGCGGGGGGACGAGTCCATGCGAAAGCATCCCTCGTCCCCCCGCTTTTTGTACATGCATCGGAACCGGTTTCACGGGCTATCTTTAGAAACTGACAAAACCAGACAATCTCTTACATAGAAGCCCCATGCAGACCACTCCCAAGCCCATCTCCCCCGTCTTCCTGACCCTTTCGGCGCTCTATCTCACCTGCCTCCTGGTCTCCAACCTGGTGGCAGGCAAGCTCACCGCCTTCTGGGGAGTCACCCTCCCCGCCGCCGTGGTCCTCTTCCCCCTGGCGTACATCCTGGGCGACATTTTCACGGAGGTCTATGGTTTCCAGCGCACAAAGCAGGTGATTTGGCTTGGCTTCTCCTGCAACTTCCTGGCGTCGGCGGGATATCTCCTGGCACTGGCCCTTCCCTACCCCGACTTCTGGCAGAACCAGGAAGCCTACCAGACGGTCCTCGCCGTCACACCGCGACTCCTCCTGGCCTCCCTGGCCGGATACCTGGTGGGCGAATTCTCCAATGCCGTCGTTCTTTCGTGGCTGAAGGTCCGCACACAGGGTCGAATGCTCTGGCTGCGGACCATCCTCTCCACTCTCTTGGGAGAAGCAGCCGACACCCTCCTCTTCATCACGATCGCCTTCCACGGAACCATCCCCACGAAGGTCCTCCTCCAAATGATCGTGGCACAGTATCTCTTCAAGGTCTGCTACGAAATCCTCTTTACCCCCTTCACCTATTGGTGCGTCGCCGCCGTCAAAAAAGTCGAAAAACTGGACGTCTTCGACAAAGACGAATCCTATCGCCCCTTCTGAAAGACGCACAAAGAAAAGGCACGGACCATTCAACCGTGCCTTTCCTCGTCACGACAGCCATATTGGGTCGTGAGGATGGCTTTTAGGTGCGCCTCTTCTGAATGAGGATGCGGCTATACATCCGCTCCCCGTTGATGTAGGGACGGTCGTATTTCTTCTGGCCGGGCAGCCACAGCCTGGCCAACGCGGGGTTGTTCTCCGTTATCCCGAGCACCTCGAACTGATCCGGGCAGTACTTGTCCAGAAAGGAGATCGGGACTCCCATGACGCCGGGAATCCAGACCAGCTCCTCGTTCCGGTAGCCGTATTGAGTCGTGAGAATCCTCCTCATGGTTTCTTCCGGATGAGTATCCTGAAGTACGGCTGGACGGTTACTGTACTGTGCTGTGCTGTGCTGTGCTGTGCTGTGCTGTGC
>CAVFEH010000002.1:0-146126 GCA_963621575.1 Bacteroidaceae bacterium
CGGCGGAGACGTCCTTCACAGTGTGTCCGAAGGCCTTCTCCGTCTCCACGACCGCCTTCATGGCGATGCTCTCGATGCGCTTGCGGGCTGCGGGGTCGCTGCAGAAGGTACCGACGCCGCTGGTCTTGTTCAGGAGGCCCTGCGGGATGACGAGGATGCCGCCCAGGACGGAGGGCGGACGGTTGACCACGTTGCCCATGGCGTCCAGTTCGCGCTTGCGCTGTTCGAGGCGTGCGCTGAGCTCGTCGCCGTTCTGGGTCGCATTGCGTGGCTGGACCCTGGGTTGCTTTCCTGCCGCCACCTCCTTTCTCAGTTCCTCTGCACGGGTATACCAGTAGTTGATCTCGGGGACCAGCCGCTCCTGCACCGCCTTGCGGATCTTCTCGACCTGGGCCTTGCGGCGTCCCGCAGCCTCGGAGAAGTGCTCCCTGCCCATGTTGGTGGCCGCGTATTCCAGCGCCTTGCTCTCCAGGTCTCCCTGCAGCCACTCCTCCCGGCGGATCCCCTGGGCAAGGTCCTGGGCCTGCTTGCTGGCGGGCGCAAGATCCAGATGGGGGGCCCAGCCCGCATCGCTGAAGTTTCCGTCGGGAGTCATGCGGACAAACTGAAGACGGCGGGAGATGAGCTCGCCGCTTTCCTCGCAGACGCTGTGGTCGATGAGGAAAAGCAACGACGGTGTGACTCCCAGGTCCCCGGGATCCACCATGACGGTCCCTGGCTTCAAATATCTGCCATACTGGTCCAGGGTCTCCTTCAGCAACGCCTGCATCAGAAGATGGCCAGGATGCAAAAAGGCTGCCTCGGCCATGGAACTGCGGGGACGGATGCTCTTCTTGTCGAAGCAGATCCGGTCATATTTGCGGGAGATGGCTCGGCGGCCGTTGGAGAGGGCGCGTCCTGTCTCCAGCAGCATAGGCGGCACATTGGGCAGTTCGTAGCGTCCTTCCTCCCGTGCCCGGATCTCGCCCTTGAAGGCCGTGTAGGCGCGCTGGAAGAAGCTGCCCACGAAGCAGGGCTGGAGCTTTCGCGCCTCCGCCTTGTCCATCTCCTCCTTGACGGCATAGAGACGCTCCGGGCTCATGGTCTCCTTGGCAAGGGCGTTGCGCTGCAGGATGGCCTTGAGGGCATTGGTGTCCAGCTTGGACTCCACCTGTTGGGTCATGTAATCGCGGGCCTCGGGGCTGTCGATGCGGCGGATGGCATCCAGCAACAGGTCCTTCAGGGACTTGTCGCCGTTGAAGGCCTCGCCCAGGATGTCGAAGACCTGTCCGCCCAGGGTCTTGCGCTCTTCTTCCAACTTGCGGAAGAGTGCCTCGAAGACCGCGCCTTCACGCGTCTCGGATGCGACCATGTTCCACAGCACGCAGGTCTCCGTCTGGCCAATGCGGTGGATGCGCCCGAAGCGCTGTTCGATGCGGTTGGGGTTCCAGGGAAGATCGTAGTTGACCATCAGGTTGGCGCACTGCAGATTCACGCCCTCGCCAGCCGCGTCGGTGGCAACCAGCACCAGCACATCGGGGTTGTTGCAGAACTCCTCCTGGATGGTCTTGCGGTCCTCGCGCTTGGTGGCGCCATGGATGACGGCAACGGCCTTGGAATTGCCGAGGAAGCCCGCGATGCGGTTCTGCAGGTAGTCCAGAGTGTCCTTGTGCTCGGTGAAGATGATGAGCTTGCGCCGGTTGCCTGCCGCATTGCGCATTCTGGGGTCGTCGTGCAGGACTTGGCGCAGCTGATCCCACTTGGTGTCATGGCCGGAATTGCGGATCTGCGCGGCTTCGGACTCCAATGCCTCCAGACTGTGGATCTCCTTGCTCAGCTCCTCGACTGTGGCGGCGGCGGTGGAGTGGCCCAGAATCTGGTTCACGGTGTCCTCGTACTCCGCGCCGGTCAGGTTGTCCTCCAGATCCTCCAGATCGGCAGCGCTGTATGTACTCGTGGTTGGCGACCTGCCCGCCTTCAGGTCCGTCAGCTCCTTCTGAAGGCGTTCCCTGCGGCGGCGCAGCGACTGGTAGATGGCCTCGGGACTGGATGCCAGACGGCGCTGGAGCATGATGAACGCGAAGCCCACCTGGCCTCTGCGCTGTCCGTCCCGACTCTCCGCGCGATTCATCTCCTCCACCACATACTGGGTCACGTGCTGATAGAGGGCGTTCTCCTCGCGGGTCAGCTTGTAGTTCAGGGTGTATGCCTCGCGTTGCGGGAAGAGGTGCGTGCCATCGAACTTCAGCAGGTCCTCCTTGACCATGCGGCGCATGCAGTCGCTGACGTCAGGCAGGGCGCCATCATCGGAGAGGCACTTGCCGCTGCGGTAGAAGCGATCCTTGTCCAGCAGGGACAGGAAGAGACGGAAGTCATCGTTCTTGCCGTTGTGGGGCGTGGCGGTCATCAGGAGCAGGTGCCGTGTGATGCTGCCGAGGAGTTCACCCAGTTCATAGCGCTGGGTCTTCTTGACTTCGCTGCCGTAGCGCTGGGCCGACATCTTGTGCGCCTCGTCCACCACGACCAGGTCCCAGCGGGTCAGCTTCAGCTTGTCCTGCAGGTCCTCGGCACGGGCCAGTTGGTCTACTCGTGCAATCATCAAATCCTGCTCCTGGAAGTAGTTTCCGGAGGCGCACTGCTCCTGCAGCTCGCGGCTGAAGATGCGGAAGTCCAGCGTGAACTTGTTGCTCAGTTCGTCCTGCCATTGTTCTGTCAGCGCGCCGGGGCAGACAATCAGCACGCGCTGGGCATCCGCCCGCATCAGCAGCTCCTGGATCAGCAGCCCCGCCATGATGGTCTTTCCTGCCCCCGGGTCGTCTGCCAAAATGAAGCGCAGGGGCTGCTTGGGAAGCATGGATTCATAGACAGCCGCAATCTGGTGCGGCAGCGGCTCCACAGTGGAGGTGTGGATTGCCATCATCGGATCGAAGGCGTAGCCGAGCTTGATGCGCGTGGCCTCCAGTGCCAGCGAGAACTCCTTGCCGGGGGCGTCGAAGGACCAGGGAATCCCACTTTGCGCCAGGGACAGATTCGGCTCTGCATCGCGGTAGATAACCTGGCTCCCAAAAACGCCATCCGGCTTTTCATAAACGACCTTCACCGAATCTTCCAACAGACGCTTCACCTGGATCACCGTCACATTGCTGTCGGCAACAAGGCCGGCAATGTGCATGTTGTTTTTGATCTCTTCAAGTTTGAGCATGACGTATGGGGGAGATGCCTGTGAAAAGGAGGTGAAGCGAGGAGCGATGGAAGTATAACTTGAATCCACAGCCGTCCCATAAACTGAACAGCTGACTTGAAAAATTGCGGACTCATGGCACTCTATTTGGAGGCCTAGCAAGCAACCAAAGGAGATGCCATGAATCCGCGGAAAGGTACAATGACCGTGCTTGCCCAGATTGCAAGCCTGATACCAGACAGGGTCGTTGAGAATCTTGCCCGCAGGCATAAAATCCAGACACGTTCCTTCAGTGCCGACAGCCATGTTGTCGCCATGCTGTATTGAAATGCCCCCCTTTAGCAGGGCTGCATTACGGTTTCCCACCTCCACGGATTCCGTTCTCGTACCAGCGGGGATTGCGATGGCGCAACGGGAGCGGGAACGCCCTCCCGCGGCCACTGCGTGGCCCCCCCCTGGCCTCTCCCGGCGGGCCAACCGGTGCGTTTCGCAGATGCAAAACCGGCGTCCCGGGGGAATCTCCCGGGGCGCCGTTTTGTGTCTCTTAGGATTTTCTACGGAGTTATTCCAGTCCAGCCTTGATGCGATGCCAGTACTTCAGGTGCCTGGCTTCCTGTTCGGGGGAGAGTTCGGGCATGAACTCGGAGTTGTGGAGAACTTCCTTGGGGATGATGTAGTTGCCATTCGCGGCGTCCTCGGGATCCAGGAGTTCCACGGCCTTGTAGTTGGGGCAGTAGGTATGGATTTCCAGAATGCTTGTCTTGGCGTTTTCGGGCTCATGGAGGAAGTCAATGAGCTTGTAGGCCAGATCGGGATTGGGGGCGTCTGCCGCAACCACGAGGGTATCACAGCTCATGTGGCAGCCCTCTTTCGGCATGACGAATCCGAGGGTGTCCGGCTGCTCGTCCACGGCCTGCGCCAAATCGCTGAAGTACCCCATGGCCACCAGGAACTCGCCGGCAGAGAGGCCGTTCTTGTACTGTTCGTTTTCGAACTTGATGACATTCTTGCGCCACTTGAGCCCCAGCTCCACCACCTTCTCCATGCGGGCGTCGCCGTCCACGGGGTCGTCCAGTTCGGCGGCGGTGTATCCCAGATAGCGTCCCAGCGCCCCCAGGACCTCGGTGTAGTCGTCCAGCAGAGTCATGCGCCCGGCCAGCGCGGGGTTTTCATAGACGGACCAGGAGGGCTGGAAGTCGGGGAGCTTTTGCTTATTGTATCCCAGGCCAGTGTAGCTCATGAAGTAGGGCACGCAGTAGTCCAGGAGCATGGGATTCATCAGGGCGACGATCTCGGGATCCAGCCACTTTAGGTTGGGGAGGCGGGACTTGTCCAGTTTCTGGATCATGCCCTCGTTGACCATTTTCCCGATGAAATAGTGCGTGGGCACGATGATGTCGTATCCCGTGCCGCCAGCCTGGAGCTTGGAGAACATCATCTCGTTGGAGTCGAAGATGTCCATCATGACCACGCAATCGTTCTCCTTCTCGAACTGCTGAATGAGCGTGGGGGCGAAGTAGTCTGCCCAGGTATAGATATGGAGCACGGTTTTGCGCTTGCAGCCGACGAGAGCCAGGGCGCAGGAGGCAAGCGCCAGGAGGAGGCAGATTCTGTTCTTGATCATTGTCTTACGGAGTTTGGGCGAGGGGGTTGTGGTTGAATACCGGAACACCCGGCAGAGGAAGGAGCCCCGCGGAACGCGGAGCGGGTCATGTCAGAGCCCGCCGGCGATCTCCAGGACGGTGCCGGTCACATACCCGGCCTGGGGACCCAGCAGGTAGAGCACGCCACACGCGACCTCTTCCGGGCGCCCGAAGCGCCGGCAGGGGACCATGCGGGTGTATTCCTTCTTCTGTTCATCCGATAAATTGCCAATGAAATCCGTGTCAATAAACCCCGGCGAGACGCAATTGCAGGTAATGCCACGGGCGGCCACCTCCTTTGCGAGAGAGCGGCAGAGTCCCACCAGCCCCGCCTTGGAGGCCGCATAATTCGCCTGGCCCTGCCACCCCAGCTTTCCCATGGGGGAGGTCAGGAAGACCACCCTGCCCTTCCGCCGGGGGAGCATCCGCAGGAGTGCCTGCTTGGCCAGGTGGAAGGCGCCATCCAGATTCACGGAGAGCACCCGCCGCCAGGACTCCTCGGGAAGCATGGCGGCCACGCCGTCCATGCGCACGCCGGCGCAGTTCACAAGGATGTCCAAGGCCGCGTGGTCCCGGTCGTACTCCTGGAAGAGCGCCTCCACGGCGGAGGGATCCGCCACATCGCAGGCGCGGAGCCGGCAGCGTCCCCGCTGTTCCTCCGGCACCGACGCACGGAATGCCTCCGCCGCGGCGCCATTTCCGCCGTAGACGGCCAGCACCTCGGCGCCCTCCGCAAGGAGCGCACGACTCACCGCGGCGCCGATGCCGCGGGTCCCGCCGGTGACAATGGCCACCTGTCCCCGGAACGCACCGGGATTCTCCTGGTTCGTGGACACTGCGGTCTCCTCCTCTCCCTGCGGGAACACCCCCTCGGGAAGCTAGCCCTTCTTCACGATCTTCGCCCAGGAATCCTTCAAGGACACCGTCTTGTTGAAGACCGGCGCCTCGGGGCGATGCTCGCGCCAGTCGGTGACGAAGTATCCCAGACGTTCGAACTGCACCCGCGTCTCGGGAGGCAGCGCACCCAACCCGGGTTCCAGGCGGCACTCGGCAAGCACCTTCAAGGAATCCGGATTCAAATTCTCGATGAAATCATGTCCCTCCTCCACGGCGTCGGGCTCGGGAGTCAGGAAGAGCCGGTCGTACTCGCGGACGGTGGCGGCCACGGAGTTTGTCTCCTCCACCCAGTGGATGGTGCCCTTCACCTTGCGGCCATCGGGGGCATTTCCGCCGCGGGTCTCGGGATCGTAGGTGCACAGCAACTCCACCACCTTGCCCTGCTCATCCTTCACCACCTCCTGGCAACGGATGAAGTATCCCCAGCGCAGGCGCACCTCGCGTCCGGGAGCCATGCGGAAATACTTTGGCGGGGGATTCTCCTGGAAATCGTCCTGTTCGATGAGCAGATGGCGGCCGAAGGGGATCTTGCGGGTGCCGGCCTCGGGCTGCTCGGGGTTGTTGACGGCCTCGAGCCACTCGGTCTGCCCCTCGGGATAGTTGGTGAGAGTCACCTTCAGGGGGTGCAGCACCGCCATATAGCGGGGCGCATCATGGTTGAGCTCCTCGCGGATGGTGTTCTCCAAGACGCCCATGTCGGTGACGCCATTGAACTTGGTGATGCCCACGGCGGCCACAAAGTTCCGGATGCTGGAGGGGGTGTATCCCCGGCGACGGAACCCGCGGACGGTAGGCATGCGGGGATCATCCCAGCCGGAGACCCTGCCCTCCTGCACCAGCCGCAGGAGCTTCCGCTTGGACATGACGGTGTAGGTCAGATTCAGGCGGCTGAACTCGATCTGCCGGGGCTTGCGGGGAATGGGGAGGGGTTCCAGGAACCAATTGTAGAGGGGCCGGTGGATCTCGAACTCCAGGGTGCACAGGGAGTGCGTCACCCCCTCCAGGGAGTCCTCCAGGCCGTGCGCCCAGTCATACATGGGGTAGATGCACCACTGGTTCCCCGTGCGCTCGTGCTCCTCGTGGAGAATGCGGTACATCACGGGGTCCCGGAGATTGATGTTGGGGTGCGCCATGTCGATCTTCGCCCGCAGGGTCTTGGATCCGTTGGGGAACTCGCCGTCCTTCATGCGCTGAAAGAGGTCCAGGTTCTCCTCCACGGAGCGATCCCGCCAGGGAGAGTTCACGCCGGGCTGGAAGGGCGTCCCGCGGGTGGCGCGGATCTCCTCGGCGCTCTGGTCGTCCACGTATGCCAGGCCCTTCTGGATCATCAGCAGGGCGAACTCATACATCTTGGGGAAGTAGTCGGAGGCGAATTTCACATCGCCGTCCCACTGGTATCCCAGCCATGCGATGTCCTCCTGGATGGCGTCGTAATACTCGCGGTCCTCCTTGCCGGGGTTCGTGTCATCCATGCGCAGGTTGCACTTGCCGCCGAACTCCTTCGCCACGCCGAAATCCAGGCAGATGGCCTTTGCGTGTCCGATGTGCAGGTAGCCATTGGGCTCCGGAGGGAAGCGGGTCCGGATTTCCTCGGGGCGATACTTGCCCGACGCCAAATCCTGCCGGACAATCTCCCGGATAAAGTCGGTGGGAGCCGTCTCCGCGGCGGCTGGTGCGGAAAGGTCGTGGTTTTCTTCCATGGTGCTCTGACTCGGAAAGAGGGAATATCGGAAAGTGGAGGGAAAATCGGGACGCAAGGGAAAACGGGATAATATAGCCGCAGTCCCACCAATCCCCCCCACCGGGGAAACGATATGCACACAACGCGCCGCGCCTGCAAAATCCCCGAATCCACGATGCTTACAAGGCAGACAAAGGCACACGCGGCTCCGCGCGCACACGCATCCCCCGCACTTTATAGGCACGGGAATCCGTGGTATATTTTGCCTTTCCGCAGCTGGCCTCCACCCCTGCCCCCTCTGACCTTTCTTCCTACTTTCATTTTTTCCCCTTCCCCCCCCTTCCCCTCCCATTTGGAGACACCAAAATGAAACAAACCCTCGCCGCCTTTCTCGCGCTCTTTGTCGTGCTGGCCCTTGTCGGCTGCGGCAAGAATTCCTCCGGAAACGCCGCCACCTCCCAGGATGTGCACGGCTACGACGCGGCCGCCGCCCAGCTGGACTCCGGCGATTTCACGCTGGTGGTGGGCTTCGACGCCTCCTTCCCCCCCTACGGTTTCCAGAATGACAATGGCGAGCTCGTGGGCTTCGACCTGGATCTCGCCAAAGAGGTGGCCAGGCGCCGCGGCTGGAAAGTGGAGCTCCGCCCCATCGACTGGGACTCCAAAGACGCCGAGCTCTCCAGCGGCTCCATCAACTGCATCTGGAACGGCTTCACCATCAATGGCCGCGAGAACCTCTACACCTGGAGCGAGCCCTACGTTGACAGCTCCCAGGTGATCCTGGTCCGCAAGGACTCCCCCATCCACACCAAGGCCGACTTGGCCGGAAAGGTGGTTGAGGCACAGGCCGATTCCTCCGGCCTGAAGGCCCTGCAGGATCCCTCCTGCGACGAGCTGCGCAAGAGCCTGCGCCAGATCATCGAGGTCCCCAACTTCAACCAGGCCTACATGGAGCTGCGCGCCGGCACCTGCGACGCCGTGGTCATCGACTACAGCGTGGCCGTCCGCCTCATGAAGGGCAACGACGTGGCCCGCATGCTGGACGAGAACCTGACCAGCGAACAGTACGGCATCGGCTTCAAGCTGGGGAATACCGCCCTGCGCGACAGGGTGCAGGAGACTCTCGACCAGATGCACGCCGACGGCACCTTCTCCGCCATCTCCAAGCAGTGGTTCGACGGCGAAGACGTCACCATCCAAAAATAACGCGAGGGTCCTTCCACCTCAATCGCGAGTGGCCAGCCGCCTGGCGGTTCCGCAGACCGCACGCTTGCCTGCGGAACCGCCGGCGCAATGCGCCGCAGACGGTCCTCACTTCCTCCTTCCTCCTTCTTTTCCGGGGCGTTTCCACGCCCCCACCACGCCGTGCCCGCCTTTCTATCTTCCATCCTGGACGCCCTGCGGGACACCCATGTCCTGAACGCCGTTCTCCTGCTGGGCAAGAGCTTCGGCGCCACGGTCAGCATTTTCTTCCTGACGCTTCTTTTTTCGTTGCCGTTGGGCATGTTGATCTGCCTGGCGCGCATGAGCCGTTTCAAGCCCCTGGCCTGGCTCATGCGCATCTACATCTCCGTGATGCGCGGAACGCCTTTGATGCTGCAGTTGCTGGTGGTCTTCTTCGGGCCCTATTTTCTTCTGGGGATGAACCTCTCCAACAACTACCGCTTCCCCGCCGTCATCCTGGCCTTCGCCCTCAACTACGCCGCATATTTTGCAGAAATCTACCGGGGCGGCATCCTCTCCATTCCCCAGGGACAGTATGAGGCGGCCCACGTGCTGGGATACTCCCGCATTCAGACCTTCCTGAAGATCATCCTCCCCCAGGTGATCAAGCGGACCCTCCCCGCCGTCACCAACGAGGTCATCACCCTCACCAAAGACACCTCCCTGGCATTCGCCATCGCATACACCGAGATGTTCACCCAGGCCAAACAGCTTGCCAGCGCCTGGGCGTCCATGACACCCTATCTGGTGGCCGGAGTCTTCTATTATATCTTCAACTTCCTCGTGGCCGCATTCATGGAACACCTGGAGAAACGACTGGACTACTACCGCTAGCACGAGGAAGGCGATCAGCATGGACACGACCCATCAGCCCGTATTCCAGGTGGAGCACCTCAGCAAGGCCTTCGGGAAACTCCAGGTGCTCCGCGACATCTCTCTCACCGTCCACTCCGGACAGGTGGTCTCCATCATCGGCCCCTCCGGTTCCGGAAAGTCCACCTTCCTGCGCTGCGCAACTCTCCTGGAGACCATGGACCACGGAACCATGCGCTACCAGGACGACCTGGTCTGCCAGGATGCCCCCGGCGGCTCCAAATACGCCTCCGCATCCAGGCTCCGACAACTGCGCTCGCATTTCGGACTGGTCTTCCAAAGCTTCAATCTCTTTCCCCACTACAGCGTGATGCAGAACATCACCGACGCCCCCATCTGCGTCCAGGGCCGCGACAAAAAAGAGGTCTACGAGGCCGCCCGGGGACTTGTGAGGCGCATGGGGCTGGAGGGGAAAGAAAACTCCTATCCCTGCGAACTCTCCGGAGGGCAGCAGCAGCGCGTCTCCATCGCCCGCGCCCTCATCAACCACCCCGACATGCTCTTCTTCGACGAGCCCACCAGCGCCCTGGACCCGGAGCTCACCGGGGAAATCCTGAAGGTCATCCGCGATCTGGCCGCCCAGATGATGACCATGGTCATCGTCACCCATGAAATCAACTTCGCGCGGATGGTCTCCGACCACGTGATCTTCATGGCCGACGGTGTCATCGTGGAGCAAGGGCACCCCGACCAGGTCATCGGAGATCCCCAGCAGCCCCGCACACAGGCCTTCCTGAAAAAGATCACCGAAGGGCACTAAGGCATCCTCCCCCGCCCCCATACTCCACACACATCCTTTCCACATTCCCATGAAAATCCTCCCATTCGCCCTGGCAACTCTCCTCCTGGCCTCTTTGGCCCCCCTCGCCTCCGCAAAGGACGCCGACGGCGCCAAGCGCCCCGCGTTCCTCCCCCAGGAAGACGGAACCATCCTGGTGGAAATCACCAGCGTGAAGGACGCCCTGGAAAACGCCCTCCGCAAACAGTCGGTGCTGGCCGCACAGTTGCAGGAGGCCACGGATGCCTGGAGCGCCGGCGCCGACGCCGAGAAGGCCGGCCTCCTGGCGGAGGTGCAGCGGCTGCAGGGCGAACTTCGCACCCACAACGCCATGCTGGCGCTCATGCTGACCCCGGACGGCGTGCCGCAATACCATTTTGACGAAACCACAAACATGGCCTCTGTCTTCCTGGGAACTCCCGAGGAGGTCTTCCTGCGCCTCATGGCCAAGCGGGGCCTCCTGGAGAAAGCCCTGGAACAGGCCGGCGACAACGCAGAGACCCAGGCCGCGGTGAACACCCAGCTGGGCCTGCTGAAAGGACTGCTCTCCGCCATCTACGGCATCTCCCCCGACCGGAACTATTCCTTCAATGCCCAAAACGGCATCCTCTATCTGAAAACCACCGAGCAGGAGGCCAAAGCCCTCCAGGAAAAGCTCTCCAGGCAGTTCTAAAAACGGCCTTATGAAGTTGCTCTTCGTCTGCCACGGAAACATCTGCCGGAGCCCCATGGCGCAATTCGTCATGGCGGAACTTCTCCGGCAGGCTGGACGAGAGGGCATCCTGACGGAATCCGCCGCCCTCCATACCGACGAACTGGGAAACGATATCCACTCCGGCACCCGGCAGGCCCTCCGGGAGCACAAGATCCCCTTCGCCCCGCGTCACGCCTGGCTCCTGGACGCAAAACGAGCCGCCCAGTATGACCTCATTCTGGGAATGGACCACGCCAATCTCCGGGACCTGAAACGCCTCCTGCCCCCCGAAGAACACCACAAGGTCCACCTCCTCCTGGACTGGGCGCCGCGCCCCCGGGACATCACGGACCCCTGGTATACCGGAGACTTCCAGGAAACCTATCGGGACGTCCTGGAAGGGTGCCAGACACTCCTGGACACCCTGTAGAAGAAAATATTTCAACCTATTGAAATTCAACAAGTCATATCTTCCCGGAAGAGGCGGACGCCTCCTTCATGCTCCCCAGCAGAAAAGCCAGTGCCGCCTGTTTGTCAACCTTCTCGTAGACATCATCCGGCCGACAGAAGCGTACCGTGTCCTCCGGGAGTTCCTCCAGGAACTTTGAGGGCGGATGGGGCATGAGGAGTTTTCCCTCCCGGCGCTTTTCCGCGAAAGTCAGGAAGAGCTCCTCCTTTGCGCGGGTAATGGCCACATAGAAGAGCCGCCGTTCCTCCGGTTCGTTGCCCTCCTCCATGGCGCGGGCGTGGGGGAAGAGGTCCCGCTCCATCCCCGCCACATAGACCACCGGGAACTCCAGCCCCTTGGCCGCGTGGACAGTCATTAGGGTCACCGCCTCCAGTCCCTCCTGGTCCTTGCGCCCGCGCTGGTCGCCGCCCTCCAGGAGCGCCAGCTCTTCCAGCAGGCCATCCAGAGTTCCCCGGAAGCCGCTGCGCACATCGTATTCCCCGACGCCGGAAAGGAACTCCAGCACATTGTCCCGGCGCATCAACGCATTCTCCCGGGGCTTGTACATCCGTCCAAGCCCCGCCAGATAGCCCAGCTCGTCAAAGAACCGCCTCACCTTGTCGTGGAGCGCCCCACTCTCCCTGAACTCCTCCCGGAACTTTCCAAGAATCCCCATGAAGGCCTTCAGCGCCGCTGCGGAGTCCTTCGGCAGCCCCTCCAGGATGGCGGGATCCCGCGCCAGATCCTGCATGGGGCGGTGGGTCTTTTCACGGATCTCGTGGAGTCGATCCAGAGTCGTGTCGCCGATGCCGCGGGGAGGCACATTGACCACCCGAAGGAAGGAAATGTCGTCCCGGGGATTCGCCAACGCGGCCAGAAAGCCCCGTGCATCCAGGATTTCCCGTTCCTGATAGAAGGAGGTTCCGCCCACCAAGTGGTAGGGGATCCGGGCCTTCCGGAAGGACTCCTCCAGAATCCGCCGCTGGCGATTGGAGCGGAAGAGCACCGCGAAGGCGCTCCAGGGGCGTCGCCGGAAGTCGTGCTGTTCCTGGATGCTCCGCACCAGAAAAGCGGCCTCGGCGGAGTCGTCGGCGCAGCGCACCTCCCGGATCCGCTCCCCGTCCTTTTTGGCGGACCAGAGATTCTTCTCATGCCGCTGGCTATTGTGGGCAATGACGCCGTTGGCGGCCCGGAGGATGACCTCCGTGGAGCGGTAGTTCTGCTCCAGGCGGATGACCTTCGCCTGGGGGTAGAGTTCGGTGAAATTCAGGATATTCTGGATGTCGGCGCCACGCCAGCCGTAGATGGCCTGGTCGTCATCCCCCACCACGGCCAAATTGGCCTCCTGGCCGGCCAGCATCGTCATGATGCGCAGCTGCACGCCATTCGTATCCTGGTACTCGTCTATGAGGATCCGCTTGTATTTCCGGCGGTATTCCCCCAGGACCTGGGGACATTCCTCCCAGAGCTTCACCGTCAGGCAGAGCAGGTCGTCGAAATCCAGCAAGTCCATCTGGCGCATGCGCTTCTGGTAGGCCTCGTAGACCTGCGCCACCTCCCGGCACTGGGGCTTGCCGGAGTTCCGGACATCCTCCGGCCAGAGGCACGCCGCCTTCGCCATGGAGATCCGATGACGCCAGAGGCGGCTGTCATAGCCCGTCCCCACCTGCCCCTGCTGCGCCATGATCTCCATCACCAGGCCCTTCTGCTGTTCGTCAGAGGCAATGGAGAAGTGCCGGCTATATCCCAGAAGATGGATCTGCCTCCGCAGCACCGTGGAACAGAAGGAGTGAAAGGTGCTGATGGTCATCTCCTTGGCCGCCTGGGGTCCCACGTAGGCGCCAATGCGGTCCTTCATCTCCCTGGCCGCCTTGTTGGTGAAGGTCACCGCCAGGATCGCCCCCGGCTCAATGCCGTGATCCACCAGGTTGGAAATGCGGTGCACAATCACCGTGGTCTTCCCGGTGCCCGCCCCCGCCAGCAACAGCAACGGCCCCTCCAGGCACTCCACGGCTTCACGCTGCCGCTCATTCATCTGCGCACCCATAGAATCAAACTCCCCCGAGAAAACTCAGCGATTCCCCGCTGCCCCCGGATCCCGGGTGACTGCCGCCATGCCCCGGCGCAATGCGTCAGTCAACTCCTCCTCCGTCCGGCCGTCTCCACAGGCAATGGGCTCCCCCACCACCAATTCCACCCGGGAGAAGGGGCACGGAATCTGCATTTTGTCCCAGCTGCGGAGTTGCCAGCAATGGGTGGCGTTCAACGAAACAGGCACCAGCTCCGCTTTCGCGGAACGCGCCAGACCGGCGGCCCCGGAATGTACGGCATAGCGGGGTCCCCGCGGGCCATCCAGAGTCAACACCGGAGACTTTCCGGCCTTCAGGGCGCGCACAAGCCCCAGCAACGCAGGGACGCCCTTCCGCGACGAAGACCCCCGCACGCTCTGCAACCCCATGCACCCCACAACTTTGGAGATATACTCACCATCCCTGGAGGCGCTGATCATGACAACGCACCGCGACAGGATCTTCCGGGGAATCATGGTGACTGCGCCAATGACACGGTTGTGCCAAAGCGCCAGCACAACCGGCCTCCCCGACAGCATCTCCTCCACCACACGCTCCTCTCCCGTAATCCGGAAGCGGATTGTGCAGGAGTACAGCTTCAGGACTCCGGCAAGCATCCACGCCAGCCACTTGGGCATGCGGCGTTTGTTTTTTAATGTGAAGATTCGGCGGTCGCTCATCGCGTCACCTCTTCCCGTCTCGGGAAGAAGGAGGAAGGAAGAACAGGAAAGCCCCTACTGTATCTACTCTTCCACGTCACAGAGCAGTGCGCCACAGCTGTCGCAACACTGCAGCGTCCGTCCCCGCCGGACTTCCTGCCCCTTCTGGGGTGGCAGCACACGGTGGCAACGCCCGCAGGCGCCTCTTTCAATCTTCACCGCCCAGGGCCGAAGCGGATTCTCCCGGGGGCCCGTCCGCAGACGCTCATAGGCCTGCAAGGCAGCAGGATCCACCAGGCGCTCCAATGTCTGACGTCCCGACAGCAATTTCTCAATCCGATGCTGCAACGCACCCTCCTGGAGCTTCAGACGATCCCGCAAATCCGCCAACTGCGCTTCGGCGCTCGTCAGCGCCTTCCGCAAATTTCGCTGTCCCTCACGGGACTCCTCCACCGCCGCCAACGCGGAAAGCTGGGATTCCTCATTTTCGGCAATCTGCCGGTCATACCGCGCAAGGGTCTCCAAAGCCGCCTGGTATTCGTCATTCTTCCGGATCAGCGCCGTCTTCACATGGAACTGCTGGCGCTCCTCCCGAAGCTTCGCACAGGATGCCTCCAAGGAGGACAACGCCCCCTCACGACTGCGGAGCTCCTCCGCATGGCGCGCCACACCCTGGGCCTTCTCCCGAAACTCCTCCCGCGCCTGGTCCCACTGTTCGTGGATCTTCCGGGATTCCTCACGCAACTGCGCAATCTCCAAGTCCCGCAACTGGAGCCCAAGAAGGCCCCGTGCGCAATTGTTCTGAGTGACATCCTGCATCGCTGTCTTTCTCCTGTCGTTCAATGGTCGCTTGCACTCCCGCCCTTTCCCGCGCACAGAGGAGAAATCCCCTCACTCCCCGCGCACACTCCAGGGAAAAATGCTCCCCGGGTCTCCGAAAAGGCGGACTCGCCCTCCCACGCCGATCTCCCTCGCCGGCGACAGCGGGCTCTGCCATGATGATGTTGTTTTTGTTCCGCCGGGTGCCCGGTCCAACCAACACAGCCCCCTAGAGGGCCTGGTCGATGGCGCGCAGCACCCGGAGATTCACGTCGCGGACCCACTCCTCGGAATGGGGGTAGTCCGTCATCTTCAAGGGCCGTTCCAATCCCTTCTGAAGAATCGAAAGGACCTGTTCACGGCCCACCAGGGATTCCAGCAGCTGGCAGGCCCGGTAGTCCTGCATGGCCTCGCCGAAGACCTCGTAGCGCAGGGAATCCACGGGGCGTCCGTCGCCGCCGGGATAGACCAGGAAGGAGTCGCCGCCGAAGAATCCGTATCCGGCGCTGGTGCTCTGCCAGGGATTCAGATTCTGATCCAGGGAATACTGGGAGAACCAGAAGTTATGCCCCCAATGCAGGAAGCCCTCCTGCCCCAGCGCATAGAGCAGCACGCCCAACACCCGGTTCCGCCAGCTGGGCATGCCCATGAGACGGTTCGGGACGCCGTCGCCCCAGTTGCCACAGTAGTAGCACCAGCGACTCGCCACAGGCAAATCCGCAAAGCGCTCCACCGAGTTGGTGACAGGAATGGGATGTCGGCTAACGCCCTGCTTCACATACTCCACGTCGGATAGGGCGTCGAAGACGGGGAACTCCCCTTCGGGGAGGAACTCCGTCATCAGCGAAAGACTCGCACGGTAGCGCTCCAAGGAGTCGCCGCCCGGCTCGTCGGAATTGTGGAAGATGCACTTGCCGGCCAGGCCCTCCTTCCGCAGGAACGCCGCCAGCGCCGGCAGCAACTGCCCAAGGAACTCCCGGTATTCCGGAGAATCGGCGGCCACATCCCAGCCAAAGCGCCTCACGCCGTCCACCAGGATCTTCGGAGTCGCCCTGGCGCCCCACTGGGTGAAGGCGTGGGCGAACTCAAAGCGCTCCATGCCACAGGCCCGGGCCTCATCGAACCAGCGCTTCAGCAGGGAGAAGTCAAAGACATACCGGCCCTCCTGGAAGGAAATCCCCAGCAGCTGGCAGTCGGGGCGCTCCCGGCCAATGGCGGTATCCAGGGGCGGAGTCCAGAGGGGAGTGAAGAGGACATTCACGCCGTGGTTCAGCATGTCCTTCACGTAAGCCCGCAGCACCTCCCAGAACTCCTCCCGGTCGTATCCCAGGCGGTACCACTTCTGCAGGCAGTCCACATGGAACCAGGAGCAGGACCAGAGGCTCTGCTTCGGCAACTCCGCAGGCAGAATCTCCAGCTGCGCCTCCACCACCAGGGGCGCCACCGCCTCGCAGGGCCACGCCAGCTCCAGCTGCTCCCTGGGGGGCACGGAGAGCAGAATCCGCAGGGGGAAGCGTCCGGAGGGACACTCCCGCGGCACATCCACAGACACCCAGAGGCTCACCCACTTGCCGGCGGGCATGAGGAGCAGATTCCCCGGCGCCAGAGGCAGCAGTGGATCCGGGAAATCCCCGGGATTCGTGGAGATTGTCAGCGGATCCCCGGGATCGGCGGGCAGGTCGCAGAAAACCGTTCCCACCTGCCGGAGACTCACACAATCCCGGAAGAGGGAATCCACCTGGCACCGAAAGAAGGTGCGCACGGGGGAGCAGACCGCCACCTGGAAATTCAGGCGCTGCCCCTGCAACACGGGAAAGACCCGCGTGCGGCAGGGCGCGAATGGGAATTCTCCGTCCAGGAAGACCTTCTGGAGGTCGTCCAGCAGACATATCCGGCATTCGTTCCGGGAGGCCATGGTTCGTGCGCTCCGAAGGGCCTACTCGAAGGACTGCGTCTCGCCCTGGTTGTCCAGGGAGGGGAGCTCCACCTTGCCAAGCTTCGCCGGCTTCTCGTAGAGGCTCTCCGCACGATCCGCGATATTCGCCATGTGGCGGCCTATCTTCCGGATCTCCTCCAGCAACTCCAGGTAGATAATGCCCACCTGCGGCACGCACAACCCCGAGTTGATGCGGTTCAGATGCTCCCGCTCACAGGCCGTCAGCGCCTCCACCATCTTGTGGCGGAGCTCCTTGGCGTGCCTCACATTCTCCGGAGTGTTCTTCTCCAAGGTGTGAATCACCGCCTCCGCCAGCTCCCCAAGCTGACGATGCAAGGCATCCAGCTCTTCATCCGCCTTGGCGCTGAAACGCCGGCCCTGCTCCTCCAGACGGCCAATGATGTTCTGGATGATGACCGTATGGTCGCCGATCCGCTCGGCGTCGTTGGCGCAGTGCAGGAGCAACGGGATCTGTCCTGCCTCATTGGAGGTCAGCTCGCCGTGTTGCATGAGGGAAGAAAGGTAATCCGAGATCTCCTGCTGCCGCTGGTCAACGTCCTCCTCGCGCTTCTCCAACTGCTTCACGATGCGCTGGTTGGATTCGTCGTTGTGGTTGTACGTGTTGATCGCGCAGTCCACCATGCGCCAGGACTTCTGGAGCATCTTCCGCAACGCGGCAGTGGTCTGTGCCAAGGCGATGGAGGGCGTGGAGAGCAGGATGGGATCCAGGCGCCGGAACTTCACGTCCTTCCGGTTCACCGGGATAATGCGTTCACACAGCCGCGCCAGTTGCGGGATGAAGGGGAGGAAGACGATGGTTGAGAAGACATTGAAGATGGTATGGGAGTTCGCGATCAGACGCGGCAGTTCCGCGCCGGGGGAGCACAGCCGGATGAACCAGAAGAAGAAAGGCTCCCCGTTGACGCGCACCCAGAAGGTGACCGCGATGAGCATCACGCCCAGCGCCTGCGTCAGGGTATGCGCCATGGCCGCCTGCTTGGCCACGCGGTTGGCGGAGATGGCCGCCAGCTGCGCGGTCACCGTGGTGCCGATATTGGATCCCAGCGCCAACGCCACTGCCGTGTAGAAGTCCAGCATCCCGTTGTTGGCCAGCACAATGATCAGACCCGTGCACGCGGAGCTGCTCTGGATCACCACCGTCACCAGCATGCCCACAAAAATCGCCCCGAGGACCGCCAAAGGCGGCATGATGCCATTCACCGGCTCGCACTGGAAATACTTCAGCGCCGACTTGATGAACTCCAGTTCCTGCAGGGTGCCGTTCATCATCTCCATGCCCAGGAACAGGAAACCGAAGCCCATGATGACCTCGCCCCAGTGGGTGACACTCCGCTTTTTGCTGATGAACATGATCAATCCCAGGATAATGGAGGGGAAGATCACCGCGCTGATGTTGAAGGCCACCAGCTGGCCCGTCACCGTGGTGCCGATATGCGCGCCGCAAATAATGCCAATCGCCTGCTCCAGATTCAACAGACCCGCATTCACAAACCCAACCACCATCACCGTGGTCGCCGCCGACGACTGGATCACCGAGGTGACCCCCACCCCCGTCAACACCGCCACAAACCGGTTCTTGGCAAAAAGACGCAGAATCGACCGCATCTTGCTCCCGGCCACCTTCTGCAATCCATCACTCATCAACGTCATGCCGTAGATGAAGATGGCAACGCCGCCAAGAACCTTGAGAATAGAATGTACCATGAAAGACTCCGTGCAGGGGGTCGGCTTTGTTCGTGTCCGGTAAGAATCGCGCAAGATGCCTAATATAACGCCCCCACCCTGCACGCCCTACCCCACACGGAAACACCGCATGAAAACGGGAAGGGCGGACAGATGCGCCAAAAACAGATTCTCCCGCACCGGGTGCAAAGGACGCGCGCTGTCATCCGCCTTCCACTTTCCTCCCGCACACGCAAAAAGGCCCCTGCGGAAGACACCACAGGGGCCTTGTAGGAAAATCAGAGGTGACGCTGCGTGGGAATGCTCTGCCGTGTGCAAAGAAAGATAGAGTCTAGAGACTCCAATGCAAGAATTGTCCAGAGTGCCATTTGCAGCGTCACCGGGGTTACCGTAACCCCTCCGCCCCGGTTTTCCATTTCGGCGCGCTACTTCTGCTGGAAGTCGGGAGTGGCCTCCACGTTCAGGAGTTTCTGCGCCCACTCGCGGAGCTTGAACTTCTGGATCTTTCCGGAGGCGGTCTGGGGGAAGTTCTCCACGATGAAGAAGTGCGCGGGGGTCTTGTAGAAGGCGATCTTGTTGCGGCAGTAGTCCCGCATCTCCTCCTCGGTGAGGTCGGAAACGCCCTTCGCCGCGATGATGAACGCGCAGACGATCTCGCCGTACTTCTGGTCGGGGGCGCCCACGACCTCGCACTGTTCCACGCGCTTGTTGGTCATGAGGAACTCCTCGATCTCGCGGGGATAGATGTTCTCGCCACCGCGGATGATCATGTCCTTGAGGCGTCCGGTAATGCGGTAGTATCCCGCCTCGTCCACCTGTCCAAGGTCGCCGGAGTGGAGCCAGCCATCGGGTTCGATGGCCTTCTTCGTCTCCTCCGGCATCTTGTAGTAGCCCTTCATCACCGTGTAGCCACGGACCATGATCTCGCCCGTGGTGTTGGGGGGAAGCGTCTCGCCGGTATCGGGATCCGCAATCTTAATCTCGATGTTCGGCTGGATGGTGCCCACCGTCTGCACACGGCGCTCCAGGGTCTCGTGGGCGCTGGACATGGTGATCACGGGGGAGGACTCGGTGAGGCCGTAGGGGATGGTGATCTCGGGCATGTGCATCTCCCGGATGACCCGCTGCATGAGCTCTGTGGGGCAGAGGGAGCCGCTCATGATGCCGGTGCGCAGGCTGCTCATGTCGAACATCTTGAACATGGGGTGGTTCAGCTCGGCGTAGTACATGGTGGGCACGCCGTAGAGGGCCGTGGCCTTCGCCTTCTGCACCGAGGCCAACACCAGCAGCGGATCGAACTGCTCGCACATGACCAGCGTGGCGCCGTGGGAGAAGACCGCCATGACGCCCAGCACGCAGCCAAAGCAATGGAAGAGCGGCACCGGCACGCAGACACGGTCCTCCTTCGTCAGAATCTGGCGTTCGCCGATGTAGTATCCGTTGTTCAGGATATTCCGGTGGGTCAGCATGACGCCCTTGGGGAACCCCGTGGTGCCGCTGGTGTACTGCATGTTCACCACGTCCTGGTTGGAGATCCCGCTCATGGCCTCCTGCAGCACGGCGTCGTCCACGCTGCGCCCAAGCGCGAAGAGCTCCTCGCTGGAGTACATGCCGCGGAACTTCTCCTGCCCCAGGTAGCACACGGTCTTCAGGCAGGGCAGTCGCTTGCTGTCCAGATAGCCGCGGGGACTGGTCCGCAGTTCGGGCAGCAGCTCGTATATCACGTCCACGTAGCTCACGTCGCGCTGGCCGTCCACAATGGCCACCATCTTCATGTCGGACTGCTTCAGGACGTACTCGACTTCACTGATCTTGTAGTTGGTGTTGATGGTCACCAGCACACAACCGATCTTGGCGGTTGCGAACATGAATGTGAGCCACTCGGGGACATTCCTGGCCCAGACGCCCACGTGGTCGCCCCGCCGGATCCCGATGGCCAGCAGGCCCTTCGCCAAATCCTCGCAACGCTGGTCGAACTCCTTGTAGGACCAGCAGAGGTTCCGGTCGGGATACATGATGAAGGGATGGTCGGGCTGCGTGGCCACCAGGTCCTTCATGAACTCCCCGATGGTCTTTTCGGTAAACAGCTTCGCGTCGTAGATGCTGCTCATGGCTGTGTCTCCTTCTTCGCCGCCACCCATCATTTGGGAGAGTAGATCACCGCCAGAATCCGCGCGCCCTGCTGGCTGGCGGCGTGCAGGTGGTGGGGCACGATGGAATCGTAGTAGATGCTCTGCCCCTTCTCCACACGGTAGCTCTCCCTGCCGTAGACCACCTCGATGGCGCCCTCCAGCACAAAGACAAACTCCTCACCCTCGTGGCTCGAAAGCTCGTACTTCTCCGCAGAGGCGGGCTTCACCTCCACCACGAAAGGCTCCATGCTGCGGTCCGCCTTGTTCACCGACAACGCATGGAAGACCAATCCACCCTGATGGCCGCCGGAGAACCGCAGGTCGCCGTCGTCCTCCTTGATGTTGGAGTCGCTGATCACGGGACCGGAAAGGGAGGCGTCGTCCAGGAAGGTTCCCAGGCGGCACCCCAGGCCACGCGCAATGGCCTGCAGGGGCGCCAGGGAAAGAGCGATCTCGCCCCTCTCAATCTGCCCCAGCAATTCCACAGACAAACCGGTGCGGGTTCCCAACTCCTCCAGGCTCACACTGCGAAGCTCCCGAAGATCACGAATCTTGGCTCCAATGCGATCGTTGACAGGCATGATGCTATCTCCTTGAAAAATGACCAAACAATTGTTGCGTTGCAAAAAAAAGCACTCCGCGGAAACGACGGAGAAAAGGGAGGAGTCCCGGGGAACCCGTGCCGACGTTCCGGACAAGGGGATTCCCGCAGGGCGAACACCCCCCATGCCTCGTTTTCTAGAAGAGCAGGCCCCGCCTATTCTTCCAGGTGCAGTTCCTGCGCCAGGCGGCGTTCGGCGTCGGCGGCGCGGATCTCGCCCAACAGGCCATCCAGCTCGCCATCCATGATCTTGGTCAGATCGTAACGAGTGATATTGAAGCGGTGGTCGGTGCAGCGGCTCTGGGGGAAATTGTAGGTGCGGACCTTTTCGGAGCGGTCGCCGGTGCCGATCTGGCTCTTGCGCTCGGCGGCATTCTTGGCGTCCTCCTCCTGCTGCTTGCGCTCCAGCAGCCGGGAGCGGAGGATCCGCATGGCGATGTCCTTGTTCTTGTGCTGGGAGCGCTCCTGCTGGCTGGCCACGAAGTCACCGGTGGGGAGGTACGTGACGCGGACGGCGGAGTCGGTCCGGTTCACGCCCTGCCCGCCGGCGCCGGAAGAACGGAAGACATCGATCCGCAAATCCTCTGGCTTCAACTCGATATCCACCTCCTGGGCCTCGGCCATGACCGCCACAGTGGCGGTGGAGGTGTGGATGCGTCCCTGGGTCTCGGTGACCGGCACCCGCTGGACACGATGGACGCCGCTCTCGAAGTGCAAAAGGCTCCAGGCGTCGTCGCCCCGGACCATGAAGGACACATTCTTCAGGCCACCCACCTCGGTCTCGCTCAAATCCAGAACTTCCACGTGCCATCCCTTCAGCTCGCAGTAATGGGTATACATCCGGTAGAGCTCGCCCGCAAAAAGACTCGCCTCGTCGCCCCCCGCAGCAGGGCGGATCTCCACGATCACGTCACGGCCCTCGTTGGGGTGCGTGGGAAGAATCAGCATCTTCACGTTCTTCTCAAGCTCCGGGAGGCTCTCCTCCAGGCCCTTCAGATCTGCGGAGACCAACTCGCTCATCTCCTGGTCAATTTCTCCAGAAGCGAGCATCTCCTTGTTCTCCGCAATCTGATTTTTGGCATCTTGAAGCTTCTTCCAGGACTCCAGCAGCTTCTTCAGCTTGGTATACTCCCGGTTCAGCGCCTGGAAGCGGTCGGCATGGGGGCCAGCGAAGTCAAAATGGCTGATCTCCGCCTCCAATTCGGAAAGGCGGTCGGTGCTCGTCTGGATGTAGCTGGCAAAATCCATGGAATTCGGGGAAAACGAAAAGGAAAGAGGGGCTATGCAAAGCGGGGGATTCCCCTGCGCGAAAAAGAAAGACGGAACGTCCGGCGGATGCGTTCCGCCTGCCTTTGCGGAAAAAGGAAAGGGGGAGCCCCTCCTTGGTGGAAGAGGCTCCCCCGACAGTCCGGAAGGCTACTTCTTCAGATTGGCGTAGCGGCGGCGGAAGGCGTCCACGCGGCCCTCGGTGTCCACCAGCTTCTGCTTGCCGGTGAAGAAGGGGTGGCACTTGGAGCAGATGCCGATGTTCACCGCCGGGGTGGTGGACTCGCACTCGAAGACGTTGCCGCAGGCGCAGGTCACCTTGCACTTCACGTATTTGGGATGGATGTCGCTCTTCATTGTGGAATGAACTCCTTTTGGAAATGAAAACTCTTGAGAAAAGACGCTTGCCGGAACCACGGCGCCGCCGGACGCCCCACGCAAAGGAGGACATCCGGCAAAGACGCCGGAAGACTACATCTCGGCCAGCGCGGCCTTGCGGGAGAGGCGGACACGGCCGCGGTCGTCAATGTCAATGACCTTCACGGTCATGGGATCGCCGACCTTGCAGATGTCCTCCACGCTCTTGACACGGTAGTCAGCCAGCTCGGAGATGTGGACCATGCCCTCCTGGCCAGGGAGAATCTCCACGAAGGCGCCGAAGTCCTTGACGGTCTTCACAACGCCCTGGTAGATCTTGCCGATCTCCACCTCGCCAGTCAGGGACTCGACCTCGTAACGGGCCTGGTCCATGGACTCCTTGTTGTTCACGAAGATGCGGACGGTGCCGTCCTCCTCCACGTTGATCTGGGCGCCAGTGCGCTCCTGGATGCCGCGGATGTTCTTGCCGCCAGGGCCAATCAGGGCGCCGATCTTCTCGGGGTTGATCTTCACCGTGCACACCTGGGGCGCATTGGGGGAGAGCTCGGCACGGGGCTTCGCCAGGCAGGCGCCCATGATGGCGCGGATCTGCGCACGGGCCGCCTTGTTGCGGAGCATGGCCTCGTACATGCCCTGGATGTCCAGGCCGGCGATCTTCAGGTCCAGCTGGAAGCCGGTGATGCCCTTCTGGGTGCCGGCCACCTTGAAGTCCATGTCGCCGTAGTGATCCTCGCTGCCGATGATATCGGTCAGGAACTCCCGGTGGTCCTCGCCGGTCACCAGACCCACGGAGATGCCGACAACGGCATCGCTGACGGGCACGCCGGCGTCCATCAGAGCCAGAGAGCCGCCGCAGACGGTGGCCATGGAGCTGGAGCCATTGGAACCCAGGATCTCGCTGGTGACGCGGACGGTGTAGGGGAAGTCGTCCACGGAGGGCATGGCCTGGCGGATGGACCGCTCGGCCAGGGCGCCGTGTCCGATCTCGCGGCGGCCCGTGGAGCCATAGCGGCCCACTTCCCCGGTGCAGAAGTTCGGGAAGTTGTAGTGGAGGATGAAGTGCTTCTCGGAGACGCCGCCGGCGATGACGTCATACTCCTGGGCGTCGCCAGTCCCGGAGAGGGTGGCGGTGACCAGCGCCTGGGTATCCCCGCGCTTGAAGAGCGCGGAGCCATGCACCACGGGCAGCACGCCCACCTCGCAGGTGATCTCGCGCAGCTGATCCAGCGCGCGGCCATCCTGACGCTTCTTCTGGTCCAGGACCAGGTTCCGGATGGCCTTCTCCTTCAGGATCTCCCAGGCCTGCTCCGCCTTGGGGGCGGCACCCGTCTCGGGATCCGTGAACTGGGGCACCAGAGTCGCCATGAACTCGGCCTTCAGAGCATTCTCCTGGTTCTGGCGGGTCAGCTTGTCAGAGGCCTGCACGGCCTGCTGCAAACGGTCGCCAAGGAACTTGTCGGCGGCCTCCAGGAAGTCGGGGGCGGGCAGGTTCGGCACATAGTCGAACTTCTGCTTCTGGACCTGGGCGGCCAACTCCTTCTGCGCGGCAATCTGCTTGGCGATGATGCCGTCGGCAAAGAGCATGGCGTCGCGGAGCTCCTCCTCGGAGATCTCCTTGGAGCAGCCCTCGATCATGATCGCCTTGCCCTCGACACCGGCATAGACCAGGTCGATATCGCTGCGGGTGATCTCGTCGTTGGTGGGGTTGGCCACGAACTTGCCGTCAATGCGACCCACCCGCAACGCGCCCACGGGGCCATTCCAGGGGATGTCGGAGACCATCAGCGCGGCGGAAGCGCCCAGGATGGAAAGGACATCCGCTTCGTGCTTGCCGTCGGCGGAGAAGAGCGTGGAGACGATCTGGACCTCGTTGTTGAATCCCTCGGGGAAGAGGGGCCGCAGGGGGCGGTCGGTCATGCGCGCGGTAAGGATCTCCTTCTCGGTGGGACGTCCCTCGCGCTTGAAGTAACCGCCGGGAATCTTTCCGGCCGCGGCAAAACGCTCGCGATATTCCACGGAGAGGGGGAAGAAATCGATGCCTACCCGGGGCGCGGCGGCGCAGGCGCAGACCAGCACAGTCGTGCCGCCCTGCCGCACCACCACGGACCCGTTGGCAAGCAGCGCCAGCTTGCCTGTCTCAATGGACAGGGAGCGGTCGTTGCCAAGGTCGATGGAAATCTGATGGATGCTCATTCGATGCTACCTCCTGGGACTACCGACGGAGGCCGAGCTTGCTGATCAGAGCGGTGTAACGGCCGTAGTCCTCGCGGGTGAGGTACTTCAGAAGCTTGCGGCGCTGGTTCACCATGGCCAGCAGGCCACGGCGGGTGCTGAAATCCTTCTTGTGGATCTTCAGGTGCTCGGTGAGCTCCTTGATGCGGCCAGTCAACAGGGCGACCTGGACCTCCACGGATCCACAGTCGTTCTCGGAACGCTTGAACTGCTCAATGATCGCCAGTCTCTCTTCTTTGGTCATAAGGGTGTTATTTCACCTGTGTTGATTCCCGACGACTCTGCCCCAAGCCAGACTAGGGAATACCTTTCCCAAAATCTCAACGATGCGGTCGTGGCCCAGTAGATGACATCAGCAGCGGCGGGTAATCCGCGTAATGTATTCCAACCTACACATTTTTCAATGCGAAGGCAGGGTTTGTCCGGGGATGTCACCCCTCGCCCCCATGACAAAAAACACCTGTTGCCGGCAAGCAATCAGCGCCTGATGCCGTCGCCGTCGGGATAGGCGACAACCTCGCCCTGCCAGGAACGATAGAGGGTGTTCCCCTCCGGATCACATCCCAGGGCTTCCTCCGGCTGCAGCCGGACCTTCCCTTTTCCCCATGGCAAATCAAAGGCGAAGGCGGGCAGCGCCATGCCGGAGATGCGCCCCCGGAGCCGATCCATGATGGCCAGTCCCTCCTTCACGCCCGTACGGAAATGCATGGCGCCCTCAATGGGATCGCCGTGGAAGAGGTAGTAGGGCTTGACGTGGTATTTCAGAAGGGAGGTGAAAAGCTTCCCCAAGACCTCCGCGTCATCGTTGACGCCCTTGAGCAGCACGCTCTGATTCACCATGCACACGCCGGCACGGTTGAGGATGTCGGTGGCCGCCGCCACCTCCTTCGTCAACTCCCGGGGATGATTGAAATGACACGCCAGCCAGGCGGGCTTGCCAGAGGCCAGAATGGAGGCCAGACGCGGGGAAATCTTCTGCGGGAGGGTACAGGGCACCCGACTGCCGAAACGGAGGACTTCCACGCTGTCCACGGAAGAAAGGGCCTGCACCACCAGACGAAGATTCGCCTCGGGGAGCATCAGGGGGTCGCCCCCGGAAACCAGCACCTCCCGCACCCCGGTGTGCGCCTTCAGGTAATCCACCACACGCCCTAATTCCCCCTCCGTCAACGGCGCCAGCGGCTTCGCCCAATCACGCTTCCGCATGCAGTGGCGGCAGTGCATGGCACAGCAATTCCCCGTCACCAGCAGCGCACGGTCGGGATAGCGGTGCACCAACCGCGGCAACGGGGAACTGGGCTCCTCGGAAAGCGCGTCGGGATCCCCTCCAACCTGCTGCGTCACCTCGCGGTCGTCCGGGAAACACTGCCGGAAGATGGGATCCCCCAAAATCGGCTCCTCAATCAAGGAAAGATAGTACGGCGTCACGAAAAGGGGATAGGCAGACTGCGCCTTCCCATGCTCCCCCAAGGCAGACACCCCCACTCCAAGATACGACGACACCTCCTCCACACTCCGCGCGGCATGTTCCAACTGCCAGCGCCAATCCCACCACTGGTTCGCAGTGGGCGCGACACCATCCTGAAAGTGCAAGTCCATAAAATCCCAAAGCAAAAAGCAAGAAGGCCTACGCCGGGGTGGCGGACGCCGTCACAGGGCTGCCGCAAAACGCGCGGACGGCATACGCGATGATTCCAGCCATCCGGGCACAAAAAAAAAAGCCGTGGACATGCAATCCACGGCGGAAAGTGTAGTGGCGGAGTTGATGGGGCTCGAACCCACGACCTTCGCCGTGACAGGGCGATGCTCTAACCAATTGCGCTACAACTCCACTACAAAATGTATGCCTTCCCCCAAAAAAAGACTGGCGGAGTTGATGGGGCTCGAACCCACGACCTTCGCCGTGACAGGGCGATGCTCTAACCAATTGCGCTACAACTCCAGCTCTTTTCTCGGAAAGCGGCGTTAAGATATTCCCCCATGCACGGTTTTCAAGTCCCCCAAGGAAAAAATCCACTTTTCCCCCCTCTCCCAGGAATGCCTACGGACGCCCAGAAAAATGCATTCCCCCAAAAGGCCAGCCGGGACGGGCCTTTTGGGGGAAGCGAATGACCAGGCAGGGTTCTTCCCTTTGTGCCTAGTAGTTTTCGGCCTCGATCTGGAAATACGCCTTGGGATGGAGGCAGACGGTGCAGACCTCGGGGGCCTTCTCGCCGATGTAGATGTGCCCGCAATTGCGGCACTGCCAGCGGTTCTCGCCGACACGCTCCCAGACCTCGCCACTCTCCAGATTGTCCAGCAGCTTGCGGTAGCGCTCCTCGTGGTGTTTTTCAATGGCGGCCACGCCCTCGAACTGCCGCGCGATTGCCTCAAAGCCCTCCTGGCGGGCCTCCTCGGCGAACTGGCGGTACATCTCGGTCCACTCCTCGTGCTCGCCGGCGGCGGCGGCAAGCAGATTGGCCTTGGTATTGCCAATCCCGCCCAAGTGCTTGAACCAGAGCTTGGCGTGCTCCTTCTCGTTGGCGGCGGTCTCCTGGAAGAAGGAGGCGATCTGCTCGAAACCCTCCTTCTTCGCGGCGGAGGCAAAGTAGTCGTACTTGTTGCGTGCCTGGGATTCGCCGGCGAAAGCGTAGGCCAGATTGGCAGCGGTCTTACTTCCTTTCAATTCCATGAGTCGATGAACTCCTACAGGTTGCGCCAGGGATTCCACCCTGGCTGGGGGGATTGCGAAAAAAATCCTTGATTCGTTGTTCTTCAACGAGATAACACGAATTTCGGCGCGCAAATAAATTTATCCGTTATTTTGAGATTGCAAGAGGGCCATAAGGCTTTTTCGAAAGTATTTTCGCCTGTGCGGTTCGCGTACTATCTGCCGGAGTGGCCCGAATACGCACGCCCTGCGGCGGAAGCGGTGCCTTCTAGTTATGAGAAAGGAGGATCCCCCCCCCTTTGCATGGATTCATGCCTAGGGAGGCGGTCCTCCTCCGGAGTGTTTGATTCTGCTGGGTGAAAGCTTATTCCAGTGCGCGGAGCTGTTCCTCCACGGCGGCGACGAAATTCCGGGAGAACTCGCGGTCGCCAGTCTTGGAGAATTTCACGGAGATGACGGCCTGGCCGTTGGCGTCGAAGGTGAGCTTCACGGAGATGCGGGCCTCATAGACGTCCTTGTATTCGTAAACCACGCTGCTGGTCTGGTTGTTGCGGGAGAGCTGGTGGAGCATGAGGACCTCGGCGGCTGCGCGGACGGCCTTGTCGGCCTCCAGGAGTCCGCATCCCAGGCTCGCGGAGTAGACGCCGCTGAGGCGGCCATAGCGTTCGTTGGTGACCACGCCGCTGCCGGAGGCGGGAGCGGGCTGGACCTGCACGCAGGAGATGGTGATCATCACAGTGGCGACGATGGCGAAGGTCGCCAGGAAGAGGCTATTCTTTTTCATGATGGATTCCCGAGGTGGTTCGGTTGAAGTTGTCAGAGAAAGGCGCGAAGAGAACTGGAGGGATAGAATCCGGGGGGAAGTCCCCGGCATAGAGCCCCGCATCCCCATGTCCTGTATATGCGTCAAATATAATTCCTAAAGCCGCGGACAGGGACTCCGAAGACCCTGCAAAAAGCTAGGATTCCGGGGGTTGCCTGTCGTCTTTGAGAGAGACCATGGCATCGCCCACCAGATGGCAGAGTTCGTCAGCGAGGAAGGCCCGATTCGTGGCATCCGCGCCCGCCCCGTGGAGAAAGACTCCCAAACGGGCGGCGGTTTCGGGGGCGAGACCCTGTGCAAGCAGGGCGCCTATGACGCCGGACAGCACATCGCCGCTCCCGGCGGTGGCCAGGCGGGGATTCCCGGTGGTGTTCCGGGTCAGGGTGCCCTCCGGAGTCGCCACCAGAGTGCCGGCGCCCTTGCCGACCACAACACACCCCGTGGCTGCGGACAGCGCAAGCGTGCGCTCCCCGCGCCCCAGGTCCTCGGGGACGCCGAAGGCGCGGCAGAGCCGGCGTGCCTCGCCGTCGTGGGGAGTAAGCACCATGGTCCGCCGCAAAGAGTACTCCCCAGGCAGGATGGAGGGCGTGCGGGAGATGCAATTCAGGGCATCGGCATCCACGACCATCGGGCGGGGGACAGCCAGGGCCTCCGCCAGGAAGACATCCACCTCCGGACGATTGCCCATGCCGGGCCCAAGCACCAGCGCAGTGGCCTTGGAGAGTTCCCGGCTCCAGGCGCCCAGGGACGTCCCGCAGAAGACTCCCTGCTTCGGATCATCGGGAACCCGGTGAACGATGAGAGAGAAGGGGCAGGGAGCGGGGTGATGAGCGGATTCGGGGAGGCAAGCCACCACCACGCCGGCGCCGGCATAGAGACCAGCGACAGCGGCAAGCATGGGCGCACCGGGATACTGCCGGCTTCCGCCGGTCACCAGGAGAGTGCCGCGGGTGTACTTATGACTTTCCGGACCGTAGGAAGGGAGGTCTTTCCGGGCCTGCGGAAGGGCATAGTCCTCCGGCGCGGCCGTTCCATCCTGCTTCTTGGTCTGGAGAGTCGTCTCCATGGCATCGCGGCAGTTAGAAGCCCTTGCGTTCCAAGGCGCGGTGGGCAATGTCGGTGCGGTATTCCACGCCATCCCAGGAGATGCACTTCACGCCGCGATAGGCCTTCTCCACGGCCTGACGAAGAGTGGCGGCGCGGGCGGTGACTCCCAGGACGCGCCCCCCGTTGGTCTGGATGGCGCCATCGGGAGCGGCTTTGGTGCCGGCGTGGAAGACCACGCATCCGGCTTGTTCGGCCTGGGGGATCCCGTGGATGGAAAGTCCCTTGGGATAGCTTCCGGGATAGCCGTGGGACGCCAGGACCACGCAGACGGCGGGCTCGTCGGACCACTTCAGCTGAATCTGGTCTAAACGGCCTTCGGCGGTGGCCAGCAGGGCCTCCACGAGATCGGAGTCCAGCCGCGCCAACACCGCCTGGGTCTCGGGATCCCCGAAGCGGACGTTGAACTCCAGCAACTTGGGGCCCTCGGCGGTCACCATGATGCCGGCGTAGATAATGCCGCGGAAGTAGAGTCCGTCCTCCTGGACGCCCTTCAGGAAGGGCTTCAGCACTTCGCGGTCAATGCGCTCCATGAGTTCGGGAGTCACCACGGGAGCGGGGGAATACGCCCCCATTCCGCCCGTGTTGGGCCCCTTGTCGCCGTCGTAGGCGCGTTTATGATCCTGGCTGGAGACCAAGGGGAGGATGGTCTTTCCGTCGCAGAGGGCAAGAATGGAGGCCTCCTCGCCCACGAGGCACTCTTCCAGGAGCACCCGGCTGCCGGCGTCACCGAAGGCGCCCTCGAAGCAAGAGTTGACGGCGTCGCGGGCGGTCTGGAGATCCATGGCGACCACCACGCCCTTTCCGGCAGCCAGTCCGTCGGCCTTCACCACAATGGGGGCGCCCTCTTCCTCAAGATACGCCAGGGCGCTGGCGCGATCCGTGAAGACTGCGGCCTTCGCAGTCGGCAAGCCGTGCCGCGCCATGAAATCCTTCGCGTAGGCCTTGCTGCCCTCCAGCTGGGCAGCTTCCCGGTCGGGTCCCACGATGGCCAGGCCACGGGCGCGGAAGAGATCGACGATGCCCTTGCAGAGCATGGCTTCGGGGCCCACCATGGTGAGGCCAATGTGATGGTTCTCGGCAAATTCGGCCAGCGCCTCGGGGGTGTCGGCCTCCACGGGAATGGCCGAGGGGATGCCGGGGTTGCCGGGGGCCCAATAGAGCTTGCCGGCCAGGGGGCTCTGCATCATCTTCCAGGCGATCGCGTGCTCGCGTCCGCCGGCGCCAACCAGAAGGATATCCATGCTCATTCTCTCTCCGCCAAAGGGGGATTTTTCAAGAGTGCCTCAGAAACGGAAAAGGCCGCCCGCCGCAGGGATTCTCTCCTTTCGGCTGGACGGCCATGCAAATGCTGAGGAACGCGGAAGACCGGATTATGCGCCGACTTCCTCGCCCACGAGCCAGCGCACGAAACGCTTCACGACCACGCCGGGATAGGCCTTCGCCAGGGTGGTGTGCTCATCATCGATCCAGGGCATATCCATCAGGCAGATCTCGCTGAAACGCTTGTTCAGCTTGCCCTGGATGATGCCGGCCAGGACCTTCTCGGGCTTGCCAGCCAGCTTGGGATCCGCAGCGGCGATCTCACGCTCCTTGGCGATGAACTCGGCGGGCACATCCTTGCTGGAGATGTAGGTGGGGTTGCTGGCGGTGATGTGCAGGGCGATGTTGTTGAGGAGAGCGGGGTCCTGGGTGCCGGCGACCTCGGCCAGGGTGGCGTAGGGCTGGGCGGTGTGCAGGTAGTAGCTCAGCTTGGCGCCGTCGGTGGCGGTCCACTTGATGGCGCGGCGCACGGACATATTCTCGCCGATCTTGCCGATGAGGGCGGTCAGCTCGTCCTTGGTGTCCTCCGCCAGCTTGGCGGAGACATCGCCGTCCACATCATAGGAAAGCGCCTTCTCGGCGGCCTTCTGGACGAATTCCTTGAACTCCTTGGTGCTGGCAACGAAATCGGTCTCGCAGAGGGCCTCCACCAGGGCGACGCTGTCACCCAGGGCGGCCACGCCCCACTTGCCCTGGTTCACGGCGCGGCCGGCGCGCTTCTGCGCCTTCGCCATGCCCTGCTTGCGCAGATACTCGATGGCGCCCTCGACATCGCCATTGCTCTCCACGAGGGCCTTCTTGCACTCCATCATACCGCAGCCGGTCTTCCGGCGCAGCTCCATCACTTCCTTCGCGCTGATGTCAGCCATGATGCGAATTCTCCTTGAAAAGGTGGGTTGAATCGGAATGCCACCTCCCCCGCCCCGGAGCCCCGGGAAGTTCAACATGGGAGAGGAGGCGCTTCCCTTCCGGAACTATGCCTGGGCCTCGGCGACGGGGGCCTCGACGACAGGAGCCTCGGCCTCGGCGGCCTTGTCATCCTTGGCGGCGGCAGCCTCGGCCTCGGCGGCCTTGGCGGCGGCCTTCTTCTTGCCGGCCAACGACTTGCCTTCCTGGACGGCGTCCTGGAGAGCGGAGACGATGACCTTGATGGCGCGCAGGGCGTCGTCGTTGCCGGGCACCACGTAGTCAATGCCGTCGGGGTTGCAGTTGGAGTCCACCAGGGCAACCACGGGGATGTTCAGCTTGATGGCCTCCTGGACGGCGATGTGCTCGCGGTCCACATCGATGATGACGACGGCGGCGGGCAGCTTGGGCATGTCGGCAATGCCGCCCAGGGCGGTCTCCAGTTTGGCCAGTTCGCGCTTGAAACTGGCGACCTGCTTCTTGGGCATCTTGTCGAAGGTGCCGTCCTGGCTCTGGGCGCGAAGCTTCTTCATGGCGGCGACGCGGGTCTGGACGACCTTGGCGTTGGTCAGGGTGCCGCCCAGCCAGCGGTCGCACATATAGGGCATCTGCACGCTCTCGGCTGCGGCGCGGACGATCTCCTGTGCCTGGCGCTTGGCGCCGACGAAGAGGATCTGTCCGCCATTGGCGGCGGTCTGGGTCAGGAAGTCGCAGGCGGCTGCCAGCTGCTTCATGGTCTTTCCCAGGTCGAAGATGGTGATTCCGCTACGGGTGCCATAGATGTACTTCTTCATCTTGGGGTTCCAGCGGCGGGTCTGATGGCCGAAGTGAACACCTGCCTCGAGCAGGTCGGTGATGGTGATTTTCGCCATGGTTTTCTGACTCCTTTTCGTTGGCTGGGCCCTTTCCGATCCAGGGAGGAAATGACTTTCCCCCCCCAGACAAGGGTCCGTGCGTCCGAGTGTATTGCGAATGCCCCCGTCCCACGACGGGCAGGCAGAATGCGTAATGTAAGACAAGCAAGGGGAATTACAAGGGAAACCCGGGGAATGGGGAGTTCACACGCCTGCATGGAAACGCGAGGATGCAGAGAAAGAGAGATGGCATCCCCATCCCCTCCCCCCTTTTGTGCGCCACCCGGGGCGCCCGCGCTCCCGCGAAGCGGACGGTTTCCTCCACCATCTGCAAAAAAGGCCCGGGGATCGAAATCGATCTCCCGGGCCTTCTGCGTGCGTGGCTTTTTACATCTTCCGAAGCCACTTCCCGGCGCGTTTTCGGAAGGACGCCTGCCGTGGGTACTGGGAGTCGTCCTGGGGCAATTGCGCGAATTCCTTGAGGGCCTGCTTCTGCGCGAAGGAGAGGGAGGTGGGGACCTCCACGCGGATCCGCGCGAACTGGTTTCCCCGTGCGCCGCCGCGGGCATTGGGCATGCCTTTGCCGCGGAGACGCATGAGCGCGCCGTCCTGGACTCCGGCAGGCAGATTCACTTCCTCGGGGCCGGTAACGGTGGGCACGGCAATGGTTCCGCCCGTGCAGGCCAGATAGAAGGGGACGGGGACATCGCAGTAGAGATCGTTTCCGTCGCGCTGGAAGACATCGCTTTCGCGGACTACAATCTCCACATAGAGGTCTCCATTGGGTCCGCCCTGAGCTCCGGCGGCGCCCTCGCCTGCCATCCGGAGCCGGCTGCCGGTGCCAATGCCGGCGGGAATTCGGACAGTGAGGGTGCTGGTCTTCTGGACAGCGCCGGCGCCGTGGCATTCGCTGCAGGGCTTGTCCAGGATGGTCCCGGTGCCTCCGCAGCGTCTGCAAGGCTGGCTCATGCTGAAAAAACCGCTGGAGCGGGTCACCTGTCCGGTGCCGTGGCAATCGGGGCAGGTGTGCCGGGAAGAGCCGGGTTCGCATCCCTGTCCCTGGCAGTGCGGGCACTTTTCCATGCGGGGGATGCGGATGGTCTTTTCGGCGCCGAAGACGGAGTCCTCGAAGTCGATTTCCAGATGGTAGAGGAGGTCATCGCCCTTCTGGGGCCCCCGGCGCCTGCGACCCCGGGAACCGCCGCCGAAGCCAAAAAGATCCTCCAGGTCAATGCCGCCCATGCCGCCGCCGCCAAAGAACTGGTTGAAGAAGTCATTGGCGTTCATGTTTCCGGCGCCTGCCCCGGAAGCCCCGCCGTGGACATACGCGTCGTGCCCCATGGCGTCGTAGCGCTGGCGCTTCTCGGGGTCACTGAGAGTCTGGTAGGCGTTGTTGACCTTCTTGAAGTTCTCCTCGGCTTCCTTGTCGCCGGGATTGCGGTCCGGGTGATACTTCATGGCCAGGGTGCGGTAGGCCTTCTTCAGCTCGTCCGCGGTGGCCGTCTTTGACACCCCAAGAATGCTATAAAAATCCTGTTCACTCATACTCCATCACCTCCCCTGGAAATCACTGCGCGTCAGAGGACTTGGACTCGCCCTCCGGAGCCTTGGCCTCCCCGGCCTCCTGCTCCTCAGGTTTGGCGGCGGGGCCGCTGGAGACCACCACCACGGCGGGACGCAAGAGCTTCCCCGCCCGCTGGAAGCCCGGCTTCCACTGGCGCAAGACGTGTCCCTCGGGCACCTCTTCGCTGGCCTCTGTGGTCATGGCCTGGTGCCGTGCGGGATCGAAGGGCTCGCCGGCGCTCTCCACGGGCTCCACTCCCAGAGAGGAGAAGGTCCGTTTCAATTCGCCGAAGGTCATTTCCACACCCTGCCGCAGGGCGGCCACATCCTTGGCATTCCGGGCGGCATCCACGGCCATCTGGAGCAAATCGTAGATTCCCAGGACATCGACCAGTGTGCGATTCCGGGTATTCTCCCGGGTGTCGTTCATCTCACGGGCCATGCGCTTGCGGTAATTCTCCAACTCGGCCAGAGCGCGGAGGTAATTCCCCTTCATCTCCGCAAGCTGCTCTTCCAAAGTCGGCTCCGCGGGGGCCTGCGGATCCTGCGATTCCCCACTGGACACAGGCGCAGGCTCCGCAGCCTCGGTCGCACCCTCCGCTTTCTCCTCCGTCTTCGCAGCCTCTTCCGCCTTGACGGCCTCCTGCTCCCCAGAGGCGGGCATGCCCTCCCCAACCTTGGATTCCTTCTCTTCCTGAGACATAGTCGCGATCCTCCTTCCGCGCGGGCGAAGACAAAAACGGAAGCCGCCTTGTCCCCGCCGGCAAACAATTGAAAATGAACTCTCCGGACGACCTGCAAATCCCCCGCCGGGGCGGGGAAATTCGGGGATTGCGCCGAAGCCGTGAAAAACTTTCCTTTGAGCAAAAAAAATGCCACTCCTCCCAAGGATGGAGCGGCATCCGCCTGCGACAGAGTGTCGCGGACGCCTCCGGAAAGAGAGGGAGGGCCGTGCGCCCGTCCCCTCCTTCCGCCGTGTCACGGAATTCTAGAGCTTCAAGCCGCTGAAGAGGTCCCCCAGGGAGCCGAAGCTATCGTCTTTGGCGTCGCGGACCTCCATCCGGGTGCCGGACTCCGTCTCGCGGGCGGCCATCTCGGGGGTGGTCAGGGAGATGCGGTCTCCATTGACTTCCTTGACCAGAACCTGGATCTTGGAATGGAGCGGATGCCGGCGGAACATGAGGCGCTCCTTCATCGTGTTCTCGCCCTCGCCCAGGGCGATCTGGCTGATGTGCAGCAGGCCGGTCTGGCCATTGGGAAGGCGAACGAAAAGCCCGTAGGGGGCCTGCTTCTCCACTTCGCCTTCCAGGGTCTCGCCCACGGCGGCGGTCTTGGCGGCCTCCACGGCCTCGGCGGGAGTCAGCTTGGCGGCCTTCTCACCCTTCACGCGGGGTTCGCCGATGCACAGGGACACGCGGTGGCCCTCCTCCTGGATCTCCAGGATGGTGACCTCCACCTCGTCGCCCTCCTTCACAACCTCGGAGGGATGATTCACGCGATGGTCGGCGCCCAGCTGTGAGATGTGCGCCAAGCCGTCCACGCCGGGCATGAGGCGAATGAAGGCGCCGAAGGCTGCCAGGCGGACCACCACGCCCTTGTGGCGGGTTCCCACGGCGAACGCGGGTTCGGCAACGAATTCCTCCCAGGGAGTGGCGCCGGAGGCCTGCTTGAGGGAGAGGGTGATGCGGGCCTTCTGGCGTCCCTCGCCGGGCTCGTAGCCGATGACCTTCACGGTCACCTTGTCCCCCACCTTCACCACGTCCTCGGGGCGCAGGCCGCGCTCCCAGGAGAGCTCCCGTCCGGGCACCAGTCCGTCCGCACCCCCCAAATCCACGAAAGCGCCATAGGGCTGGAGGGAGGCCACGGTCCCGGTGAGGGTATCGCCCACATGGAGGTTTGCCAGCAGACGCCGGCGGGCCTCCTCCTCCTGCTCCTCCAGCACGGCGCGGCGGGAGACAACCAGGCGGTAACCGTCCTCGGCGTATTCCGTGACGCGGAAGGCATAGGACTGGTTGAGGTAGTCCTCGGGGTTGCGGCGCACGCCGCGGGCGTCCATCTGGCTGGCGGGGCAGAAGGCCTCGCTCTTGCCAATCTGGACGGAGAAGCCCACCAGGCTCTCCTCCTTCTTGCGCAGGCCTGTGACGCGGCCCTCGATCGGCATCTTGCTCTGGAAGGCCTCGGCCACAGCGGCGTCCACCTCGTGGATCGCGCGGCCGCCGATCTGTCGGCGCAGCTGGATGCCGTCGGCGTCGCTGCCGGCCACAAAGGCCTCCACCTCATCGCCCTCCTTCACCGTCACATTGCCCTCGGCGTCCGTGAAGTCCTTCACGTCGAGCACGCCGTCCTGACGGCCGCCCAGATCCACGAAAATGCTGCTCTTGCCCACGGCGATCACCTTTCCGGTGACTTTGTCGCCCTTTTTCATGGACATATTGAGTGAGGCCTGGTCGAGCAGCGCGCCGAAATCGAATTCTTCAGACATTTGGAGAAGGATGGTTAAATGGAGAACAAAGAATGGAAGAGAAAGCGTTGCGCGGATCGCGCTAGAAGTCGCTCTGCGCCCAGACCAGGAGGGTTTCTGGCTCGGCGGGACGCGCGACGCCCTGCGGGGCGCAGGCGGGACGGATCCAGGAGGTGCCGGTGGCGGCCTGGAGGGATGGCTGACCGGGGGCTTCGAGAGTGGCGGATCCCCTGGCAACCAGGAGAATCCCCAGAGACCCGGGGTGTTCGGTCAAATCGCAGGGTGCATCCTTGTAGAAGGTCAGGTGGAACTTCCTGGTGGGCGCCTGGTAATCCAGCCTCTCGCCCTTTTCGCCAGCTCCGGGGGTGGACACAGGGGTGACCAGGCGGTATCCCGTGCGGTCGAAATCCACGGTCTTGAGGAGGGTGGGAACATCCACGGCCTTTGGGGTCAGTCCGGCGCGGATCACGTTGTCGGAGTTGGTCATGCACTCCACGCCGGCGCCCTTCTGGTAGGCATGGGGGGAATTGGGGGCCAGGAAGACGGCCTCCCCGGGGGCCAGATTCACCTGGTTGAGGAGATAGGCGAAGAGAGTTCCGCGGTCGCCGGGATACTCCTGTGAGAGAGAGAAGAAAAGCCGGTCGGACTCCCGGAGGCTCTCCTGGGGACGCTGTCGAAGTTCCAGGAGAGCCTGGGTGAGCATGGCGGCCAGGGGGACCACGTTGAGGGAGAAGAGGCTCTCCACCAATCCGCGGAGGGTCTGCTTTCCATAGCGCCAGAGGGCCAGCCAGGGCTGGAAGGCCTCCACTGCCTCCAGGTCCTGGAGGATGTCGGTCATTCCCCGGAAGCCCGCCAAGGCCTGGAAAGGCTCCAGGGCGATGAGGATCTCGGTCTTGTCGTGGGCGTCGGGATAGAGCTCGGGGTGCTCCTGGTGGAGAACCACGGCGGACTCGGCGTCGGGATGGCTCTGGATGGAAAGGGGCGCGCTGCAGGTGAGCACTTTCAGCAGGAAAGGCAGCTGTCCATCCGCAGCGGTGGCGGCGGAGCCCAGCCACTCGCCGGGATTCTGGGCGATGGCCTTGTCCAGGGGGAGCTTCTCCTCCTTGCCGTCAGCGCCCACAAGGGTGACGGTTCCGGGCAGAGAGGGATGGGCCCCCAGCCAAAGTTCCGCCCAAGGCTCCTCGCCGGGCTCCTGTCCCAGCATCCGGGCGATCATGGGCTGGAAATCCCGGGAGGCGCGTTCGCCCCATGCGTAGTGGCGCACGCCGCCCTCGAGTCGGTAGAAGGTTCGAAGAGTCATGGGTGACAACGTGGTGGGTGGAAGAAAGACGCGGTGAGTCGTCTGGTCGGCACGGCCGCTTCAAAGGGCGCTCGAAAGCCGGTGGAGCCCCTAGGATTCCGCCAGCCATTTTCTGCGGAGGATATCCAGTGCGTGGTGGACCCGCCACAGCGCGGTTCCCAAGGGAATTCCCTCCCGGTCGGCCAGTTGCTGGAAAGAGAGCCCCTGTTCGATGCGTCCCTCCACCAATCGGCGCAACTCCGGGGGGAGTTCCTCGCGGAGGCGGCGCAGGTGTTCCGCGTCGCTGTGGCGCATGAGGGTGGCCAGGGGATCCAAGGGCCCCGTCCCGGCAGGCGGGGAAGGAAGATCGCCCTCCCCTCCCGCGGGGATCTCGAACTTGCCGTGCCGCTGGCGATCCAAGGAGAGATTCCGGGCCACGCGGAAGAGCCAGGGCCCCAGGGAGCCGTTTCTCAGATGGGCGGGAGGGCTTTCCAGAAGTTTCAAAAAGACCTCCTGCACCACATCCTGGGCAAGATCCCGGGAGGGCAGGAAACGCGCGGCATGGGACACAAGACCCTCCCGATAACGATCAAAGAGGGCCTGGACCGCTTCCTGGCTCCCCGACAAGACCCCCTGGAAAAGGACCTCGTCGGAGGGCGCGGGCGCGGCGGAGCCGGACTTGGTGGCGGGCGTCTTCAACTAGTCAAGAACCTTCAGCCACCCGTGGGTGTCGGGAGCCTTGCCCCACTGGATGGCGGTGTAGGCGTCGTAGAGTTTCTGACAGATGGGGCCGCAGTTGGCACCGTCGCCGATCTGGAAGTGCTCGCCCGTGGAAAGCCGGACAATCTCCTTGATAGGAGTGATGACCACTGCGGTGCCACAGGCGGCCACCTCGGCGAAGGTGCCGATCTCCTTCTCGAAGTCCACGGGGCGCACCTCCACGGGGATCCCCAGGTCCTTGGCCACCTCCTGGAGTCCCAGGTTGGTGATGCTGGGCAGAATGGAGGGGGAGGAGGGCGTCACATACTTGCCGTCGTGGGTGATGCCGACGAAGTTGGAGGAGCCGAACTCCTCGATATACTTGTGGGTGGCGGCGTCGAGATAGAGATCCACGGCGTAGCCGTTCTCTTTGGCCATCTCATGGGAGAGGAGGCTGGCGGCGTAGTTGCCGGCAACCTTCACGCTGCCGGTGCCATGAGGCGCGGCGCGGTCGTAGTCGTCCACGATGCAGGCGCGCACGGCCTGGAGGCCGCCCTTGTAGTAGGCGCCCACGGGCACGACCATGACAATAAAAGTGTATTCCGAGGCGGGCGCCACGCCGATCTGGGGGGCGGTTCCCAGCAGCAAGGGGCGCACATAGAGGGTGGCGCCGGTGCCGCAGGGGGGCACCCACTCCTCGTTGGCACGGACCGCGCGCTCCACCGCCTGGCAGAAGAGCTCCTCCGGAACGGGCTGCATGCAAAGACGGCGGGCGGACCGCATGAGACGATGCGCGTTCATCTCCATGCGGAAAATACGCACCTTGCCATCCTCGCCACGGTAGGCCTTCAGCCCCTCAAAGGCTGCCTGGCCGTAGTGGAGGCACTCGGCGGCAATGGAAAGCTTCAGATAGGGCTCCTTCTTCAGTTCGCCCTCATCCCACTTTCCGTCCTTCCAGTGGTATTCCACATGGCAAGTTGTGGGCCGATAGGAAAATGTCAGATTGGACCAGTCGAGTTCCATCGTTTCTAACTCCTTGATGAAGACTGCATTTCTCGCCTCCCGCGACTTCGCCGGACGGCAAAGAGCGTACTATAACCCCTATGAAAGGAGCCACGGTCATCCCGTGTCCCCACGACAATCTTCCGGCTTTCGTCTGGCGCCTACCGCGCCTCGACGATAAATCCACCTCCCAGGAGGAGGTCGTCTTGATAGAATACGGCGGCCTGTCCGGGGGCGACGGCCAGGATTCCCTGCGGAAATTCGGCGGAGACCAGGTCCCCGGAGGTCTTTCCGGGCGTGAGGACGCAGGGGACGGGCTTCTGGACGGAGCGGACCTTCACCTGGCACTCCAGAGGCGCGTTTGGGAAAGGGATGGAAACCCAGTTCATGCTGGCGGCCTCCAGGGAATGATGCATCACCAGCTCCTTTCCACCCAGGAACACCTGATTCCGGCAGGGATCAATCGCCGTGACGTACAGGGGATGAGGAGCGGCCACGCCGAGTCCCTTCCGCTGTCCGATGGTGTATTTCCAATATCCCGTGTGGTGTCCGATCACCTTTCCTGTGCCTGCCTCCAGGATCTCGCCGGGGCGGTCCTCCGCGCCAATAAGTTCATTGGCGTCGCCGCTGTAGAAGTCCTGGCTGTCCTGCTTTTCGGCCACGGCGAGTCCCAGCTCCCGGGCGGTCTGCCGGACTTCGTCCTTGGTGAACTCCCCCAAAGGGAAGAGCTGCCGTGCGAGCTGTTCCTGGTTCAAACGGCAGAGGAAATAGGACTGGTCCTTCGGGAGGTGTTTCGCGCGAAGGAGCCTCATGCGTCCATCGGCCCCCTTTTCCACGCGGGCATAGTGTCCGGTGGCGAAGGCCTGGAAGGGGATTCCGGCCTCGCGGGCCAGTTTCGGGAGCATTCCGAACTTCACCAGGGCATTGCACTGCACGCAGGGATTTGGGGTGCGTCCTGCAAGATATTCGTCCCGGAAGTAGTCTATGACCTGCCGCTCGTATTCTCCGGAGCAATCCAGGACATGAAAAGGGATCCCCAGGGTCTGGCAGACCCGGCGGGCCTCCTCCTGGTTCTTCTCCTCGCCGGGACCATAGCAGCTCTCCCGTTCGCCCCCGCGATAGGGGGAGCTCTCCTTCCAAAGCGCCATGGTGACGCCGGAAACCCGATGCCCCTGGCGGCACAACAACGCGGCGACAGTGGAGGAATCCACGCCGCCGCTCATACCCACAATGACATCCATTCTCTTCTTTTCTTTTCAACAAAAAAACAGTGGTTCCCTCCCGGAGTTTCTCACGGGAAAACGACGGCGGATTTCTCCAGATACTGCATCCGGGCTGCGCCCGGCGCCAGAAGGGCCTCTCCATCCTGTGGCCAAAAAACGCCCTTGCGGATGACATACTGCGGCACCGGAGAGTCGGGCAAATGCTCGCCGCCGACGCCCAGGAAATGCCAGCCAGGCTGCAGAGACAGCCGGACCTCCAGGGGCACCACGCCGGAGAGCTCCAGAATGGAGACGTTCGTTTCCCGAACAAAATATCCCCGTCCGGGCAGCAGCACTTCCCCTTCCTCCATACGCACAAAGGCACCGCCCTCCAGGCGGAAGAGGGCATCGGCACCAAGAACGGAAGCGGAGACGCCCTCCAGAGGCACGGAGATGGCGCTCCAGCCTCCGGGAAGCGACAGGGAGAAGGTCTCCCGAGGCGGCACAGGCGACGTCCACCGCCCCTCCCAGGAGGCACTTTCCTGGGAATCGGCAATCCGTCCTTTCAGCACAAATTCGGCGTTGCCATCCTCCGTGCAAGGCGTCATCCGGACGGTCGCCTGGGCGGATTCCCGTGCGTCAGTCCAAGTCATTGACAAAGAATTGCCCTCTGGCACAGCCGACATGCCGTCCGCGCCATCCTCCCCTGGCACCAGTTCCAGAGTCCAGCCCTCGGGAGCCTCCAGGCGCAGAGTGCTTTCCGCAGGGAGATTCCGCAGGCAGAAGACGCGATTCTGGGGAACCGCGGGGAGGAGCCGGTTTTCCCCGGAGGCCATCCAGCAGACGGGGCCGGCAGAGGAATCGGCCTTCAGGAGTCCGGTCGTGGAGGACAGGAATCCAGAAGCCTGGTAGAAACAATCGCCGTCAGAGGCCAAAGGCAGGTAGTATCGTCCACGGCTGTCGGCACGGGTGGAGCATCCGGAGGCGCCGTTGGAGACCAGCGCATAGGGAATGGGCTCGCGGGTGGCGGCCTCCCGCACCACGCCTCCCCTGCCCTGCCCAAGGAATGTTTGCAGCAGGCTGACCAGCAGCGCGGGGGTCTCGCCCTCGCAATTTGCCGTCGGGAGGAGGAGTTCCAGGGCGGGACACTCCAGCCAGGCCTCACACCATTCCAGAAAACGCCCCGAGGCGGGATAGCGGCTCCAGGAATCCCAGATGGCGGGAACGGCCCCCTCCGCATTTTTCCAGGCCCGCGCCAACGCCCCTGCGGTTTCGCCGGCGTACGCCACACAGGAATCCCCCTGGCGCAGCGACAACACCAGACCGGGCTGGCGACGCGCCAGCCAACGCGCCAAGGCGGACTGTTCCGGCTGGGGAACGGCTGGTTGGTCTCCCCGGCAAGAGGGATAAGCCCACGTGCCATCCAAATTGGCGGAGGCACCCTCCGCCAGAGGCTGCGCGTCCCGCGGGAAGCCCCAATCCAGTTCCACGCCGTCGGCATTCCCGGGGAGCCCACCATCGTAGCCGGAAGGATTCCAGACGGGGGCAATCCAGAGGACGCACTGTCCCAGAGCCTGCGCCAGATCACCCTCCCCCGTCTCCCGGGCACTCCAGCACTCCTCCAAGAACGCCATGAGGCCCTCCACGGCATGCTCTTCATTGCCCGACATCCCCGCCAGGAAAAGAATCTGCGGGCGGACGGCATCGGCGGATTCATTCTCCTCATTCAGGGCAACGCGCAACATCGACAGCTTCGTCCCCGCACCATCGCAACCTGCATTGGAGAGCTGGAAGCATGGCCAGCCATTCCTGCTCATTTCAGACAAGCGCTGGCGGAGTTCCGCGACCGTGCGACGGGGAGGGGTCGCCACGGCATCCTCCCGAGCCGTCGGGAAAACGCCCTGTTCCACCAGCCAGACGCACTCCTCTTGGTTGAGACGCACCTGGAATGTGCCCCCCTCCACACCCCGCGCAACCAGGGGAATTCCGGCGGCCGCCAGAGTGCCCGCAAGGGAGTCGGACCAATCGAAGGTCCAGAGCTGGCCTCGATTTCCATCAACAGTCTCTGCTGCGGGGAACTGTGACCGGAGGGCGCGTGCCTGGCTTTGGAGGCTCTGCGCCACCTCGCCGGAGCTCTCGTCGCCTGGATAGGCGTCGTGCCAGAGGAACTGCCACTCCAGATACTCCCGTATGCTCACCGCGCCATCCGCATTCTTATCCAGCCAGGAAATCTGCTGTTCCACGTAGGGCCCGGAGCCATCCAGCACCCGGAGAACGAAGCTCAGGGGATCGCTCCCGGAGGCGCCCGCCGCCTCGTACGGCGCAACATCGAGGGAGGCCTGCCCTTGCGCGTCGGTGCGGCAAGCATCCAAGACCCCGTCGGCTTCCAGGGCCGCAATAGCGCCGCACACCGCCTTGGCCGCCCCGCCGGCGCTCTCCGGAAGCCCTGACACCGTGACGGTTACGCCACCGGAGCGCAAAGCGCACTGCACCAAAAGCTTCGACTGAAGCCCCTGCCGCGCCACAACGGTGGGATCCCCCAGGAAATTGATGCTTCGCACGTGGTAGACGGCGTCGGAAGAAGTGTACGCGCCGAAGTCGCTCTCCTGGCTCGTGTGCTCCTTCCCATAGTCCGTGGAATAATTTTCACAGAAGAGGAGGGATTCCCAAAGAGGATCCAGTGCGTAGGCACCCTGGGTGGCGAGACGCTCCGTCCCACGACTCTCCGACAGGACCTCACCGTAGGCCTCCATCTGTGCAATAGGGGGCTCCCAATAGGTGGCACCGCCGCCCATGACGGCGAAAGTGGCGGAAAGGCCGCTGTTCGGACTCTGGAAGAGCGCCTGTCCCAGAGAATACTTGTAATTGCCCTTGCAGGACTGGTCCGCATACCCCTCGCGGGCATGATCCAGGTTTCCCACGTCGCAGACAGGCGTCATCCAGAAGGCCGCACGGCTCCCCATAGAGAGGCTAAGCGCACCGCACTCGACTCTTTTCCACTTTCCCGTCTCCTGATCATAGAGAATATCGGAATTGTAGGTAGAGAATCTCGTGGTGGCGAACTGCACACAGGCGGCGCCATGTCCCAAATAAAGGACAGTCCCGGCGCCATTCTCCAGCGACTCCTTCATCTTCCGGGGGCAATCCTGCGGATTGTCCTCGGAGGTATCCCAGAAGAGCGTCCCGCCATCCACGACGCCGGCCTTCGCGAGCTTCTGCCGCTGCGCCTCCACAATCTCCTGATCCAACTGCCCGCCATAGGGCCATACATCCGTGGAAGCCGCCGATCCCAGGCAGACGACCTTCTGGGTCCATCCGGCATCCGTCCAAGCATCGCCCCGCTCATATTCCAGATAGCCGGCGAGACGGCTCTCCAGCATCGTCTGCGAGTCCACGGGAATGCGTCCCCAGAGGATGTCTCCGTAGGAGTCATTTCCCGCCAGGAAGGAATAGGGCTGGTCGGAATAGACCCCCGCCATGTCCCCGGCGTCCTTCGAAGTGCAATGCTGGAAGGGCGGCAGAATCGCGGAATCCCCCAGCAGCAACAAGTGTGTGATGCCGTCCTGGTCGTAGCGCTCCTGGATCCAGGCCTTGATGTCATCGTGCTCCTCGCCAGTGTCAGCAGGATACGCGCCCACAAGGACCCCCCAGCCGAGGCTTTCCTTCCAGGCGACATAACGCGCCAGGGACTCATCCTCCTTCCAGGCGTCAGGCACCACAATTGCCAAGACGCCCACGCTCTCACGCTCCGCGCTCCGGAAGGAGTCGCCGTTTCGGAAGAAGCGCCGCTGCATGGTGGCCAGATCGCCCTGGGCATCCGTCTCGGGCTCCTGGTCGGCGCTGGAACGAATCCGCACCACGCCACGGGTCAGCACACGATAGCCGCCCGCCTCCTCGTCATACAAGAAAGGCGACAGGCTCACATTGACGCCCTGGATGCCACGGATCTGGTAGCTCCCAGAACGCCAGAGGGTCTCCTGACTTGCGAGATCCACGGGTTGCGGGGCGAAAACGCTCCGGCCGTCACTGGCCCAGGTGGGGCCCTTGCCCGCCAGGGGCGCTTTCGCAGACACGAAATCGTATTCGGCGTCCTGGAGCGCCAGTTCGACTTGCGCCTCGGGAAGGGTCCCGTAGGGGACGACATAGCAGGGTGCCTGGGGGGCGCCCACCGCATTGCGCTGGATGCTTCCGGGCAGTTCCACACGGCTGCAAAGCCCGCCCGACTCGTCTACCACCTCCTCCAAGGTGTATTCCGGCAGACGGAATTCCAGGAGGGTCTCCCGGGGAGTGGAGGAAAGGATGGTGAAAGGACCCCGCCCCCGCCCCGGCAGGAAACGTCGTTCAGAAGCCACCGCGACGTCCTCGTCCTGGACACTCCCGTCCTCTCCGGGGACGGTTGTCTCTTCTTCCAAAGCGCCCTCCCCTCCGGACACGGCGACGCCGTCCCGGCCAGCGACAGGAGAGCCTCCCCCGCCCCGCAGGCAGAGAAACGCAACCATCGCCGCCAGCAGGCAGAGGAGTGCGCATGATAGAAGAAGGGAACGCCTCATGGGGAGATGCAAAAGATGCCGGAGCTACTTTCCCTGCCTGTCAAAGAACTGCCGGAAGGAGAGGACGCGAATGCCCTCCTTCTTCAGGAACTCCATGTCCTGACGAAAGCCCTCCGCATTCCGATTCACCCAAGGGTGCGCGATCTCGGGGACGCCGTGATAAAGGATCGCCACGGGAACGCCTGGCTGGCAGAGTTTCACCATCTTGTCCAACAACCCGGGAGTCTCGTCGTGGATGCAGGCGGCGGGAAATGCCATCGGATCCGCATTCTCCGCGCTGACATCCCCCACGGAACGGGCGCAGCGATAACCCCGGCCACGCAACATCGCGCGGGCCTCGGGCGTGGAATCGCCGCAGGGATAGGCGAAGGTGACGGGGCGGGCCACGCCGGCCTGTGACAGGAACTCCTCCATTTTCACGACGTCCGCGGTGAATTCCTCCAGAGTCGTGCGGCTCGGCAGGAGGTGGTGCCACGTGTGGTTGCCAATCTCGAAGCCCATGTCCTCCAGCTCCTTGAGCTCCTTGCCATCCATGAGGGCGCCGGGCCACTTCTCACGCCACACGTGGTCCCAGCGGCAGGGGAAGAAGGTGGCGCCGAAGCCCAGCTCCTTCAGAAGCGGGGCCACATGCGTGCGCTGGTTGATGACGGCGTCGTCAAAACTGAGAATCAGAATGCGTTCCATGGAATGCTAGCCTTTCCCCCAGAAGGGTGACACCTGTTCCAGGGTGACGAGATGCCGGAGCGCCTCCCCCTTCTGGAAGCGGAGGAACTCCTGGATGGCGGATTCGGCCATGCGGTGGGTCTCGTCGTTGACGGAACCCGCCAGATGGCTGGAAAAATGGACATTGGGAAGAGCACGCAGCGGCGACTCGGGTGCGGGGGGCTCCGGCCAGGTCACGTCCAAGAGCGCGGTCAGGTCAGGACGATCCCGCAAAACCGCCGCCAACTCCCGTTCTTTCACCTGGGCGCCGCGGCCAGTGTTCACGAAGGTGGCACCCCGTCGCATGGAGGCGAAAAGAGCGCCATCCAAGACCCCCTTTGACTGAGGGAGGTCCGGCAGATGATTGCTCACCACGTAGCATTCCCGGAAAAGGTCAGGAAGGCCCTCGCCCGCTATCGCCCGCGCCGTGGGAAGCTGTTGCACCCGCACCTCCAGGACGCTCTCCAGCAGCGATTTCAGGCGCGTGGAGACCGCGCCGTCGCCAATGAGGCCCACCCGCTCGCCGTAGGCCCCGGGACCTGCGGGGACCCGGTGAAAGCCCTCGGGAGACGCCTTGCAGGCCTGGCTGTCGCGGTAGTAGTTCTTCAGGGAGAGGATGATCTGCGCCAGGGCAAACTCCGCCACCGGCACGGCGTTCTCCCTCCAGGCGCTGGTAAGCAAAATTCCACGTTCCAGCAATGGCCGCGCGAAGGCCTCCGTGGCGCCTGCCGCGTAGAAGACCGCCTTCAGACGAGGAAGCCCCGAGAGCTGTTCGTCGGAAAGCAAGGGCATCCCCCAGGTGGAAAAGAGAACGTCGCATTCCCGAAACTCCCCGGAGGACAAGGCGGCCGCGCAAACGACTTCGTCAGAAAGCAAATGACCCGCCTCCGCGATCCTCCGGCGTTGCTCCGCCGTGAAGACCCTGCGGAACTGCTCCGGTTCCTCGCCAAGAAACAACACGTTCAACATGGGCGAAAAAAAGAAAAAGGAGGGCGGCCGCAGGAAAGCCGCCCCTAAGTGCCAGTCAAAGGAGGGCGGCCGCAGGAAAGCCGCCCCTAAGTGCCAGTCAATAGATAATCAAGGCAGGTTTGGACATTCCGGGTGAATTCGGGGACCGCAAAGGCCCCGGGATCATGTCCGGGGAGGAAATGAAGCTGAATCCCGCCCCAGGGAGTGGAATCCAAAGCGCATTGTGGAAAGCGTCCCTCGGGGATGGTGGCCTCCATGAGGGCTTGCAGCGTGGGTGCCGTCTGGAGTCCGGCGTAGATCTCGTCCTCCGGGAGCTCCATGGGGACGAGTTGTGCCGCCAGAGGATGCCCGCACCCCTTCACGGGCGTCACCCGAAAGGAATGCCGGGGATGGAAACTGGGCGCCACGCCATCGGGATCGCCAGGACGCACCCACCGCAACGACATGAGCTTCCGCCACCAGCCGCAGTGCCAAAAGGCGGCGTTGCCGCCATGCAGCAGAAGGAGATTCCCGCCATTTTCACACCAGCGGCGCACCGCGGCGCAGCCGCCCTCCCCCGGCAGGGGCACGCCCTCGGCGCCGCCAATGAAGTGCAGCGCCAAAAGCCCGCAGTCCTCCAGCCAGCTTCCGGACTCCAGCAACGGGAGATCGTTCTCATGGAAAGAGACGCGCTCCCGCCATGCCGGTGAAAGATGCCGCCAAAGTTCCCGTCCGGAGTGTGCGCCGTAGTGCGAATCGGCAAAGAGATGGATCATGGATGAAAGACAACGGCGGGAAAGGACTGCCGCCGGCGGAAGAACTCCTCATGAGAGGCGGGGGGACTGCCGTCCCACCGTCCTTTCGACATCCCCCTCACACGAAAACCGGATGAATCCCTATTCCCACTCGATGGTCGCGGGGGGCTTGGGAGTGCAGTCAATGACGACGCGGGAGATTCCCTCCACCTCCTGGGGGATGCGGCAGGCCACCTTCTCCAGGAGTTCCCAGGGGAGATGGACCACCTGCGCGGTGACGGCGTCGGTGGTGGTGATGGCCCTCAGGGCGATGGTGTAGCCGTAGCGGCGCTGCCCCTCGTGCATTCCCACGGAGCGGACAGGGAGGAAGGCCGCAAAGGCCTGCCAGGTCTTGGCATACCATCCGGAGGCGCGGAGCTCCTCGATGAAGATGGCGTCGGCCTCGCGGAGCATCCGGAGATACTCGCGGCGGATCTCGCCCACGCAGCGCACGCCCAGGGAGGGTCCGGGGAAGGGCTGGCGATCGATCATGACCTCCGGCAGCCCCAGAAGGCGCCCCACCTCGCGCACCTCGTCCTTGAAGAGGCGCGCCAGGGGCTCCACCAGCTGGAAGTCCATCTTTTCGGGGAGGCCGCCCACGTTGTGGTGGCTCTTGATGACGCCCTTGGGATCGCCGTCCAGCGGGATGCTCTCCAGGAAATCTGGATAGATGGAGCCCTGCCCCAGGAAGGGGGCGTCCACCTTGGCGGCCGCTTCGGCAAAGACCTCGATGAACTCGGCGCCAATGATCTTGCGCTTGCGCTCTGGATCGTCCACGCCGGCCAGCTTGTCCAGGAAGCGGTCGGAGGCGTCTATGTAGACCAGGTTCATGTCGAAGGTGTCGCGGAAGACGCTCTGGACCTGCTCGGGTTCGCCCAGGCGGAGGAGTCCGTGGTTGACGAAGACACAGGTGAGCTGCTTCCCGATGGCGCGGTGAATCAGCGCTGCGCACACGGAGGAATCCACTCCGCCGGAGAGTCCCAGGATCACGCGCTTCTCGCCCACCTGCTTGCGGACGTCCTCAACGGCCTCCGCCAGGAAGGTGTCCATGCGCCAGAGCCCCTGGCAACCACACGGCCCCTTGCAGAAGGCAATGGATCCTGCGGCATCCAGGCTCTCGCCTTCCTCCACACGCAGGGGGATTCCCAATTTCGCGAATGCCTCCCTCTCCTGGGGATGCTCCTTGGACTGGGGTTTCCGGCAGAGAATCAGACCCACGGGCTCCTCCTGCGTGACGCGTTCCACAGGCGTGGTCCAGGGCATCACCATGGTATAGATATGCTGGGCGCGGATGGCGCGGGCGAGCTGCTGGATGTCCGGGCAGCCGAAGTTCAACAGGATGACAGTCTGCGGGGTCTTCTTGATCATGACAATGTGTTTGTTCCGTTGGATGGGTTGCTTTCTGCGGGAAAAGGGGGGGGTGGAGACGAAGAATATAAAGCCCCCGCCTCGGATTCTCCAGCCGCGGGGGGAATTGGCGGCGGCGCGGAAAAAGAGAGCGCGGGGGCTCGGGATTCGGGGTCCAGAGAGAGGGAGCGGCTGCTCCTTACTTCTCCTCCTGCACCTTGGTGTTCTGCAGGGCCTCACGGCCATTGCAGAGCAGAATGTAAACCAAGGCGGCGGCCACCATGCCGTTGATGGCGGGGATGCCGAAGTCCTTCACGCAGATGGCCACGTAGACTCCCACGCCCCAGGCCACCACGCCGGGCCAGAAGATCTGTCGGAACTTCTCCTTTTCGGGGGACTGGTAGTTCATGTCGCGGCGCAGGAAGTAGTCGGCGATGACCACGGCGCCCACGGGGGGGATGAAAATGTTCAGGATGTTCAGGTAGCTGACGAAGTGGTTGTAGAGCCACAGTGCAGTCAGGGTGCCCAGGATGCCGTTGAACAGCACGGTGTAGCGCTTGGGGATTCCGGTGATGTTGGAGAAGCCCAGCCCGGAGGTGTAGATGGCGTTGTCGTTGGTGGTCCAGATGTTCAGGCCCAGCGCCAGGATGGCCCAGACGATGAGTCCCTGGTTGAAGAGGACCTCCGAGATGTCGTTGACCTGGTAGGTCATGGTGCCCACGGCGCCGAAGAAAAACATCAGGGAGTTGCCCAGGAAGAAGGCGATGACGGTGGTGATGACGGCGATCTTGGTGTTCTTGGCGAAGCGGACGAAGTCGGGGGTGCAGGAGCCGCCGGAGATGAAGGAGCCCACGGAGATGGCGATGGCGGTGGCGGCGCTGATGGCGGTGCCGGCGGCGGGCTGGTGGTTGACCATGATGTCCCAGCCGCTGCGCACTGCCTCGGAGCCCTCGGCCACGGGGAAGCCGGTGGTCAGGGCGCGGATGGAGGAGTACAGCCCCAGGATGATGATGGCGGGCACGGCCACGTAGGAAAGGATGGTGAGGCTCTTGATCCCGAAATAGGCGGTGGAGGTCATGGCACACCCTGCGATGATGGTGATGATCCAGAGGGTGGAGGGGTTGGCGGCGTTTTCATAGCCCAGGCTGACCAGCCACTTCTGCACGGGGAGGGAGAACATGGCCACGCCCACGCCGAACCAGCCGACCTGGGTGATGCCCAGCAGGAAGCTTGGGAGGTAGGAGCCCTTCACGCCGAAGGAGTAGCGGCAGAGAATGTGGATGGAGTTGCCCGTGCGGGCGGCAATGAAGGCCAGCGCGCCACAATAGGCGCCAAGGATCAGATTGCCCGCCATGACGGCACCCACCATGCCTTCGAAGTCCATGCCGGCACCCAGGGTTCCACCCGCCCACATGGAGGCGGAAAAGAAGGTGAAGCCCAGCATCACCACCAGCATCGACATGAAGCCCCGGCGGCTCTCCTGGGTCACGGAGGTCTGCTCGAAGTCTTCGCTTACGTGTTTCTTCTTCTCACTCATGGAAGTAACTTCTCCTGTTTTCGTTGTTTTTTTACGGTTGCAAGGGTAAGTTTTGGAATTCTGTCGGGAATGGGACAAAAAAAGGGGAACCGGAAGGCAAGACAATTCGGCCACAAAAAAAATCCGGGAGGGGGAATCCCGGATTTTTGAGTGGTCGCTGGGGTGTCAGAGCATCTTCTCCATTTTCACCAGCTGCCTGAGGGATAGCGCCTTCAGGTCTGTGTCAGCCGGGAAGCGGGAGACGTCGAGCCCTGGGAATCTCTCCGCCAGGAGCTGCGGGAAGGTCATTCCGTGCTCGGCGAACTGGAGATTCTGCCGCCAGTAGCCGATGACATCCTGCACGTAGTCCCGCAGCCAGAAGGCCCGGGATCCAGCGTCGTAGATGGTGCACCGTTCCAGAGGATAGGAGGGATCCTCGTATTGGGAGTCGACGAACTCCGGGGCCATGAGGGCGTGCCAGCGGAGGAGGTCGGTGCCGGTGAGGCGGACGGAGAGGGGGGTGTCCACCTGGGCGCAGGTGAAGCATCCCTCGAAGTAGATCAGGACGCTCTTCTCGTAGCCGGGGAAGAGGTCGCGGCACTGGCGGTCAATGTCCTCCAAGATCTCGGCGGCCTTGCTGCCTCCGAAAGTAAAAAAGAGGAGGGAGCGCAGATGCACCCGCTGCTCCAGGGCACTGCGCAGGAGCTCCTGCAGGGCGTAGCGCAAGCTGGTCCCCGTGGCCACCACATCACCGATGACCAGGGTGGCGACCTCCGGGAAATAGACTTTCTCGTAATCGTTCTCGGTGATGTGCCAATCCTCGGAATCCGCCGAGTTGCGGGCCCGCTGGGCGCTGATGAAACAAGTCGTGTGGCTGTTCCAGCCGTAGGCGTCCGACAGGGCGTCGCGCAGACCATAGTTCAGGCCGCCGCGAAGGATGTTGACCACCACCGTCTCCTTCTCCTTGAGCTCCAAGGGACGGTGCTCCAGGACCTTGCGGCATGCGCAGGAAAGTTTCCGCGTGTAGTCCATGCCCGCCACGCAAGGGTCGTTGCAGATGGAACGGGTCTCGGGAGTGGAGGCGATGTAGGCCTCCACACTGGCGCCGTTCTCAATGCGGTAAAGGGAAATATCGTCCCCCAGGTAGGCGGGATTCAGGGTCTGGTTTTCCAGTTGGTCTGCCATTGTTCGGAGATGGTTGCAAGGAAACGGGATGGGATTCCAAAGGCATGCGCCCCCACGCGCGCATGCGGCACGCGCCGCGTCGGGAGGTCTTCCGTGCACGCAAAAGCCCGCCGCGCACGGCCTCATAGGCCCTGCACGGGGCGAATCAGGGAGGAAATGTATACGAAAAGACCGCTAGGGGAGGCGCCCGGCGTTCTGGTCAAGCCATTTGGATGACAAAAGACGCCTGCCGGGTTGGAGCCGCCCCTGGCGGCTGTTGTCGCGCAGAGGGAATGGCCTCTGCGGGGGGGGGAGAGGAGAATCGGAGCCTCGGGGCTCCCCTCTCCCGGGGAAAGCGGGAAAAGCTGAGGAGGCATCAGCCTCCGGAAGAGCCGGCGCCCCTCCGGAGACCGGCAAGGCGTCCGCAGAGGGATGGCCCCCTGCCCGCCGCCCTGCCCAAGGAACTTAGTCGAAAAGGAAGTTCACGAAGGGGAAGACGGGCACCTTGCTGTTGCGGATGATGTTCACCAGGCCAATCTGAACGCCATTCATCTGCTCGGTGTAGTTCACCAGACCAAGCTGGACTCCCTCCATGTCATAGGTGAAGTTGCAGAAGCCCAGCTGCACGCCCTTCGCGGCCTGGGCGGCGGTGACAAAGGCAAACTGGGCGCCCTTGACAGTGCCGCCGTTGTAGACAAACAGACCGTCCTGCAGACCGCAGAAGTCCTTCCGGGCCACGCCGATCCAGCTGGACTGCCAACCATAGAAGTCATCCTTCGCATCGTTGAAGAGACCCCACTGGACTCCCCGGACCTCACCGTCGTTCAGGTTGACAAAACCCAGGGTGGCACCCTTGGTGTCGCCCAGGGTGGCGTTGGCAATACCCAGGGTCAGGCCCACGTGGTTGTCCACCTTGCCGTAGACCTCAAGACGCAGGCCACGGAGATCGCACTGCCCGGCAGGCCACTGCACGGTATCCCACAGCGACAGGACAATGGGCTCCTCTTTGGCTTGCAGGTTCAGGGCGAGACAGCAGAGCACCACGGCGAACAGGGAAAGGATCTTCTTCATGATGGTATGAACTCCTACTATTGGTTGACCAGACCTGTATTCCAGTCCACTCTCTCCTCGCGGAAAGAAACATGCGCCGGAGGCTCTGGCATGAAGCGTCCTTAATATAGGGCCTCCCCGCCATTCGCATAGCAAAACGGCACAGTTTCCCGCCCCCTGAAATCCCACAAAATAGTCAAACGAGATCCCGCACGCCAAACGAGACGACGCAAGCCTGCCGGATTGGGGCACGGCCCCGGCGCATCCCGGCGGATCCCCGCGACTCGAAAAAAACACCGTCCCCCCAAAAAAACGATCGGCGCAAGACAGACGGACTCCCCGTTCTCCCCTCTTTTTGCTCTTTTTTTGCGCGACTGGCAAAAAAAATCCCTTTTTTCTTGGAGAATAGTGGCATTTTTCCGAAAAAAGGATATTTTAGGGGAAAGATGGGGCAAAATGGTGGCATTTGGGGCGTTTTGGGAGAACCTCCCGCGCCCGCTCACGAGCCCCCCCCGTCCGAGTGAAGGATTTTCCGCCGCGACCGCCGCCTTTTCCTCCCTTTCCTTTCCTGAATGACCGAATCCACCCCCAAGAAGATGCGCCTCTTCACCGGCACCTACCCGGTGAGCGTGGACAGCCAGCGCCGTCTGGCCCTGCCGCGCACATGGCGCCTTCCTTCGGACGATGCGGCCACCAACTTCTATCTGGTGCCCGGCCGCGCCCGTCGGATCCAGGTGGTGACGGAAGAGAAAATGCAGTCCATCTTCGAAAAGCTGGAGAGCAGCTCTCTGGCCAACGACGACAAGATTGCGGCCTACACCGACATCGCCTCCAAGATCCAGATCGTGAACCTGGACAGCCATGGCCGTTTTGTGTTGAGTCCTGATCTGGCGGAATTTGCCGGCATCAAGGACAAGGCCCTTTTCCTGGGCTCCATGGTCTACGGGACTCTGCTGGCCCCCGAGTCCTGGCAGGACCGCGAGGCGCCGCTTTCCTCCAGCTTCGACCTCCTGCAGAAGATTGAGGAGAGCACCAAGGCCCCCGCCCAGCCATGAGCCAGACACCCTTCCTCCACCTGCCCGTCCTCTGTCAAGAGGCCGTGGGCTTCCTGGCGGAGCTGCCAGGCCCCCGGGTGGTGGACGGCACCCTCGGCGGCGGCGGACACTCCCAGACATTGCTGGAACGGAACCCGTCCTGCCAGATCCTGGGAATCGACCGGGACCCCGCCGCCCTCCAGGCCGCCGCCGGACGGCTCTCGCCCTACGGAGAACGCTTCCACGCCTGGCACGGCACCTTCAGCCAAATGGAAGAGGCCGCCAGGGAGAATGGCTGGAACCACGTGGACGGCATCCTGCTGGACATCGGGGTCTCCTCCCCCCAGATCGACACCCCGGAGCGGGGATTCTCCTTCCGCTTCGACGCGCCCCTGGACATGCGGATGGATCCCTCCGGCAACGCCCCCACCGCGGCAGACCTTCTCAACACCCTCTCCCAGAGGGAATTGGCCGACATCTTCTGGAAATACGGCGAAGAGCGTTTCTCCCGTCCAGTGGCCAGGGCGATCGTCGAGCGCCGCGAGACCCGCCCCTGGGCCACCACCACAGAGCTCTCCCAACTGCTGGAGCGGATCATCGGATGGCCCCGCCAGCACGGCCTGCACCCGGCCACACGGGTCTTCCAGGCACTGCGCATCGCGGTGAACCGCGAGCTGGACGAGCTGGAGGAGGCCCTCCAGGCCGCCGAACGGCTCCTCTCCCCTGGCGGGCGGCTGGTCGTCATCAGCTTCCACTCGCTGGAAGACCGCATTGTGAAGCACTTCCTACAACACGCGTCGCTCTCCTGCGTCTGCCCCCCCGCTCTTCCCTGCACCTGTCACAAACAGGTCACTTTCGTCCCCCTGACCAAGAAGCCCGTCACCGCCACGGCGGAGGAGATCTCCCGGAACTCCCGCTCCGCCTGCGCAAAGTTACGGGCCGCCCGGCGCACCGACGCCCCCCCGGAGTTCCCACGGTAGAGAGGATCCGGCACCCCGCCGGATCCACAAGTCTCCGCACCGCATCCCCCCCCGAGACGCCCCACAACGCCGCAACACCGAATTCCCCTCCCCTTCCCCGCAATGTCACGCTACTTCTTCAGCCAACAGTCCCTCGCCCAGCAGAAGAGCCAGAAGAACTCCTCCGGAACCCTCTTCAGCGTCGTCGCGCTCCTGATTTCCGTGGCCATGGTGCTGGCTGCCGCAAAGGTGATCGCCCAGCGCACCCAGGGGAACCGGGACCTCAAGCGGGAGATCAGCGTCCTCAGGAAGCGCTCCGAGAATCTCCGCACCACCCTTCAGAATCGCGACAACACCCTGGAACGCCTCATGAATGGCCGCGAGATCGCCGAAAAGGCCCGCCCATTGGGTCTGCGCACGCCCGACCCTCAGCAGCGCGTAGTGCAGATGCGGCTTGTCCGCAACGACTCCGGCGAACTCCAGCCGCGCCTCCTGGGCTCCAGAAGATGAGGCGCCAAACGACGCCGCGCCTCCCTTCCCAACGCCCTCCCTGGAGGAGACACAAGCCCCCGGCGGAAACAAGCAAGGAAGGGCAAACCCGGGCGGCGGCACGGCGCGACGCAGAAAAGAACACACTTCCTCCTTTTTTACCTAGCGGCGCATAGCGCCGAAAACAATGTCCCAGGACCATTCCCCACTTCAGAACGACACCCCCGCCTCCGGAAAGGAGCGCGGGGCGTTTTGCATTTGGGCGAAGCGTATGGTTTCAGCCTTCCATCCCTGGGACGACGCGCAAACCACACCCGCGGAGGGCCGTGTCTTGACCGCGCGGCTCCGCAGTGGCGTGCTTCGCCGTGCGATGGTGACACTGGGGATTTTCCTGGTGGCTTTGCTCTCCCTGACCTGGCACATCGGCAAGATCCAACTGGTCCGACAAGCATATTATCAAAAGCACGCCCGTGGCATCAGCCTGAAGACCCAGTTCAAGACTCCACAGCGGGGAAGCATTTTGGATCTCAACGGCAACAAATTCGCCGTTGACCAGGCAACCCAGGATGTCTATGTGGAGCCCCGCCGTTTCCTGGACAAGCTTCCCGAAGCCTGCCAGATCATCGCGAAGCACCTGGCTCTGGATCCCGTCGAGCTCCAGGAAAAATTCCAGAAGGCTGCGGACCACGCCTTCACGATGAAGCTCTCCGACCACATTCCGCCGGAATTCGTGCGGCAGAACGCCCTGGGCACCATCCCCGGCATCCGCCTGCGCCCCATCCGTGACTCCCTGGGCAAAGTCACCGCCTTCAAGGTCCTCCTGCAACCTGCCGGGCTCACCCCGGAACAGCTGGCCATCGTCCGGGAGCGAGTCCCGGATTGTTTCGACATCAACAAGATGGAGCTCAAGCGCCGCATCCAGCTCACCCTGGACCGCTGCCGCGAAATCGCCGTCAGGCGCGGCGTCTCCCGCGAGGATGCCGCCGACATGCTGCAGGAGCTCCGCTCCGCCGGCATCGTGAAGGGGGTCCGCTACACGGATTCCTGGGTGCGTTGCTACCCCCGCAACAATCAGCTGGCCAATCTCCTGGGGTTCACCGACAGCACGGGAAAGGGCGTCTCAGGCATCGAGGCCCTCATGGACCGCTGGCTGCGCCCAACACCCGGAAAGACCGCGGCCCTTTGGGACAGCCATGGCTGCCCCTTGGAAGTGGACGAAAACGCCTCCCGTGAGCCCGTTGACGGCAGCAACGTCTACCTCACCATCCAGGAACCCATCCAGCGCATTCTGGAGGAGGAGCTGGCCACTCTCTGGGAGACCAACCACCCAGACCGCGCCTATGCCGTCATGATGGATCCCGCCACCGGCGCCATCATGGGGCTGGCCCAGTATCCCCAGTTCAATCCCAACGACCGGGAAACCATGGAGGATCCCGACCTCTGCCAGAACCACATCCTCCTCCAGTGCTACGACCCCGGCTCCATCATGAAACCCGTCAGCCTCTCCGGGGTGCTGGCCGCCGGCGTGGCCAATGAAAATACGGTGAAGGACTGCGAGCGGGGCCGCTGGGTCTACAATCGAAAGCTCCTGCGGGACTCCCACGCCTTCGAGGACTTGACTCTGACGCAGGTAATCCAGAAGTCCAGCAACATCGGCACCGCCAAATTCTCCCTGGATCTTGGGGAGGAGCGGATGTACAAGCACCTGACGGCATTCGGCTTCGGGAAACGCACCGGCATCGGATTCCACCCCGAAAACGGCGAGAGCGCCACATTCCCCTCCGAGACGCGAGGACTCTTCCGGGAACTCCACCAATGGGACTCCCTCACCATCACCCGGGTCCCCATGGGACAAGGCATGACAGTCCCGCTCCTCCAGGTCCTCCAGGCGTGGAGCGCCCTGGCGAACCACGGCGTCATCATGCAGCCCTACCTCGTCGACCGCGTGGTCCACGCCGACGGCCAGGTGGAGTACTCCGTGCCCCACGCAAAATATCAGGCGGTCTCCGCTTCCGCGGCAGACCGCATGGCGAAGATCCTGACGACGGTCACCCAGAAAGAAGGCACGGGGGCCCGTGCGGCGGTGAAGGGTTTTTCCGTGGCGGGCAAGACGGGCACCGCCCAGATGTGGATCCAGCCGGACACCGCGAAAGGCATCAAGGGCCACTACGCCGAAAAGCAGTTCCTGGCTTCCTTCATCGGCTTCGCCCCTGCGGAGAATCCCCGTTTCCTCCTGCTGGTCTCCGCAGAGAACCCCACTGCCGCCGCACACACCGGCTCCGGAGTCTCCGCCCCCGTCTTCCGGAGGATTGCCCAGCGCACGCTGGAATACCTCCAAGTGCAGCCCGACCAACCCGAGGCCACTCCCCAATCCAATCAGCGGAAAGCGACCGCAAGGCGGTAACCCCAAGGACCTCCGAAGGCTTCGCGGAAGTACGCGGGAGTCTCGGAAAACAGCAAAAAGGGACCACGGCGACAATGGGTCGTCGGGTCCCTTTTTCATTCTGTGCCGTCCGGATAAAGGGGAAGGAAGGATGCCCTCCCCCAAGGAGGCCAGTCAGCCTCTCATTTTTCTTCCGGGAAGAGATCGGGTTGTTTTGGACCTGGAGTGCGCCCAAAGCGCCGGAGAGCGCGTTCGGTGACGATTCGCCCACTGGGGGTCCGCAGGAGGAATCCCTCCTGGATCAAATAGGGTTCGTAGACGTCCTCGATGGTCTCCTCCTCCTCCCCGACGGCAACGGCCAGGGACTTGAGGCCCACGGGACGTTCCTTGAACTTGACGATGATGGTCTCCAGGATCCGGTTGTCCATTTCGTCCAGTCCGTCATCGTCGATATTCAGCATGCCCAAAGCTTCGGACGCCGTGGCTCGCGTGATGGCGGAGGAGTGTCGCACCAACGCATAGTCGCGGACCCAGCGAAGAAGGTTGTTGGCGATTCGGGGGGTTCCGCGAGCCCGCCGGGCGATTTCCAGAAGGCCCTCCGGCTCGGCGTCCACATGGAGGACCTTTGCGCTTCTCACCAGGATGATCTGGAGTTCCTGGGCGGAATAGTAGGCCATGCGGCACTTCATGGTAAAACGGTCGCGGAGAGGCGCGGAGAGCTTTCCCTGCCGGGTGGTGGCGCCAACGAGGCAGAAGCGTGGGAGATTGACGCGCACAGAGCGGGCTGCCACGCCGGAGTCCACCATGATATCGATGTGGAAGTCCTCCATGGCGCTGTAGAGATATTCCTCCACCTGCCGGGGAAGCCGGTGGATCTCATCGATAAAAAGGACGTCTCCCTCGTCTAAGCTGGAGAGGAGTCCGGCCAGATCGCCGGGCTTTTCAATCACGGGCCCGCTCGTGGCCTTCAGCTGTTTCCCGCAGGCGTTGGCAATAATATTCGCCAGGGTGGTCTTGCCCAGTCCCGGAGGGCCGGAGAGAAGCACGTGATTCAGGGCCTCGCCGCGACGATTCGCGGCGGCCACCATGATCTGCAATTGCTCCTTTACATTCCCCTGCCCGGGAAATTCGGCGAACGCCTGGGGACGGAGACTCTGGTCGAACTCCTCCTCCCTGGCATTCATCTCCGAAGTGATGAAGCGGCTGTCCTGATTGCCTGGATTCCCACTCATGGAACTCTAGCGGTTTGTGTCTGGTGTGAAAGTGTTACGGTTCATGCGCGGAAGCGGGAGAGCGCGCGGCGGATGATCGTGGCGCTGGGAATCTCCTCGCCTGCGGCCTCCGCCATCACGTCCTCCACGGCCTTGCGTGCGTCGTCGTGACGGTACCCCAGCGTCTCCAGGGCCTTGACGGCATCCTGGGCACAGACGGGCAGCTCGCCCTGGGACGCGCCCACCGCTGCGCCAGCCGCGCTTCCGTCAACCTGGGCGGCAGTTCCAAATTCCGCAAGATGGCTCTTGAGATCCAGCACCAACTGTGCGGCGCTCTTCTTCCCCACGCCATTGATGCGAGAAAGGGTCTTGATATCCTCTTGCGCGATGGCCTGGAAAAGTTGTGGAATGGGCATTGCGGAGAGGGTGGTGAGGGCCAGGCGGGGGCCAAAGCCCTTCACGGAGTTCACGATGGCGCGGAAGACGCGCTTCTCCTCACGGGTGGCAAAGCCATAGAGAGTCATGTCGTCCTCCCGGACCACCAGGGAGGTATAGAAGAGGGCCTCCCTCGTGAGGGGCGGGAGTTTCTCCTGGGTAGAGCGGGGTGTCAGCAACTCGTAGCCCACGCCATTCACGTCCAGCACAACACTGCCATCCGCGTTGTTCTCCAGCAAAATCCCTCTCAACTGTGCAATCATGTTCCCTCCCCAGAAAAAAAGGATCCAAGATCTCAGGAGACAGCCGGATTCACCCGGCCTTTTCCCCGGTCTCGTTCAATTCTCCAGAATCTCCAGAATGGTGGCTTTTCCCTGGACACTGTCCATAATGAGACGGTAGGAGCGGCCATGCATCTTCCAGGCCAGCTCCGGCCCCGTGGCCTCGCCGTCTGGGAAAAAGCGGAAGAGAATCCCTCCGAGGTCCTCCCCGCCGTCAGGCAACTCGGTCCACTCGACGCCGTCAGGCACCCGGTAGGAGTCGATCAGCTGGACTATGGCGCCGCGTCCGGATTCCCCGCGCAGGGCAGGAAGCGTGGCGGGATGCCAGTCCCGATCCAGGGGATTCTCCAGGGGGGCGACCTGGAAGATCCCCTCCTCCGGGAGAAGCGCCAGCTGATAGGGCTGTCCCGTGATGCGGGCCCGGGTGGCGGTCTGCTGGAAGGCGCCGCGGATTTCGGAGAGTGCGCTCTCCGCCGCCATGCGGAGTCCGCCGCCGCCCAGGCGGGGGACCACCAACGCAACAACCAGCATGACAATGGCGCACACCACGACCATCTCCAGAAGAGTGTACGGGCGGTTTCCCCGTGGGGGATGGAGTGGGGCGGCGCACATGGTGCTGCGGGAAGAAATTCCCGATGGGCTACTGCCAGCAGGAGAGGTCGGCGTTATATCCCTCGCCGCCGGAGCTCTTGTCGGCGCCGTAGCTGATGATATCGAAGGGCATGTCGTCCTCGCCGGGGACCGAATAGACAAACTGGCTGCCCCATCCATCCACAGGCAGATTCTTGCTGTCCAGGTAAGGACCGTCCCAGCGCTCGTTGCTGGTCTTGTTCATGAGGTCGTCCAGGGAGGAGGGATACTCCGCGCAATCCATGTAGAAATTCTGGACGGCGCTCTTGAGGTTCACCAGCTGCGCCTTGGTTGTATTCACACGGGACTTGTCGAGGGACTTGGAGATCCGGGGGCCCACCAGGGCGGCGAGACTGCCGATGATGACCACGACAATCATGATCTCAATCAAAGTGAAGTGCCTGCGGCGCAGGCGATTCCGGGAAGAAAGACGCTTCCGTTCCATTTGTGGTGATTCTCCTTATGGAGGGGTTGTGGATTTTGACGGCAGGAAATGGGCGGGGCTCAGACGGCGTTCTGCATATCCATGATGGCGGCGAACATCAGGAAGACCACCAGTCCGATGCAGAGTCCCAGGACCACAATGACGAGGGGTTCAAAGAGGGAAAGGAGGCTCTTGATGGATTTCCTCAGGCTGTTCTCGTAACGGTCCGCCACGCGGTCCAGCATCTCCTCGACATTTCCGGTTTCCTCGCCGACGGCAACCATGCGGAGCACCAGAGAGGGTATGTACCGGCTCTTGGACAAGGCGCCGGAGATCTTCTGGCCCTGCCGCAACTCTCCGCCCACCCGGTCCAGGGATCGCCGGATGGTGGTGTTCTGGATCACGCGGCTGGCGATCGCCACGGTATTGAGCAGCGGGACGCCGCTTCGCATGAGGATTGCCATGGTGCGCGCAAAACGGGAGAGGTTGCTGTAGAGACAGAGCTTTCCGAAGACCGGCAGCCGCACCACCAGGGAATCCCACCAAGTCCGGAGCGCGCCCTCGGGGCGCCGGATCTGCCGCACAAAAAAAGCAAAGAGGAGCGCAATGGGAAGGACGATCCACCAGTAGTCCCGCACGCCCTGGGAGACGCCCATGAGAAGCTCCGTGGCTTGGCTCTGGATGCCGGCCCCTGCCAGAGAAGCGGCGAACTTCGGAACGATGACGCCCAGGACGAATCCCATCATGGCCACGCCGGCCACGGCGATGAATGCGGGGTAGATGGAGCTGGAGATAATGAAACTCCGCAACTCCGCGCCGGAAGTCAGGAAGCTCCGGAGCTGCCCCATGACCTGGGGCAGCGCGCCGGCCTCCTCGCCGGCCTCCACAACGCCGGAGTAGACAGGCGGGAAAAGGCTCCCCTGGTCGCGGACGAGGTCAGAGAACTTCCGGCCCTCGTGAAGCCCTCGCCGGAGATCTCCCACCAACTGCTGGAGCTGGGGATTTCCGGGTTCGTCGCCCAGGATCGCCAAGGAGCGTTCCAGAGGGATGTTTGCCTCCAAAAGAGGAACCAGGCGGTCGGTGAAATCCACCACATCCACGCCCTTGTGAAATACACCGCGCCGATTCTGGGCCGCGGCGCCCTCCCCCAGGAACACCAGGGGCACCACGCCACGCCGCTGGAGGCGCCTTGCGGCGTCGGCCTGGGTGTCTCCCTCAATGAGGAGCTCGCTGACCTTTCCGGCGGCGTCGCTGACTTTATATCGAAAAAGGGGCATGGGGTGGTGGCGTGGTACGGTCCGGTGAATGGCCGGCGGTTGCGCTGCTACGGCTGCAGCGGCGGAGGCGGATTCTGACCGTCCGGCTTCTTGGAAAGTTCCTGGAGGGCGACGCGGATCGGACGCGTCATAATGGGCATGTCATCCACCATGAACTTCAGCCAGTAGACGTCAGGGTATTCGAACCGGACGCCCCGCAGAAAGAAAACCAGGTCCACCACCTGGTTGGGATTGTTGAACTTCAGGTCGCCCTTTCCGGCGAAGACCGTCTCGTTGCGGCTTTCGCTGGTCAAAGCCAGGGTGCAGGGGTAGTCCCCATGTCCGCTCGTCAGGGAGACCAGGATGGAAAGGGAGGGATGGACGCAGGGGAACTGGGGGCATCGGATGGCACCGATGACGCCAATGAGGCTCTTCTTCCCTGTGAGACGGTCCTCAATGAGGCAGTCACAGGGAATCAGAGCAATTCCAAGAGGAAGTTCCACATAAGAGCCCATTGCTTCTCCAAAACGCCAGAACGGACGGTTTATTTTCCCCACGCCGGGAAGAGGGCAAAAAAACGGCATCGCAGGACCGGATTTCGTGGGGAGAAAAGTCGTTCCGTCAATATATCCCGCCCCGCCAAACCCACGGAGGGGGAACACCCTCCTGCACGGGAAAATCACCCGGGGCCGCCCAGGGTGTCCGGAGGGACTTCATCGGGTCCGATTGGAATCCGGAGGAATCCGCCGGGGGACCGCTGTGGAAGAGTCAGAAGCACGCGCCCCGTGGCAGAGCGCACCACGGTCTCGCCTGTCACGCCATGGCAGAAGCTGACGAAGGGCGTTTCCGCTCTCGCCGGAAGCCACTCGCCGCGCCACTCCACGCCCTTCCGCCACACGCGGAGGACACCCCCGCTCCAGGAGTCCTCCCAGAGCGACTCGCCCTCACCGGACTTCACCGGGACGATGCGCCCAAGGGCGGTCCCCCCCGCCCCCAGGCTGCCGGCCAGGGCATCTCCGGCGTTCTTGCCTCGGAGAGGAACCGCCAGGGAGAGCCGCCGCACGGTCATTTCCCGGCATAATTGCTCCGCACTGCGTGCGAACGCCGCGCTGGACGGCAGGAAGCACTCGCCGAGAGCGGCCACGCCGGCTTGCCGAAGACCCTCCCGGAGACAAGTCCCGGCGCGTCCCTCGCCGGGAAGCAGCACCAATGCCTCCAGGGGAGAACCTGCGCCGGGACAATTCGTCAACGCCAGTGCGGGGACTCCGCCTTCCCCCGACCAGGCGCACCACAGCACCGCGCCGGAGGAAACAACCGTGCCCCCCTTCCCTGCCCAGAAAGACCAGGCCGGGAGCGCCAGGAGCCCCAGGGCCACGAAGCCCCAGAAGAAAATGCCCGTCAGCCGGCCGCCTGCGCCCTTCCCCGGGGGTTCCCCACCCTGTGGCCTCTTCTGTTCCATCACGGCGCCGCCCATCCTAGAATTGCCGGACCAATCCCACCACGGTCCCCTGGACCTGCAGCTGGTCAAACGGCACGAAGCGGGAGTGGAATTCGGGGTTGGCGGGACGCAGCTCCCACTTTCCGTCAGCAAGGTAGATGTATTTCACGGTAACCGCATCATCCAGGCAGGCGATGACCACGTCGCCGATTTCCACCTTGTCGGCCTTCTGGGCAATCAGGAGATCCCCTTCCAGGATTCCGGCGTCACGCATGCTCTCGCCCTGGACCTTCACCGCGAAGAGATCCCGTCCCGCCACATACTTGGAGGAAATGAAGGAGGGATCGAGGGTGATGTATCGTTCCACGTGTTCCTCCACCTCGCCGGGAATGCCGGCGGAGATCCGCCCCAGCACGGGGATTGAGAGGCTCATGGAGAAGTGGTGGAACTTGTTTCCGCCGGGCAACGCAATGCTGCGGGCCTTGGAAGTCCGGGTGATCATGCCCTTCTTCTGGAGGGCCTTCACATGGGAGAAGGCGGTGGCGGCGGTCACCTGGAAGTGGTCACTGATCTCGTTGATGGTGGGGGCCATGCCATTCTCCTGGCCATAGCTCTCGATGAAGTCCACAATCTGCTTCTGCTTGTCCGTCAGGGCTTTCATGTTCTTTCGCTCCTTGCTTGCACGGGATGGATCGCCCTCCTCCAAGAGCCAGGCGGCGGCACGCGCAGACAAAGGGTCGCCGGGAGGGCATGCACGCCGACTAATCTACAGGCAGAAAACAATTTGTCAAATGAATATTTGCCTGTTTTCTGTTTTTTTTATAAGATGGATTCCCCATGTCCCCCTCCCGCCCCCAGGATAGAATTATCTCTTTTTTGCGGCAGTCTCCTTGAAGTTCCCGGAAACATGGTTATCTTAAGCCCTCGTCACAACCTTTGACGCCGATGTAGCTCAATGGCAGAGTGGGTGGCTGTTAACCACTAGGTTACAGGTTCGAGCCCTGTCATCGGCGCCAATTCTTCCAGAGGCGGATCGAATTTTTCGGTCCGCCTTTTTTTTTGTGTACGCGCCGATCGACGGGCCGGGAGGCAAAACTGTCAAGACGCCCCTGCCAAAATCCCAGCCGTTGTTTCCAATGCCGTTTCCTTCGGATGAATCGAGGACAACGGCCCCCCCACATGGAGCCAGCAGATTATATCATCAAGCCCGGCGGACGGCGTTTTCTAGGCCCCGCGTCCAGCTAGCGGCTGTTGTTCCACTGCTCTTCCAACTGGGCGGTCCATTCGAAGAGGAGATATCCTCCCATGCCGGCGTTTCGGACAGCCTGTATTTGCCGTTTGATTTCGGGTACGGAGAGTCGGCATGCGGTGGCGCCGATTCCCGGGAGGATTTTTTCGGCCTGGGAGCCAGCGTTCTGGCGTTGCCGTGCCAGGTCTCCCTGGAGGAGTGCGGCGGAGGCGCGGTAGTCCATAGGGCAGAGGAAGTCGACAATCCCCTTCTGGAGCCAATCCAGGGGGGCCTGTCCCACGGATTTCCGTGCGTTTTCCCATTCTGGATAGACGGCGGCGGAGACCTTGATTTTGGGTCGTGCGCGTCGGGCGGCGGAGGCGAGTTCCTGTGCCAGCAGAGTGATTTGCCGGACGCGGAAGGCGTCCCAGGCGGTGCGGGCGCGGGGGTCCTGCCGCAGGTCTTCGGGCCAGTTCTTCAAGGTCCGTCCAAGGTATTGCTGGAAGGCGGCGCGGCAGCGCGGGCAATGGCAGCAGCTGGAGCCCTCGTATCGGAGCATGTCCAGCTGGACGCCGGCAAGGGGATACTTCCGGACCAATTCGGCCACTAGATTGGAAAGGAGCTGCCGATTCTCCCGCTGCGTGGGGCAGAGCCAGGGGATGGACTGCCCGTTTTCCTTTTGCTGGAGTCTTCCCTGCTCCTCCAGTCGCTTCCGGAAAGTCTGTGGGGCATCGCTGACGTTAAGCACCTGCACCCAGGCGTGGACCTGGATTCCCAGATTCTGGGCGGCGGCGACGCATTCTCCGGCGGGGTCATCCACGGAGGGTTCCAGGCGTCCGGGAACCAGCCGGGAGTTCCAGGCTGCCGCATAGGGTGAGAGGAGGTGTGGGAAGACCGCATTGAATCCGGCGTCCTTCAGCTTTCGGAGAGTGCGGTTCCATCCCTGCCCTGGGAGCCCCCCTGCCGCGCGCATCCATACTCCGCGGATTTCGTCGGCGTTTCCGATGGTGGAGGTGGCGGGGTTGGAGGCCGGCATGGCCTCCTGCGCCAGGGCGTCATCCAAAGCGGCGACTGAGGTGAAGACACCAGTGTAGTCTCCTGTTTTTCGGGAGGCCTGGGCCCGTTCCAGGAGTCTTCGTGCTTTTTGATGGGAGCCGGGGCCGGCGTTCGCCAAGGCGAAGCGCGCTTGTTCCAGAAGCCGTGCGGAGGCGGCTGCGCGGAGTCCAGGGGCATGGTCCTCCAGGAATGCGGCGAGGACGGGTATGGCGTGCGCTTCATCCTGTTTCAGATAGACGTAGGTCATCCAGAATCCGTAGGGACACTGGATGATGGCCGGAAGGGAGGTCTTCCGGCCGGAGGAATCCGTCCACCATGCGCGGATTTTCAGCTCCTCGTAGGGGCGGTCCTCCACGGCCAATACGGCGGGGTTTCCCTGTCGGAAGGAGGCGCCGCCCTGGGTGGCGAGTCCGCCGATTCCGCCGGGGACCGAAGAGGCCTTCCGGAAGCGTCCGGCGGGCAGATGCATGACATTTGCAAGCCGCGGAGGCAGAGCGTAGAAGGCGGCCAGTCGTCCTCCCTGCCGCAGATATGCGCAGAGAGTGTTTTCGGCATTTTCCTCCAGGGATTCCCCGCAGGGCAGGACCGCGCAGCGGACATTCCGGAGGGCGCCGGGAGAGAGGTCCGCCTCCTCCAGGATGGCGGGATAGATTCCCCCGGCCACCAGGCTCTCCCCAAGATTCTGGGCGTGCCGCAGGCCTTCCCGCCGGGTGGATTCCTGCGCAGAGGATCCGCCACCGCGGACAAGGGCCAGGGGGACATTCGCTTCCAGGAGTTCCAGAGAGGCGATCTGAAGGGAGAAGTCCCCGGAGGCACCGCGCCAGGCGGCGAAACGGAGGGTCTCGGCCTTTCGCCAGGAGCGGGCGGGAGCACCTTCGGGAAGGAAGGACGCCTTGGAGAGGACCTGTTCCTCCCAGAGGCCGTTGGTGCAGGGGGTGAGGACGCCTTGATACCAGACGCCGCCCGCTTTGCAATAGAAATTCAGCTGATGGGCAAGATCGCCATTCAGGACGCGGAAGCGCAGGCGGATGCCGGCGCAGCGGCTCAAGTCGGCGCCGTCAAGGGGGAAGTCCCAGCAAGCGCGCTTTGTGCCCTCCTGCCGGAAACGTGCGGAGAGTTCCAGCAATCCGCTCCTGGCGTGATACGCCACCCGGGTATCCAAGTCGCCGGAGGCGATGCACCGGGCGGCCAGGCGGTCGAGCTCCAGCTCCCGGGCATGGCTTGCCAGGCACAGCGTTGACAGAACCAGAAATACAAGAAGGGCCGCCAGCGGCTGTCTTCCCGTGTTCTGGCGCGTTGTGGGCTGGCGGAGGGGCATGGGTTCTGCGCTAACAGGCCGTCTGATGCGTAGGATATTCTGCCGGGTCTGCAGACGGGTTCTCCGGCGGCGCCTGATGGACGACGGCGCGGTGGGCGGCGCAGAGCCGGAGGGGTTCCAGGAGACGGTCGGGGACCTGGAGGCGCCCCGTCCCCACGCCCAGCTTCACCCCATGGATGTTCTCTCCGTGGAAGTCGGAGCCGCCGGAGGGGAAGAGTCCCACGTCCCGGCAGATCTCCAGGGCATTCTGGACTTGCCTTGGCGTATGGAGGGCGTAATAGCATTCCATGCCGTCCAGGCCCACGGCCTTCAAGTCCACGGCCATCTGGTGGATTTTGCGGACGGTGTGGTTCCCCTTGGTAAAGGGATGGGCCCACACGGCCACGCCGCCACAAGAATGGATTGCGGAAATGGCCTCCCCGGGGGACGGCACGGCGCGGCTGACGTAGGCTGGCTTCCCCGTCCCCAGAAAGCGCTGGAAGGCGCCCTGGACGGACTCGACCACGCCGCGGCGGACAAGCGCGCGGGCGATGTGGGGGCGGCCCTGCACGCCGCCATCGGCCTCCCGCTCCAAGTCCGCCATTTCCAGGGGATGCCCCAGTGCTGCCAGACGTTCCAGGATTGCGCGGTTCCGTTCGACCCGGGCTTTCCGGCAGCCCGCCATAAATTCCTTCATCTCCCGGGAGGGTTCCCCCAGGAAAAGTCCCACGATGTGGTAGCCAAGACGATAGTCCTCACGGCTCCGGGCGGCCAGTTCCACGCCGCTGACGCAGCATGTCTGGGGGAATTCCCGGGCAGCCGCCTGGAACTCCGGAAGGCCGTCCATGGTGTCGTGGTCGGTGAGGGCCAGGGCCTTCAGACCCAGCTTGACGGCCATGGAGACCAGCTCCCGGGGGGAGCAAGTGCCGTCGGAGGCGGTGCTGTGACAGTGGAGATCGATCATTCTGAAGAAAAGGCGGATGTAAAAACATGTTCCGCCGGGGATTATTCCGAGACGAGGCTTGCCACGCCATGGAGGCATCCCAGGAGGGCCGGGACGGCGGTCTCCACGCGGAGGATGGCGGAGCCCAGGGTTACGGGGATGGCGCCAGAAGCCAGGAGTGCGGATTCCTCGGCGGGTGCGAAGCCGCCTTCGGGCCCCACAAAGAGATATCGGCACTGTTTTGCCTCGGCGGGTCCGAAACGCCTGCGGGCGGTGGCCTCGGCGGCGGGGGAGGCCCCGAAGAGGATTCCGGGGTGATCTGACTGTGCGCAAAAATGTTCCAAGGCTCCGGCGAATTCCAGAGGCGGGAGCAACTGTGGGAGATAGGGATCCGCGGACTGCTTCAAAGCGGTCACCAGGGTGTCCTGCCAGGATCCGGCGATCTCCTCGGGCCGTGCGACGCCGTAGGCGCAGAGAATGGGCTGGATCGCGCGGACGCCCAGTTCCACGGCGGCCTTCAAGACCAAATCGAAGGCCTTTCCGCGGGGAGGCGCCACGCAGAGCGTCGGCCAGAGGGCGGGAGGCGGAACCCTCCGGATGCTTTCCACCCGGCAACTGGCCAGTCGACCGTGTCTTCCGCCGGTCTCGCCGGCAAGTGTGGCATCGGCAATTGCGCCGCATCCATTCAGCAACTGCAGGGCATCGCCCTTCCGGAGTCGCAGGACACGCAGGGCATGGAGACTCTCCTGGGGAGAGAGGAACACTTCCTCCCCTCTCCCAGGCAACTCCCCCTCAACATAAAAGCGCCGAATCTGCATAGCCTGGTATTCCGTCCCCCTGCGCACAGGGCCCTACTTCGGCTGGCTGGATGCATCCTCCTCGGGGAGCCATCCCTCCAGGATATTCGGGAAGAGGGGGCATGCAAAGGCGTCGGAGCGGAGGATGGGGGCGATCTTGTTCATAGCCCACTCCTCCTGGAAGTGATGCTGCATCTTCTCCTTGATCTCCTCTTCGGTGGGGAGCCCCTCCAGTTCCCGTCTGGCCATGAGGATCTGGGCCACCTTCAGGGTCTCCGCTTCGCCGGCACGGGCGGCGGGATAGACATCCAGCACGCGGATGTAGCGATAGGAGGTGGGGGTTTCGATGAGGCCGCTGGTCTCGCCCTTCTGGCAGACGAAGGGCTGTCCCCAGTTGCAATCCTGGATCTCCTGCCGGGTCATGGGATTGTCAAATACCCCGCCCTTGGAAGCCTCGGCCCCCTCGGAGAAATTCCTGGCCAGGAGGGCAAATCCCTCGTCGGTCTGGAAGCCGTCCATCTGGGCGACAAGCTTGAAGGCCTCCAGCTTCCCCGCCTGCTCCGCCTCCAGAGTGGCGCGGAGCTCCTTCAAATGGGCGAGATTCTTCTCCAGCATGCCGGCGGGAATCTCCACCTGGTCCAAGGCCTGGTCCAGGTAGCTGGTAAGCAGGAGCATGTCCTGCCGGGTCAGCTGCAGGGGGGACTTTGCCTCCAGGGGGAATTTTTTCAGGAAATCCTCAAAGGAAATCTTGGCTTTGCTCTGCTTTTCCCAGCGGAGCGCGAGAGTCTTGAAGGCATCCTGCCCGGGGATGGACCCTGCCTTTCGCGCCTCCGCAAGCAGAAGCCGCTGTCGGATCAGCTGCCGGACCACGCGGCGGGCCTGCAGCTGCTGTCGAGAATCCAGACCATTGGTCAGTTTCGCGGTGGAGATGGAGCTCTTCTTCTTGGCGTCCTGGTAAATCGAGGAGGTATCGGCCAGAAACTCCTGGATCTGCGCCCAAGTAAAGTCCCCCTCGGGCAGCCGCAGGGCCAGGTCGTCAGCACGGAGAGACGCCATGCCCTCTTTGGAGAGGCCATTAGCTGCTTCTTCAGCAGGCGTGCCAGTCTCTTGCTGTTCCCAGGCGAAAGACTCTGACTGTGAGGCGGGGTCCTCCTTTTGGCAGGAAAAGAGAGTGCCCAGCAGGGCGAGAGAGAGCGCGGCGGCAACGAGAGGGAGAGTGGGTTTCTTCATCATAATGGGGTTAAGATAATGGAGGAAGGCGGCGCCGTGGCGTCCCCGCGGGGCAATCGCCGTTTTTTGGGGCGTTCTATTCGTCCACGCGCTGGGTGTTGTTGGCTTTCTGGAGCCAGGCAATGGCCTCCTCGCGGTTGGTGACGCCGTCGCCGTGGGTCACGCTGTCCATATATTCCAGAGCGAGGGCCTTTTGCCAATCGGCGCCCGTCTCCAGGATTTCCACCAGCACGGGAAGGGAGAACTGGACCTCCATGGTGGAGAGCTTCAGCATAAGCATGTCGCAGTCGCCCTCGTCCTCAGTGGCCAGGATGGCATCCCGATAGACGTCGTAGGTTTCATCCAGAGTGCCATCCTCCTCATCCAGCACCTCAAGGTTTCCCTCGTCGTCGGAAGTCACTTGGTTGACCATGGAATCCATGATGCCTTCCAGGGCGAGCCGTGCCTCACGGGCCACATCGGGGTCGCTGTCATTCAAGAGAGGGATCAGCAGTCGCATGGCGGCAGGGGTTCCCACCCACTGGAGGGCGGGGATCACGCCGTGGCGACGCACCGCGGAGTCGGAATAAACCAGGAACTCCGCCTGGGCAAGGATATCCTCGTTCACGTTGGTGTCCAGGATGTCCTGGAGGCGGGAGAGCTCGGAGTCCTGCGACTCCTCCTCGGACCAGACACGGCCAGAAGGGACGTCCTCCCCTGCAGACCCCATGTCCAGCACCGGCACAAAGGCCGTGTCCATGGCAACGGAGCCGCCCGCAGGCTTTCCCTCTTGAATGTCCTTCGCCGCCACCACATTCTCCGCATGAGAAGTTTTGGAAGTTCTGAAATTCCGCAGGAGTCCCAGGAAGAACGCGACGCACAGCAGGCAGCATACCAGGACGGAAAAGAAGACAATCTTGTTACGAATCATAGATAAGACAGGAAAAATGAGGGACTACGGATGAAACGGAAAAGTTTTCCGCTTTGACCGTCCACCCAGGGAATGGTTCCCTGGAGAGCCGCGTGACCAAAGTCTTCAACGCCTGTCCATCCTTGGAAACAAAAAAAAGGAAGGAACGGTTTTCCGTTCCTTCCTTTTCGCGGAATCCCGGATCCTAAGACCCGGGATTCGATCCTGCCTAAAGCTTACTCGCCCCAGTACTCACCAGTGGTGAGGCTCTGCTGGTCGCCATCGCCAACCTCGGGGATGTAGATGGGGGCCTTGTCAGCGTTGTACTTGAGCTTCTCCAGGATGGCGGTCTCAGCCTCGGCGAAGGTGTCGAAGCGGAAGTCCTTCTTGTCGAAGGTCAGGCTGTTGTTCAGCTTCAGGGTGAAGGTGCCGGGCAGGGGAGCGTCGACCACGACATCCAGGCTGCAGACATCGAAGAGGAAGTCGCCGCACTCGCCAGCGTAGTTGGTGCTGCCAACCACGGAACCGGCCAGGTTCTTGACCATCCAGCAGATCTTGGTGGAGGTCTCAATCACATCGCCATCGCAACCGGTGGTGATGGTGGTGGTGGTGGTGGACTGCTTGGCAACCTTGCCATAGCCCTGGCCATAGAGCACGTTGCCATCTTCCTCATCAGCGGCGGAGTAGTTGTCGAAGCCGAGGAAACCGTTGTTGACCGCGTCAACACCCCAGGTCAGGGGGATCTCGAAATCACCGAGGGCATCGGTGAACTTGTCCTCGCCAACCCAGCCGTGGTTGGCCTTGAAGGCCTTGGAACCGAACATGGCGGCGTTGAAGGTGCTGACGGCGCGGTAGATGTTCTTGGCCTTGTCGCCGCTGCGGACGATGTAGAACACGGCGGTGTTGCCTTCTTCGGCAGCGCTCTCGGTCATGGCGCCATCGCACTTCTCGCAAGCGTCGACCACCATGTAGCCGGTGAACTTGTCGCTGACGACCTTGGCGGAGTCCATCTTGGCGTTCTTGACGGTGACACCTTCCTTCACGTAGTTGTACTTCACCATCTTGACATCGATGCGCTTGAAGGAGGCGCTGAAGTCATAGACGAGAACCTGAGCCATGCTGCTGAAGCAGAAAGCCGCAACAAACAGAGCGATGAGAGATTTCTTCATTGTCTTGTCCTTGTTTTGGGTGGAAACGAATCGAAAAAAAACAAACCTAAAAAAAAGATCTTCGCCTCTCCAGTGGGGGAGGCACCTCCGCCTTGTCGAGGATTCTACCACCTCAACCAGGCAGGAAATCCGAATTCTTCTTTGTCAATTGCATACTCTAGCCCGTTTTCTAGGGAGTTTCAAGCAATTCCACGCAAAAAACCGGATTTTTTCCTATTTTTTCGAGACACGTGACCTACCGTAGCCTCTCTTCCCTGCTTTTCAAGCGTTTTGCCGGAATTTTCTCTTTCTCCGGAATCCCGTAGGAATCCCTGGGTGGGAAAGGAAGCCAAGGAAACGCGTTTCGCCGGGCGCATTCCATGCAACGTGTCCCCGCACCGTGTCCTTTTTTTTTTTGGGGGGGGGGAAGAACTCTAGAAGTGGTTCTTCCAGGTGAAAGCGGCGGCGGGCTTGTGGTTTGCGTGCGGCGGGGCGGGGAGCGCGTCGGCGGCGGGGTAACCCACGGGAAGGAGTGCCACGGGGATGGTATCCTGGGGGATGGAGAGTTCCCGGACCAGAGCGTCCCGCTGGAAGAAGGCAACCCAGCAACTCCCCAGCCCCTGCTCCGCGGCCTCCAGCATGATATGGGTGGCTACGATGGCGGCGTCCACGGCGCCGATGGGCTCGCCCTCGGGATTGATCCAGCAGTTTTTCCTGTCGTAGCACACCACGAAGGTCAGAGGCGCGCCAAACTGGCAAGGAGTGGCCTTTCGGATCTTCGCCAGGACAGCGGGATCGTCCACCACGAGAATCCGCTGGGGCTGCTTGTTGCAGCCGGTAGGCGCCAGGGAGGCCGCTTTCAGGAGGGCATCCACTTTTCCCGGCTCCACGGGACAGTCGAGGAACTTTCGGACGGAGAAACGCTGCGCGGCCAAAGAGAGAAAATCCATAAGTGTAAGTGGGAAGTAGAAGGTTGTAGGTGAATGCGGCGCCATTCCGCGGCTTCAAAGCCGCTTGCGAACTACCAAAGCAAAGGCACGGAGGCGGCTGCCTTCCCGTCCTTTGGGTCTTCTGCGCCGTCGGAGCTGCGTTCTAATGTAATGGATGGGATGGGTAGAGTGTGGCATTGCCTCTCTGCTCCCTAGAGAAGCCCCGCCCATTGGGAAGGGACACGAGCCTCCCCCCTTGATATGGAGGGGGCCTGTGCTTTTAGAAGTATTCTTCCGGAGGCTCGAAGACCTGTGGGTCTCTAGGGGGGGGCTGGGATCCCCGTTGAGGGGCGGAGCCATGGGGAGGCGTGGAGGCAGGGGCTGCCTGGGAGGGGCGTCCGTCCAGATAGAGGACATTGTCGGCGTAGATCACGGGGGCGGTGCGGGTGGCGCCGGTGCGCTTGTCGGACCAGCTTTCGATGTGGAGGCGCCCCTCCACGTAGACGGGACTGCCCTTTTTCAGTTCGGAGGCGCAGCGGTCGGCCAGATGTCCGAAGGCGGAGATGTTGAGGTATTCCACCTCCTCCTTCTGGGAACCGTCCTCGCCTGTGTATCGGCGATTCACAGCAAGGGAGAGGCGGCAGACCTGGCGCCCGGACTTGGTGCTGTTCAAAGAGGGGTCACGGGTGAGGTTCCCCATGAGGAAAATGCGATTGAGGTTGGGCATGGTTGCAAAACAGAAGGTTGAAGGACGGAGCGGCTTGGATCGCCCGGGAGGCTTTGGGCGGATCCAGGGGGCCGCAGGGTAATCAGCGGAGTGGCGGGATGAGGATTGGAGTTAATGTAGCCGGAGAGGGTTCCCCGGGCAATGACGGCCGGATTCTCCGGAATGGAATGCAAATAAAATAAGTTGAAAATGAAATTTTTCTCAATTATTATTGCAATTCTATTTGCATTTTTCAAAAATTCGTGTTATTCTATGGAAGAGGACCGAAGACGGGCGTCAATGCATCCTTGTTTTCCGGAGCGAGCTCCTGCGCCATGCGCCAGCCGTGGCCGCGGGGTCGTTCTGGTGTCGCCTGTCTTTGTTCTCCTCCCGAGTTGTGTGTTTCCCAGTATGATACGTACAAGAGTGCTGGCGCTGTTCAACCCTCAGATAAGGAGGTAGGATCCATGAAACGATGGAACGCCTTTGTGCTGTCCCTGTTGCTTGGCAGTTGTTTTTTCTGTGCCCCGATGGCGGTTTCCGCTGCGGAACCGGACTCCGGTGAAGCGAAGACGGTGGCGGTGCAGGAAGCCCCCACGGTGAAGCAGTTGCGCGGAAAACTTCTGTACAAACGGAACCAGATTCGGAAACTTGAGCGGGCGGCCTGCGCGTCCGACGACGAGCTCCAGGCAAAGGTCACCTCCCTGGAGTCCCAGATTCAGGAGCTGTACCGCAGTGCTGAGCCCAAGCTGGAGCCCCTCTACCAGGAGGAGAAGGCCCTGCAGCACAAAATCGAGGAGGCCACCCCCAAGAAGTAACGCGCTTCTCCAGGCCAGAAAACCAGGGGCCGGCTCCGTTCTTCGGTTGTAGCGGACGGAAGAGGAGCGGGCCCCTTTTTTCTGCCGCCAGCTGGCGCGGCGTCACACCGCCGGCGGTGCCGAAATCGGGAGTTGGGCATTGCGGCCATGCACGACAAAAACGAGGCTCCTGCGAGGCGCGCCGTAGGCAGACCGCAGACAGAAACACTCAAAGGCACCGCAGTCAAAGCGAAAAAAGGCAAGGGGAACGTAAGTGGCGGCCACGTACACCCGATTTTTCTGCGAAAGGCGCGAAAGCCGCGCAGGTGCCAGGCGAGTTCACCCGTTCCGTGGGGGGGCTTGTAGTGGGAAGGTGGGGCATTATATTAGCGTCCGTTTTTTTTGCAGGGGAGGCGATGTTGCCTCCTCGTGTTTTTTCCGTCGCCCACCCCTTTCTGCTGTTACAGAAGATTATGGATCCCATGCTGCCCCCCCCGATGATGTGGCTTGACTGGCTCATTGTCCTGATTCCACTGTTCGCCATCGTCGGCATTGGTTTTCTTGCGGAGCACTACGTGCACAGCGTCTCCGACTTTTTGGCGGCAGGCCGTCGTGCGGGGCGGTATTTGCTGACGGTTTCGGAAGGCACCGCCGGCATGGGTCTGATTTCCGCGGTGGCGATGTTCGAACAGAAGTACAAGGCGGGATACGGCCTGGACTTCTGGCTTGGCCTCACAAGCCTGGTGACCCTGGTCATGACCCTGACGGGCTTTGTGACGTATCGTTTCCGCGAGACCCGCGCCATGACCATGCCGGAGTTCTTCCAAATGCGGTACAGCCGTCGTTTCCGCATCCTGGCGGGTCTCCTGGCTTTCATTTCGGGCGTCATCAACTACGCGCTCTTCCCGGCGGTGGGCGGACGCTTCCTGGTGTACTACTGCGGACTGCCCTTCTCCTTCCGCTTCCTGGGGATTGAGTTCTCCACCTACGGCGTCGTCATGGCGGTGGCGCTGATCACGGCCTTGGTCATCGTGCTGCTGGGCGGACAGCTGACCACGCTGATCACCGACTGCTGCCAGGGCATCTTCGCCTACTTCGGCTACGCGGTGATCACCATCGCGTTGCTGTGGATCTTCTCGGCCAGCGACATGACCAGCGCCATGCTCACCCGCCCCGAGGGCGAGAGCTTCTTCAACCCCTTCAACATCGGCCACCTGACCGACTTCAACATCCTGTACATCATCATCGCCACCATCGGCACCGTCTACGGGCGGAACGCCTGGCTGGGCAGCCAGGGCTTCATGGCGTCCGCCAGCAGCCCCCACGAACAAAAGATGGCGGGCGTGCTGGGCTCCTGGCGCGTCGGCTTCCTGAACATCGCCATGATGCTTCTGGTGATTGGCGCTTTCACCTACATGAACAGCAGCCACTGGGCACCGCAGCGTGACCTGGTGATGCACGAGCTGGACACCCGCACGGCAGAGGACTTCGGAGTCCCGGCGCTGAAGGCGCAGCTGTCCCTCTTCCAGCCGGAGAGCGCGGAATACAAGGCACTGCAATCGGATATTACGAAGGCGCAGCACACAGCGAGCACCATCGAGACCCAGATGCTGGTCCCCGTGGCGCTGCGTCACATCCTCCCCATCGGCGTCACCGGCATCTTCTGCGCGCTGATGATCTTCCTGATGGTCTCCACGGACACCGCTTACATGCACAGCTGGGGAACCATCTTCGTGCAGGACGTGCTGCTTCCCATCCGCAACAAGCCCATCACCCCACGGGCGCAGATCCTCCTGCTGCGCCTGGCGATCATCGGCATCGCACTTTTCGCCTGGTTCTTCAGCTTCTACTTCCAGCAGGCGGACTACATCCTGCAGTTCTTTGCCTTGACGGGCACCATCTTCCTGGGCGGTGCAGGCAGCTGCATCATCGGCGGCCTGTACTGGAAGAAGGGCACCACGGCGGGCGCCTACACCGCCATGATCATCGGCTGCCTCTTCGCGGTGCTTGGCTTCTTCCTGAACCAGCAGTGGTCCACGGTGGTCTATCCCTGGCTGCAGGAGGCCCACCCCGCCTTCCTGGAGAGCTTCCGCGTCGGCCTGGAGAACCTGGGCAATGCGGTGCCAATCGTGCAGTGGGAGACCGAGCCGGCCAAATTCGCGGCGAAGTTCCCCATCACCGGGCAGGAAATTTACATGCTGGGCATTCTCTTCGCAATCCTGGGCTACAGCCTGGTCTCCCTGGCCACCTGCCGGAAGCCCTTCAACCTGGACGCCATGCTGCACCGCGGCGAATACAACCTGGAGCACGTGGTCGTGGAGGAGGAGAAGAAGGGCTTCAGCTGGTCCAAGCTGGCGGGCATCACCAGCGAATACACCAAGGGCGACCGGATCCTGGCGTGGTCCGTGCTCATCTACTCCGTGTACACCTTCCTGGTCTACGTGGTGCAGATGCTGCTGAACAGCATCCCAGGCTGGCGCTGGTCTGAGCTGACCTGGGTGAAGTTCTTCCTCTACTACACCCTTCCCACCTCGCTCCTGATCGGCGTCGTCACCACCATCTGGTTCACCTGGGGCTCCGTGCGCGACCTGATCCGGCTCTTCCGGACCATGAAGGAGAACTACGAGAAGGGCGGCGCCGTGGACGAAACGGACAACGGCCAGATGGTCACCAAGTAACCCCGGCCCCCCCCGCCTCCCCCGCCCCCTTCCCATGGACTCTTCCTCGCCGGGAGTCGTACTGCGCCCCGCCACCCCGGAGGACATTCCGGGAATCCTGTCGCTGCTGGATGAATTCGTGCAACAGCAGGTGGTGTTGGCAAGAAATCCGGAGGAGATGCGGGGGAACTACCGGAATTTCTTGATTGCGGAGGATGGCCAGGGGACGATGATCGGCGTGGGGGCGTTGCGTCCCCATAGTGCGGGGCTCTACGAGATCCGCTCCTTGGCCGTGTGTTCCGCCTGGCAGGGGAAAGGCGTTGGGCGACTCTTGGTGGAGGGGCTCCTAAAAAAATCCCGGACGCTTGCGCCAGAGAACGACTCCTGCGTATTTACCCTGACAAAGACCCCGGAATTCTTCCGCCGTCTGGGATTTCAGGAGGAGCCCAAGGAACACTTTCCCGAGAAGATCTGGGCTGACTGCCGGCAGTGCCCCAAGCTGCATCGATGCGACGAGACGTCATTGCGCTACGCGCCGTCCGGCGCAATTACGAATTAGGAGTTATGGCGCACCTATACGAACGGGGGGTACGGGTGGGGCAGCCTCTCCGTCCTTTGGATATTCTCCCACCCCCCAATCCTTGCGATCCTTTGCAGGCTAATACCTAGCCCCTAAATCGGCAGGCGCCAGGCGGCTGTACGAGCGGCGTTTTTCCATTGAAAAACGAGTATCGGGGGTTACAGTATGAGGCTGTCAGGCCAGCATAGCTCAGTTGGTAGAGCAGCGCATTCGTAATGCGCAGGTCAAGGGTTCAAGTCCCTTCGCTGGCTCCATTTTCCTTACCGGCCAATCCGTTCCTGTCTCGGCAGGCGGGAAGGAGGGAGCTCCAGAGACTCCCCCCCTCTTGGCGTCGTCCCAATCTTTCCATACTCCGCGGAAGCAACGCGAACGCGACAGGCCGGTTGCCCAGGATTCCCCACCGAGAACACGAGCCCCGGCGATTTCCAGAAGAACGACTTCTGGACGCCGGGGCCTTTTCTTTTTCCGCAGGCATTCTTTCCTTCACGAGCATGAACTCCAAATATTTCTTCCTGACTTTTTTCACGCTCCTGGCGCTGGCATCCCTTTCTGTGAATCTTTCCGCGGGCACCGTGACGGCGGCGAAGGTGACAGCCGCCTTGGACTCCCCGTCGGGAGTGGTTTTCGGACAAGGCACGGGTGCCAGCGTGGTGTCCTCGTATTCCTCCTCCAACATTGGCAATTCCGAGGAGACGGCATCGGGCAAGGTGATGCCCGTCGCGGGAAGCACCTTCCTGCAGATGGATGGTTCCAGCAGTGCCAAGGCGAAGGGGCGTGCCGGACGCGTGCTCTCCAGCTTTTCCCTGACGGTCCAGGGGGCGGGCACCCTTTCCTTCCAGCAGCGTGTGAACACCTACGGTCAAAACGACGACTGTCTGATTGTCTACGAGGATGACGTGGATGACACACTTTGGGAGCAGGGCGGAGACTATTGGGCAAAAGTCTATGTGGACGAAGACAAGGTGAAGTGGTTCGACATCAACGTAGATGGCTTCTTCAACGAGGAGTCCGTCTCCCTCTCTACCAGGAAATACAAACACACCCTCACCTTCGCCCTGCTGGCACCGGATGCTTCCGACCCGTATTCCTACGATCCCCCAGACAAGGAGACCCAAAGCGAATACGAGCTCCTCTACAAGGCGTGGCTGGACGCCTTTGTCTGGGAGCCCGACGAAAATGCGGCTCTCTGCCAATTCCTGCCGGGGAGCGGCACCTCCTTCGGCGCCAACGGAATCCAGGTCTTCCTGAACTCCGACTACGTGGACGAGGACGACCAACAGATTTTCACCTTCCGCTATACCCTGGACGGGAAGGTGCCCTCCGCCTCCTCCCCCCTCTACGACAACCAAGACGGCATTTTCATCCAAAAGAGCTGCACTCTTCGGGTGGCGGTCTACGAAGGCGGCACCCTTGTACGCAGCGACCTCTCCGCCGACTACATCCTGCGTGACGCCCCGCAGGCGCCTACAGCCCTTTTATCCCAAGGATTGCCCTTCCTTGGCACCGCCACGGCCTCCTTCTCCGCAGTCTCCGACGCCCCCACGCTGGCATTCCACCACACCACCGATGGCAGCGAGCCTGGACCGGACTCCCCGGTTGGCGGAAGCTGTGTCTTGTCCGGAGAGTGCACGCTGAAGGTGCGTGCCTGCGACGAGGGCACCTGGGGACCGACGGCGGTCTTCCCCGTGAAGCGTGCGAAGTCGCCTGTGGCGGCCATTCTAGCGGACGGGGAGGAATCCGGAAATGGCGTCTTTGTCGAGAAAGCCGTGCTGTCCCTTTCCTCGGGCACGGTGGGTGACATCTACTGCCGTCTGAATGGCGGGGAGGAGCAGGTCTACGCCGCCCCTCTGGAGTTCACCGCGGACACCACGATAGAGTTCCTTTTCCATCCCCCAAATACGGACAGCGCCTTTGAAAATGGCTCCACCTTATACTTGGAGAGCGCGGGCTCCACGGCAAAACTGCGGAAGGCCCAGCTGGATGACGGGGCGTGGCTTGCCTCCCAGTTGACAGAACGTGGCTGGAATCTCCTGGCGGTCACGCGGGGGCTTCCCCCTGCCACGGAGCGCGACCTGGCCCAGTGGCTGAAGCCCTACGGCTACCATGCAGACGGCAGGCAATACGCCCAGGTTTCCCGGATGAAACAGGGGAACTCCTACTGGGTGTACCTGTCCAATGGTGCCCTTCCCGCCGGCAAACCGGAGTCCATCTACAGTGTGAATATGGAGGGTGACTCCGGCAGCGCTGACACCGCAGGCGGCGTCTGGCGCCTGGTCCTGAAGAATGCCCTCTACTACTTCGACGGCGGCGTCTTCCGGAAGACGGCTTTCCCGGAGAACGACCTCCCTGGCTGGACCCGGGACTAACCCCCCTTCCCCGCCCTTTTCCCCCTTCCTCCCCGGCGTCTCCGCCAGGCGCCGGGATTCCTGCGCATAATACCACAAGGCCGCCTTCGGGCGGCCACATATCTTCCGCCCCCCCATGAAGCGCGACACACGGCATCTCCTTCTCCTTCTCGCCCTCTGGCTGTTCTCCTGCGCGGCGCTGCAAGCCGCCGACAGCGTCTACCGCTGGTATACAAATGCCAACGAACTCCGGGAAGCAATCCGCGCAACAGGAGGACGGCCGGTGCTCGTTTTTTTCGGAAAGAGCACCTGCAGCGTATGTGACAAAGTCTGGTCTTTGCAGAGCTACCTGCAGCCGGAAAGCGAGGAATTCCTCGCCTACATGGAAAGCAACCAGATCCTGGGCCTGAAAATCAAGGACACCGCCGTTTTCAATTCCTCCTGGAGTCATTTGAAATCCCTGAACTGGTCCAGCACAGAGGACTCCGTCTTCGGAGGGGGGGAGAAAGTGCAAAATTCCCCCTACCTGGGCTTCGTGCGAATCGATCCCGAAAGCACCAGGACCGGCGCACTGTCCCCCACCAAGGAAATTCTCAACTCCTTTGGCACGGCGTCCCCGAAAATGGAGAAGATCACCCGCTCGAACGCCCTTGCCTGGCTCACGAAGCTCCAGAAAACCACGGCATTCCTGAAGATCTATTCCCCCGACCAGGTCCCCGACACGGGGGGCGACGGAGAGGACAGCGGGGAAACCGGTGGGGAAACCGGCGGAGAGACTGGGGGCGACGATTCTGGGGTGGGCAGCATGCCATTCCACTGGTACACGGACATGACCGAGTTGCGCGCCGCACTCAAGGTCTACGACCGCCCGGTGCTCGTTTTTTTCGGAAAGAGCACCTGCAGCGTATGTGACAAAGTCTGGTCTTTGCAGAGCTACCTGCAGCCGGAAAGCGAGGAATTCCTCGCCTACATGGAAAGCAACCAGATCCTGGGCCTGAAAATCAAGGACACCGCCGTTTTCAATTCCTCCTGGAGTCATTTGAAATCCCTGAACTGGTCCAGCACAGAGGACTCCGTCTTTGGGGGGGGGGAGAAAGTGCAAAATTCCCCCTACCTGGGCTTCGTGCGAATCGACCCCGAAAGCACCAGAACCGGTGCGCTGTCCCCCGCCAAGGAGATTCTCACCGCCTTTGACACGGCGTCCCCGAAAATGGAGAAGATCACCCGCTCGAACGTCCTTGCCTGGCTCACGAAATTGATGTCCACGGAAGAATTCCAGAAGGCCTTTTCTCCTGCGGAGCCGGAGGGTGAGATATTGGAGTTTTGGGAGAAGGCATCGGATCTTGGGATATCGGGAGGCAATTACAATGGAAGCCAGGGTGTCGCGAAGCTGGAGTGTGCCTTTGATGCTGAGACAACGGAATTGAAATTCACCTTTGCCGCGAAGACGGGGAGGCGGTATGTCTTTTCCGTGACAGGCTCTTCCTCCACGGGGGCGCCCGATCTCTCCGCGCTTGTGGGGAATGCCGAAAATCTTTCCGCGGCAATCTATCCCCTAGGGAAGCCAAAGAATCCGGCATTAACGACGAGCGGCAGTGGCTTTGCTGTGTTGGACGAGGGCTTTTTCTTCGTGCCGGAGGAGGCCGGCAGTTACGTGCTGTGCTTGACCTTGGACAAGGCGCCCGGCGGTGACTTGCCCTTCGCCTTGCGATACCACTACTCCCCCTACACAGGCAAGGCAGGCTCCGCAGACACCCCCCTCTGGACTTGGGACGAGGCCTATGTGGGCAAGTGGACCATGGACTACGACGGCGTATTGGACACTGATGAAACGCGACCCTTCCTGCTTTATCTGGGCGCCGCTGCCTGGTGTCCCTGGTGCGTGACGACGGACCGCCTGGTCTTTGACAACGCCGCCTTCCAGAATGCGGCAAAGGACTATCCGCTGGTCATGCTGGACAACCGCCGGCGCGGGGAGTCCACGGGCCCCAGCCTGCTTTACAGCCCCGAATACCGCAGTTACCTCCAGAGTGCGCTGGAGCAGACCGGCGGAGCTTCCTCCTCCGGGGATCTCGACGAGGCTATAGCGGCGAAGCTCTCCCGGAACCTTGAAATCCAGAAGGCACTCTGCCTTCCTGGGGAAACGAAGATCGGCTATCCCACGCTGTTGTTCTGCGAGACTGACGGCAAGGGCGGTGTGCGGGTCGTGGACCGTGCGGATCCCTCTGCGATTCCCGAGGGTGCGGACCTCTCGACATTCGCCCAAGAGCTGGTGGAATCCATGGCGATCCTCCTGGACGACAAGACGGAGGAGAAGGACAACCTCGCTTCCACAACCGAGGCGACTCTCTCCCTGGGCGGCGAGGACTTCGGAGAGGAAGCCCGAATCGGCGGCCTGGACACCGTCGACTGGCGGATTTTGGAGGCGGAGGAGTCCGCCAACTGGGCATTGCGGGTGGTGCCCGCAGAGAATGGGAGCGGCTACGAAGGCGCCGCTGTGCTTTCCCTGGCGCTTTACGACGAGGATGGCGCCGCCTTGAAGCAAAGTGCCACGGGAAGCTGGAGTGAGGCTCCCGAATTGCTCTTCAACGTGGTGAAGGGCCAAAAGCTCCTGCTGAAGATCTCCGTGGATGGCGCCCAGGAGACGACAGCCCCCTATGTCTTGGAGGGCGAGACCTCCCTGCCTCCTTATGAAATCTCTTTTGAAAAAGCGGAGTGGGACATCACTGGCAATCTGGACGGCACTGGCGAGATCACCCTCACCTGGAAGCAGCTCATCCCGAATGCCACGGAGACCGGAAAAGCGCGCCTTGTCCTGCCCGAAGGAGTCGCCTGCGACGAAGGCACCGACATCTCCTTTGGTGGAGCTGCGAGTGGCAAACTGGAGTTGAAACTCAGCGGACTGCAGCGTGGGCAGGAGGAATCCACCGCCTGCGTGGATTCCAGGCTTTCCCTGGAGGCCCTGGAGAACTGCCGGGTGGTGAAACCCGGGGAGGCAGTCGTGAAGTACTACACTTTGCCTATCCTGAGCGGAGTGGCCCCTGGCGAGACCCTCTCCCTGGCCATGACCGAGAACCTCAAAGGGAGGAAAACACTGGAGATTCTTTCCGGCTGCGGAAAGGAGACCCTCTCTGTGGAGGTCATTGGCGCGCCCTCCTGGCTCACCGTCAGCGTGGAAGACGGCAAGCTGGTCTTGCAGGGGACGCCCACCAGCAGCGACGAAGTGAACTTCACCATCACCCTGAGAACGGGCGGCAAGATCGGCGGAACCTACCCCGTGAAGATCCAGATCCAACCCCTGTCTGACCTGAATCCCGCCGCCGCCACCACGGTTTCCTTCACCGGACGAGTCTACTCCTATACAAAAACGACAGACCCCGTCTACGACCGCACCCTGGCCGTGATGACGATCACACGCGATACCGAGGCCCACCAGATGCAGGTCGTCATCCGGGGCGAGCTCAATAAATCCTTCCTCCTGCCCGACTGGAGCTTGGATGATACAACGCCGAACAACGTCATTGTCGGAAACCAGGATGCTCCCAACACCATTGCCCTCGCCTTGACGCCTGCCGGCGTGGGCACCGGCGGCCTGAATTTGGACAGCGTCGAATACGGCATCCTCTTCTCTCCCGATGTGACGGCGACTACGGCGGAGGACTACCAGGGGCGCTTCCACGTAGCCCTGAACTTCGACGATCCCGCCACCGACTACCAGGGCTACGGCTTCCTGCAGTTCACCGTCAAGGAGGATGGCAGCGTGGCGCTCACTGGCGAGATGCCCAACGGGGCTGTGCTGGACGAGACGGCCTTGCAGCTTTGCAAGGCGGCGGACGCCACGGATGCCGCCCTGGACTTCCATCTGACCTTCGATGACGAAAGTGTCCTGAGCGGCGAGCTGACGCTCAACCGGAAGAGCGACCACGAGGAATCCGACACGAGGCTTTCCGGCTGCAACGGCGTGAAGTGGCACCAGAAGGGCTCTTCGGCGGCCTTCGCCTCACAGCCCTGCGGCGTTACCTTCGATCCTGCCAAGGGCATCCTGGAGCAGCTGGTGGGCAGCGACCAGTACCTGACCCTGGACCTCTACGCATTTGGCAAGAGCGAAAATGTTTCCGAGATCAAAAACCTTCCCGAGGGTGTGGTCAGCGGGCTGTTGCCCCTGGGAGTCACCCTGGAGGAAAAGAGCGCAAACAGCGGCGTCTTCCAGGCGACCGGGCGCGAGGGCTATGAACTCGTCCCCGGCCTTGGCCTGGCCCTGGAAATCACCTCCGACGGAATTCTGCAGGGCGGCTTCCACCTCTTCCAGGAGGACGGCACCACCCGCGAGGTCACCTTCCGGGGCATCTTCACGCCGGTTCCCGCCAGCTGCTGCGGCGCCGATCCCGACGCCATCGCATACGGCCGGATTGTGCTGGACGGCAAGAGCTGGCCGGTCATGGTGATGCCCAACCGGCCCGCCGACCTGGAGGATCTCCGCGCACTGGAATTGAAGCCAGTCGCCGGCGAAATGGTCAGCTGGTCGGACAAGAAGGACGGCGAGTTGGGCATCCTTCTGGATGCCGCGGCGCAGAAGGTCCTGGCGTGCTCCTCGGACAATGCCTTCGCATTCGCCCCTGCTTCCGGGGCGTCGCTCTCCGCCGTCACCGGCAAGGGTGGATATGTGGCCGAGGGCGTGGCCTCCAAGAACGCCACCTTCCTGGAGCTGGCCGCCTCCCTGGAGGACAGCTCCTCCACGGGCGATGCGGCATCCGGGAAAGGCCGCTGGCTCCTCCTGGCGATGCCGTCCGGCTTCCAGAGCGCAGACGAATTTCCCAAAAGCGTCCGGTACCTCTTGAATGGCGACGGCAAGGGCTTCCACACCCCGACCGCCACCGAGAATCTGCCTTCCGCCGACGGCCAGGTCTTCTTCCTGCATCTGAAGCCGGGCGAGAGCATCACCCTGAAGGGGCTGCAATCCGCAGGAGAGAGCGCCACAGGCGAGGTCCCCGGCGTCTCCGGCTGCTTCCTGCTGGTGCCGGAGGACGACGAGCGACTTGAAAGTGGCAATGCCTGGCACTGGGAGAGTGGCGAGGGCGACTTCCGTCCTGGCCTTCCCGGGACCGTGGACGGCATCCAGGGCTTCCGCCAGGGTGTCTGGCTCAAGGCGAAGAAGACATCTGGCGACGGCCAATAATCGTCCCGCCGCAGCCCTCCCCCCTTTCCTGAAACCCCCTCCGTACGAACATGGCGCTTTTCCGCATTTCTTTCCTTTTCGCGGCCCTCGCTGCACTCTTGATTCTCCCCGGCTGCAAAAAGGGCGGCGATGACGCCGGGCAGACGTCTCCTGCGGAGAGTGTCGCGCAGTCCCAATCGGAGACCCTCGCCATCCTCTCGGAGGAATCGGAAAAGCCGCCGCTGGCGCTGAACTACGAGGGGACGTTGAACATGGGGAAGGTGTATTCCCAGGAGAAGGCCCACGGCATCTTCACCGTCACCAACGTCAGCCGGTTCCCCCAGACCATCCAGCGGGTCTTCCCCACCTGCAACTGCATCGTCCTGGACGCGGACTACTCCGGCCGGGAACTGCAACCCGGGGAATCCCTGGAGATCGGCTTCACCATGGACGTCTCCACAGTGACCGCCGACTCCTACGCGCGAAATATCCAGATTGACATCCAGGGAGCCAAATCCCTCACCGCACGGATCGGCGGCTATCTCCTTCCGCCGGCGTTCCTGGAGCCCGGCGATTCCGTGGAGCTAGGCGACCTGCGGAATCCCGTGGGGCCCTGGGAGGCCGTCTTTGAAATCCGCCGGAATCCGGAAATCCCCGAGCCCCTGGAATTGGGCGAACCACCGCAGGGCCGCTTCTGCAATGCGGAGCTGACGGTTTTGGAGCCCGGCGAGAGATACCGTCTGAAACTGACCTCGAAGGGTCCCCTGCCCTACACGCGGGACTTCGCAATGCTCTACTACGTGCCCATTGTGCGCCCCGCCGCCGCGCGTCAGATCCAACTGACCCTGAACGCCCATGTCGGCGAGGAAGTCTACTTCGCCCCCAGCACCTGGAAAATCCAGGAGGACAAGCTCCGGGAGGCTGGCAGACTCACCGAGCGTTTTGCCTACGGCGAGGTGCCGGGTTTGCAGGAAGAGCGCAAGGCGGGGGATCCCGCCGCCAACCCCCGGAACATGATGCGTCTGAACCTGCTGAAGCAGAAAGACGCCATTCCGCTGCGCTTCGTCAAGCAGCATCACGACTGGGACGACCTCTTCGCCAACCTGGAGATCGAGGCGCCCGAGGGGGTGGTCCTGGAGAAGATCCGCCATCCCCAGGGCATTGAGCTGAAGATCACCGTGACGCCGGACAGCTTCGGGGAGGACAAGCGGGAGCTGCGCATCCTCCCCCATCGCCAGGAAAACAAGGGCAGGCCCATCATCATCACCTTGGAATAGAAACCGGCCATGGCATGCTCCCGCGAAAGTCGGAATACGGTGACGGCGCTGCTCCTCGCCCTGGCGCTTCTGGCACTCCTGGCCCCCCGCCTTGCGGGCAGAGACTATCTGCTCCTCTTCGGATCGGACTCCTGCGAGGAGTGCGCCGCCTTCAAGGACCTGTGGAGCGCCACGGCCTCCTCCAACGATCCCCTCCTGGTCTACGTCTCCATCGACACAGAGGAGGGCTATCAATTTTTGCGGAACCTGGAGGAGGCCCTGCCCCCCGAAAAGCCCGCCGACGCCTTCCCCGTCTTCCTGGCAGGAGACCACTGGATCCAGGGAGCGGAGGCGCTGCGGGACAGCCAATGGGACGAGTGGATCCGCTCCATGCCGACGATCCCGATGCTGGCGCCCCTGCAGCAAACCGTGGCGTCTGCGGAGCACGAAAGCCTGGTCTCCTGGACGCCCCCCGCGACAGGTTCGAAGCCATCGCCTCCCGCCGAACTGGCGCACAAAGGCCCGGTCGCACTGCTCTATCTGGCGTCGCCGGGCTGTGCAAAGTGCGCGCGGCAGGAGCGGGAGCTCCTGCGCCTGAAGGAACTCGTCCCCGCCCTGTCCGTGGATCGCTATGACTTCTCCACCGTGGATGGACAGGTCATGATGGAGCGTGTGAAGAGCCATTTCCAGCTCAAGGACACTGCGGAGAACCTGACGCCGCTGGTGGCCTGGAGCAATGGATTTCATCATGGCAGCCTGATCCCTGCGGAGTCGTTGCTGGAGGCATTGGAGAAGTCTCCCTGCGACGCCTGGTGGGAGGCTCCCATCTTGGAAAGCGAGCGCCAGCAGGCCATCCGGGACGGCGAGCTTCTGCTGGAGGGCGTCACCTGGACCATGGTCCTTTCCGCGGGTCTGCTTGACGGCATCAACCCCTGCGCCTTCGCCACGATCATCTTTCTTATCAGCTACCTACTCTACCTCAAGCGGAGCCGTCGCTTCGTGCTGGCGGTGGGCGGATGCTTCTGCCTGGGCGTCTTCTTCTCCTACTTCCTCTACGGACTCTCCCTGGGATTCCTGGTGGATCAACTGAATCGGTTCCTCTGGGCGAAAACCCTGCTCTACTGCCTCTTCGGACTGGCCGGCGTCGCATTCTTCCTCCTGCATCTGCGGGATACCCTGAAGTACCGAAAAACAGGGAAAGTAACGGATCTGGAAATGGGTCTTGGCGTGGACACGCACCGAAAGATCCACGACAAGATCCACGCCTGGGCAAAGCTCCCGGACTGGCTTGCGATTCCCGGGGCGGTCTGCCTGGGCTGCGTGGTCTCGGCCATGGAGCTGGCGTGCACGGGCCAGGTTTATTTGCCCACCATTGCGGCGATCTTCGACAAAGGCGGCCTGCAGCCGCGGGTCCTCTGGATGCTGCTCGGCTACAACCTGGCCTTCCTGGTGCCGTTGCTCGGCGTGACCCTGGCGGCCTTCTGGGGGACGGGGGCCACCAGCCTGGCGGCCTGGGCCAGAAAACACCTCCTGGCCTCCAAGGTCGCCATGACCCTGCTCTTCCTGGCCATGGCACTCCTCATGTTCTTCATGGCATTCCGGGGATAGCACACGGAGCCTCCCGAAAAAGCCCTCCCCCCGGAATGGCATTTGCAAGCCGTCGGATTTTGGCTATAGTACGCCGGTTTTCCAAAGGAACACGTTTTTTCCAATACAAATTCATGCGATCTGACGCGGCATTCATCCTTAGCAGCCTTCTCCTTCTGGCCCTTAGGCCGGCGGGAGGCTATGTGCTGTCTGCCTAGAATCGTCTAGAGAACGCAAAGAGACAAGAGCCCCCCGCTTCCACGGCACCGCCGCACGAACCGGGGGGCTTTTTCCGTTTCCCCCTTTCGCGCGATTTCAGCCGGCCGCTTCTTTTTTTCAAGATTCGCGCAATCCATTCAACCAACCACACAAAGGAAATTCAACAATCATGAGCGACAGACTCTACTTCTTCGACACCACGCTGCGGGACGGAGAGCAAGTCCCCGGCTGCCAGCTGAACACCGTGGAAAAGATCCAGGTCGCAAAGCAGCTGGAGCTGCTGGGCGTGGACGTCATCGAGGCCGGCTTCCCGGTTTCCAGTCCCGGGGACTTCCAGTCCGTCCAGGAAATCTCCAAGGCGGTCACCTGGCCCACCATCTGCGCCCTGACCCGCGCCGTGCAAAAGGACATCGACGTGGCCGCCGAGGCCCTCAGTTTCGCCAAGCGCAAGCGTATCCACACGGGCATCGGCACCTCCGACATGCACATCAAGTACAAGTTCAACTCCACCCGCGACGAGATCCTGGAGCGCGGCGTGGCTGCGGTGAAATACGCGCGGAACCTGGTGGACGACGTGGAGTTCTACGCGGAGGATGCCGGCCGAACGGACAACGAGTTCCTGGCGAAGGTGATCGAGGCGATGATCCGGGCGGGCGCCACGGTGGTGAACATTCCGGACACCACGGGATACTGCCTGCCGGACGAATTCGGCGCCAAGATCAAGTACCTGGTGGACCACGTGGCGGGCATTGAGAATGTGGTGATTTCCACCCACTGCCACAATGACCTGGGCATGGCCACGGCCAACACCATCTCCGGCGTGCTCAACGGCGCACGGCAGGTGGAGGTGACCATGAACGGCATTGGAGAGCGCGCGGGCAACACGGCGTTGGAGGAGGTCGCGATGATCGTGAAGTCCCGGAAGGACATTCCGTTGGACATCAACATCAACACCACAAAGATCTGCGCCACCAGCCGGATGGTCTCCAACATGATGAACATGCCGGTGCAGCCCAACAAGGCCATCGTGGGCCGCAACGCCTTCGCACACTCCTCCGGCATCCACCAGGACGGCGTGCTGAAGAATGCGCAGACCTACGAGATCATCAACCCGCAGGACGTGGGCCTGGACGACAACTCCATCGTACTAACCGCCCGCAGCGGACGGGCCGCCCTGAAGCACCATCTGCAGAACCTGGGCGTGGATCTGAACCAGGAGAAGCTAGATGTGGTCTACCAGCAGTTCCTGCAGCTGGCCGACAAGAAGAAGGATGTGACCGACGACGACCTGCTGATCCTGGCCGGCAGCCACCGCAACAGCGGAAAACACATCACCATCGACTACCTGCAGGTGGTCAGCGGCGTGAACGTGCGCCCGGTGGCCAGCCTGGGCCTGAACATCGCCGGCGAGCACTTCGAGGCGGCGGCCTCCGGCACGGGTCCTGTGGACGCGGCCATCAACGCCCTGAAAAAGATCATCAACCGCCCCATGACCATGAAGGAATTCATCGTGCAGTCCATCAACAAGGGCAGCGACGACCTGGGAAAGGTGCACCTGCAACTGGAATACAACGGCGACCTCTACTACGGTTTCGGGGCGCACACCGACATCATCGGGGCCTCAGTGGAGGCCTACGTCGACTGCATCAACAAATTCAAGGACTAGCGCCGCGCATTGCGCAAGGAGAAGGCTTCCATGCCAAAGACACTCTTCGACAAGATCTGGGACGCCCACCTGGTACAGTCCGTGCCCGATGGTCCCGACCAGCTGTACATCGACCGGCTCTACTGCCATGAGGTGACAAGCCCGCAGGCTTTCCAGGGACTGCGGCAGCGGGGGCTTCCCGTCTTCCGACCCGCCGCCGTGGTCTGCATGCCGGACCACAACATCCCCACCGAGCGCCAAGAGGAGCCCATCCGGGATCCCATTGCGCGCACGCAGGTGGAGACCCTCACGGCCAACGTGAAGGAGTTCGGACTGAAGCACTACGGCGTAATGGACGAGCGCAGCGGGATTCTGCACGTGGTGGGCCCGGAGCGCGGCCTGACGCTTCCGGGAGCCACGGTGGTCTGCGGGGACTCCCACACCTCCACGCACGGCGCCATGGGCTGCGTGGCCTTTGGCATTGGCACCAGCGAGGTGGAGATGGTGCTGGCCAGCGGCTGCATTCTGCAGAGCCGTCCGAAGACCATGCGAATCGTGGTGGACGGCGTGCTGGGAAAAGGCGTCACGGCAAAGGATGTGGCGCTCTTCCTCATGAGCCGTCTGGGAACCGCCGGCGCCACGGGGCATTTCGTGGAATACGCGGGCTCGGCGGTGACGGGCCTGACCATGGAAGGCCGCCTGACTCTCTGCAATCTGAGCATCGAAATGGGCGCCCGTGGCGGCATGATTGCGCCGGACCAGACCACCTTCGACTACCTCGCAAAGGCCCCCGAGGCCCCGAAGGGCGCCGTCTGGGAGGCCTCCCTGGCCTTCTGGAAGACCTTGCGCACCGACGATGACGCGGTCTTTGACCGTGAGGTCCACTTTGCCGCCGGGGAAATCGCCCCTTGGATCACATACGGCACCAACCCTGGCATGGGCATGGCTGTGGATGGCGCGATTCCACCGGACGCCCCGGCCCGCCCCCTGGAATACATGGGGTTCCAAGCCGGCGAGCGTCTGCTGGGCAAGCCGGTGGACTATGTCTTCGTGGGCGCCTGCACCAACGGCAGAGTGGAGGATTTCCGGGCCTTCGCCAGCATCGTGAAGGGGCATCGGAGGGCGGAGCATGTCGTGGCGTGGCTGGTGCCGGGTTCCTGGATGGTGCTGCGGCAGCTGCAGAAGGAGGGCGTGGAGGCCGTTCTGAACGAAGCGGGCTTCCAGTTGCGCCAACCTGGCTGTTCTGCGTGTCTGGGCATGAACGAGGACCGTGTGCCTGCGGGGAAGCTGTGCGTCTCCACCAGCAACCGGAACTTCGAGGGGCGCCAGGGCCCCGGCGCCCGGACCGTCCTGGCCAGCCCCCTCACCGCGGCGGCGGCGGCAATCACCGGAAAAATCACGGATCCCCGGGAATTCCTCCCCGCATAGAACACCCCTTCCCCATCAACACACTTTCCCTTTCATGAAACAGAAATTGGAAATCCTGCGCAGCCGGTGCGTGCCGCTCCCCGTGGACAACATCGACACCGACCAGATCATCCCCGCCCGATACCTGAAGGCAACCACCCGCGAGGAGTCCTTCTTCGGCGAACACCTTTTCCAAGACTGGCGCTACCGCGCTGACGGCACCCCCAATCCGGACTTCGTCCTGAACAATCCCCGCTACAGTGGGCAAATCCTGCTTGGCGGCCGGAACTTCGGCTCTGGCTCCAGCCGTGAGCACGCGGCCTGGGCCATTGCGGGACACGGCTTCCGGGCGGTGGTGGCAAGTTCCTTCGCCGACATCCACAAGCAGAACGAGCTGAATAACTTCGTACTTCCCGTCACGGTGGGCCAGGAGTTCCTGGATGCGCTGGTGGCCCTGGTGGAAGCCCATCCCGAGACAGAGGTGGAAATCAACCTGCCGGAGGAAACCATCTCCGTTGCGGGGCGTCCGGAAATGGTCCGGAAGTTCCCCATCAACGCATACAAGAAACACTGCTTCCTCAACGGATTGGACGACATCGACTACCTGCTCACCTGCCGTCCCCTGGTGGAGCAGTGGGAAAAAAACCGCCACGCCGCACAGGCATAAAAAGAGCCCCCTTCCCTTTCACCCAAAACATCCATCCATCATGAACTTCAACATTGCGGTACTGCCAGGCGACGGCATTGGCCCGGAGATCTCCGTCTGGGGCGTCAAGGTCATGGAGACTGTCTGTCGGCGCTTCGGTCACACGGTCTCCTTCCAGGAGGCGCTCTGCGGCGCGGCCGCCATTGACAAGGTGGGCGACCCCTTCCCCCGGGAAAGCCTGAAGATCTGCCAGGAGTCCGACGCGGTGCTTTTCTCCGCCGTAGGCGATCCCCGCTACGACCAGAATCCCGATGCGAAGGTCCGCCCGGAGCAGGGGCTTCTGGCCATGCGCAAACAGTTGGGGCTCTTCGCCAATATCCGGCCCGTCCAGACCTTCCCAAGCCTCCTCCACAAGTCCCCCCTGAAGCCGGAACTGGTGGCCGGCGCTGATTTCGTCTGCATCCGCGAGCTCACGGGCGGAATGTACTTCGGCGAGAAGTACCAGGACGACGAGATGGCCTACGACACCAATCTCTACCACCGCAACGAAATCGAGCGGATTCTGAAGGTGGCCTTCCAGAGCGCCCGACAGCGCCGGAAGCATGTCACCGTGGTGGACAAGGCGAATGTGCTGGCATCCAGCCGCCTCTGGAGGAAAATCGCCAAGGAGATGGCGCCGCAATATCCCGACGTGGCCACCGATTTCATGTATGTGGACAACGCCGCCATGCGCATGATCCAGGAACCCGGCTTCTTCGATGTCATGGTCACCGAAAACACCTTCGGAGACATCCTGACCGACGAGGGCTCCGTCATCAGCGGCTCCATGGGGCTTCTGCCATCCGCCTCCCTGGGCGAAGGGACTCCCGTCTTCGAGCCCATCCACGGTTCCTGGCCACAGGCCGCAGGGAAAAACCTGGCGAATCCCCTGGCGCAGATTCTCTCGGTGGCCATGCTCCTCGAGCACTTCGACTGCAAAGAGGAGGGAAAGGCCGTCCGCGACGCCGTTAACGCATCCCTGGACGCCAATGTCCGCACTCCCGAAATCCAGGTTGCGGGCGGAAAACACTATGGAACCAGGGAGGTTGGCGGCTGGATCGTCCAGCAGCTGGACACCCCGGCCTCCAATCCATAGCAGGGAAGAGATGGCAGGCGGGGGGGGGGCCTGGCCGCCGCGGCGGCGGAGGGGCATCGTGCCAGGGCCACCGCGGACGGGCCGGGAACCACGACCTGCCTACTTTTCTGCACCTTGCGCGGCAAGGTGCAGGAACTCGGCGACGAGGGCCGTGGCCTCTTCGATATTTCCCCGGGGGATCCAGTGGATGGGGTGGCCCTCGCGTTCCAGCTTGCGGAACCAGATATCCTGGCGTTTTGCGAAACGCCGGATTTGCGTGAGGAGCTGGTCGTGCATTTCCTGGAGGGAGAGCTGCCCTTCCAGATAACGTCCCACGTAGCGGTATTCCAGTCCGAACCACTCCAGTTTTTCCGGAGGAAGCCCCCGTGCGCGGAGGCCTCGGACCTCCTCCACGAGCCCGGCGTCCAGTCGCGCATCCAGCCGTTGGAGGATGCGTTCCCGGACTTCCCCGCGAGAATATTTTGGGGCAAGGATGAGGGTCTTTTTCAAGGGCAGGACAGGCACGGCGGGAGCGCCGCGGGAAATTTCCAGGGCGCGGATCACGCGTCGATCTTGAGTCTTGTCGGTGCGCGCCAGCAATTCCGGCGTGGCCTCCTTTTCCAGGAGGGCGCGGAGTTCTGCGGAGGAGAGCCCCTCCAGGGAGCGTCGAAATTCGGGATCCGGCGGGGCGGCGCCCATTTCGTATCCGTCCAGGAGTCCGGCCAGATAGAGCGGCGTTCCGCCGGAGAGCACGGGAAGATGCCCCCGTGAGCGGACATCCCCCAGGGCCCGCCGGGCATCCCGGAGATACCGGCAGAGATCGTAGGGTTCTCCGGGGTCGACCACGTCAAGGAGATGCGTGGGGACGGGAACGCCGCCCCCGTGGTATTCCTCCAAATCCTTTCCGGTGCCCAAGTCCATGCCGCGGTAGACCTGCCGGGAATCCACGCTGACAATCTCCCCCCGGAAGCGCCGGCCCAGTTCCACGGCCAAGTGTGTCTTGCCGGTGGCGGTGGGACCGGTGACCACCAACACGGGGGCGACGGCGGCGGCCTCATAAGCAGCCTCTTCCTGAGGCGTGAGAGCCATTCCCCCCTTCCATGAAAATCCTTCCGGTTCCATATTCCACAACAGGCGACAAGCGGGCGCGGACACACCCATCCTCCCCCCAGATGCTCCTTTTATGCTAGCGGGCGCCTCCCTCGCGCAGGTCCGTGAGCTCCACTGTCAAATCGGGTTCGGGGAAGATCTCCACCACCTGGACGCCATCCGGCAGCCAGAGGGGCTGGAGGCGGACCTTGTGTCCGCCCTCCATGGTGTAGGGAGTCAGGTCACAGACCAGCCGGAGCTGTTCCGGAGTCAGGCTCTTCAGGATCTTCGAAGGTCCCTGGAGATGGATGTTCCGGCGAGGTGCGATACCATCCAAGAGCCGGGGGCGCAGAGTGGAGTCGCCGCGGGTCAGGAAGACCACCTGCACATTGTTGAAGGCGCGGGTGGCGTCCTCCATGGTTTCCTTCTCGGGGACCACCTTGTATTCCACCTTGGAGCGGGAGAAATGGACATCCGCAAAGCCGGGGGGCACCTGCAGGGCGACCATCCCGGAATACGCCTGGACCTCCCGCAATTCCACGGGCTCGGTGGTCACGGAGTCAATGTTCTTCACTTGGGAAAGAGGACCGTGTACCACCACGATTTCCTGGATCAGGCGGCAGTCGTAGCTCCAGCCCTCTTCCTGATGGCGGCGGTCCAGGGAGATCCGGACGGGCACCTCCCTGGTCACCATGGGCTCGTAAACCACATGGAGGTACTCGCTCTTGATCTCGCGGATCTCCACGCCATCGGGCTTCACCAGCACATCGGAGGGCTCCACACGATAGACCACCTCGCGTTCATCCTGTCCATTCTCGTCCTCGCGGGTCCGAATCAACGCACCCAGGCGGCGGGGATCGACGGCGACCTTGAAATCACCGGCGGAGATGGGTCTCCCCAAATGGAGCAGGTCCACGGTGACCATCAAGTCGACGGTGAAGGGGCGGTCATCCAGAGACACATCCACTCCAAGACCGGAGCGGGGAAGTTCCACAGTGACATTCTGGATTTCGCGCCAGGCGGAATACCCGCTATTGGAGAACTGCTGGCGAATCAAGAAAAGCGTCCCGCAGGCCAGCCCGAAAGCCACCATGAGGCGCCAGAAATCCAGAGCCTGCAACCAGCTCCCCAGGTTCTTCCAGTGTTTCCGGAAGGCGTTTTTTGCGGAGGCGCGCTGTTTTGTGTTCTGGGAGCTCATTGCTGGGGGAGTGCCGCCTCCGGGTCGGCTGTCTGGTCGGCGGAGGGCTCCCGCTCCGGAAGGATCCTGGCGGCGCGGTCCGTGGAGCTCTGCAACAAGAAGGCGATGAGTTCCTCGCGAAGCTCTGCGGGGGATGTCAGGCGTCGGATGCGCTGGCGGTCCTCCGCCTCGGGAATCAGCACGCTGCCAGTCTCCTCGGAGACCATGAGGACGAAGGCGTCGGTGCGCTCCGCCAGGCCGCGCACGGCGTTCTGCCGGGTATGGACGGGGCCATTTCCGGCATTCTCGTCCATGGGGAATCGGCACCCGGCGGCGGTGATGATCAGTTCGCCGCCGCGGGAGACGCGGAGGATCACGCCGCCGTCGTGGAGTGCGGTTCCGGAATAGAAGATGGTGCGGAGGAGCCGGTAGTTGAGCCGGCAGTCCAGTTGGACGCCCATTTCCTGGAAGTCGTCCAATCCTGCGACGCCCTCGATGGCGACGAGGGCACCGGTATTCTTCATGGAGAGGCGTTCCTCGTCCATGTCCAAATGGTAGTGATCCCGGAGATATCCGCGCCACTGCGGCAGGGGCGTCAGGCAGCAGACGGCCTTCACCAGCTCGTCCGCGGACTCCTCCAGGGTTCGCTTCAAACGCAGGGAAGTGCGGCGACGACGGATATTCAGGGTGTAGCGCCGGAAGTTGACAGCGGGGCTGGCCAGCAGCCGGCGGATCTCCTCGGGGAAGAGAACCAGGACGACAAGCGGCAGGAAGCGCAGAAAGCTGTTGGCAAGGCTGGAAAGCACCGGCATGTTCAGCCAGAGATTGACAAAGCCTATGCCCATGGACACCAGGACCAGCACCGCCATGGGGAAAATGGCGCGAGTGTGCCGCAACACTCGCAGCAATAGCCAGTACAGCACGGTCAACACCAAGAGCTCGACCACGGGGATGAGCGCCTGGAGAAAGACCTGTAGGATTTCAAGGACTGCGGACACGGAAAATTCAGTGGCGGGTTGTCAGGGGTAAGTGGCCAGTTCCTTCGTCGCCCCGCGGCCCTTCTGAGGCGCAAGCCGCGGCACCGATGCCGTGGACGGAAAAGTCAAGCGGATGAACAGGGGTGGCGGTCTCCGTCCTTCGTGATTTTGCCGCGTCGATTGGCGCTTCAGACCTGGTCGATGAAGCGGGCCAGCTGGAGTGCCTGGCGGTGTTCGGCGACATCGTGGACTCGGAGGACCTGGACATTTCTGGCGAGGATTGCGCTGGCCAGGGTTCCCGGGAGCCGGCGTTTTGGGTCTGTCTCGCCGGTCAGCCGTCCAATGTAGGATTTCCGGGAGACTCCCAGGAGTGCGCCGCTGCCGTCCAGGGCGAAATCGGCGGCGTGCCGGATGCAGAGGAGATTCTGCCGGTCGGACTTTCCGAAGCCCACGCCGGGATCCAGCAAGAACGCCTCCTCGGGGAGCCCTGTGGCGGCCATGAGGGAATCGCGGCGGTGGCGGAGATACTCCCGGATGTCATCAGGAATGACGGCCTCGGCGGGGAGCTTCCGGTCGTCCATGAGGACCACTCCCGGATGGAATTCCCGCAGGACCTCCGAAAAACCGGGATCCTGGCAGGCGCACACATCGTTGACGATGTCGGCACCGGCCTCCAGGGCGGCGCGGGCCACCTCGGCCTTGGAGGTGTCCACGGAAATGGGGATGTTGGAGAATTGCCGGATGCCGCTGACAACAGGGACCACGCGGGCGATCTCCTCCTGGGCGGAAACGCCATGGAAGCCGGGCCGTGTGGATTCTCCGCCCACATCCAGAATCTCCGCCCCCTGCCGGATCATCTCGCCGGCGCGTCGAAGGGCGTCCTCAAGTTTCAGGAATTCGCCGCCGTCGGAGAAGGAGTCGGGCGTGGCATTGAGGATGCCCATGACAAGGGGCATTCCCTGGTGGAAGGCGAGGCTGCCCCGTCGATGCCGGAAACCCTGCAAAACGGAAACGGAGGCAATCATGGGACAGGAGAAAAAACAAAGCAGGCGAAAGAGAGCGTAGCACTCCTCCGCCTGGAAATGGGAGACTGCTGGGAGGCTACCACGCGCCGAAGTCCTTCAGCTTGTAGTTGCCCCTCTTGTCCTTCATGAGGTAGAAGGCGTAGTTTTTTCCATTGTACTGGAAGAGGCAGCTCTGCATGCCGGATTCGCTGTCGCGGCTGACTTCTCCTTTCAGGACGATCTGGGCGTCCTCCAGCTTGTCGCCGAAGACTCCCGTCAGGCGCTTCTTCATAACGGTATTCAGGGAATTCGGCGCCCAGTATTTGCCGGTGGCGTTCCAGCCGGACTTGACGGCCAGCTCCATGGCGGGGGTCAGGGTCTCCAGTGCAGCCGACGACTCCGCATTCGCCTGTTTCACAGCGTCCGGATTGACGGTGCCTGTCTTCTTGCCGCCAGAGACCTGCCAGAGAATCAGGAGCACTGCAAGAATGATGACGACGACGGCACCAATGGCCTTTCCCAGGTTGTTTCCCATGTTGTTCTTGTGTTGAATGGTATGGATTGCGTCAAAGAATGACGATGAATGATGCGTCTGCAGAGAAAGACTGCCGGAAGACGGAACGGGTTTCCTCTGCGGAAAGCTTTTTAATATACAGGCAACCGAACCGAATTCTCCCCTACTGGTTGCCAGCGGAGCCGTTTTCCGGGTCCTGCTCCGTCTGCTCTTCACGGAGCCGCCGGATTTCCTCGGCGGCTTCGAGGACGCTGGAGGGGGAGCGCCGTCCGGGGATTCCCCAGAGACGCCGTCGGGCCTCCTCCAGGGATTTCTGGGAGTCCTGGAGATTCTTTTCGGCCTTCTCAAAGGAGTCCTGGAACTTCTCCAGCGACTGGACGAGCCGGGACGCGGCCTTCTGGATGGCGCGGAGATTCCGGCCGCAGCGGACATTCCCCCAGGCCAAGGAAACCACCTTCAGAAACATCATGAAATTCATGGGTCCTACCAGCAGGACGTGTTTTCCCGCCGCATACTCCAGCAGATCGGGGCAGGCTTCCAATGTGGACTGCAGGACCGCCTCGGAGGGCACGAACATCACCACGTCCTCCACAACAGGGGCGCCCCGATCCTCCCGGAGGAGCGCGGCGTATTCCTTTCGCGCCAGTTCATCCACATGCTGCCGCATGGCCTGGAGATGCGCCTTCCAGGCCTGGGCGCGCTCCGCGTCATCCTGTGCGTCGTGCCAGCGCTGATAGGCCGTGAAATTGCACTTGCTGTCCACGACGAGTCGAGTGCCGTTTTCCGGGAGGAGCACCACGCAGTCGGGGATGCGCCGGGAGCCGTTTTCAGGAGCGGTGGCGAGGCCCCCGCGGGCATCGCGGATGGCCTGCTGGAGAAAGAACTGCGTGTTTTCCTGGAGTTCGGAGTTCCGGAGGAGATTCGCCAGGAGCTGCTCGCCGAAGAGCCCCTGCGACTTGGAGCCTGCGCAGAGGGTGCTGGCGAGCTTTTGTGCGCTGTCGCCGATCTTCTGGGCGCCACGCATGAGCTCCGTCAGCCTTCCCTGGAGCCGTGCGCGTTCCGCGGCGTCATTGGCATGGCTCTGCCGCAATTCACGGGTCAGGGCGTCCAGTGCGCCGCGATAGGGCGCCAGGAGCGCATTGAGCCCCTGTTCCTGGCGGCTGCGCAATTCCTCGCCCTGCCGGCGGAGTTCTTCACCGGCCAGGGCGGCGAAGGTATCGCGGATTTGCCGCTCTTCCTGTTCGCGTCGCTGGAGCTCCCCCTGCATCTCCTCGTAGGCTCGCCTGCGTGAGACATATCCCAGACGTCCCAGGAGAAAGCCCACGGCCAATCCAAACATAATTCCCAGAACGAGCATGACCCAGGGTTCGTTCACGGTGCGTCCTCCCCTGTTGCGGGCTTTGGCTTGCGGTCCCTGAGAACCCAACGGGAGAGACCGGTGTAGGCGGCCAGGAAGAGGATAATTCCCAGGAGAATCCACCCGAAGTGGGTGGTCACCATGGTCTTTCCCTGCTCCACCAGTTGCCGGGGCGTCAGTTCCGCAGTGGAATTTCCGATCCAATATCCGGCACCGGCAAGGATTGCGTTCCAGATTCCCGCGCCCAGCGCGGTATAGAGGGTGAAGGGGGCGAAGGGCATGCGGGAGAGCCCGGCGGGCAGGGAGATGTACTGCCGGACCACGGGGAGTAGCCGGCAGACGAAGGTAGCCGGCCCGCCGTACTGACGGAAGATCTCCTGGGAACGTTCCAGGACCTCCGGCTTCAGAAAGAGATACTTTCCGTAGCGGCGCAGCAGTGGTTCCCCCAGCCATGCCGCCAGAAAATAATTCACGTAGGCGCCGGCCAGGGCGCCCAGCAGCCCGGCGGCGAGGGAGAGTGCCAGGTCCGCCCCGGGGACTCCCAGGGAGAGAGCGCCCCGGGCGGCCAGAAAGCCTGCCGGGATCATGACCACTTCGCTGGGGAAAGGAATAAAAGAGCTCTCCACCGCCATCAAGAGGAAGACCAGCGGATAGCCCCACGTGCTGGCGTGGGCGAAGAGGCTCTCGACAATGCCGGAGAAGTCCATATCTGCAAAGAAGCATGCCGACGCCCTCCCCCGTGGCCGGAGTCGGCTGCAGGGGGGGCGCGTCCGGATGGCTAGAGGGCCTCCACGGAAATGCGAATGGACAATGCGTGGCTTTCGCCGGGTTGAAGGGTCCTGCCGTCATAGTCCACGTTGCAGTTTTCCACGCAGACCATGTTGCGATACTCCTCGTTGCCGAAATCGGGCATGCGGCGGGACTTCTCTACCCAGGGATTCCAGACCACGCCGGTATCGCTGTTCCACTTTTCGATGCGGATGCGGCGTCCCATCACGGGATCCAGGATGTCGGCCTCCCCGGGGCAATGGAAGTAAACGCGGTCCGTCTCGGCGGCAATGGTGACATCTCCAGGCTGGGGATTGGGGGCGGGAGGATCGGCGGGGGCCTTGTCCTTGAATTCGCATCCCTGGAATCCGGTGATGGTCAAATCGTGGCAGTCTCCCACGGCGTAGTAGGAGTGAAGGGCCTGCTGGTAGGAGAATTCCCGGTCGCCTGTATTGGTGGTGGCCAGGCTCATCTCCAGGGCCTTCCCCACGCGGATCTTCATGGCGATCCGGAAGGCGTGGGGCCAGACGGCGCGGGTCTCGGGAGTGTCCTCCGCCTGGAGCTCCACCTCTGTCTGCTCATCGCCCAGCTCCTTCCAGGAGGAGACGTTCCAGAAGACCTGCCGGATGAAGCCGTGGGAGGTAGTGGCGCCGGGTATCTTCTCCGTGTCCGCAGGACCGAACCAGGGCCAGCAGACGGGAATGCCGCCGCGAATGGCCTTTCCAACGGGAGAATACTCCGACTTCTCGGAAAGGAAGAAGACCTCGCGATGACCCGAGGGAAGGAAGCTGAGCACGTGCGCGCCCATCAGGCAAATCTCACACCGCCCGCCGCGGTTCTGGACATGGATCTCGGGAAGGCCTCCGCGGCCCGTCAACAACTGAATCATATCGACTCCTCGCTTCGGATTGGTTCGCGCACAGGGAAAGGGGCAGGAGCCGCCCTCCCCCACGCAGGGGAAAACGTCGGAGGAGAATATAACGCCGCCGGGAGGCTCAGGCAGAAAAACAATGCGCGCACGGTCGGTCTTCCGCCTTGCGAATTCCTGATGAAAACATTGCGAAATGGTAATGGAAAAACATATTATCCGGAATGTCCCGCCCCGGCGCAAGTCCATTCGAGCGGGGCTCATGTCCAAGGATCGGTGCGATTTTCATGTCCAGGATTCCCTGCGGGGGAAAAATCGAATTTCATGGGGAGCCACTCGCCCTGCCGTCTCTGGAGACCATCCTCCGGGAGGCGACTCTTCTGCGGGGTTCCACCTCCTTCACATCGGGAGAGGTATACCGCTGGAGGTTCCGGGACCGCACTTGGCTGGTGAAGACCTTCGCGCACAACGGCTGGTTCTCCCGGCATTTTCCCGGCAGGTTCTGCATGCGAAACGAGTGGCGGGTTTTGACGGCGTTGCGGGACCGTGGCGTGACTGCGGGGCCCAAGCCCCTGGCGTTTCTAGGGGGCCACACCATCGTCATGGAATATCTCCATGGCCGGGAGCTGGAAAGCGGCAAATACTATCGAAGGATGGGGGAAACGAAGCCCCCCCGGGAGTTCTATCTTTCCCTCAAGGAGACCCTGGCGGACCTCCACCAGAAGGGTTTCGCACACGGGGACTTGCGGCGTGCGAACATTTTGGTGGCAGAGGATGGAAGAACTCCCAGGATCCTTGACTGGGCCACCTGCATGGCCAACCACGGGGTGCAAAAACTCCTCTTCCGCGCCTTCCTGGGCTCCGACCAATTCTCCCTGGCCAAGATCCTCCGGGACGCGGAGGAGGAATCCCTCCTCACACCCGAAGAACAGGAGACTGTCCGCCCCTCCTGGTTGCTGCGCGCGGGACGCTTCCTGCGGCAGCATGTCTACCGAAAATGCATAAAACCCTTGTTTCACCGCAAGCACAATTCGAAAGAGGGGTGAGCGGTGTCAAATTCGAGCGTCACCGCCCAGAGGAAAGGAGTGTGGAGATTCGGCGGGACCGCGGGATTCCGCGCTTTGCCTGCCCTAATCGTGTGGGAGGTAGTTTCGCCTGGTGGCATCATAGCGGTATTCCCGATGGTCGAGGAGCATGATTCCGTTGAGGAGGACGGAGGGATCCAGGGTACCGGCGTTCCAGTTTTTGCGGCCGGACGCCACCTCGGCAAAAGAAATGGAGAGGTTCTCGTTTTCATCCAGGGGGTGGAGGATTTCCACGATGTTTTCCACGGAGGGGCAATCCGGCCTCACGGCCATGAGCCCCAGAAATTGCCGAAGCGTCTCGGGAAACGCGCGTTTCGTCCCGATGGTGAATGAGAGTTCCTCTCCGGCGTCCCAGAGGTTGTCCCCGTTTCCGGTCCCGGGGAGGAGTTCCCGGATCTGGCCGGTGACCTCCAAGGCGGAGCCATACCCGACGTTCGGCCCCTCTGTCCAACCTGCCAGCGGAATCGCATTCTCCACAAACGAGGAGAGCTCCCCCAAGGCCGTCAGGTAAAGAAAGAACCGTTCCTCGGAGGAGGGCGTGGTGTCGTCGTCACGGGCGACGATCACAGTGAGGGTGTCGTCCTCTGCCACACAAGTCAACTCCTTCTGGGCGGCAGTGAAGGTGTCCACCAGGAGGTTCCGGTGAAAGTCCCGCACGTGGAGGACTCCGGTGCGGAATTCGCCCTCCAGGTGGATGAAGTGCTCCTCGGTGATGTCCTCCAGCTGGGGGACGGCGACCTGTCCGCCAGAGACGATGTAGGCGGCGTCCTCCACCTCCCGGCTCATTCCACCCTGGGAGGCCACCTGCGCATCGATGTAAAAGCTGCCGTCTTCCGCGCAAACCAATGTGCCGGTGGCCAGGCTGACGATGCGTCCGGATTCGGAGGCCACGGGGATAGTCACCTTCGGACTGGGAGTGAAGTGCAGATCGCTGCAGAGTTCCTCCCAGCCCTCTACCTCCACCGCCATTTTGAGCTCCAAGACGCCACCGGCAAGAGTATCCGCGCCTTGGATGGCGGCGCTCCCCTCTCCTGTGAGCCGGATCTGCAACGGGGTGGTCCAGGTCTTCGGCACGGCGGCGGCCTCCAAGAGCTGGCCGGGGTACTCCGTGCGAATGCGGAGTCTCCTCTCCAACGGTTCTTCATTGGATTCCCGGGCGCCATCGGCGTCGGACGGTTCCCAGAACAGCATTACCCGGTGGACCTTCCAAGGCTGTTTTTGCAACGTCTGCCACTCTTCGGGGGAGATGACAAAGCGGCAATCATGGGTCTCGGGCGATTCGGTGGCAGTCCAGCTGCAGGACGAGTAGACGGGCTGTCCATTGTTGTCAAGGAGGGCAATCTGGAGGGTGTATGCTCCGGGCCTGGTGGTAGTGACCTCCGTCTCCAGGATGAGATTCTGCATGTATTCCGGGAGCTCCCTGGCACTGGCGGGGAGTTTTTCCCAGGACTCCTTCAGGGGGAGCTGAATCCTGCTTTCCCCTGGGAATGTCACGAAGCCGGTTTGGCCCGAGAATTCCATTCCCGCATAGGGAGAATCCGCGGCCACCCGCGCGGAGGCTTCCGCGACCCAATGATTCGGCGCATCGGGGGCGAAGCGTCCGGAGAAGATCCCGTCGCCGGCGACCTGGTCGCCATCCTGTCCGTCATCGTGGAGCGTCACGGTTGTTGTGGAATCCTGGGGACCGTATGCCGCAACGGCAGCCACGACGCCTTGGAGACCGGTGGTCAGCGGTGAGTTGTCGAGGGGCGAAACAAGCCAGGCGGTGAAGATTGCTTCCCGTCCGGGGATGTCATCGGACCCGCCTGTCTCCACCTGGAAATGGAACTTGGGGATGTCGACGGCGCCACGGAGCAGGAAGACCATAGCGGTCTCCTCCGCATCTCCGGGGACCCGGATGGTGAAGACGCCCGTGTCGGCCTGTCCGAGATCGATCTCGCAGGAACACAGTCCCATCGACTTCAGGAAACGATCCCCGTCGCCGGGTTCCCGGGTCAGAACGAGGTTCCGGGGAGTTGGTTCGGAGGCCAGCTGCAATTCCACCATGACATTTTCAGGAGCGAAGCCCAGACAGAGGAGGTATCGTCCCGGTTTCAGGAAGGCCGCGGAGGTCCTCCAGGGTGTGGAGCCGGAGACAAGGACGGGTTCGTCCTGGAGCGCATCGCCGGAGAGGGGCGGCTCCGCCGCAGGAGCCGCGGATTCCGCCGGGACCTCTTCGGGGATTTCGGCGGAGCGCGTCTTGATCTGCAGGGAGCCCCTGACGCTGTCGGGGGGTGTGATGGAGGCGAAGTGCGCGGCCGAGGCATTCGACAGATCCTTTATGAGGGCGACCACGGGCTTCTTCCCCTCACCGCGGACGATGGCGCAATGGTCGTAAAGGGAGGACTTGCCTGAGTCCAGAGGAGACTGTGGCACCTGGGTTCCCAACGCATGGGCGCTGGCGACGGTGACAATGCCGTCGTTGCGCTGCGGAAGATTGCAGACCTTGACGATATCCTTGTAGAGTCCCTCGAGATACTCCGGCAGCACGAATCCGATGATGGTGTGAAGCGGGGAATTCGGAGCATGGAACTTCTCGTTAAACGTTTTGCAGCCCTCCGTCGTCAGGGAAGTGAAACCGGCATTCGCCACATCGATCTTCTCCTTCCACTTCGCCATGTTCACATAGAATTTCTGCTTCCTGCCCTGGGGATTTGCGACCGCATCGGCCACCTGGCTGCCGGCGTTGGGGGTGCCGATCTGCAGAGCCCTTCTCACATACGTGGAATTCAGGCCATTGGAATCCATCACGGGACGGATGTCCAAACCGCCCTTGCTGTGTCCCACAACCAGGAACTTCTCCACGCCCATCTTCTCAGCCTCGGCCGCCAGGGCCTGCTGCACAATTTCGGCGTTCTCCTCCGGCGAGGCATCCCGGACCACCCGCGCCTGGACGGTGGCGATTCCCGTCTCCTCGGTGATGGCATCCGCCAGTTCGTCGAGGGTGGACTGCTCGTCGGTCCAGCCGTGGACCAGCATCACAGGATCCGGGGCGGATAGAAAGATTCCCTGCCACACCTGCCCCAGGATCCAGACCTCCTTGCCGCCGTTGGCCATGTCCACGTAGATCTCCAGATGGTTCTCCGCCTCTTCGCCAGGGTAGGAGGGGAATTTCAGCCAGTCCAGGGGAACCTCGAAGGAATTGATCCGCCAAACCTCGTCCTCTCCCCACAGATATCCCACGAAATGGCCATTGAGATAGACTCCATCCCGCTCTGGGGCATGTTGCGAAGAGTAGCTATTGGAATCGCAGTCGAGATTCGGCACAACCAGGACGGCCTTGCGTGGCATGAGACCATTTTTGACCATGCGGTCCCGGTCCTCCCTGGTGCCAAAGTACCGGTCGATGGAGATCGTGGCCTTGTATGGGCCTGTCTTCACGGTGTTCCAAGCCGTATTCCCGTTCTCCTCCTCATGGTAGAAGATGACGGGATCGCCACCGCCACGGCCTGCGCAATACTTCACACCGTCGTTTCCACGAAGAGCGATCCTTCGGGCTGTCTTATGGATGGAGGGGGCCTCGGGGATCGTGCCGGGGATCTCCTCCCGTGCCAGGGCGGAGAGGACGAAAGGCAGCATCAGTGCCGCCAGCGCCCAGGGGATCAGATGTCGGTGGAAGTGGTTGTCTTTCATGGCGTTCCTCCTAGTTGTCAGTCGCATGGATGGGATAGAAGCATTCGGAGAAGGCATCGTAGCCGTAGGCCAGGGCGTCGCAGAGCTCCACCGCGCCCAGCAGGAGTTCGTGGGTGGCGCCGCCATTCTGCCAGAGGGCACGTCCCGCGTCCAATTCCGCCTTTGTGAGGCTAAGGTCCTGGTTGGTGTCGAAGGGATGGCATTTCAGGGCGGCAATGTCCTCCAGGCGCTGGCTCAGGCAGTGGTAAAAGAGAAGCAGGAAGAATCCCTCGGAGGGCTCCATGGAATCCGCGGACGGCAGGGGATTGGCCTCCACGGGGACAGAGACAGCCAGGGTCTCGCCGGGGGAATAGTCGCCGTTTTTGTCACCCACCTCCCAGAGCTGGTCCAAGAGCGTCCGGGAAACATCCAGCCCCGTGTAGGCGCCCGTGGAAAAGAGCCCCGTGGCATCAGCAGGGAAGCGGAGGGAGTCCACGCGCTTGTCCAAGGCCACGGCAAAGCCATCAAAGACACAGTCTTCCTGGTAGAAGAAACCGGGCAGGACATCGGAGTCCCGGGGGCACGTGAACTCCAAAGTGGCAATGGAATCCTCCAGAGTCACGTTGAGGCCATTTTTGACCGTCAGCAGAGTGGACTGGCACTGTGGGCGGAAGACCTGTGGTGAATAGCTTTTTGTGGAGACGGTGCCGGGGACCGTCTGGAAGCCAGACGCCGTCAGCAATCGAAAGTCCCGCAGGAGCCAGGCGCCTTCCTGGCCGTGTCCCCGCAACACCCCGCCATCCAGGCGGAAGACCGCAGTGCCCGATTCCGAGACCTGTGCGGAATACCGTCCCAGCGGGACGCCATCCGGCCGGCACACCTCGCAATAGAGAAGCAATGCGTCCGCCGGAGCATCCGACAGGGGGACCGCCACCTGCAAATACTCATGGCACCCGGGTGGCCAGACCGCGGGTGACGCGAGGTCGTCCGACGACACGCCAAGTTCCACTGCGCGCAACGCCAGGCAGGCGCAGACCGTCATCAGGCAAACAAGCAAAGCCGAGATTCTCTTCATGACCATTGATTTTCCTTCCGTGCGGGAAAAGAGAAAAGGAGCACTTCTTCTTCAACGAGGGAGAAGATAATGCGGCGGCCGGGGAAAAGATTCCGTAACCTCTTGAAGTCATGGAGAATATAACTCTTGTGGACATTTGCCTGCGTCTACGCCCACGCGCGCCTGCGCGGCATGTGCGTGTTTTCTAGCTGTTTCGGGGTATATTTAGAGCCGTGCTTTTTTCCGGCTGTTTTTCTGGTTTTGGAAGTCCCACCATGCGCATTCTCTACTTTTCCGACATCCACACCCATTTCAAGCCCCTGGACACCCTCCCCGATGCGGACCTCGTGCTCATCGGCGGCGACTTCACGAACTTCGGCACGCCGGAGGACTTCCGGGCGGCTGTCAAAACCGTCGAGGCGCGTTTTCCCCATTTTCTGGCCGTGGCCGGCAACCTGGATCCGCGGGAGGCCGACGATATCCTGCGCGAAACGGGGCATTGGCTGCCGGCACATCCTTTCCAGGCGCAGGGACTGACGCTCCTGGGGCTCTCCGGGAGCAACACCTGCCCCAAATCCACGCCCTTCCAATGGGACGACAAAGAGATGGACGCCACGCTGAAGACGCTCCCTCCCGGGCCCATGGACATCCTGGTGACCCACGCGCCCCCCATGGGCTCCGGCGCCGATGTGATTCCCAACGGCATGCACGTGGGCAGCCAGGCGGTGGCGAACCTTGTGCAGGCGCACACGCCCGTCCTGAACCTCTGCGGGCACATCCACGAAGCCAGGGGCGTCTACGCCATGGGAAAGACCACGGTGGTCAACTGCGGCGAGTTTGGGGAAGAAGGCAGGCACGCCGTCATGGAATGGACGGACCACGACACCGCCCCCCTTGTCACCCTCGCCTAACAACCGAAGACCGCGCCGCCCATGAAGACCGCCCCCTCCCGCAAAAAGTCCCTGCCCACCGTTGACGACCTCTCCCTGCTGGGCGCCGCCGGCCCCACCCGTTATCCCGCCTCCTACGACCCCGGCGTCCTGGAGGCCGTGGCCAGCCCCGCCGAACGGGACTACTGGGTGAAATTCAACTGTCCGGAATTCACCTCCCTCTGCCCCAAGACCGGCCAGCCCGACTACGCCACCGTCACCATCTCCTACGTGCCCGACAAGCTCATCGTGGAGAGCAAGTCCCTGAAACTCTATCTCTTCAGCTTCCGCAACCACGGGGCCTTCCACGAATCCGTCGTGAACATGATCCTGGAGGATCTGCGAAGGAAGCTGGAGCCCCGCTATGTCGAAGTATGGGGGAAGTTCCTGCCCCGGGGCGGCCTTTCCATTGACCCCTATGCCAACTGGGGGCGCCCCGGCACTCGCTACGAGGAGCTGGCCGCCTTCCGCTTCCGGATGCACGACCTGTCCCCCGAACGGGTGGACAACCGATAATATCCGCCGCCCCCCCTCCTTCCCCACACCCTATTTCCCCGGACCGCCCCATGACGCAGACGCCACAGAAGCTTTACCACTGCGGAAAGCTGACCTACACCCGCATGCAGCTCTGCACGCTGTTCTTCTGGCTGATGCTGGCCGTGGCCTGCCTGGGGCTGGCCAACAGCGCACCCACCGCCATCCTGCCGATCCAGCTCAAGGAGCTGGGTGTCAGCGACACCGCCAGCTGGCTCATCCTATCCTGCATCCTCTCCATCATGAACATGACGGTGTGCCCATACATCAGCGTGGCCAGCGACCTGCACCGGAGCAGATGGGGGCGCCGGATCCCCTTCATCTTCCTCTCCATGCCGCCCATCGTGCTGTCGCTGGTGCTCTTCGGCTTCACGCTGCGCTTCGGAGACGCGCTCTCAGCCTGGGCACAACCCCTCTGGCACGCCTCGCCGGCCACCATGACCGCGCTGGTCATGGGACTGGTCATGATCCTCTACCAGTTCTTCGCCATGTGGGCCAATTCGGTGATCTGGTACATCTTCATTGACATCATCCCCCCGGAGTTCTTCGGACGCATCATGGCCTGCGTGCGGCTGGCCCTGCAGTTCGGCGCCGCCTTCTTTCACTACTTCCTCTTTCCACACGCCCAGAAACACTCCACCGCCATCTTCCTGGGACTGGCCGCCGTCTACGGCGTCGGCATCACCCTTTTCTGCCTGAACGTAAAGGAAGATGAATACCCCCCCCTCACCGAAGAGCAGCTCGCGCGCAAGAATGCGAAGGGCCTGGACCGTCTGAAAGCGAAGGTCTGGGGGCTGAAGGACTTCGTGAAACTCACCTTCTGCCATCGGGTGTACTGGCTGCGGTACCTGATCTTCATCTCCGGATCCCTCAGCGGCGCCGCCGGCGTCTTCAACTACTTCCTCGTCAGCAAGCAACTGAAGCTCACCGACGCAGACTACGGCCACATGAATGGCATAAGCGGGATGGTGCTGGCGGGGGGAATCTTCGTGGCCGCGCTGCTGCCTGCGCTGGTGAACCGCTGGCATCCCACCAGGATCATGGTGTACCACTACATCTTCACCAGCATCGCCGGACTGCCCTTCCTCCTGCGGTGGATGTTTGGCACCATGCCGCCCCAGGTCCTGGTGAACCTCTCCATCGTGAGCTCAATCATCAACCTCCTCATCAGCGGACTATACGCCATCTGCGACCAGCCCCTGGAGATGATGCTCTTCCCCAAGTCCCGATACGGCACCTTCTGCGCCATGCAGGCAATGCTGCGTTCCTGGACCAGCCTGCTCGCCGGATTCCTGGTGGCGCGGCTCTTCGACTACGCCGCCGCACACTTCAGCAACACGGCTTTCGCCCTCCAATACGGCGACGGATGGCACTACCGCCTCTCGCAGCCATGGGCCATCCCCTGGCTCTTCCTCACCGCCACCGCGGCATACCTCCTCTACCGGGAATGGAACCGGCTGGGCGGATACCACGCATACGCCTCCCCCACACCTTGGACGAAAGAAGGCCGCGAACACGTGGATCCCCTCCCCTGCCAGCCCGTGAATCCCGACAGCATGAAAAGGTGCCTCCCCCTCTTCGACGCATTCTTCCTCTTCTTCGCAGTCCTTCCCCCCGCCTTCGCACTCTGGAACTGCCTGGGGAGAATACACGCGCCACTCGTCCTCCCCGACAACCCCGCCACACACACCATCTCCAATGCCGTACGGGACTTCTTCCTCGCCGGAGGCGAACCCACGCTCCTCCGGGAATACATGACACTGCCCACCATCCTCGGCGTCGCCGCACTCGCCCTATGGCTCCCCCTGCGCACCAACATCCTCGCACGCGCCAACCACTCCCAAAACGGGGGGGGACTCCTCCAGCCCGCACTCCTCCTCATCTACATGGTCTCCCACGCCCTCGACCAACTCAACTGCGTCTGGGGAATCCTCCACACGCCAGGACCCTACGGAGCAACTCTCATGACGCTCACCTCCACATCCACACTCTGCGTCCTCGCCGTCATCGCCACCATCCACTTCATGGAACGGGGAATCTCCGTCACCAGCCCCCCGGAATTCCACCCTTCCACAGCCCCAATGTCGTAATCTCAGGAATACGTGCTATCTTATCGTTTACAGACACTTTTTTAGTTTTTGTTACAATAACGCACGTCCAAGTTCCCCAACCATCTCATTTGGAGGCACATGAAAAAACTTCTCGCACTTAGCTTCCTGGTTCTCTCCTCGGCTTATTTGCTGGCGTCCGGCTTTTCCATCCTGGAGCAGTCCGTAGGGGGCCTTGGCCGCAGCCTTGCTGGCATGACGGCGAGCACGGACGACCCCTCCGCCCTGTACTTCAACCCTGCTGGCGCGGCGTGGGTGGAGCGTCCCACATTGAATGCCGGCACCCACCTTCTCACGGGCAAGGTGAAGTTCCACGACTCCGGCAGTTCGCTTTCCGGGCACGAGAGTGGTGACATCATCCGGAAGACGTACATCCCGAATTTGGACTACTCCATTCCGATTGGCGACGGTCTGAACCTGAACTTGGCGGCCAGCGCCACCAGCGGCACCGCCACCAACTACCATCGGAATTGGATGGGCCGCTACCACGGCATTGACACCTCCATCGCAGTGGTGGAGGTCCTGCCCTCTGTCTCCTACCGCCTCACCGACAATTTTGCGGTGGGTGTCGGCCTGATGGTTGACTATGCGCAGATGAAGTCGCGCCAGAAGGTGAACACCGCCGCCTATGGCCGTGACACCAAGCTCCGCACCGAGGGTGACGACATTGGCCTGGGCTTCACCCTGGGTTTGGTTTGGAAGCCCTGGGAGGGCACGTCCATTGGCCTCGGCTATCGCTCCCGCTCCTCCTACGAGCTGGACCTGGACGCCAGATTCTACAACATCCCCGAGATCGTCGCCGCCGCGTACGGCATCGAGGGCACCAGCTACAAGGACCACGCCAAGCTGAAGCTGAAGATGCCCCAGAATGTGAACTTCGGCATCCAGCAGGTGATCACCGACCGTCTGACCCTGATGATGGACATCGCCTGGACCCAGTGGAGCACCATGAAGGAGCTCACCACCAGATTTGAGCGGGGCCCCCTGGTGAAGAAGAACACCGTGGTCATGAATTGGCATGACGCCTGGCGCTTCTCCTTCGGCGGCGAGTACAAGCTGACCGACAAGTGGACTCTCCGTTGCGGCACCACCTTCGACCAGCGCGCCGTCACCAAAAAGGAGAACAAGAGCGTGATGCTTCCCGACAGCAACCGCATCTGGCTCTGCTTCGGAGCCTCCTACCAGTGGAACGAGCACCTCCGCCTGGATGCCGGCTGGAACCACATCTTCTTCCACCGCAGCCACGCCAAGCAGGCCCTCGGCGAGGAGCATTACATCAAGGGCACCTACCGGGGATACACCGACCTCCTCTCCCTGGGCGTGAAGTACGAGTTCTAAACTCCGGCCCCCCCACCCCGTTCACACACACGGCGCCGCCTCTCCGCATCCCGCCCCGAGACGGCGCCGTTCTTCTTTTCCCCCGCAGACGGCATTCCTCTTCTTGGCGTGAAACAAGGAGATCGACAGGGCGGGGAATGCCGTCCCGCCCTCCCTGCCTCGACAACCGGCAGATTCCCCCGCTTCCCCCAAAGCGGGCGCAACGACGGCTGGCTCATTCGGGGGCTGCGGAACTTTCACGCACACGCATAAAATTCCCAATTCCTCATTTTTCGAAATGTCTTCCCTCTGCGGTTTTGTGTTGGCAGCGGGTCTGGGCAACCGGATGCGTCCCGCCACCCTTCTGCGTCCCAAGGCGTTGTTGCCCTTTTGCGGCGTTCCGCTGTTGACCCTGGCACTGGACGAATTGCGCCAGCTGCAGGAGATGCGGGCTCTTCTTGTGAACAGCGCCTATCTTGGAGAGCAGGTGGCCGCGGCATGCCGGGAGTATTCACAAGTGCGTGGCGTGGAGGTCCTTTGTTCCGAGGAGGGCCCACGTCCGCTGAACCACGGTGGGGGCATCCGGAAAGGTATCCGGGAACTTGCTCCGGATGCGGAAGAAATCCTCGTGCGGAATGTGGACGTAATCCACGACTTCCCCTTGAAGGAGCTCCTGCGCTTCCACCGGGACTCCCGGGCGGACGCCACGCTGTTGCTCATCCCCGGCAAGGGCGTGCGGAGTGTGCGCCTCACGGAGGGCGGTGAAATCCTGGACTTCCATGGCGGGAATGGACAGGGGTACACCTTCTCCGGGATCTACCTGCTGAAACGGGAGATCCTGGACTTCCTGCCGGCAGAAGAAAAGACCCCGGGCATCCTGGATGCCTTCCGCCGCGCCACTAGGGCCGGCAGGAGGATCCTTGGACTGGTGGCTCCCAGGGATTGCTTTTGGTCCGATGTGGGAACTCCTGCGGAATACATCCACGCGCACCAGGAGGTGATGGACTGCGCCATGGCCCACAACCCCACCCTCCGGGACGCCATCGAGGAGCAAAGCCTCCGGCGGGATCTCCTGGAGCGCCAGGGCGTCCAGTGCACCGGTGCCCTGGGACTGGGAACGAATCTGCGGATTCCCATTGGCGCACGGCTCCACGACATCGTCCTCTGGGACGGTGTGGAATTGCCCCATCCAGGCCTCTATGCCTCTGGAATCCTCTGCGAGACTCCCCGGGAGGTCCTGCCTGCCGGCAGCCCCGAACGACTCCCCGACCCCCGGATTCCCATGACCGCCACCACAGAGGGCGCCCCCAGGGAACAAGGCTCCGGCAGGCGGTACCTCCCCCTGCTCAAGGACGGCGAGAAGACAAACCTCCTCTGGAGCGCCTACGATCTCTCCCGACAGGAGAACGCCGCCTTCGTCGCCATCGACCAATTCCTGGAAGGCCTGGGCATTCCCGTGCCGCGAATCCATGTCCATCTCCCCGATGCAGGGGAAATCGTCCTAGAGGACCTGGGGCGCCAGGAACTCTCCGGGCTCCCCCGGGAGAAGCGTCTGTCCCTCGTGCAGGAGCAGGTTGTCCGGCAGGCCGCGCGTCTCCATGTAGCCGGCACCCGGGAGGCGCGAAGGAATCCCCTGCCCCTCCAACCACCCTTCACACGGGAGAGCTACCAATGGGAGCGGGACTACTTCCGGAGGCATCTCCTCCATGTCGTCCTGGACGCCGATGAACTCTGGACGAATGAAGTCGCCGAAGAAGCCAATGAGGTCCGCGAAGCCCTGCTGGCGGGCCCCCAGGCACTGCTGCACCGGGACTTCCAGGGAGCGAATATCCTGGTAAAAGACGGACACTGCTTCTGGATCGACTTCCAGGGCATGCGATTGGGCTCCCCCGTCTACGATCTGGCCTCCCTCCTCTACGACCCCTACACCGAATACTCCCCCGAAGAGCGGGAACTCTGCTGGAAACAATATCTCCAGGCCGTCGGCGACGAGGGCGGCACGCCCCCCGGCGAAATGCTCCTCCACACGGCCGCCATCCAGCGGCTCATGCAGGCCCTGGGCGCCTACGGGAAGCTCTGGAAGGAAAACGGGCTCGTCTGGTATCGGCAGCACATCCCCGCCGGACTCCATAGACTGCAGGAGGCCGCCATCGCCGCACGGCTCCCGCATTTCCAGGCCATGGCGAAAGAGGCGCTGAGGAAACTGGAGGGACTGCGCTGACCTCGCCTTTCCCTCCTTCCATAAAAAGGGGAAAGCTCAACCAAGGGGATACGTGCAGAAACGCGCGCCGGGATCTTCCAGCACGCGTGCTCAATATACAGAACAAATTTACAACAAAAGACTTATAACTAATTCAGACCACTTCCCCCCGTGGCAAAAAGGCATATTTTCCGGAGAACAGGGGCTTCGCCTTCCTGGGCGAGAAGCGCAAAGGACAATTTCCAGGGTGGTGTCGTGGTGGGAGCGGGGACATCAAGGACGGGTCGGCCGTTTGCCAGGAGGAGCCACTGGTCGCCTTGAGGGACGACGCGCAGCCCCCAGGTAACCTCTCCGCGGGGTTCCCCCGCCAGGAGGGTCGTCTCCGAGAAGACTCCGCGTGGAGTAAGCATGGCGTGGATCTCCGTGGGGTCCTCACCGGGGTTTGCAGGTTGAAAGCGGATCTGGAGTTCCGCCTGCCGAAGCCCCGAGATCACCTCGAAATAGAGCTCGAAGTCCCTTTCGGAGACAATGCACGCCTCTCCGGGAAGCACTTGAATGCCGCCGGGCACCTCCTGCACGGCTGGCTTTTCCTGATGAAAGCGGAGGGCCATCCGGGTATTGACCGGCGGAATCTGCTCATACCACTGCTGGGAAACGGGAAGATATTCCTCCTCCTCGGGACGCAGGGAGTTGACATGGAGGGCCAAGAACACCAGGGAAACCACCAGCACCGCCACAAAAGCCAACTGTGCACCAAGGAAGAGCCAGCGTCGGAGCTTCTGGCTCTTTTGCGCGCGGGTGGCGGGGTCGCAGACTTGGTCGAAGCCCTCCCGGAAGGCCTGTGTGGTGTGGAAGCGGTTCCCGGGTTCCGAGGAACACGCGCGCTCCATGAGGAATTGGTTCAGTTGACGCAGGGCGCGGTCATCCATGCGGCGTTCCGGAATGCGGGGGTATTCCCCCACGGGGAGCCCCGTCGCCATGGTATAGAGGATCTTCCCCAGCGCATAAAGATCCATCTCGGGCGCTGCCTGGGTCATTCCCCCGGGAATGTACGCCTGGGTGCCAATCAGGGTGCTGTCGGGCTTCCAGCGACAGACCAGTCCGTAGTCGCCCAGCTTCAAGCGCCCCCGCACAAAATAGAGATTGCCGGGCTTCAGATCCCGGTGGATAAGGCCGTGCGCGTGAAGTGCGGCCACGCCCTCCAGAAGCTGGTGCATCCAATCCACCAGTGTCTCCATGGGAGGCGGTCCGTGCCGGTCCAGCCAGGCCCCCAGAGTGGCGGCGGCGTAGTCGTCAGAGGAATACGGATCATTCAGATTGTCGGCCAGCTCCATGGAATAGCAGAGCGTGGGGCCGGCGGGAGAAATCTGGTGGATTGTGAGCAGGTGGTCGTCGCCGTTCTGAAACTCCTCCAGGAAGGAGACCAGCCCCTGGCGTTCCCGCGCGCGTCCCGACTCCGGCACATCCGGGTTCAGGACCTTCACCGCCAACTCCCTGTGCGCGGCATCCCGTCCCAGGTAGACCGTCCCATACGCCCCGGCGCTAATGCGGCGCAGGGTCACCACGCCCTCCAGGAGATGGGGCAGTGGTGCCGGGGAATCCGGCGGCTGTGTGGAGGAAAGGGGCATTCCGGGAATCGACATCGCGGGGACAATGACGTATTTTGGGATAATTTGGCCCCCCGCGCAGGAATCGTTTCCAACAACAGGCTTTTTTGCCTTTTTTCCAGGACAGGGGAGCTTTCCCCGCTCTCACCCGGCGACAGGGGGCTTTGGGAGGGTCATAGTCTCTTCCGCCTCCTTGAGGCACTCGCCATATTCCTTCAGCTGCCGCCCGATGGCGCACTGCTCCTCCTGATCCTGGCAGAGGGCCTCGTAGCGTTCCCTGCAGGCAACGCACAAACGCAGATGCCGGCGACGAAACCAGGCACGGAGACCATGGCACTCCCCGAAAAGCATCTCCACCATCTGCCGTTCTTCCAAATGAGGCATCCTTCTATTCCTCCTCCAACTGCGCGACCTTCCTGCGAATGGCGCTGGTCACTTCCGTGACATCGTGATATACGGTGGCCAGGGAGGTTCCCTGCATGGCGGCCACCTTTTTGGGCGAGACCTGGTCCATGCGGACGGCGATGAATGCCTGGACCTGCCGGGGGGGGAGCTCCCTGCGCACCACGGAGAACGCCTCATGGATCAAGAAGAGCCGGTATTCCTTCTCCTGGGAGTCGTCCTGGCGCGGATCGGGGAAATCGGCCTCCCGGCCATCGGGGAGTTGCCCGGGGACCTCCCGGCGGCGTCCGCGTTCCCGGAGCATCGTGAGGGCCTCGTTGGAGACGATCCGGCAGAAGTAATCCCGGAAACGCCCTTTCGCCGCGTCGAAAGCAAGCACCGCCTTTCCCGAAAGTCCGGTGCTGGAAAAACACTTCCCCATCACACGACTCAGCAGCTCCTCCTGGTCTGACGGCGCAAAGCCGTAGCGTCGCCCCCGCAAAAAGACCAAGACCTTGTAGCGGTCGAAGAACTTCTGCCAGGCGTCGGGATCGTTCCGGCTCACGCCGGAGAGAAGAGTTCGGCTGGTGCCTTCTATCTCCATGGGATGCCCCTTGACAACGGGAAAGGCCCTCCCCGGCGGAACGCGCCGTCGGGGAAGGCCTGACGCGGTTTTCTCTACTTCAACGGTAGATCACGGTCCCCGGCGTGGTTTGAACGGGCGTATAGATCACCGCAGGCTGGGTCTGCTCGACCGGCTGGGTGTAGATCACCGTGGGCTGAGTCTGCTGAACCGGCTGGGTATAGATCACGGTGGGCTGAGTCTGTGCGGGTTGCGTCACGATCACCGTGGGCTGTGTCATCGCGGGCGTGGTCACAACAGGGGGCGGCGGGGGCTCCGCCAGCGCCCGGGTGGCGATGTCCAGGACACCCAGGGTGGCGCCCACGACCAGCGCGCCATTCCACCAGCCACGGCTGGGACCATCGTGATGACGACGGCCACCACCAGGGCCGCCAGGGCCGGGACGACCCATCTCATGCCAGGGAGCAGGACGGCCAGGACCGCCAGGACGGCCAGGACCGCCAGGGCCGCCAGGACCACCAGGGCCGGGACGACCCATCGCCGGGGTGCACAGGAACGCGACAACCGCGAAAACCATGAGAGTCTGAACGAACTTCTTCATCTGGATTCCTCCTCTCTGAAATGTTATGAGTGAAACAAACTTTCTGAAAAAACTCGACTGGAAAAACCGATCGGCATCGGCCTCTTCACCTTTTAATACGCCGAAACCCGTCCATTTTCCAATGGTTGTTTGATTTTTTGGGGGATTTTCCGGTTTTCCAGGCGCATGGGGTTATTCTCTGGCGTCCTTGACGCGCCGGTCCAGGTCATGGAGCGCGGCGTTCATGGCCTGTTTCATGAGCCTTGCATAACCGGAAGCGTCCTCTCCAATGCCGTAGTAGAGGAAGTGGGGGATGGACTCGGATCCGTCATAGCGGTATTTCCAGAGGACCTCGTTGGTCTCGCGGTCCAGGAGTTGCAGAGAGAAGACGAGGTGGTTGTGGGAGACTGCGACAGGGAATCCCACGCACCAGAGGACCGGCGCGGCCAGATAGGTGACCCCGTAGGTGAGTCGTTCCGCCTGGTATTCCGTGGAGAAGAGGGTCCCCGTTATGACATACCGGGTGTCCACTTGTTCCGCGGACTCCGCGAACCGCACCTCCCGGAAAAGTCCGGAATGTTGGATGCTGGCGACGGTGGCCTCGGCCAGTTCGCGGTCAAAGGAGCACCAGAAGTTCCGGAGGGTGGCCAAGGAGGTCCCGTTGAGTTCGGGGAACTGTCGTCCCTCCCAGGCGAAGGGCATGAAGGGGATCCATCCCAGACGGAAGTCTCCCCGGTCGGCAAGGTGCGCGGCCTGTTTTTCTGTGGTGCCGTCGGAGGTGCGGGGGCCGCGCCGGTCCCGGAAGGGCAGGACAGTGACGGGAGGCATTGGGAAGTGCCCCCCGGAAGTCCGGAACATGAGCCCCTCGGCGCGGGCGTAATCGAACTTGGCGGAAGTGGTGCAGGAGACCAGGGCCAGTGCCAGGAGCGCCAGGAGGAGCGGCGTGGCGAGGGCGGGTTTCGGAATGCGTGAAAGCATGTTCGTTGGGGGGGTGTCAGAAGAAACCGGGGGATTCCGAGAGGGCATCGGCGAGTGCAGTCCGGAGGGCGGCGCATCCGAACTGTGTCATGGCCGCCCGGCCGTCCTGCGGGAATGCGAAGTCCTTGAGGGGGCCTGTGTGGTTCGTGAGGATCCGCTGGAAGGGGACCATCCGTAGATCGCGTCCGCCCTTCTTCCAAATCTGCAGGGTCCCCCCCACCTCGGCCACGAAAATACGTGCCGCCTGGGTGGCATTGCCACGCAGGCCGCGAGAGGAATTGGGTTGTGCGCGGCGGGGGTTCTGCCGTGCTGGCTTCACCTTGTAGACGTCCATAGTGAGTTGCACAAGCGTGTCGGCCCCCAGGCGCTCCATGAGGGCCTGGGCGGATTCCACAGAGAGGTCGGAGATGCTCTGTGCGCCGTACTCCAGCAGGAGCTTCGGGGCGTCATCGCCCAACCGCACGCGGAGGTTCCGCTCCAGGAGGATTTGACGCAGTGCGTCCTCGCTGGCGCGGTAGACCTGCGGGGTCATGGCAGGCACCCGGGAGTTTGTAGAGAGGACGGCGACCAGCGGCTGCCGCTCGGTGGCGGGTGCGGCAGCCAAGAACCGCGCGGCTCCCAAGCAGAATGCGAAAAGAAGGAAGAAATAATTATTTACGGTCATGGCAGAGGTCCATTCGTCTCCTGTGCGCGTGTTTTCGGGTGGGAGGAAAATGCCTTCCGGCTTCGTTTCGTCGAAGATAATACGCGCGGGGCGGCGAATTTTCCAGCGTTGTGCGGAAATTTACGCGTCTGCATGGGTTCCGCTGGAAATGCGAGGGTCGAACCTAACCAAAAGGTAATGCCGGACGCAAGGAGCGACCAGGTCGGAAGCCTTATAATACGCAGAATTTCCTCCCGTCCCTCTTCCCCAGTCCACCACCATGCAGAATTCTCCCGACTCCCAGGCAACCAACGCCCCCTCCCACGCCGATCGCCAGGGACTCTCCCCAGAGCAGGTCCTGGAAAGCCGCCGTCTCCACGGAGAAAACCTCCTTACGCCGCCAAAGCGGGAGGCCTGGTGGAAGCAGTTGTTGAAAAAATTCCGGGATCCCATCATCCGCATCCTCATGGTGGCGGCGCTGCTGGCGTGCCTGACGGGGCAGGCGGTGGAGGCCATCGGCATCCTTGTGGCGATTATCCTGGCCACGGTGCTGGGCTTCCTGAACGAGATGCAGGCGGAGAAGGAATTCGATGTCCTGAACCAGGTCAACGAAGATACGCCGGTGAAAGTGATCCGCCAAGGGGGCATGCGGGAGATTCCGCGGCGCGAGGTCGTTGTGGGCGACCTGGTGCTTCTGGACCAGGGAGAGGAAATTCCCGCCGACCTGGAGTTCCTGGAGGCCACGGAGCTGTTGCTGGACCAGAGCCGCCTCACCGGCGAATCGGTGCCCGTGGAGAAGTGCACCCGTGCCGAGGCCCAGAGTGCAAAGAAGGGCGAGGAGACCTATCCCGCCTGGCAGGGCCTGAAGGGCACCCCCGTGGTCCAGGGGCACGGTCTCGGCGTGGTGACCGCCGTGGGCGCGCAAACGGAGCTCGGCCGGACCGCGCTGGCGGCCGCCGAGATCTCGGGGGAGCAGACGCCGCTGATGAAACAGCTCTCCCGGCTCGCCGAGCAGATCGGCGCGGTAGGCATGGCCATCTCCGGCCTGGTCTTCCTGGTTTTGTTGATCCACGCCGCAGTTGTCGGGAATATCACGCAGAGTGTGCAACAGTGGATCGCCACCGTGGTGATCCTGGTGGCGGGCGTGGTCGCGCTGACGCCGGTGTGGTTCCCCAGCCTGCTGGCGGCCTTCGAGATGTTCCACCATCCCATCAAGCCCCCGCGCTGGCTCTCCTCCAAGAGCCACACTTCCTGGATGGCGCCCCTGGGCGCCGCCCTGGCGGTGCTGGCTGTGGGGCTGGGCGCGTTGATCCTGACCGGCGCACTGCCCGCCTCCCCCGCGCAGTGGCTCTCCCACTCCGCCATCAGCCACCTGGTCTCCTTCTTCATGGTCACCGTGGCCCTCATCGTCATGGCCATGCCCGAGGGACTCCCCATGAGCGTCACGCTGGCCCTGGCGTATTCCATGCGGAAAATGATCGCCACCAACAACCTGGTGCGGCGCATGCACGCCTGCGAGACCATCGGGGCGGCCACCGTCATCTGCACCGACAAGACCGGAACGCTCACCCAGAACCAGATGCGCGTGCAGCACTTCGCCTTCCCCGAATCCAAGACAGGGCTTCTCCAGCTGGCCATCGCCGCAAACTCCACCGCGGAACTCTCCACGCCCGAGGACGCCGCGCCCGGCGCCGACCCAATCCCCCTGGGCAATCCCACCGAAGGCGCACTGCTGCTCTGGCTCCACCAGAAGGGCGTGGACTACCAGGCCCTGCGCAAGCGATTCCGTCATGGCGCCGGCGACCAGTGGTCCTTCACCACCGAACGAAAGTTCATGGCAACCCGGGGATTCCACGACTCCCTGGGAGACACTCCCTGGCTCTTCCTCAAGGGCGCCCCGGAAATCCTCCTGAAACGTTGCGACCGCCGCATGACAGACTGCGGGGACGCCCCCCTTTCCGAGGCTGAAAAGGAGTCCCTCCTCCAGGAAATCCGCCAGTGGCAGCTCCGTGGCATGCGGATTTTGGGCTTCGCCGGGCGCCCCGGCCCCGACATGGGCTGCCCTGACGAGAACGCCGTGGCGCAGGGCCTCGCATGGATGGGCTTCGCCGCCATTGCCGACCCCGTCCGTCCGGAAGTCCCCCACGCGCTTTCCCAATGCCGCAAGGCGGGCATCCGGGTGAAGATGGTCACCGGCGACAGTCCGGAGACCGCCCGTGAGATCGGCCGCCAAAGCCATCTATGGAGCGAGGCAGAGGAGAAGGATGGCTTGCTGCTGACAGGGCCCGAATTCCAGGCGCTCTCCGATGACGAAGCCCGGAAGGCCTCCGCCAGCCTGCGCATCATGGCGCGGGCGCGTCCCAATGACAAATTGCGGCTGGTGCAATGCCTTCGTGAGCAGAACGAGGTCGTGGCGGTCACGGGTGACGGCACCAACGACGCGCCGGCATTGAACAAGGCCGACGTGGGCATCGCCATGGGCAAGGCGGGCACGTCCGTGGCCAAGGAGGCCGCCGACATCATCCTGCTGGACGACTCCTTCCCCAGCATCGTCCAGGCAGTCCTCTGGGGGCGTTCCCTCTACCAGAACCTCCAGAAATTCCTGATTTTCCAGCTCACGGTGAATTTTGTGGCGCTTTCCATCGCCATCCTGGGGCCCCTCCTGGACCTGGAGATGCCCCTGACCGTCATCCAGGTGCTCTGGATCAACCTGATCATGGACACCTTCGCCGCCATCGCACTGGCCACCGACCCACCCGACCCCGCCGTGCTGGAGGCGCCCCCCAGAGTCCCTGGCTCCTTCATCCTCACATCCGCCATGTGCAAGCAGATCCTCCTCACCGGACTGCCCTGCCTGCTGGTGCTCCTGGGATTCCTCTTCTACATGCAGACCCACGGATTGGAGATCCACGACGAGTGGTCCGAGACCCCGCACGCCACGCAGCTCATGCTGACGCGGTTCTTCTGCCTCTTCGTCTTCCTCCAATTCTGGAACCTCTTCCGCGCAAAATGCTGGGGAAGCAAGGATTCCCTCTTCCTCCACGCAACGAACAACACCGCCTTCCTCTACATTGCCGCCCTCATACTCTTGGGGCAGGTCGCCATCGTCACCTTCGGCGGACAAATCTTCCGGACCGTCCCCCTGCCCCCACAAGAATGGATCCTCCTGCTGGCCGCAACCTCGCTCATCCTGCTGCCGGATGCATTCCGGAGGCCCAGGAAACAGTAACGGAGGACGGCTCCCCCGGCAATGGGCATGGCTCTCCATAGAGCACTCTGCAACCCCAGCCAGCAACAACCAAAGTATGGAGGGCGCCGCCCAAACGCCCCTGCGGAAATCCTTCCGCCTGCGGCGGCGCCTTCCCGGCGACCTCCTTCCTGCCTTTTCCAACTTATGAACACATCCCCCTGTCCTGTTGAACGCCGCCGCGTGCTGGTTTATCTGGGTGCCACCATGCCCCAAAACATCCTCTATGTGCAGGCGGTGCAACAGTTGGGGGAGGAGATTGCGCGCAGGGATCTGGATCTTGTCTTCGGAGGCTCCCGGGAGGGGACCATGACGGTGTTGTGCGACGCCGTGCTGCAGAATGGCGGCCGTGCAATCGGGGTCTTCCCCAAGACCCTCCCCCCGAATTTCCTCTACGGGGGGCTCACCGAAACCCACATCACCCCCGATATCCTGGAGCGGAAACGGAAAATGCTGGAGCTGGCCGATGTGGTGATCGCCATGCCCGGAAGCTTTGGCACCTGGGACGAGCTCTTCGACGCGCTGGAACAGGAGAAGGTGGAGGTGCTCCACGGACGCCCCCCGAAGCCCATTGGCATCCTGAACCTCCTGGGATACTATGACGGTGTGCTCCAATTGCTGGATCGCTCCATCCTGGACGGATACACCACCAAGGAATACCGCTCCCTACTCACGGTCGCCGACACTGTTCCCGAGCTCTTGGATGCCTGCCTGGCAAACCAGGCGGACAAGTAACAGGGGCTACGGGCGGTTTTGCAGAGTCGGCGGGGGAAAAGCGCTGCAGCCACCATTCCACCCGCCTCCGGCGAAACGCCCCGGCGAAGCCAAACGCAACGCGACGAAGCAGGGCCGTCTGCTAAGCGGCAAGGGAATCCGCGTCCTGGCCGTCAGCTTTGGGGAGTTTATGGAGAACCCACGCGGCGCATCCCCAGGTGAGGCCGCCGCCGACAAGATCGGCGACCAGCCGGGCGTAGAAGACTCCCTGCCGCCAATGGAGGTATCCCGCCAAGAGGGAAAGCGGGATCAGAAGCAAGAGGAGTCGCACCGCCTTGAGGATGGCGTCGCGCTTGGGGTGCCCGGTGCCGGTGAGGGCGAATCCGGCGTATCGCGTGAGCTCCAGCAGTCCAAATCCCCAGGGGATGATATGCATGTATTCCACCACGATGGCCTGGACATCGGCCTCGGGAGTGAAGAGCGCGGCCACGTATGGGATGACGAAGACCAGGAGGACGGCGGCGGCCAGGAGGACGGAAAACGCGAAGAGAGAGGCGAACCGGAAGGCGTAGCGGACGCGGCCATAGAGCTTTGCGCCATAGTTCTGGGCGATAATGGACATCAGGGGGATTCCGAAGGCCATGGGGATGACAAAGACCACGGATTCCAGCCGGGAGGCAGTGGCGGTGGCGGCCACCATCACATTCCCAAAGCTGGCAGTGACCCGGGTGGTGATGGCGTTGGTCACGGGGACCAGCAGCATGCCCAGGATGGAGGGAATCGCGTATCCTGCCAGTCGTCCCCAGCTCCGCAGGAGAGTACGCGGGGGAATGGGCCGGAAGGAGAGGAGTCTCAGGTGCCTCAGGAGTGCCAGTAGCAGGAATGCGGAGACCGCCTGGGAAAGGACGGTCGCCAGGGCGGCGCCACGGATGCCCATGGCGGGCAGGAAGGCCAGGCAATGCGCCAGTCCCTCCAGGGGGGCGCCCAGGAGCACAGGCAGTCCCTCCGCAAAGCGCGCAACGCCCTCGCCGCCAAAGATGAAGATGGGGTCCAGCACGACATTGATCACCAGCCCCAGAATAGTCATGAGGGAGGAGACCACAGGTTTTCCTGCCGCGATGAGCAGGTGGTTCCCGGGCATGGCGATGGCGGCGGTGACACAGCCCAGGAACCAGATGGTCATGTATCCCTCCAGCTGCCGGAGGGTCTCCCCCTGGGCGCCAAGCGCGGCATAGAGAGGGGGCGCAAAGAGGAGTCCAACTGCGGTCACCACCACCGCGATGAGCGCGACAAGGAGCATTCCGCTGGAGACCGTGAGGCGCGCCTCCTCCTCTTTCCGGGCGCCCAAGGCCTGGGCCATCAGCGCCATGCACCCGCCGCCAAAGCCGCCGAAGAGGCATCCGGCCAGCATGATAATGGGGAAAGTAAAACCCATGGCCGCCAGGGGCTCGCTGCCTCCCAGCTGTCCCACGAAATAGGTGTCGGCGATGTTGTAGCCGGACATGGACAGTGTGCTGGCCAGCATGGCGCCGGCGGTCTTCAGCATCATGGCGGGAATGCTCCCGCGGGTGTATTGCGCTTCCATGAAGGGGCCTTCGTAAATCGGTGGACCGGTCCCGCGCGCCTCTCCCCCAAAGAAAGGTGCGCCGACAGCCGGCAGTGCGTCGCTCGGACAGATGCAGAAACGGTTTTTCGGACCGTTTTATTGTCCTTCTGTTCACAGAAAACGGAGTCTACGCGGACATCCTTCCCAATATACCCGGAGGCGCGTCCCCCGGACATCCATTGCCTGGTGGGAAAACGATTGGTTTCCAACGGTGGAATGCCACCGTGGGGCGGGGCTTTCTTGAAGGATTCCTTTTTTAAGGGAGACGCGGTATATTAAGACGGTTTTCCCGCCGATCCACATACGCTATTCTGGCCGCGACCCCGACAGGGAGCTCCGGTGTTTTCCGGAGGCCGTGATGTGCGAAGGCGTGGCGACAGATATGAGGATTGACGACTTCATGCACCACACCACCAAGAACGAGGCGGAATTTCGCGAACTATGCATGGCCCACGGCTGCAAGTGCACCCGTCAGCGCCGGGCGGTCTACCAGTTTCTAAAAGGAAACGAGACCCATCCCTCCGTGAACCAGGTGTGGGATGCCGTCCGGAAGAAGATCCCCACAATCACCCGCGAAAGCGTCTTCCGCATCCTCTCCGAATTCGTGGAGTTCGGAATCGCCGCCCGCATGGACAAAGTCTTCAATGCCCGCTTTGACAGCAATGCCGCCGACCACGGACACGCCATCTGCATCCACTGCGGGAAAATCCTGGACATCCCCCTGCCAACCCTCCCCACCCCCGGACAAATCCCCGGTTTTGCACAGCTCCACACGGAATACCGCCTCTGGGGTGTCTGCCAAGAATGCGCCCGGCGCCAAGAGCAAGAAGAAACTCCCCCCGAGGCATAGGCGCAGCCTCCTGCCGACTCCGGATTGCGCAAATGAACATGCGAAATGTTCATGCAAGCGGCTCGGCGGGAAAACCGGACGGCAAGTATCATGTCCCCCCTTTGACAGGGGGCATTACAGCAGTTATTTCATGATTTGCAATTGGACAGGCTTGTAGATGCCGCCCGCATACGCCCTGTCCAGCACCCGGACGGTGATCTGGTTGATTTCGCCCCAGTGTATCAAGTCCGTTACATCCAGCGAAAATGGGATGTCCCAGCCGATGCTGCCGATGTCACGGACGCCCACGTATTCACCGTTGAGCCATACCCACGCGCTTTCGTCCACGCCATCGAAGTGCAATTCGGCCGCATTGAAGTCTGCGGGCATTTCGGGGGCCTGGAAGCTCTTTCGGTACCAGGCGATGCCGTCATGCTGGACGCCGCATTCCTCCCAGGTCTTGCCGATTGGGAGACGCTGCCAGCCGCTGTCATCGTAATCTTTTTCGTAGCACTTTTCCATGAGATGCAAATTGCCCTGGTCATCCTTTGCAAATGCCCAGTCCTCCAAAGGAAGGGGATATTCGGCGACAAGCATGGCTTCGTGATCCCACTCGGGACGGTCCTTCAAAAGAGGAACATTCCTGTGGAAGTTCCAAGACGCATTGGCTATCAGATTGATGATCTGCTGGTTCTTTTCATTTTTGAGCATGTCGTCGGCCAGCTTCACCCGTGCATCGGAGAGCGGTTTCTCAGAGAAAAGAATGGTTGTCGCAACATATCGCAGAGATTCGTCCTCGGAATGCAGAACCTCGCCCAGAAGCGCTTCGTCTATGTTCTTCTCCGGGGACTTCCATAGCGCCAGCAACGCGTTCATGCGTATCTGCGGTTCCGCCTCCTTGTCGCGGACTAGTTCCTGGAGAAAGGCGGATGCCCCGGCATCGCCCTTTTCGCCGATGATGCGCACGGCGGTGAGCCGCAGAATCAAATCAGACTCCGTAGAAATGACCTTCTGCAATTCGGCGATGGAGGGATTGCCTGATATCAATGCGTCGCGTTTTTCCTTGAGGGACTCAGAAAAAAACTGTGCGCAAAGCAGAAGAACAAGGAAAACAACAGCGATTTTGAGGGTTTTCATGGATTGACCGCGCATTTGTTTTTCAGCCGGATATATCGGATGAGTTCGTGGGGTTTGAGCATGAAGAGCCGTTTGGAGTCGCCTCCATTCCGCACATACTTCATGGCCTTTGCGATGGTCTGCATGCCCATTACTTTGCCGTCAAAGCGCTTATGGAGCGCCTCGCCATTGACATAGACAGGTGACAACCCGAAGAATGGCATGTCGAAACCAAGGATGATCCAGTCGGTTTCAAAGCGCCGTCCCTCCTCGAAATCCTTCAGGACGCGGATGGACTCGCCCTCGCCGGGGAACCACTGCTGGATCTGCTGGTTGATGGCAGTCAGCTTGCCATTGTCAAAGAGAATTTTGCCGGGCGTACTGCAATCCTTGTAGCTGATGTAGTAGGAGAAGCCAGCCTTCGCGACTGCGTCGTATTGGGGTGTGCCTGAGTTGGGAACGTAGAAGGGACTGGCGTCCTGCCATGGATAATAGCCTGGGGGGACCATCTTTTCGCCCACGTGCCCGGCGATCTTTCTGCGGGCGGTCACCAGCAAATCCGTCAGTTTTTCAGGGGCGATCATCCCTTCTGCCTCACAGGCGACGACAATGCCGCCGCTGGAGACCATGGGTTCCAGTTGCGGGAAGACGCCGCCCTGCGCCAACGGCACATACAACTGTTCCAGCAATTCCGGGTGGTAGTCGTACCAAGTGGCGGGGAAGGCCAGTCCCGCGCGGTTTCCGTCCTGCCCCATGAGGTCCAGGATGCGTGGCAAAGTCGGGAGGTGCCCCAAGTCCGCCGCATAGAAAAGGAAGCAGACAGGCTGGGCATTCTCCCGGATTTTCTGAAGGAGGTATTCATCGGAATATTCGTCTTCCCATGGGGGGACGGCCTCTTCCAGCCAATCCAGCGGGAGCCTGAATTGCTTCTGGATGGAGAAACCGTGCCGTGGATCGCACCCCAGCAGATCGAAGAACATGGCGTATCGCGCGAATTCCGTCATGACGGCGTCGGTGTTGTGGGGATAGACATTCTGGCAGCCCACAATCATGGGATTGTTGCATTTCCTGGAATACTCCGCGATGGTGGGGATGAATTCCTTCCAGGAAAAAGGCTCATAGAGTGGCATCAGGTCTTCCCGAAGCAGGTACGCAGTCCAGCGGACAATGAAATTGCCGTCACCAAAGGCTATGCCCTTGGGAAGAGTCGCATACTGCTTTGCCAAAGCCGACGTGACGACACCGTATTCACCGCCTTTGACGACTTCCGTGACGGGCAGCGCGGAATTCTCCAAATCGCAGCAGTAGGTGGCCACACTCTGGATGCCCATTGCACGGTATTCCGCCTCATGGTCGATGAAGTCCTTCCTGCAGATGCCAAGGCAGCCACGCCTGTTGAGGTCGTAGTAGAAATAGGGCGTCAGGAAGGGTTCCCCCTCACCCAGTTCCGTGGTCACTTCGGGGGCATCGGGAACAACGCCCGCCTCGGCGGGCACGGGCTGCTTGAAGTAGGCGAAGACCTCTTTGTAGAAATCCAGAAGTTGGCTGGATTTCCTGCAGGAGACCACTTTGCCGCCCCACGCCAGGATTTCCCGGCGGAATTGCATGCCGGGCAAGTCCGTCAGAGAGACGAAGAGGATTCTTTCGTAGAAATTCGCCAGGTAGAAGAAGGACTCGTTGTGCATGTGCCCCGTGAAGGGGAGCATCTTCCCGCCCCAACTCAAGGGACGGGTGCAGATGTATGTCTCAAAATCAATGCCGACCCGCTTGGCAAGAGCGGCCAACGTCGGGATGACGGGAATCGCCGCATGGCAGGAGTCGTCACTGAAAAACAATAAAAGCGCTTTCTTTTTCATGGGACACTTGTGGTTTAAGCTATTCCACGTGGATGGAGGCATGGCTGGTGACGCCATTGCCCAGATTCATGACCTGGAGGTCCCAGGTGCCGGGAAGGTCATTGACAGCGGGATTGAAGGTCACGGTCAGCCGCCCATCCTTCGCCGCATAGTATCCCGTGCCTTCCGCCTGGCCCTCGGTGGAGTGCAGGATGACCTGCAGGGGAACCACGGCATCCGCGTCAACGCCATTTTCATCACAAACCCGGATTTGGACGGAGAAATCCTGTCCGCGTTTGACACTTTGCGGCGCATCCAGAAGCAACTGGTCCATGGAGTTGTCGCAGACCATAAAGAGCTTTCCCTCGCCTGGCCCCATGTCAAGCTTGATTTGGATGCGGCCATCGGCATCGACATCGTTGGAGACACGCTGGTGTTTGACTAGGTCAAAGACGCAGGCGCCTCTGCGTTCCAGGGTGATTTCACCCTGGTTGGGAAGCCCCTTCTCCATGGCGAGACCATATTGTCCGACATAGTCGCCGTAGGTCCGCTTGTCATTGATGACGAATACGTAATCTGTAGAATGGTATTGACGCATGCGCCCCACCAGATCCATGTTGGAAGTTCTGAAGGGGGTGGTGATGTAACAATCCAGAGCTTTCCGGAGTTTACGCGCGCATTCCTGGAGCCCTTTCTTGTTCCCGTCGGCCCCCTTCTGGCGCTTGTAGGCCGGGATGACGTAATCCGGCAGAATGGCGGGGCAGACTTTGTCATCCGCCACCACGATGCCACCGTTCCTCTGGAAATCCTCGATGGCTTCCACGATGTCGTCGGTGAGGACTGAGCAGTGTGGCATGGCCAGCACCTGAAATTGATCCAGGCCATTTTTGCGGATGGTCTCATCATAGACGACTTGTGGCTGATACCCCGCCCACTGCAGAAGCAGATGCATGTCGGCCTCCCAGGAATCGCTCCAGCCCCAGGTGCCTGCACCGTCATAGATTTGCGAGGCAAAGCTCTCCAGCATGGCCACCCGCGCGGGGGCGTCGGGGATCTGCAGCAGCGATGCGCCCAGGGGCTTCACCACGGAATGGATAAGCTTCTTCAGACGATGCTGCGACTCTTCATTGGTGTATTCGTAGCCATATTTCTGTTCGGGAGCTTTTCCCGTGAGAGTATTCCAGCCGTGATACATAATCCCCTGCACAGGACGGGAAATCATGGACCAGAAGGCAATCTCCAGATTGTCCGGCGGGATGGTGACGAATTTCGCCGTGGGGATTCGCTTTTCCCACTCGTTGCGTTTGGATTCGTCTTTGGGCAACTTCTCCACGGGAGCTATGCGGTAACGATAGCAGATGACCTGGGTCATGGTCATGACCTTCTGGTGGGGATTCCCCTCCGCCATGGCAAAGATTTCATCCGTGGCCTCGCCGATTTTCAAGGGATCGGGATGCGCATAGGTCCACTGGGAGATGACATCCACGTCGCCGCCGCTGCCCCAAACAGACGGCGTGCGAACCGCTGGGTCGAAGAAGGTCCAGAAGTCTTCCCTTCCGGAGGTCTTGAGGCCCCGCACCATGGTTGAATGCAGGTCGTTCCAGCCATCGCCCTTCTTCCACCACCAGGAGTAGAATTTCAGGATGGGATCCTCTTTGGAAACCACGTGGTTGGCGGGAAATCCGGGAACCACCTTGTAATCCACGCCATTCTTCTGATTGACCACATCGGGAATTTTTGCCCCCGTCGCCTTCTCCGCCACTGCGACATTTTCGGGACGGAAAGAGATGGCTGAGTTGTCACGCACTTCGGAATGGATCAGCGCCGCATCCATGGTGGGGAAATTCCCAAATTGCAGTGCGATGGATTCTCCGACTTTCTCCACGAAATTTCCGAAATCCGGCATGGTGACATCCGCATTTGCCTTGGGGATGGGTTTCCCCGCACGGTCAAGACGGGCGTATCGCGGGTCGTCCGCCAGTTTTCGGCATAGCCAGGGTCCCGCGGTGATCCAGGCAATCGTATGGAGTCCCATGCGGGCGCGGTCATTGATGAAATTGCTCTCGATTTCGTAGCGGGTATTCTTGTCCGGTGTTGCAGGTGTGTCATCGGTGAAATTCGGTCCATGAGAGCCCAGATGAACCAAATCGTGGGTAAAACCGATGTCTTTCAGGCACTGCAAATCAGTGTCCTCCTGCCACATGACAACGGGCATGAACGGGACGTCCCGGGGCATCAGATCGTAGGTGGACTGGCACGCGATTTGGAAGGGGGCGCCATCCAGTTGGCATTGAAGCGAATAGGTGTTGACATAACGGCCGGGTTTCAGGGATACGTCCACGGAATCCTCCATAACCAAAGGCTTCATATTTTCCAGGGAATCCAGCTGCCAGGACTCCAATTCCACGCCGTCCTTAAAAAAATGAAGGTCGGTCATGGGCAGGTTGCTGGTGTTGACAAAACGCACGCGGATATTCGGGTGTTTGTCAAAACGCGCAAATACGCTCTTGCCAGGCATGATTCTGAAAACCGCCTGGACTTGCGCGGCGGAAAGAAGTGCGCAGCAGCAGACAAAAAGGAGGACGAGGACTTTTTTCATTTGGATTCACTGGTGTCTGAACATAAAAGAATCCGGAAGACTTGCAGCATGTCCTCCGGATTCGGTTGCTCCGATTTATCCAAACGGTGTTGGCTATCCGAAGTCAGGCATTATTTGTCGCCGCCCTGGTCTGCAGTGCAATCAGAACCGGAGTACCAGACGTATTCCTTTTCCGCGTAGGAGGTTCCGACGTAGTTGTCGAATTTTGCACGGGGAATGGGCTCCACGTGACCGTCCGCGAAGGAGGAATTCAGGGCACGGGAGTGACGGCAGTAGAGATCCACGCGGGAGGGAGCGGCAATCCACTGTGCGAGGGTGACAATCGGAGCCTTGGCATAGACGGCCTCGAGACCGCCGTAGCCATCGAAGACGCTAATGAAGAGGCCAGGGTTCTTGAGAGAGCTGATGCGCTTCCAGTTGGCACTCTTGTAGCGATAATATGGGGCGTTCTTGATGGCGGAGGAGGACTCAAGGTTCTTGTAAATGAATTTGCAGTACCCAAAGCCAATGGAGACCTGATAGCCGATGTTGCCGGTCACACGGTGGTCGGTGGGGCAGGAGGGGCAGTCCAGAATTTTGTGCCAGGAGTTGTTACCGCTTTCGGTGCCGACCTTGTCGTTTGCCGCGGCTGGGTCCTTGGCAGTCCAGTCGCCCCAGTTCATGGGAGCGTCGGGAATCAGGGGATTCATTGTGAACCAGGCATAGCTGTCCGTGCGATTGGTCATACGTGTGAACTCGCCTGCATCGCCTGGAGCGAAATTGATCGGCGGCATGTAGTCGTCGGAGTCGTTGGCGTAGAGGATATTGCCCAATTGAATCTGCTTCAGGTTATTGACGCAGGAAATGGCACGGGCCTTCTCGCGGGCCTTGGAGAGCGCGGGCAGAAGCATGGCCGCCAGGATGGCGATTATGGCAATTACCACCAGCAGTTCAATCAGGGTAAAGTTCTTGTAGTTGCGGAATTGCATCTTCTTCTCCTGTTTGGTTGAGGATTTTCAGATTGGAACACAAAAAATCAAGGATTTGGAGTCAAAGACAAAACATCAAAGAGCGCGGCGGCCGCGACAAGGGGCGAATCGCCCGCCAGGTCGCCGATTTCAAGTGGAAGGTCTTTCAGGGGTTCGGAAAAGAGATGGAAGGACTTGGCGATTTGGCCGCCGAGGATCACGCATTGAAGCGACAGTTCGTCAATCCATGCCCGAAGGACTTCGGCCAATTCCCTGCCTACGTCTTGCCAGACTTGCAACGCGCGGGCATCCCCGGATTCCGCCAAGGCCGCAATCTCCTTGACGCTGCCGGCGCCGGGATAGCGCGCCCGGATGCCGCGGGCGGATATGCGGTCCTCAACGACAACGCCACGGAAAGGACGACGCCAGAGTGCGTGCTCCGCCACAGGGCGAAGCTCTTCGTTCAAAAGGGGCTTGCGATCGATTGCGACGACGGAGCCTATGCCGGTTCCCAAAGTGATGGCGCCAACACGCTGAAAGCGCCGCGCGCTTCCCCTGAGGATTTCCCCCATGAGGAACGCCGTGGCATCCTGGATGAACCGGATGTCCGTCCGATGGAGCAACTCCGGAAGAAACTTCCCGCAGATTGCGCCGAACTTGTCCGTCATGGCGCTCTTGCCAGTGCGCATGTCGAAGGGGCCCGGCATGGCAATGCCTATGCCGTCAACCCTTCCGGCATAGCCGATGACTTTCTGGAACGCGGCGACAATCTCCTCCTGACTTCCCGCCGAGCAACTTGGCGTCTGCGGGAAACGCGCCTGGATGACACCGTCCTTGAAAAGGGCGGATTTAATGAAAGTCCCTCCGACATCCAGTGCGAGTATGCGCATCATTTCAAGAGGGTCTTGGTGACTTGGACAGGGGTCTTGCCCAAGTTGATGACACCGTATTCGCCCAGGGAAGCGGGAACCACGACCATGTCCATGTATTTGGCGTGATAGCAGCAGGATGGATTCTTCTTGGAGTAAACCAAAATCTCATCCCCCTTTACCAACACCAGCACGTGGAATTTCCTGCCTTCCGTGGAATCGGATATCTCGTGGTCGAAGGAGAACCGGCGCAGGCTGAAGTAAATCAGGTCGTGTTCCCCCACAATCTCCTCCTTCCAGCCTTCGCCCTCACGCACCACTTTCGGGGCGGGGCGAAGCACGCCGTCAATCTTGCTGCGGCGACGCTCGGTCACCAGCACGTTCTTGCCGTGGACGGAGTGGATCGGGCGGGGATTGCCGTCCAGATCCTTCCGCAGGTAGTCGTAGAGCTTGAAGGTATAGCTGCCGATGGTGTAGCTGCCAATCTCCAGAACTACCTGGTTGCGGCCGGATGCATGGATGGTGCCGCCAGGCAGGAGGAACTGGTCGCCTTCGGTGCTGGGGAAACTGTTGACATACTTGTCATGGTCAAAGGGGATGTGCTCCTTTTCCGCCTTGTCGATGCAGCGGTAGAATTCATCCACATCGCAGTCATCCTGGAGGCCCAGGTAGGTCTTGCTGCCTGCGGTCTTGACGCAGTAGTAGCTCTCGTCCTGCTGGAAGGGCTCGCCGAAGTGCTCGTTGTTGTACGCCTTGGGAGGATGAACCTGGATGGACATGTTGCCGGATCCTCCGTAAGTGTCATCGTAGTTGAAGCGGATAGGGAAGACCCTCTGGAAACGCTCGACGCTCTCCTTTCCCATCAGGTCGACGGCATTCGCCTTGAAGAAAGTGGAGAAGGGAATGTTGAAGGTGATCTGGCCAATGCGGATCTGCAGGCTGACTTCGTTGGGAATCATGTCGAATACCCAGGCGCAGTTCTTCATGTCCGCAGGGAGTCTTCTGAGATTCTTCACGAAGGTGCCCCCCCAGACGCCCTCGATATAGACCGGTGTGGCGCGCAACGGCGACTGGAGCTGAATCTTCATGCACTGCCTGAAGGCGTCCAGGGGGATCATCTTCAGGCGGTCGTCCATGGTGGCGTCAATGTAGAACTCGACCTGGTTGTGGTCGATGGCCTCCTGACGATGGAGCATGCAGATTTCGTAGTCATAGTAGTACATTCTGCGGAAGATGGCAGGCAGGGAGCGTTTTGCGCTGTCGCCCAAGTTGTGAATCCGGTGTTCGCGGATTCGCAAGACTGTCTCCAAGGGAGTGACGTCCATAAACGCGGCAAGATCCCCGGGGCGCTTGAAAAGCGTGGCTCCGCAACCGTAGACCACCACCAGGCGGTGCTTGCCGCTCTCATCGTCAATGCGCTTGCGCAGTGCCGCCGCCCTCTCGGCATCAAAAAGGCTCTCGATTGTGCGGAAAATGGATTTTCCAAAGAGGGAAATCGGGTCAATGACCTTGTCTTCCGGAAGGCTCTCCGTCAACATCTCTTCCATCTCGGCAGAGCTCTTCCAGGCATCCCGCAAATCAAGAAAGGCGCAATCTGCAACTTCGTCGCGGATTCGGTCGCATAACGTGGAGAAGAACGCGCCTACATAACCATCCAAAAACAGCGCCTTGTTCGCGGGAACCGCCTGAACCAGCTTCTGCGCCACCGTCTCGTTGCCAAATAAGGCCTGACCCGAAATAACCTGCGGTATCACAGGGGTGTTGATTGCTTCAGGGTCGGTGAAACGATACGGTTTGAACATGAAACTCATGATGGAATCCTTCTTCGTTGATTCGTTGCACCATCCAGTTCAGCGCGTCCTGCAAATTCCGGAAGAGTGCCTTGGACAAATGAAAACCGACTGCGCCATTTTGGCCGTCATTCTAATTTTAACACTATGAATCGGACAAAATATGTCCTTATAATCCATTTTTTGTTTTTTTTCAAAAATCTTGATGCCCTCCCAAGTTTCACCTAGGAATCCACAGTGTTATATTATTGGGAACTCCTTAAAGATTTTTTGTTCATTGGCCAAGTATAGGACAAATGGCGTCCGCATCTTAAAAGAGGGCAACAATGAAGAATGTCCACGAAACGGCATTGGAGTCCGGTTTTGTCGCATCTCGCAAGCAAATCAAGCGGATGGCCCGCATTGTGGCGCTTTTGAAACAGGGCGACAAGCGGATGTCGGAGATACTGGAGGATCTGGAGGATTCCACGATTCACGGCACCAGCAACATTTCCTGTGTATCCAGGACGGTGCGACGGGATTTGGAGATTTTGCGCCGTGAATATCATTGCCCGATTGACTACGACCGTTCCATGCATTGCTACACGCTTTACGACAAGAATTGGGAATTCACCTTGCCGTCGGTGTTGAACAGGAATGAATTGCTGGCGATTGTCATTGGCGGCAAGTTGTGCAAGGACATTTTGCCGCCATCGGTCAGCCGTAGCGTCACGGATGCGGTGAACGAGGTGATACGCAGCCAAAGCACAGGCGATTTCCTCTCCAGCGGCCGCGTGAAAGCGATGAAGATTTTGTCCAATATGTCGGCCTCGGTATCGGACGACATCTTCCGTGTGGTATTCGAGGCCTGGCGAACGTGTCATTGCCTGTTGATTGACTACAGAAACCACTTGGACGAGCGTTCGGTTCTGAGCATCGAACCCCACGCGCTGGTCTTTTTCAACATGCAATGGCGCATTCGCGCCTATTGCCCTAAGTTAAGACTATGGAAATATTATTTGGTCAGCCGCATTGACCGCGCATATCAGCAGAATGAGACCTTTGTGGCATCCCAGAAGGAAATCGACACCATCAGCGCAGATAATTTCTATGACTTCCCGACTCTGGATGAGGTAAAGATACGCCTGGCAAAGCACGGCCTGCAGTATGCCAAGGCGAACATGCTCCGCTCAAAGCAGACAATCACGGCGGAGAATATGGATACTTTTATCCTCACGGCCCCCGATGTATCCAAGGAAGAGGTCCTTCGTTGGACGCTGGCCCAGACACCAGGCGCCGCCATCCCCGTGGCTCCACCGGAAATGGTGACGGCATTCAAAGAAGCCCTGGACAAACTCCGCTCACTGTGCCCGTGAGCACCACTGGATTCCCGCCTTCCCCACCGGAACCCCATAGCACGGCGGAAATAGAACTGCCGCCGTGCTCCAGAGCTAAATGCTCCAGCCCGTAACGAATAAAAAAAGGCTGGCCGTGCTAAAGTAAACGCACCCCTTCCGGGCGTTTACTCGAACAAGTGTTTCTGTGTCAGATCCACCTGATCTGCGGGAATTTCACGCAGCCCAAGCTTTTCCAGCGCTTCTGATCCGAAGAGTTCTCTGAAAACACGTATTGCGGACTTGTCGTTCAGGCTTTTTCGAATCTGGGAGTTGAGGTTGCTTGTAGCGAAATCGACTTTTTCCTGTGTAACGTCCGGAATGGGGTTGCCTTTTGGGAAGATTTTCCGGGCATCCCTGTTGCCGTTCTCCACATGCGGCTTCTGCCAGGCGGAGTATGCGTCGCAGTAGAAGATTCTCGTGCGTCTTTCTCCTGGCCTGGTAAGGCTTGCCTCAAGCCGTGAAGGCGCGCTGAACTCGGAGCCGTTGTCGGTGAGAATGACGGGAAACAGCTTCCTGAACAGCGGCAGGCCGAGCCTGGTCTCCAGCTCGTCCAGGACCTTTATGGACGAGAGCGCCACCTTGGACTTCTTGATGAACATGAGGAACAGTCCGCAGGATTCCAGGCAGAGCGTGATGATCACCCGGCCTCCCCGCGTTCCTTCCAGCGTGTCCATCTCCGTCACAGGCAGGTCTGGATTTTCCTCACGGAACATCTGGTAGTCATGGAAGCCCCTTTTGTCGCGGCATGTGCGTTCCACTCGCCGCTGCTGCTTCTTGCCCTGCCTGGGCTTCATGGCGCATGCCTTGGGGAGGTCGATTCTTCCCACACTGAGTGCCGGACATTGGCTGATCATTCTATAGAGGGGCCGTTCGCTTACAGGCAATTCCTCGGCGAAGGCGACGGCGATGTGGTGCAACGACTGGCATTTGGCGAGCCCCAGCTTGACGATGCGGTTGATCTCCTGTATTTCCTCCGAGGAAAGGTTCACGCCGCTGCGGGATTCCACAAGGATTGCCCTGTAGTTCATTTCCGCCACCTCGGCGCGGTACACCATCTTGTCGTGGCGGTATTTGCCCAGATGGTATCTGCTGCATCCATTGCACACGTAAGGCGCATGATTGAGGAGCCGGCATTCCATGAGGGGGATGATCTCAAGGCAGCCTGCACAGGGATTGCCAGATGCGTGAGTCCTCTGCCATTCTTTTTGCCGCCTGCAGTTCCCGTCGCGTACGCAGGTTGCCGGCTGGGCGTGCTTTTGGCCGACCCATTGGAACGTCCTGCGCTTCAGTACTTCCCGTTTCACAGTGCAGCGGTTGACGCGAAGCGCGAGCCCGATGGCATTGAAGGTTGCTCCGGAATTGAGGCGATCCTCAAGTCGGATTCGTTCACTGAGGTTGAGATGTTGGAATGACATACATTCCTCCTGTTTTTTCCACCCTGAATTTCAGGAGAAAGCCCTGTCGGACTTAACGCTCTCCCCCCTCCCGCGGGAGGGGGGAGACCGGGGAGGGGACGACACAATAGTACCCCGTCGTCCCCTTGTTGGGGGCTTGCCAAGGAAAACGCTCCTACGCACTTTGCCTGAGAAAATGCTCCTTTGGGCTTTGCCGGAGTAATCGCCCATCTCCGGGTTTGCCAGACTTGTGTCTCCTTTTTCGACTTTCACCGGGCAATTCCGATGGCAAGTTGCACGGGGGGGACGGGAAGCCTTGTTTTCCCCTTTGCATCGGAGGAAACACGAATATCCGTGCTATATTACCCAGATTTACGCCCGCCTCGCCTTTTTCTCTGGAAGGAGCGCGGCCGCAATATGGCCCGGGCGAGGGCGAAATCCCTTTTCGTTGAACGTCTTTTCGTCACTACGCATAACCCAAACCATCTGTTAGACTTATGAGCAACACCATCTCTCTGACCGCCACCAAGCGTGACGAATTCGGAAGCAACGCCTCCCGCCGTCTCCGCAAGCAGGGCTTCGTCCCCGCGGTCATCTACTCCGCCGGCAACGAGAACCTGCACTTCCAGCTCTCTCTGGCGCAGGTGCTGCAGATCGAGCACCACGCCGGCCTGGTCACCCTGGACATCGAGGGCCTTGGCAAGCGCAGCGCCATCGTCAAGTCCGTCCAGTACAAGGCCATCAACGACCAGCCCCTGAGCGTGGACTTCCAGGAGGTCCACGCCGGCGAGAAAGTCACCGTGCTGGTCCCCGTGGAGCCCCAGGGAGAGCCCGAAGGCCTCCGCGAGGGCGGCCAGCTGGAGCAGACCATCCACGAGCTGGAGCTCGAGGTCGCCCCCGCCGACATTCCCGAGGTCATTCTGGTGGACGTCAGCGGACTGAAGCTCAACGACGAGTTGACCGTCGCCGACATCACCACCCTGCCCGCCTCCGCCAAGGTCGTGGGCGACCACACCCAGATCGTCTTCCACGTGCGCACTCCCCACACCACGGTTGAGGAGCCCGCCGCCGAGGCCGCTCCCGCCGAGGGAGATGCCCCCGCCGCCGACAAGGACGCCAAGGCCGAGAAGAAATAGCCATCCGGCATCCTCTCGCCTCTCCCTCCTCCGCACCCCTGGCGGCGACGACGCGCCCTCCCGCGAATGCGGGACACGTCGCTCCTCCCGCCACCCCTTTCCCTTCCTTTGGCCCATGGCCTCCGGGAGGGGAAAAGCGAATGACAGAAACCGCGATGCCGCTGAAACTCCTGGTCTGCCTGGGAAATCCCGGAAGGGAATACCAGAACACCCGGCACAATGCCGGATGGATGGCCGGAGACAGAATTCTCCAGAGCTCCCCCTTCTCTTCCTCGGACGCCATCTGGCAACCGACGCAAGGACGGCTTTTCTGGACAGGCGTTGGACAGCGCAGCCTCCTGCTGCTGAAACCCACCACCTACATGAACCGCAGCGGCATCGCCGTCGCAGAAACCCTCCACCACTTCCGGCTCACTCCCCCGGAACTCCTGGTGATCTGCGACGACCTCGACCTGCCTTCGGGCGCCTTCCGACTCCGTCAGAAGGGCTCCTCAGGCGGCCATCGGGGCCTGGCCTCCATCATTCAAAGCCTCCAGAGCGGGAATTTCCCCCGCCTCCGGCTCGGCATTGGGAGACCGCAACCCGGCTCGGGCACATCCATCGTCGAATGGGTGCTGGCCCCCTGGGTTTCCGATGGGAACAACCTCCCCGGACGCGTTCTCGACGCAGCCGCCCAAATCACCGCAGACCTTACCCGGATGCCCTTCGATGGGGTCCTCCAGAAGGCCGCAAGGATGGGAGATCCCCGTCGGACTGAATCCAACCGTTCCGAATCACAGGAGTCAAAACCGTGTCCAAGTATGAATTGATGTTCATCCTCGACCCCACCAAGGTCGAGGGTAACGGAGAGGCCTTCGATGCCACCATCCAGGCCTACCTCCAGGAGCTGGGCGGCCAGATCAGCCGCGCCAAGTTCTTCGAGAAGCGCACCTTCGCCCGCGCCATGGGCAAGCACAAGGCCGGCCTCTACTGGGACTACGTGGCGGAACTGCCCGCCACCGCACCCGCCGCCGTCAAAGACAAGTTCCGCCTCAACGACACCGTTCTGCGCATCGGGATCTTCCACTTCGAAGACGGACAGGACGACGAGGTCTTCAAGCCCCGCGACGCCAGCGTCCTCGGCGAGGAGTCCTTCCAGGACGAGTTCGACAACGACAACTACCGCTTCCGCGGCCGCCGCAAGTAGCCGGCCGCCTGGCGTACCCCTCTCCACCGGATTCCCTTCCCCAAAACAGCCAGCACCGTCACCACCCAGCAACACAGGAGATCGAAGGAAATGCCCAATGTGAACAAAGTCATCCTCATCGGAAACCTCACCAGGGATCCCGACGTGCGCCAGACAGGCGCGGGAAACAATCTGGCCAGCTTCACGCTTGCCATGACCCGCGTCTACAACAACCCCCGCACCGGGGAGCGGACCGAGGAGCCTTGTTTCGTGGACGTGACCGCCTTCCAGCGGAATGCCGACGTGATCCAGCAGTATGTGCACAAGGGCGACCCCCTCTACGTGGAAGGGCGTCTGCGCTACGACTCCTGGGAAGACCGCACCACCGGAGCAAAGCGCAACAAGCTGACCGTGGTGGCCGAGTCCATCCAGTTGCTCAGTCGCCGCAATGACGGCGGCGCGCCTGTGGATGGCGGATACCGCGCACAGCCCGCCGCGCCCCAGCAGCCTGCGCAGCAGCGCAGAAGCTACGGCGCGCCCGCGCCCCAGCCCGGCTATGGCGACGCCCCACAGTATCGCCCCGCCGGAAACGCCATGCCCTCCTTCACCCAGGAGAATGACGCGCCCGCCGGAGAGGCCCCCGTGGACGACCTGCCCTTCTAGACAGGGGCTCCGTCAAGGGACCGGAAGAGAGAAAATCTTCAAGAGTCAAGAACAAGAAAAAAGGAACTTCAAAACATGAAGACCATCACCCCGAAACGCCGTCAGAAGCTTCTGCGCCAGAAGACCTGCCGCCTGTGCAAGAACAACATCTTCCAGCTGGACTTCAAGGATGTCGAGCTCCTGAAGCGGTTCCAGACCGAGGGTGGGCGCATCCTGCCCCGCACCATCACCGGCAACTGCACCAAGCACCAGAAGCTGCTGGCCAACGCCATCAAGCGCGCCCGCGTCATGGGTCTCGTTCTCTAACGGCAACCCCCCAGAAGAAGGAATACCAAAATGTCTAAAGAACTGATTCTCCTGGAAGACGTCAAGGATCTGGGACAGGTCGGCGACATCGTCAAAGTCGCCGACGGCTACGCCCGCAACTTCCTGGTTCCCCGCAAGTTTGCGGTGGCCGTCAACAAGTCCAACCTCCGTCAGGTCGAGGCCCGCAAACTGAAGCTCCAGCAGGAGCGCGAGGCCCGGCTGGCAGTCGCCAAGGCCCTGGCCGAGAAGATCTCCGCCATGGAGATCGTCCTTCCCATGGCTGTGGGCGAGAACGACAAGCTCTTCGGTTCCGTCAGCGCCCAGGTCATCGCCGACGCCGTCAACGCCCTCGGCGTTGAGATCGGCAAGGCCGACGTGGAGCTGGAGGAGGGCATCCGCGAGCTGGGTGACTACACCATCGCAATCAAGCTTTCCAGCGAAGTGAAGGCCGACCTGAAGGTGAAAGTCACCAGAAAGGAAGACTAACCGCCTCCTCCTTGGCGGAAACGCAAAAACGGAGAAAGCCGCCGGGCATCTCGTCCGGCGGCTTTTTCGCATCTGGAATGCAGGGTGCGTCCCCCGGGGTCATCCAGGGACGGAAATCCTTCGTTTTTCCTTCGTTTTTTCTCAAAGAAAAGCGGAGGCGGCTTGCAATCCACGGAAACGCCTTTACAGTACCCCCGCTTCCTGAATCACTCAGGGATCCCATCGTCTAATGGTTAGGACAACAGGTTCTCATCCTGTAAATATGGGTTCGACTCCCGTTGGGATTGCCAATTTTCACGCCGCTGAGCAGATCTGCTTCGCGGCGTTTTTTGTTTTCCCATCCCTTCCGCATGGAGTCCATCATGGAATACCAGTGTTTTCTCCCCCGTCTGGCCTACCAGGCCGGCAAGCTTGCCCAGTCCATGCAGACGCATCTCCAGGAGGGCGATGTCTCCTGCAAGGCGACCGCACGAGACATCGTGACCAAGGCCGACCAGGCCACGGAGCGTTTCATCCGGGATGCCGTGGAGAGGGCCTATCCGGCTTACGGGTTTTATGGCGAGGAGACGGGTCGAAAGCAGGACGCGGGGAGTCCATACTGCTGGATTGTGGATCCCATTGACGGGACGGTGAACTATTTCCAGGGGCTGCCCTTCTGGTGCACCTCCATCGGCCTTTGGAAGGACGGCAAGCCCCTGGCGGGGGCGGTCTATGCCCCGGCGCTGGACGAGCTCTTCTACGGCGAGATTGGCGGAGGCGCCTTCTGCAATGGCCGCCCCATCCACGTGAAGGACCACGGCAGCCTCGAGCACTCCGTGGTGGCCACGGGCTTCGCCTGCCTGCGAGCCGGCTGGATCGACATCAACAACGTCCCCTACTTCAAGAAAATCGCCCTGACCGCGCGGGGCGTCCGGCGCTTCGGTTCCGCAGCCATGGACCTCTGCTACCTGGCCTGCGGAAAATTCGATGCCTTCTGGGAGCTGAACCTGAAGCCCTACGACTTCGCCGCCGGCATTGCGGTCCTTCTGGAGGCCGGCGGCCTAGTCACCGACCTCCGCGGCGGGGACGAATTCCCGCAACAAGGCATCCTTGCCGCCAATGGCACAGCCCTCCACCAGGAGATGCTCCAATATTTTGAGGGATATCGCCGTCCCGGGGACGCCTGACGCGCCACCGTTTCAAGCGCCCCCTCGCCCCGCTCCGGCTACTACAGTGTCAGGCGGGGCTTTTTCTTCATGAGATAATAAAGGTAGAAAGCCATGGGGATCAGCGCCGCCGCCCAGGAGATGGGATAGATGGTGAAGAGGACGGTGACAGTGGGCTTCAGCGGGAAGACCGTGTGGACCCACAGCACGCGAAGTCCACAGACTCCCAGAAGCATGATGACGGTGATCGCCACGGTGCGTCCCAGCCCGCGGATGGATCCACTGACGGCATCCATGGCGCCCAGGATTGCGTAGGTGGTCAGGACGATCTGCATGCGTTCGTAGCCCCATGGGATGGCTTCCGGGGAGGAGAGGAACATCTCCAGCAGGGGGCGTGCAAAGAGGAAAAAGACCAGTCCCATGAGTGCGGGGGAGAGGATCCCCAGAAGGACACACCACCAAATGGACTGCCGGATGCGGTCCCACTTCCCGGCGCCAAGATTCTGGCCCACAAAGCTGGTAGCCACCTGGTTGAATCCGTAGGAGGCCGTCCAGGCCAATTCCTCCCAGATGAGTCCGGCGGTGCATCCGGCGACGCCCAGGGATCCGAAGGAGTTGATGGCGGCCTGGATCACCACGTTGGAGAAGGAGAAGCATGCGCCCTGGATTCCGGCGGGGACGCCAATGACAAGGATCTTCACCAGGATTCCGCGGTGAATGGAGAGTTTCCTCCACTGCAGGCAGATGCCTTCGCCTGTGTTCTTGAGGGCGTTCCAGACCAGGACGGCGGAGAGCCCCTCGGAAATCACAGTGGCGATGGCCACGCCTTCCACGGCCATTTTCATGCAGATCACAAAGAAGAGATTCAGCGCCACATTGAGGACGCCGGAGACGACGAGGTAATAGAAGGGGCGCCGGGTGTCCCCCGCCCCGCGAAGCAGCGCGGCTCCGAAGTTGTAAACCTGAAGGAAGGGCATTCCCAGGAAAAAGATCTGCATATAGGCCTTTGCGCCCTCCATGACATCCTCGGGGGTGTCCATCCATCGCAGAAGAGGCTCCGTCCAGACGTATCCCGCCGCGCCCAGCAGGAATCCAGCCACCAGGGAGAAGAGCATGCTGGTGTGGATCACCTTGTCCAGGAGGCGCCGGTCGCCGGCGCCGAAGGCGTTGGCGCAGACCACGCAGGTGCCCATGGAGATTCCCACCAGCAGGTTGAGGAGGAGGCTAATGAGGGGCGAAGTAGCGCCCACGGCGGCCAGCGCCTGGTGGGTGGAATAGCGTCCCACGACAGCCATGTCGGCCGTGTGGAAGAGATACTGCAGGAGCAAGGAGCCAAGGAGGGGAAGGGAGAAGAGGATTACCTTCTTCCCCACGTTCCCATCGGTCAGGTCCATGACATTCCGGGAAGCCATGTCAAAATTGGAATAACTGGAAAAGGCGTGTCCCCGGCGGCAGGGCATCCGCCGGAGAGCGAGAATCCTCCGACGGAGCCCCCCTCCTGCCTCTCCAACCGCGAAAAATCGCGGAAAAGAGGCAAGGCAAAAGAAGCGCTCCGCCGACCGCCCTGGATTGTGGAACAAGAAGACGGCAGCCCGCTTTTACTTCATGGCCTCCAGCAAGGCACGCAGATGGGCCTTGCAGCCCTCCGCGTTGGGACGGCACCAGGTGGCCATGCTCTCCTTCGCGGTCTGCTGGCCCTGCATGTCGAAGATGGCCTTGCCGTTGGCAACCGCAACCTCGTTGCGCTGGCACACCGCCAGCAGATTCCGGAGGATGGAGTCGTAGCGATTGACCAGCTGCACATCAGGATCCAGGTTCTCCCTCCAGGCAAAATTGCCAGAGACCTGGGGGAAAATGGGATTGGGGAGCCAGCAGACCACCAGCGGGGCGCTCTCCAGGGACTTCAGCTGACGGATCAGCGCCTCGGTCTCCTGGGTCAGCCGGGCGATCATGGCGCCCTGCTCTTCCTCGCGGCCCTTCAGGGCGTCCGCCAAGGCACAGGAGAAGAAGACCACGCGGGGGGCAAAAGGCACCACATCGCGGCCGACGCGCGCCAGGGAGAGTGCGGTGGTACTTCCAGGGATGCCGGCATTCAGCACGCAAACGCCGTCGGCCTTGCCGCTCTGAGAGTTAAGGCAGGCCTCCAGCAGCGCTGGCAACGAGGGAGTCTCCGCCTCGCCGGCCACCTGTTCATCTCCCAGGAAGACCATGCGCTTCTCCGCGGCCTCCATCCGGGCGATGACCTGGTTGGTCATGCCGACGGGCCAATCGCGGGTCACGGCACTGTCGTACCAGGGACCCGCACCGGGCATCTTGACCTTGAAAGCGGTCTGGGCGGCGGGGATGATCACGGATGGCGCAGGCGGCTGGGCCGCCAGGTCTTCGGTGTTGCACTTGGCGCAGCAGACGGGTTTCTGGAAAGTGTCCAGGGAGGTCAGGAGCTGCTCCCGGACAGACCAGGGAAACTTCTCGCCGCACTTCTCACAAGTCAATTCCTGAGGCTGGTGTTCCTTCAGGAAGGCCTCGCACGCGGGGCAATGGCGCCCCTGGGGCGGACGATTCAGGAGACGATCCTTCAGCTGTTCTTCGGGAGTGTAGGTCCAAGTGCCATGGCAATCCGCTTCCTGACAGGGCTCCTGGATGGGCTTCAACGCCTTCAACTCCTTCTGGCATTTTTCACACATCCGGCGCGGCGGCTGCTCGTGGCCGCGGACATGTCCCGCCAACTGCATGGCGCGGGTCCAGACCCACTTGCCCTCACACCCGCGGTTCATGCAAGGCTGCTCCTGGTCCTTCGCTTTCTCAAAGAATCCAATGCACTCCCGGCACATCCGATGAGGGGGAGTCAGATGCATTGGATTGTTGTCCTCCACAGGAGCCGACTCGGGAGCAGGAGCCGCAATGGCGGGAGAGGCCGTCTCCACAGAGGCCGCAGGGGCGGAAGTCTCCACCACGGGGGCGGGAGTGGCGGCGGGGAGCGTCTCTGCAGTAGGCGCCGTGGCCTCCGCAGCAGGCGCCGAGGCCTCCGCGGCAGGTGCCGTGGCCTCGGCGGCGGGCGCCCCGGGCGCCTTTTCCTTTTCGGGCTCGAGGGATGCGGTTTTCTTGCCCGCAGCCTTCTTCCCGTGCTCGGGGACGGGAAGATTGACAGCGGCCTCCAGTTGATCAAAGGGAGTCCAAATCCAGGTATGGGAGCATCCGTTCACGCGGCAGGGGACCTCGATGGGCTTCAAGAGATTGAACTTCTCGAAGCAAGAGGGGCACATGCGGCGGGGGGGATTCTCCAGCTTCTTGCCGTCACGGAGCCACTCCAACTGGCTGGTACGGCTCCAGAGGATCTCATTCTTGCAGCCTTTGACGCGACAGGGGAGCTGCCTGTCCTGGAGGGTGGACCAGATGCTGAAGCACGAATCACAAAGGCGATGCGGGGGTCTTCCATCCTTGGACTCCATCTGCATTCTGCGGGTCCAGGTCCAGGTGTTCTTGCAACCGCGGGTGCGGCAGGGAATCTGCTGATCCTGCTTTTCGCGCTCCTGGCTGCGGCACTCGTTGCAAAGTCCCCGAGGCGGCGTGTCATGGCCCTTCACGTGGGCCTCCAGCTGCTGGTAGCGATTCCAGGTCCAGGTGTTCTTGCAACCTGGCTTGGAGCAAGGCACCTGCTTGTCCTCCAGGGTCTTGAAATACGCCCAGCAGGAATCGCACATCTTGCCGCCGTCACCATGCCCCTTTCCGCCCTGGGCGCGTCCCAGCATACCCTGGGCCGTGGAGATGGAAACCATGTTCTTGCATCCCCGCGTGCGGCAAGGTTGCTCCATACCTGTCTGCTGGAACAAATCGCCCAGACTGCCTAAATTTCCGTAATTGGTGCCCACAAATGGAGTCTCCAACGAGTGAGAGAGAAGGACCGGCACGCATCCCCGAAAAGTCCCCAAAAAGCAGAGGACCTCCCCAGGCAAACGCGCAGGACGAGAACCGGAGAATCCCAAAAGGGCGCAATCCACCCCTCCCTATTCTCCGGATGCGCCCTAAAATTAAACCGCTTATGAAACTTTTCCAACAGGAGGGCGACAAAAAACACCCCGTGCACGACTCCGCAAAAAATCACAGCCCTTCCTACGGACCCACGGACCACCCGACACGCTCCAGAAACCACCATTGCCCCCCGGACCATCGCGATTGTCCCCCCCCCCCCCCCCCCCA
>CAVFEH010000003.1:0-145274 GCA_963621575.1 Bacteroidaceae bacterium
GCCCACACCATCGTTTTTGCGGTATGGGTTAAAATCCACAGGGGACATGGCACGCGAATGGCGGGGGTCCCGTGTGAGATTATAGGCGACACAAAGAAGTGCCGCCGTTCTATCCCAGTCCAGCATCTGGCGCTGGCGCGCCATGGTAACAAGACTTCGCAGTGAAAATGGCGAAGGGTCACACCCAATTGCCGCGGCCAATTCGTCGATCAAGTCCCAGAAGGGAACGTGAAGTCCTCCTCCACCAGTTTTTTCATCGCCGCTTCCGCTTCCATTTTCGCCTTTCTTGAGGTCTCCAGGGCTCGGCGTATCAACAGACCCCGGCCCCCTTGGAAAAAATCCGCAAGCGCCTCTAAAAATGCCTCTGAGGCGTCCGCGACTGTATCGGCAACGAAGCTCCCCATGAAGTCATCCAAGGACACGCCAAGGCGGTCCGCATCTGGTTTGAGGGCGGCGAAGAGAATCTCCACAAGCTTGCAGGAGTCGTTGGCAAGATCCGCAAATGGGCCGTCCTCCCGGAATACCGAAAAATCGCCGATGTCAACGCCAGCGATGTCTTTAATTCTGCGAATGGAAGCGACTGTAAGGCGTAGAGTCCAGATACGGCCTTCTGTATCCTTGAACGACGGCATTTGCGCTGAGTCTCCTCTTGTATTGGGTTGGAAATGCGGCGCTGGAGGTTGTACAGCGCCGCCGTGGTCACCTGCGTCCAGAGATTAGCTCTCCTGCCCAAAGACAGGCTTGAAGGTATAGTCCTTCAAGGTGGGCTTCACCTTGACGTCGTAAGAGACGCAGTCCTCCAGGGACTGCCCGTTGGACATGTCGGTGATGATGAAGTCAGCCATGAAATAGTATCCGTCGCCCAGATCAATCTTCATGGCCATTGCCGAGCCGCTAAGCCAGGCATTGCGGATGGAGGTGCAGATGGAGTTGCTGGAGGAGTCACCGTCTGCAAGCATCTTGAAGGAGATCTCGCTGTCGATGAGTCCGGGAACGTAAGTCTTGAAGGGTCCGGCCGCGCGGGTGGTGGCGTCAACAGCGGTTCGGGTGAGGCTCACCGTCACGTCTCTGATGTTGGTCATCTCAGAGCCGGCATTGGGGGCGGAGGAGGCGGTGGCGCCGACATAGAGCTTGCATTCGTAGCCGAGTTTCAGTTCCATGGTGTTTCCTGTGGTTTATGGTGTGAATTGTGAGGGGCTATTTAATGGAAAAAATACGAAGAAAACCGGGTGCTTTCATGGCCTTTTCCAGGGCAGGCGCCAAATAGGGGCGCGCGGGGTAAGTTGCATTCCCAGACGGCATTGCCTGGCGCATGAGGGAAATCCCTCGGTGGACCTGTTGCGGAGTCTTGGCGCGTGCGAAGACATAGCCTGCCCCCATTTCATGGAAGCGGGCGGGGGGCTTTCCCGCAGATGAGTCTTTCCGGATGGGAACCAGGGAGCCGATTTTTAGATTCGGCATCAAGCGCGGAACGCAACCGCCGTGCTCGTGGAGTCCGGCGATGTTAACCAGGGAAGCCTTGCTCCCCATGGCGGAGGAAAGGCCGACCTCCACCTGGGAACCCTGGGAAACCCTGAAGACGCGGGAGGAAATGGCGTTCTTCAGAACCGCGCGCTTTCTGGTGTGGACGGGGCGGCCTGGCTTGGCGGGACGTGCGCTTATGCGGATTGAATGCCGGACGGATTTGTGGAGGTATTTGGCAGCCTGGACGGGTGCAGACTGCATCTTGGCCTCTGCGGTGCGCTTCAAACGCGCCAGCATTTTTTCTGCCGCAGATGTATAAACCTTGACCTTCATGACACCTTGTCCAGCAGCATGCAGCTAATGTCGGCCTGGCTGCGGAGGATCGCCTGGTCCGCCAGAAGAGAGGCGTCCAAGAGCTCCTCCTGGGAAACAGAGACGAAAGCCACGCCCAGGGAGCGCCCGACTTTCATGACGGTGTCCAGGTGTTTCTGGAAATCCTCCAGGAGCGCCTGGGCGGCGTCTTCGGAGGCGGCGGGAGCTAGGAAAATGACTGCGATGGTGACATCTCGTTGCCAAGCCCCCCGGGAAAGTCTTTCGCTTCTCTGTGATGTAGGCACCACATAAATAGTGCCTTCCAGTTCGCCCTGCACCTCGCAGACGCGCGGAACGAGTGCGACACGCACGGGAATGGTGACGGCGCCGGTTCCCTCCAGGGCGGTGGCAAAGGCGGTGGCGGCACGCAAGGCGGGCATGATGGTGGCCATTTAGCCCTCCTTTGCGGAAGTCTGGGCGACCTCGGTGGCATAGACTGCGATGGTCTTGCGGTCATTGCCGTGCCAGCGCCACGGGGGGCCGCCGTCTGGGTTGCCAAGGCGGTAGTAGGCGCCCCTCCAGGAAATGCGGTCTCCGTTGGCAGGGAAGTGCCCTCCAAGGTCGTCCAATTCCACCAGGAATCGCCGTGCGGCGACATAGACGACGACATCGCCATCATAGGAGCGGAAAGTCTTCTGCCCAATGCGGGCGGAAAGACTGACGGGCTCCCTGTCCCGTGGAAGGAAGACGATCTGGTTGGCTGCCGCTGGCGCGGTGGCGTGAAGGAGCATTCTAGCCTGGTCGAAAATGGACATGGAGTCGGGGAAAGGGGCCGGTCCGCCGGGGACCAAAGGAAGGAGGAGCAAATTCCGCCCCGGCGGACTGGCACATGTCGCGGATTAGCCCTTGTTCAGGTGAACCTGGACGATGTCTCCGGCGCTGGCCGCGGCGGTGAGGGCAAGGCCAACCTTATCCCCAGTGGCGGCGATGCTAGTCAGCTTTCCGGTGTTGTCGAGATAGACGGTGGAGCCGGCGGTGATGGCGGCGGCGGCGGGGGCGGAAAAAACGCCCTCGACGGAGACGGCACCGACGGTATTGGCGGGGATGGCGCGAATGGCGATGCCATAAAAATCCGCGGCAACCTTGACGGGAGTTCCGGCGGTGGTGGCGGCGGTGACTTTGACGTCAATGACGGCACCCTGACTGATATAGGTGAAGCTCATGGTGTGTTTCCTCTGTTGCGCCCCGGGCATATTTCAACCGGGCGGAAAGACTGACGGGCTCCCTGTCCCGTGGAAGGAAGACGATCTGGTTGGCTGCCGCTGGCGCGGTGGCGTGAAGGAGCATTCTAGCCTGGTCGAAAATGGACATGGAGTCGGGGAAAGGGGCCGGTCCGCCGGGGACCAAAGGAAGGAGGAGCAAATTCCGCCCCGGCGGACTGGCACATGTCGCGGATTAGCCCTTGTTCAGGTGAACCTGGACGATGTCTCCGGCGCTGGCCGCGGCGGTGAGGGCAAGGCCAACCTTATCCCCAGTGGCGGCGATGCTAGTCAGCTTTCCGGTGTTGTCGAGATAGACGGTGGAGCCGGCGGTGATGGCGGCGGCGGCGGGGGCGGAAAAAACGCCCTCGACGGAGACGGCACCGACGGTATTGGCGGGGATGGCGCGAATGGCGATGCCATAAAAATCCGCGGCAACCTTGACGGGAGTTCCGGCGGTGGTGGCGGCGGTGACTTTGACGTCAATGACGGCACCCTGACTGATATAGGTGAAGCTCATGGTGTGTTTCCTCTGTTGCGCCCCGGGCATATTTCAACCCGGGGCGGGGGGTGGTTTGACTGGTTAGGCGTTGCAGCGGACGCCGGACTGCTTGACATTCTTCACGCAGCCAAACGCCTGATAAGCGCGGAAGGAGATGCCAAGCTGGGAGAAAGCGGGCACTCCGCGTTCGATGGTGGGGGCCTGCTGTCCGTTGAGGAAAGCGGCCTGCATGGGGGCGCGACGGCTGGGATCTCCCAACAGATACCAGCTTGTGGCGGAGTATCCGTCGAGGTTGCTGTCGGAGAGGTAGGGGGCCACGACGGGCTTGAACTTGCCCACGAAAGGATTCGCAGTGGAGTAAGCCTTGGCGGTGGTGCCAGTCTCACGGACCTCGGTGGACTGGTAGAGGCTGGCGGCCTTGGCCTCCAGTTCGGGGGGGACCAGCACCTTCACGGGCTGGCCGCCGATGCGGTGTCCGCCCTCGTCGCGGAGGGAGCGGAAGGCGGCCAGGGCGGAGCCCAGTCCATCCACGCCGAAGGGCGCGGAAGTCACCAGGTTGCCGTCTCCAGCGGTGAAGAAGCCGGTATTGTCGAGGAATTCCTTCCAGAAGACTTCGTTGAAGGCGACGGCGGCGTCCTGTCCCAGGAGGAAGGGGATGCGGGAGAAGGCGTTGAGGTCGTCGTTGATGATGTCCTTCAAGGTGAGGGTGAGAATCTCGCCATAGAGGTCGGCCTGGTTGGCGCGCTCGGAGTGGGTGAGGGTGCCGTTCTTGAGCTCGCCGCCGTCTGTGACCTTCTGGAAAGAGCCACCGGAGATAAGCTGATAGGTCTCGATGGCGCGGAAGTCCTTGACGGAGATGATTTCGGCGACCTCTCTCCAGGACTGGTCCTCGGCGGTGAAGCCCTCCGCCAGTCGGCGGTCGATGACACCACCCAGGATGCCGCCCACGTCGATGGTGGATGCGGCGGCGGCCTTGAGGATGGCGCCCACGTTGCCCATGGTAGCCTTATAGCCGAAGTCGGCGCCGGACTGCTTGGCGGCGCGCAGAAGGAGCTCCTGGACGCCCATTCCACCACGGAAACTCTTGCGAGCCTCGTCCATGGCTTTTTCGCCGCACTCGGCGAGGATGCTCTGCTCGGCGACGCCAGCGGTCTGCATCATGGCGGCGCGGAGGGTGTTGACGCCCATTTCGGGCTCGTCGGCCTGGATGGTCTCGTTGCGGTTGACGTTGAACTGGGCGGCGGGCGTGGCGGCCTGGATGGTCTCGAGAACCTTACGGGCGGTCTGGTCGCCAGTCCAGTTCTCGTCAATGGCCCGCGCCTGAATCTCGGGATAGTTCCGGGTCAGCTTGAGAATTTCGGAAATGCGTGCCTTTTCAGCCGCAAGGATGGATTTCTTCTCGCCGTCGGCAATGGCGGCATTGGCGGCGGGAACCGTCTGGGAGGCCTGGATGGTTTCGGGCATTTTTGTGTCCTCTGTATTGGTGGGTTTGTGGGAACTAGGAGAAAAACAAGCTTGAATATTCAATGAAGTGCAAGCGTCGGCTCCAATGGCGCAGATAGAGACCTCCTGCAGGGTATAGCCGACACAGATCAGCGCGGGCCCCGTGATCTCGTGTCCGTTGATCTCGGCGGCTTCGTCGGCCTTGACTTTGCGGATGGCACCGGGGGCGGCGCCCACAGAAAGCTGCCAGGGGATTTTTTCGCCACGTGCAGCCAAATCGGCGCCGCGGGGAGTGGAGGCATCAATGACGCCATCGATTTCGAGGCGGCCGTCGACGACCTTTGCGTCGCAAAGGCCGACACGGTGGTCTACGTCATACTCGTGGTCGACCATCAACGGGACCTGCTGGCGGAACTTGATGGAAGAGAGGTCAAGGTAGATGGGGGTGCCGTCAGCCCATCCCTGGAAGAGCTCACTACCGGAATACGCAACCCCGTGAAAGTGGCGCAAGGCCGCGGATTCAGTTTCCTTGGAGGCCTCGCCGTCCTGTGAAGCCAGGACAAGCGGGGCGGTGAGGAGGAGAGCGTTGTCGGGATGGTTGGGCATGGGTGGTTATTCCTTTTCTTTTTCGTCGCTTTCTTCTGGAACAGCAGCGGGTGTGCCGGCGGAAGAGAACCAGGAAGGAAGCGGCAGTCCGTTGGCGTGGAAGGCGTCGGCCTCGCGGCGGCGCTGGCGGATGAGATTGGCGTAATCGCGGCCTTCCTTGGCGCATTCGTCGGAGAGGGTGGTGGTGCCGGTGGCCAGTCGGATGGCGGCGGCGTTGGCCTCCTTGATGGGGTCCACGTGCTCGAACCCGTCCCACATAAGCTGGGGGATGGCGTCGTCGGTGTTTTTGTAGTCAGCGAGGTGGAGGAGTCGATCGCGCTGTTCCCATGCCTGGTAAACAGGAAGAATGACGGTGTCCTCCAGGATTCCGCGCTCGATGGAAATGGCCTTGCGATAGACCTGATGGTCCAGGCGTCCGGAGGCGTAGTTGTATCCGGAGGAGTTGCCGGCGGCCACGTTGTAGGGCATGGAGAAGACGCGCGCGGCCTCGGAGATCTTCGCGTCGCGGAAGGCGACATAGTTGTTCGTGGGTTGCTGTGGCTGCATCTGGCTGGCGTGATAGCCGGCCGGAAGCACCAGGGAGTTGAATTGCCCGTCCTGGAAGCTGGCGGGGCCGCCCTGGATGTCCAGGGCGGTGGTCACCTCGCCGTTTTCGCCGCGGATAATGGAGTCTTCGTAGGCCTCGGCGGGCAGGTCGTTTGAAATGATGAAGGAGATTCGGGCGGCGACCTCAGCGGCCATGACAACGGCAGTGGAGTAGCGGCGAAGGTCGTTGAAGATGTTCAGCGCGGCCAGCATTTCGGAGATTCCCCGGTGCTGTCCGGCGCGGAAGCGGTTTGCGTAATGGATGACGGAGGCGGCGGCGACTTCGCGCCCGGTGTCCAGGAAGGCGCCGACGGAACCGGGATGGGCGTCCAGGAAGCGGTAGGAGACGGGGTTGCCGTAGCGGTCATAGGTGATGCCGTCGACCTCGTAGGGCTCGCCGCCTTTGTGAAATTCGTCCGGCTGGTCCTTCCAGGTGGCACTGCGGACCATCTCAGTCTCGTAGATTTGCGGCTGCAGCTGGACTTCGCGGGCGGCGCCGGGATTTTCGGCCATGAGGATGAAGGTCTCGCCATCCAGGGCTTTGGCGATCCGCGCGCAGCGGAGGACGTCGTTAAAGCCGACCTGCCGGCACCAGAGACGGAAACGGCGCTCGCGGCGCTGGAGCTTCTCTTCCTGGCGGGGGGAATATGCGGAGTCATCGTCGGGGTTGAGAAGCTGGAGGCGGGGGCCGCGTCCCACGGTGTCGTTTGCCAAGGTGGTGACGATGCCGTAGGCGAAGGAGTTGTTCGCGAACTCGTTCCGTGCCCTGGAAGCGATAAGGAGCCGCACCGATCGGCGCATGGCGGCGTCTGCGGAGAGCTGGTCACTTCCGGCGAAGGCCTTCACCATGTCGCCACTAAGCGAAGCGGCGTTGAAGGACGCCACGAGTCTCCGCGCGGAGTCCCCGGAGGGGAGAAAAATTTTTCCGGCCCTGTATTCCATCGTTTACCGCATTCCGGAGCTAGGGGGGAGGTGGAAGAATCCCACGGCGGCAAGGGGGTTGCGGGAGACGCGGTGCGCCTTCATGCGCTCCAAGGCGTCAAGCTGCTTGAGGGCGTCCTTCTGGGTGACCTTCTCGCCATCGACTTCGTAGCTCTGGACGGGGCTGGCGAGGTTCTCCAGAATGCTCTTTTCGGCGGTCTGGATGTCGGTGCCAGTATTGGTAGTTTCTGCGGAATCGGCCATTATGCTGCAGGAGGGGCTTTTCAGGTTTCGTCTTTGCCGTATATACGGGGCAAATGATATTCTGATTTTTTGGGAGCGCGCTTTAGTAGCGTTTGGCGGTGGTGTAGACCTTGCGCGCCTGGGTATATGAGCGAGGCGCGACAGGGGCTGCGGGCTTTTTTGGGGGATGGTATGGCGTGGCCTCCTTCCCGGCGGCGGTCGGGGGGTTGATGATGAGTGCGGCGCCCTGTTCGCTGGCGGCGACACAGGAGACGGAAAGGCAGTCAAGCCAATGGTTTTCGCGGCCGGGAATGAGTTTCCACACATCGCACCGGCGCGACCCGGAGATGTCCTCGCGGGAGAATTCTGCGGTGATGTGGGAGGCGAAGAGGCGCTCGCGCCCCTGGATGGAGTCGCCGCAAACAGTGAGATGCCCGGGCTCCGCGCGGCTTGTCCGGAAGCGGGAGCGCACAAAGGACTTCCACCAGTTCGCGTCGTAATACATGACCCGGAGGCGGGCTTGCCCCTTTGCCTGGGAGATGCGCCACTCGTATTTGGAAAGGACCTCGCCCGGCCGGCGGTGGCTTTCGGAAATGGGGCGGGAGGTGGCGTTGAGACCCAGGCCGCGGGAGGGCATAAGGGCGGGATTCCGGGAGTCTTTGCAGAAGTCGTAAACGGTCTGCGTCTGCCAGCCGGCGTCAATGCAGCACCGGGAGATCTTGAGCGCCACGCCGGCATCGGTGAGGAAGGTCTTGTCCAGCAGCGGGAGAATGCAGATTTCCAGGGCGTTGCGCAGGGACGCCTCGGGGGAGCCGGGAAAGACGTCGCCATAAGTGGGGGAGGCGGTGCGCGTGTCGAATACCTGCTGGAATTGTGGCGGATAGACGCCATAGTCCACCACGCGTGCGGAAAAGTCCGGAGAGGTCGCAAGAACCAGCCAATAAAGGACATTCGCCTGGACGTCAACCGCCATGGTAAGGCGCGCGGTGTCGGCGGGGACGAAGCCCCGGGGGAGACCGTCCAGCCGGTCGAGGACATCGTCGTCAGAAAGCTGCTCCTCGCCGCCTTGGTCGGCGGCTTGTGGGTCGTTCTGATACTCGGCATAAAATGCGGCCTTGTTCTGGAAGTAGATGTCCATGGCATGCTGGAGGGCGGACACCTCGTCGGCGTCGAAATTCTCCAGCCAGGCCGCCTGGGCCCCCTTGTCCATCTGAGAGCGGTTCAGGACATAGAAGGCATTTGACCCACGGTGTTCACGGTCATCTTCCCGCATTTCGGACGCGCGAATTTCCCAATAGCGCTGCCAAAGGGGGAGGTTCTCGGGGAAGCCGTCCAGAAGTCCATAGCGGCGGCCGTGCCATTCGGGGTGTTCCTTGCGGTCCAAGAGCTGGTCGGCGACGTCGTTGGGCCGAATGACTGTGCATGGCATAACAGCGGTGATCTTGGTTCCAGGGCCGGAAAGGCCGCAGATGTCACCCTGGATGATAGAGAGCCGCTGGGAGACTTGCGAAAGACTCCTGGCAGACTCGAAAGTCTGGGGGTCGTCGATAATGACAAAATCGGGGCGAATGCTTCGCCCGTCAGCCGTCGCCAAGGAAATGCCACGGATCCTCCCGGTAATGGAGGCCGTGGTGATGGCGTTGCCGGCAACTTCAGTTCCAGGGACGGTCGGGAATACCAGCGTGTCGGTCCATCGGATATGGGTGTTCATCCCCTGGCACAGCTGGCCGGCGCACCGGTTTGCAATGCCCTCCAGGGCCGCCACGGGATAGCAGACCTCGGGGAAGTCCTGCGCAAGCAGGTCGTTGGTCTCGAATGCCATCTTGATGGAGTTGAAGATGTCCAGCGAGGCGCCTTGGTCATTGCCGATGACCACCACGAAGTGGCGATAATTGAAGAGGACCGCCCAGATGGCCGCATATTTGCAAATGGTTGTTTTCCCAGACCCACGGGGAAGCGCCAGGGCGAACTGTCCGCCATGCCGGACGGATTCCTCTATGGCGTGGATGGTGTCCAGATGAAAGGTCTTGGACCATTCCTTCGGAAACATGCCTGGAAAGTAGGTCTTCAGAAACAACCCGAGGTCCTCCCGGCATCGATCACGCCGTTGCCGGTCAACAATAGGTGGGATCGGGCCAATGTCGCGCCCCTTCGCACTGGCTTCCGCACTCCGCCTCGCCGCCGCCTCCTTTATCTCTTCGTAAGTGCGAGGGAGAGAAGATACAGAAGTGCCAACGCCAGCTGCTTTGCCTGCTCTTGAAATTTCTCTAAGTCCCACGTGGCAACCCCCCCGCTCCTATTGTCGTCCATACGGTAGGTCCCTTTATCTTGTTTTCCACTGTCATGTCTGCTCCTCAAAAACTTGCCCGGCTGAAGGTCTTTGGCGGATATACGGAGCAGATGATATTCTTGCCGCTTGACAAGCATGGATTTTTTTTGCGGCGCAGGTGGTTATAAAAGAAAGTCTGTATCAAAAAGTGACTTTTCCGGCCGAGCCTCGGAGGGGTGGGGGTGGGGGCGGAAGAACCTATTCGGCCCCCTTGAATCCGCACGAAAGCAGGGAAACGATGGGGCGGGAGGGAGTTTTCTGGGCGAGGCGACAGTCTTTTTGGGGGACACGGTGCAAATGACATCCTCCCCCCCTTCAAAGGGGGAGGCTACCTGCGTACGCGCGAATATTTTTATATATCGTGTACTAATAACGCGGGCGCGCCCGCACCCGTGCGAGATGGGGATATATACAGGAAAGGCGTATTTTTGCTTCACATATACGCGTACGCGCGCACGCGCAGGCAATTCGCGCGCGCGATGTTAAAAGCATAGAGTATTTATTAGATAGATATGTGTAAAATATACTAATATTTATCAGTAATTATGAATTTTCTCGTACGCTGTTTTAAAACCTTGGGCGTTTTGGGCGCTCCTATATGGTGCGGTGGAGCAGAGCACATACCCGGGGAACGGCCCCCCGGCGGAGTGCCTTTTCGCGTCGTGTGCAGAAGCCTTTGGGCTTGTCGCCAGCGGCAGGGACACGCGAATATCCTTGCCCCCTCCTTCCCGGCGCTTCATATTTCGCCCCTTATAGCTTCATTAGTTCCCGGAGCACCTTGGTGCGCACGTCGTCCGGAATACCCTCCATGCCCAGCACCGCTTCCACAGCGCGCTGCTTCATCTCCTCCCCCGCATTCCCGGCTTCTCCCGCCGTCTGGTGATTCCCGTTGCCACAGTTCTGCATCACCTGGACAGGACCACCGCCACCCTTTAAGTCTAACCGCGCACGGGGAAACATCTTCTGCAGGGTGCCAAGGCTTATGCCGCTCGCAGGGCTTTTCCCACTCAGAAGACAATGGATGTAGGTCTGGGTCACGCCATGCGCCTTTGCCAGCTCACACTGGGTCTTTCCACTATCATACTCTGCCTTAATAGCTTTTATCACTTCATCAGAAAGCATTATTGTTCCTCCTTAAGGAGAATGTACCAATTTTTCTATATTTTTCTATAAACGCGCTTGTAAAATATGAATATGAGTATATTTTATACCTGCTTTCATAAAAGCAGGAGGACAAAATGGGAAAGACGACCTACGTAGGCTTCAAGGCTACCCAGAAAGAGATATCGCTACTTAAAAAGATCATGCTTGCACAAAGTCGCAAGACGAAAGCAGACACCCTTCGAGCTCTCATCCTGAAAGAAGCGCAAAAACTCTAGCTAAAGATATGAATACAAACATATCCACCATCCTTCTGGCCATCTTAGTCTTCACCTTCTGGGGCTTGCTCTGGTTCTTTGGCATTTGCGAATGCTGGGACCATGACGCATACGCGCACAGCCGCGACGCCTTTGGCGGAGCATACGACGGCGAATGTCCTCCCGGCTGGGAGGCGGAGCCTGATCCCGCGTGGGCGGACATGGAGTAGGGCGACATGGCGCAGGGACATCCGGAACGACTGGCGGCGCGATACGCCGCCGGAAAGGCGACCTCCTTTCAGGCGGAGCTCCTTGCCAGCCTCCTTTTGGAGATGGCGAGGCAGACAGTGCGGGCGGCATGCGCCTCTGGACGCCTCCCATGGCGGGAAATGGACGACGCCATTCAGGAGACCACCATCCGGTGTCTGGCGCGCATGGCCACCTTCCACCCTAAAAAGGCGTCCCTCAAGACCTGGTGCAGCGCCATCGCCAGGCGGATATGCGCCGACATGGCACGCAAGCTGACAAAGGAAGCGGCCATCTTCCTGGACGACAAGAAGCAAGAACAATGACACCAGAGGAAATCCTATCCCGCATTCAGGGAGTCCGCCAAAACCAGCCGGGGGACTGGACAGCGTGTTGTCCCGCCCATGAAGACAAGAACGCCAGTCTCCATGTCACCCTCCTGGACTCTGGGAAGCTCCTCTTCCACTGCTTCGCCGGGTGTTCCCAGGAAGCCGTCGTTCGCGCCATTGGCCTCACCTGGTCGGATATGCCGGGGGCACAGCCCCGCCAGCGCTACTATGGCTGCACCCTCAAAGAATATGCCGACTACAAGAAGATCCCCCTGCAGACCTTGCAGTCCTTCGGATTGAAGGACGGCGACCACACCACCCGCGCCACAGGGAAGACCCATCCCTGCGTCTTGATTCCATACTTCGATGCTGACGGCCGCCTGACTCGCACCCGCAAGCGCATGATGATCCGGAAGGAGACCTCCCCCGATGGGCCAAAACGGTTTTTGTGGGATATCGCTGGCAACTCGCTCTCCCTCTATGGCCTCTGGCGCCAGCCACCGGAGCGCTCCTTCGTAATCCTGGTGGAGGGCGAGAGCGACTGCCACACCCTCTGGGCGGCAGGCTATCCGGCACTGGGCATGCCTGGCGTCAGCAACTTCAACCCACTGCGCGACGACCCCGTGCTGGCGCAATACGGGAGCCCCGAGAAGCCCGCTGTCTTTGTCCACATCGAATCCGACTGTGGCGGCTTCAACCTCTTCCGGCGCCTCACGGGGGAAGATGGCTGTGGGAAAGGCACCCGCCAGCTGAACCGCATGCTCTTCTTCTCCCTGCCAGGATACAAAGACCCCTCCGACGCCTGGATGGCGCTGGCAGACCGTCCAGAGGAATTCCGGGCCTTAATGACCAACGCCCTCGCCAATGCCCGGGATTGGCAGCACTTCCCCCGTCCGGCCGCCTGGGCACCACTGGAAAAGGCAGAAGAAGCCAAAAGGCAGCAGAAAGCCCGACAGACTGGAAGACCTGCGCAACCCGCCAGCGAGACTGGTGAAGAGGAGCCCCGCGCACCACGAGGGCGCCGCTCCGCCGACTATGCCGGTGCCGCCGCCGCATTCCTCCAGAACTACCTCCACAAGAGAATCCCCACGCTCCGCTTCTGGCGCCAGAGCTGGTACCTCTTCGACGGACATTCGTACGCCCAGATGGTGGACTCCGACCTCGAGGGGCAACTGGTGGCCTTCCTCCAAGGGCCAGACATCCAGGAACAATTCGCCCTCCAGCCAACCATGGGTGCCGTCCGCAATACCGCCATGAACCTGCGCTCCGCGAACATCTGCTGGGTCCCCCAGGAACTGGAAGCCCCCTCCTGGATACACGACCGCTCTTCCGCACGCGGCTGGGTCCCCACCGCCAACTGCGTGGTGGACATCGAGACCGCCGCCCGTGTTCATCTGGAAGAAGACTCCCGTGGCGGCACGCCATCCAAGGAGCTGTCAGGCACCTACACGCGCCCCTGCACTGCGGACCTTTTGGCGACTTACGCCATGCCTTATTCCTACGACCCCAATGCCACCTGCCCGAAGTTTATGGCGTGGCTCCGCACTACACAACCCGCCCCCGCCATGCAGGAGACACTCCAGATGTTGATGGGGCTCTGCCTGGTCCCCGACACCTCCTTTAATGTCTGCTTCTTCCTGTTCGGAGACGCGGGAACCGGGAAAACCACCTTCCTCCGCATTCTTGAGGCTGTGGTGGGAAAAGAGAACTGCTGCCACGTCCCCCTTCTAAAATTCGCCGAACGCTTCCAGACGTGGCCGCTGGCGGAAAAACTGGTCAACATCGTCGGCGAGCTCCCCAGCGACGACCCCCAGGGGCGTCTCCGCTACATAGAAGGCGACTTCAAGGACTCCATCTCCGGCGAGCCCATCGACTGCGAGCGCAAGGGCCGCGATGTCTGCAAGGCGCGGTGCATCGCCCGACACGTCTTCGCCACGAACACGCTGCCGAAGTTCTTCGACAAGTCCGAAGGCATCTGGGACCGCCTCCGAATCCTGCCGTTTCTGCAGCGTTTCCGCGGCACCAACGCACAGGTCAAGAATATCGAAGAGAGCTTCCTCCCTTCTGAGCTCCCGGGGATCTTCAACTTCGCCCTCCAGGGATTGGGCAAGCTCCGCCAATACACCACCTTCCCGGAGACCGCAGAGATGCTCCGCGTCAAGACCGAGCACCAGATGAACTGCGACCCCGACAAGGACTACCTCCTCACCAACTACGAGCGGGAGGAGGGCGCTTTCCTCCCACTGGCACAAGCATACGAACACTACAAGAGCTTCCTCCTGGACAACGGCTTTCGCCTTCGTTCTTCCACCTCCTTCGCCACCGCCGTCCTTTCCACCTTCGGTGTCCGTGTCACCCGCCTTTCCGAAGCGGAAGGCCGCACCCGCGGCTTCCGCAACCTTGCAAAGAAGTTTTCCGCCACCCCACAAGACGAACAGCAGCAAGAAACACATCCCTTCTAACCACAAAGGAACACACCCATGGCAACTCACGACGACATCAACTGCGTCACCGTCTCCGGAACCCTCCAGGAACTCCCCTATATCTTCGCCACAAAGTCCGGCTTCCGTGTGGTCCGCCTCCGCTTGGCATGCCAGGAAGTCCGCAGAAGTCGCGACGCGAATGGTCAGCCCACCCAGCGCGTCTCCACTATCTACATCTCTGCGAAAGTCATTGGCAAGGAGTACATCGACGCCGCCATGACACTGAACAAGGGCGACCGAATCGTCTGCGCCGGCAAGCTCCACATCGATTACTCCCAAGACGAAGCCGGAAACGCCAGGCGTGAACCCGTGGTGGAGACCCACCGCGCCGTTCTTCTTCATGACGGAGACGAGGCGTGAAGCCCCCCAAGCCCCATTCCATGATCCTTTACCGTGGGATCTCCTCCGTCATGGCCGCCATTCCACTCCCGCCGTGCCGACTGGACGACGATCCCGTGTTCCTGGCGCTGCAGCTTATCCAACCGGACTATTTCCGGCTGGATAAGGCAGACCCACGCAGGATGGCCGCCGACAACCAGGTGCTTTCCATTGTCCGCGAAGCGGCCCGTATAGGCCACGGACTCCGGATCTTCCTCCCCCTTCGGACCGAGGAAGAGCTGCAGAAACTCTGCGCCGCTTACTTCTCCAACCTCCCACACGGGAGGGCGGCCGTGGAGCTGACCATCTACCACATAACTTGCACCCCAAAAACCGCCGAGGACCTGTGGGAACTCTCCACCTGGCAAACACTCCCCGGCGAAAAAATCACTTAAATCCTAACTCATTCCCCATGGGCGGCGATGGCGGCAGGGAGACTTTTACGAGGTTCTTAGGGTTGTCCTTGTAAAAGCCCCGCGACCAGTAACGCACGCCACCACCGTGGAAGCACCGACCCGTTTGCCGGCCTTCCTTCATACCGGGGTCCAGACCTCTACTGATATGACCCGTCCACGGGGAATCCTCTCCCAACTCTGACACACAAACAAGAGACAACACAATGAAGCCGAAGAAAAAACACATTGACAACAAGTGCGAAACCCCTGCCGAGATGGTCCGCGCGGCGGCCGCCGCCGTCCCCGTGGAAGAATCCGGCATCCACATGGCGCTTTACGCCATCTCCAATGCCCTGGCATGCCTCGATAACCCAGAATGGAAAGCGCTCCACCTCTCTGAGGCAAGAGATACACTGGAGGTCGCGGCATACGGCGCGCGGCATGCGGCCTTCAGAAGCCACGACAACCACCAGGAAGAAGAGTCTGCCCTGGTGGAGGGATAAAGAAGAAAACGAAAACAGGAGACCCAAAAGTGAAAAACCGCGAATTTTTCCGTTGCGCCAGATGCAAGGAGGAGGGATTCGGAGAGCTGGAATGCTCCTATATCCGAATTTGTGACACGACGACATTGAGGAAATCCTTTCCCGGGTTCTGCCCTGGTGGCGTCCAGCCACCGGAATGGGAAAAGATCTCCGAATGCCAGGTCGGCATTGCAGACAAAGACAAGGGAGATCCACAGTAGGGCAAGGCCGACGAGTCCTTGGCGCTTCCTTGAGTGCACAAGAAACACCCTGCCAACGGAATCCCCCCATGCCAAAAGCCATTCCGAAATGGAGAAACCCCGCAAAGATCCACGAACTCCCCCCGGACGCCATCCTGGGCTGGCGGGCTCTTGCAATGCTTCTCCTCGATGACTACTACTGGCGGAAATACTACCTCGACACCAAACACCCCGTAAAAACCGAACGGGACCTCCGCATCAGCGACATAAACCACGCGCGGTACCTCACCAAAGCCGAAGCAAAAAAAGAAGCCGCCCACAGATACTACCTCAAGAACCGCGAAAGAATCTTGAAGAAGAATAAACGCAAGTACTGGTTAAACCCCGAAAAGGCACGGAAGAAACTCCGCGACTATCGCAAACGAAAACTGTGACCCTTCGACCACCAAAAAAAGAGCAAAAAAAATGAAGGAAATCCCGAAAGCCATTGAAATGGCAGTAGATTCTTTGTTGCTGCCGTACGACACCTCCCTCCAGCAGCTTCTCACCGCCGTGCGGACCCTCGAAAACGGCGACCGCCCGACCAGGTTCATCTCTGTTCGGGAGGTTGCCGACCAGCTCTCCCTCACCAAGTCAACCGTCTTTCGCCTGATGCGCCAGGGCGCTCTGAAAGGGAAGAAAATCGGAAAGGGCGCCACGGGCGGACGTTGCCTGATTTCGATGGATTCCGTCGCGCACTACATAGCGAGCCTCCCCGATTGGACCCCCCTGAAGGACCGCTAAAAACGTGGGGAAAAATGTGGGGACTTTTTCCCCCGCAACATGTTTATTTACCTAGGAAATAATTTCCCCAACGCGCGGTGCCGTTCCCTGGGTAAATCCTAGGTAAAACCCCCGTTTTCTCTGAAGATTTGGGACCAATAGGTCGAGGGTTCGAATCCCCCTGCTCCGACCACGCATTTTTCACAGCCCTCGAAGTCCATCATCGGCCTTGAGGGCTGTTTTGTTCTTTGTTTAGGCGTCTGCAGCTTGTTCCAACGAAGCAATGCGTTTTCTCTGATGGAATCCGCATAAAGCTTGTATCCTTTCGTCCGATGCCCCTTTCTCGTCCGGGGGCAGAATACCTGTAAGCGGGTAATTGGCGGAGGTTTCAATAAACACATGTCTGGATTGGCGGATATTTTGCGGTGTCGGTCGCGTTTCTTGGTGGATTGCCATATTTCCGACGAGGCCGACGGGGCATTGGCGGCCTACGATCCTCTGCGGTATGCCGAGATGATGGCGTTGGGCGGGGCGGAGAGTTCCATGATCTACGCCTGCGACCACAACGGAAACTGCTACTATCCCACAAAGCACGGCCATGTCCATCGGGGGATTGGCACACGGGACATCTTCGGAGAGACGGTGGACGCGGTGGCGAAGCGTGGCATCGTCCCCGTGGCTTACTACACCTTGATTTACCATAATGACGCCGCGAAGTCCATTCCCGAGGCCCATTGTGAAGACATCCACGGACGGGACCATTCGGGGCGCTATCATTTCGTTTGTCCGAACCATCCCGACACCGTCCATTTCCACCAGGAGCAGGTCCGCGAAATCCTCCAGTATCCCGTTGCGGGAATCTTCCTGGACATGACCTTCTGGCCCATGATCTGCTGTTGCGAGGCCTGTCGGGGGAAGTTCCGCAAGGCGACGGGGCTGGAGATTCCCGAGGTCATGGACTGGCGGGATCCCGCCTGGGTGGCCTTCCAGCGTTTCCGGGAACGGAGCATGGCGGATTTTGCCCGGAAGATGACGGATTTCGTGCATTCCATCCGTCCGGAAGCCGCGGTGGTACACCAGTTCTCGCCAGTGCTGCACGGATGGCTGCTGGGACAGAGCACGGGGATTGCGCTGGCTAGCAGCTACACCTCGGGGGATTTCTACGGCGACCGCAACCACCAGCGTTTTGCGGTGAAGGTGATGAATGAGTATTCCCAGGCGAAACCCTACGAGTTCATGACCTCCCGGTGTGTTAGCCTCGTGGACCACACTTCCACCAAATCCGACGACGAGCTCTTCTTCTGCGCGCTGACCACCCTGGCCAATGGCGGCGCCTATTTTTTCATCGACGCCATCAATCCCGACGGCACTCTGGAGGAGCGCTTCTATCGTCGGCTCCATGGCATCCAGGAGCGGCTGGCGCCCTTCCGCAGATGCGCGGAGGAATGGGAGCCCGTTCTGTCGGGAAATGTGGGCGTTTACTTCTCCATGACCAGCTGCGTGGATCCCCGGTGGAATGGGGTGAGGCTGGCGGATTTCAACGAGAACGACGCCAATAACATGTCCGTGCGCAAGAATCCCTGCGTGGACGAGGCGCTGGAGCTCTCCAAGATGTTGACCCGCAAGCGTCGTTTCTGGCGGGTTGCCACGGAATCCACCACGGATTTCGCCGGCTTGGATACGATTTTCCTGGGCAACGGCGCCTATCTCTCTCTGGCGGAACAGCAGCGTCTGCGGGAATTCGTGGACAAGGGCGGCACGCTGGTGGTCACGGAGAACACCAGCCTCTATGACGAGAATGGGGCGACCTCCGGTGATTTCGGTCTGGCGGATGTCATGGGGGTGCACTACCAGAAGCACGAGGGCAATGCCGTCAACTACACCGAGACCCCCGGGGGGCTGATTTATGTCTTCTCGCCGGCAACATTGGCATTGCCTGCGGCGGATACCGAGGTCCGTGGCGGTCTTTGGGAGCCGCTGTATCCCGCCCGGGATCCCGATCACTATGCGTCCATCCATTCGGATCCGCCGGGGAAGAAGACGCCGTATGTGGGGTGGAGCGTGCATCCCTACGGGAAGGGCAGGTGTGTCTATATCGCTTCGGGGGTCTGGCTTTATTCCCAGGCGTCCCAGGAGGGCTTCCTGGGGGCAATCATCGAGGAATTCACCACCACGCCGTTGAAGGCCGCGAAGAATCTCCATTCCTCCACGGAGGTCATCCTTCTGGATACGCGGGAGCCGAAGACGAAGATCCTGGCGGTGGTCAATGCCCAGCCGGAGCTGCCGCCGGTGCCGCTGCATGAGGTGGAACTGGCGCTGGCACTGGAGGGCGTCAGCCGTGTCACCCGGGCTTCGGATGGCGCGGAACTGCCGGTGGTGCAGGACGCCGACGGGCGGTTGGTGATCACCGCCCCGATGATCGACGCCGGCGAGTTCTGGGTGCTGCAATAGGGTGCGGAATACTGGTTCTTCGACGATTGGTAAAAACGACTGATATTGTGCTGCCAGACAGCAAGTCTGGGCACTTGATTCCATTGTTTCACCGCCCGTGGCGCCGGAGTGCGCACCGTGCGCAAAAGCGCATGCAATGCGGCCCCCGTCGTCAAGTGGGGGGGTGTTGCACCATCCCCTCCCCACAAACAATCGCCCCGTCCCCCACAGGGCGCCCTCTTTTTGCCAATGCATCTAAATGACCAAGCCCAGAAGGCGGAGGAATTGGCCGCCACATTGCTTTTAAGTGTGGCGGGAGGCTTCCTGGACGTCTATTCCTACCTCTACCGCGGACACGTCTTCGCCAACGCCGTCACGGGGAATATTGTCCTGTTGGGGCTGAATCTCTCCAATGGGCAGTGGGCCTCCTGCGGAAAGTATCTGCTGGCCATCACCGCATACGCCTTCGGAGTCCTGGCGGCGTGCGGCATCCACGACCGTCTCACGGGGAACGCCCGGAACTATTGGCATCAGACCGTGCTGGCCTGTGAAATCGCCCTGGTCACGATTGTGGCGTTCATCCCCTGCGGGACTCTGGATTTCGTGGCGAACACCGCCATCTCCTTCCTCTGTGCCATGCAGGTCCAGACCTTCCGAAGAGTCCGCGGGCTTCCCTTCGCCTCCACGATGTGCACAGGAAATCTCCGCAGTGGCAGCGAGGCGCTCTTCCGCGGACTCCGGGGACAAGAGCCCAACGAACTCCGAAAGGCCTTCCATTACTATGCCGTCATTGCCGTCTTCCTGTTTGGCGCTTTCGCAGGAAGCATCGCCCTCCGGCATCTGGGGAGTTGCACCATCCTCGCGGTCCCTGTCGCCTTCGCCGCCGTCGCACTCCTCATTACTAGCAAACGGCAACGCGTCTGGCTTCTCCGGCTGGTGCGAAAACACCGCCGCCGGAAGGCCGGCTGAAACGCGACATCCCCGCCGCCGCGGGCCAGTCCGGACGTTTTTTGGGGGGGGAGCCAATAGGCAACAAGCATTCTGGCCTTGGACGCACGGGGGGATTCGCGCGATTGCCATTTTCCCTTGCGGCGCTTTGGACACCTGTTTTGGGGGAAAATGAAAAACGCGCCGTCTGGCGTTGGGAGGGACTCCTCCCGGTGCAGGACGGCGCGTTTTGCGTTCTCGTGGAGTGTTCAGGCGACTATGCCAGATACTTGGCCACGGTGGCGGTCACCTTCTCGGGGGTGAAGCCGTACTTGTCGGCCAGGACCTTGTAGGGGGCGGATTCGCCGAAGTGGTCCAGTCCGATGACGATTCCCTTGTCGCCCACGTACTTGCTCCAGCCCATGGTGCAGGCGGCCTCCACGGCCACGCGTTTGGCGCAGCTGGCGGGCAGGACGCTCTCCTTGTATTCGGCGCTCTGCGCGTCGAAGAGGTCCCAGGAGGGCATGGAGACCACGCGGATCTTCTTGCCCTGGGCGCGGAGGGCGTCGGCGGCGGCCACGCAGGCGGCCAGCTCGCTGCCGGAGCCGATGAGGATGGCCTCGAAGTCGGCGTCGGAGGAGACCACGTAGGCGCCTTTGGAGACATCCATCTTCTCCACGACCTCCTGGGGCAGATTGGGCAGTGCCTGGCGGGTGAGGGAGAGGACCACGGGGTGGTCGGTCTTCAGGGCGTATGCCCAGGCCAGGGCGACCTCGTGGGATTCGGCGGGGCGCAGGAGGGTGACGCCGGGGAGGCTGCGGAACATGGCCAGCTGCTCGATGGGCTCGTGGGTGGCGCCGTCCTCGCCCACGGCGTAGGAGTCGTGGGTGAAGACATAGACCTGGTGGAGCTTCTGGAGGGCGGCCAGCCGGATGGCGGGCTTCATGTAGTCGGAGAAGACCATGAAGGTGGCGCTGAAGGGCAGGGCGTAGGTGAGGGAGAGTCCGTTGCAGATGAGTCCCATGGCCAGCTCGCGGATGCCGAAGTGGAAGTTTCGGCCTGCGCGGTTCCCGGCGGAGAAGTCGCCCATTTCCTTCATGTAGGTGTTGTTGGAGGGCGCCAGGTCTGCGGAGCCGCCCACCAGGGCGGGGATGGCCTTGGCGGCCGCCTGGATCATGGCGCCGGAAGAGGCGCGGGAGGCCACGTCCTTCTGGGGGACGGCGGCCAGGAGCTGCTTTTCCAGGTCGGCTGGCATCGCCTTGGAGACGATGGCGTCCAGCAGTGCCTTCCCCTCGGGATTGGCGTTCTGCCAGGCGGCGAAATCGCCGTCCCACTGGGCGGCGTCGGCCTTCTTGTCGGCGATGAGCTTGTCGCAGAGCTCGCGGACCTCGGCGGGCACGGCGAAGGTCTCCTCGGGGTTGAAGCCCAGGGCGGCCTTGGTGGCCTTCAGTTCGTCTTCTCCCAGGGGGGCGCCGTGGCTCTTGGCGGTGCCGGCCAGGTTGGGGGCGCCGTAGCCGATGGTGGTGGTGCCGATGATGATGGTGGGCTTGTCCTGGCTCGTCTGCGCCAGGGTGATGGCCGCGTCGATCTGGCGGGGGCACTGTCCGTTGATCTTCAGGACATTCCAGCCGTAGGCGGCGAAACGCGCGCCCACATCCTCGCTCATGGCCAGGGAGGTATTTCCCTCGATGGTGATCTTGTTGTCGTCGTAGAAAAGAATCAGGTTGTTCAGCTTCAGGTGCCCGGCCAGGGAGCAGGCCTCGTGGCTGGTGCCTTCCATGATGCATCCATCGCCGGAAACCACATAGACCTTCTGCTTCTGGAAGAGGGCCTCGGGGGCCTGGATGCGGGCGGCCAGCTGCTTCAGGCCGATGGCCATGCCCACCGCGCTGGCCAGTCCGGAGGCCAGGGGGCCGGTGGTGACCTCGACGCCGGGGGTATGTCCGTGCTCGGGGTGTCCGGGGGTCTTGCTGCCAAGCTGGCGGAAGTTCTTCAGGTCATCCAGGGTGACGTCGTAGCCGAAGAGGTGCAGCAGGGAGTACAGCAGCATGGAGCCGTGTCCCGCGGAGAGCACGAAGCGGTCGCGTCCCAGCCATTCGGGGCGGGAGGGGTCGAAGCGAAGGTGCTTCGCCCAGAGGGTGAAGGCGTAGTCCGCGCTGCCCATGGGCATGCCGGGGTGGCCGGAGTTTGCCTTCTGCACGCCGTCGGCGGCCAGGAGCCGGACGGTGTTGATGGCCTTCTTGACGATTTCCTTGTTCTTGCAGCAGCCCATGGCTCTTTGCGCTCCTTGTTTGGTTGAAGGGTGTGGGGTGGGGGTCTCTTCGTTGCGTCAGGGAATCCAAAAACGGTGTCGCACCAGGGGATGGGGGATGCCGTTTGCCTGGTGAAAACGCGGGGATAAATGTAACTGTTTCCCCCTCTCTTGCAAAGCTCCGCCACGGACGATTTCCGTTTGTTCCCCGAAAAAGAAAACCCCGCCGGAGGCGACCACCCCCTTGGCAATGGAGGAAGCCGCCTTTCGACGGGATGTGTCGCGTGTCGTGTTTGGCGGCGGCGCTATTCGTCTGCACTGTCCCGGAAGGAGTTTTTGGCGGGGGACCCCATCCGGAGAAAGGCGTTGATGAAGGGATCCAGGTCGCCATCCAGCACTGCGGAGACATTGGAGGTCTCGTAGCCGGTGCGAAGGTCTTTGACCAGCTGGTAGGGCTGCAGGACGTAGGAGCGGATCTGGTTCCCCCAGGCGTTGTCGCCCTTCTCCGCGTCCGCCTGCTGGATCGCCGCATTCCGCTTGTCCTCCTCTATCTGGTAGAGACGCGCCTTGAGCAGCTGCATGGCGATCTCCCGGTTCTGGTGCTGGGAGCGTTCGGACTGGGAGGCTACCACGATGCCCGTGGGGAGGTGTGTCAGACGCACGGCGGAGGAGGTCTTGTTCACGTGCTGGCCGCCCGCGCCGGAGGAGTGGTAGGTGTCCACGCGGAGGTCTTTTTCGTTGACCACGATGTCAATGTCGTCGTCCACCTGCGGCAGCACATCCACGCTGCAGAAGGACGTGTGCCGGCGCTTGTTGGCGTCGAAGGGGGAGATTCGCACCAGCCGGTGGACGCCCTTTTCGCACTTCAGATATCCGTAGGCGAAGGGGCCTGTGACGGTCATGGTCATGACTTTGACGCCTGCCTCGTCCCCCAGTTGCATGTCGTTGACGAGGAAGCCGAAGCCCCGCTTGTCAAACCAATGCAGATACATGCGCTCCAGCATGCCGCACCAGTCGCAGGACTCGGTGCCGCCGGCGCCGGCGCGGATGGTGAGGATGGCGTTTTTCCCGTCCATCTTCCCGGAGAGGAAGCTGACGAGCTCCAGGCGGTCCAGCGCCTGGGCCAGGTCCTGGACGGCCTGGTCCGCCTCCCCGTAGAGGGGCGATCCGTCCCCCTCCTCGGCGGCCAGTTCCGCCAGCGCGGAGAGGTCGTCGGCCTGGGCCACCACTTTTTGGAAGGGATCCAGGGTGTTTTTCAGGCGGCTGACTTCGTCGACGACGGGCTGGGATTTCTCCCGGGAGGACCAGAAGTCGGGGCGGGCCATGGTGGCCTGCAGGAGTTCCAGACGCTGCCGTTTGCCGGCGACGTCAAAGATACCCCCTCAAGTGTTCCACTCGCTCTTGGGCGGCGGACACTTTGCCGAGGAGCTCTTCGCGAGTCATGGGCATGGTTCCTTGCGGTTGCTTGGAAGGGGTGGCGGGTTGCGGGAGGGAGGAGGGCCGCGGAGAGGCTACTTCAGGGTGTTGTTCACTCCGATGACCACGTCTTCCTTGTTGAGGGATTCCACGATTCGGCTGGAGGGGACCACCAGGTTCTTCTTGACGGCGATCTCCTCGCCGTTGTGGGCGAGGAACTCCTCGATCCGGTCGCGGTAGAGCTCCTTGATCTTGTAGCGGCGCACCTTCAGGGTGGCGGTCATGGTGCCGTCGTCCACGGAGAAGTCGGGCAGCAGCAGCACATCCTTGGGCTTCATGTAGCTGGTCAGGTCCGCGGTGCGGGCCTGGACGTCCGCCTTCAGCAGGCGGTGCAGCTCGTCCGGGTTGCCGTCATACTTGTCGCGGAGCTCCTTGGGGACGTTCACGCAGATGTAGGCGCTCTTGCACTTCTCGCCGATGACGATGGCCTCGCTGATGAGGGGGGAGGCCTTCACGGCGTCCTCAATGGCCTCTGGGTGGAATTTTTCGCCGCCGTAGGTCACGATCATGGAGCTGTTGCGGCCGTGGATGAAGAGGTATCCGTCCTTGTCCACATGGGCCACGTCGCCGGTGTTCAGATAGCCGTTCTCCATGGTTTTGGCGGAGGCGTCGGTGTGGTTCCAGTAGCCCTGCATGACGCAGCGTCCTTTGACCAGGAGCTGCCCGCGCAGGTTCTTGCCCAGGTTGCCCTCTTCGTCCTTGAAGGTGTAGTCTCCGCCGCGTTCGGGGGAGGCCCACTTCCAGATGCGTCCGCAGGAGCCCAGGCGGTAGTCGCCGATTTCGTTGGAGGCCACCACGGGGGAGGCCTCGGTGAGGCCGTATCCCTGGAGGACGGGCAGTCCCAGGAAGCTGTAGAAGCTCTGGACATCCAGGTCCAGGGGGGCGCCGCCGGCCACGAAGAAGCGGAGCTTTCCGCCGAAGGCCTTCCGGAAGGTGCGGAAGACGACGGGGTCGTAGAAGCAGTGGTGGTAGAGCATGCGGAAGATTCCGCCGTTCCAGCGCTTTCCGGCGGTGAAGATGCGGCTGGCGTTGTAGATGGCGCGGTCCACCAGCTTCTTCTTGCCGGGGGGCAGGGCTCCGATCTTCTTCTTCATGGCGGCCATGGTCATGTCCAGGATGCGTGGCACCACCAGCATGATGGTGGGCTGGAACTTGGACAGGTTCCGCTTGAAGTCCGCCAGGCCGTTGCTGATCACACAGCAGGCGCCCACGCGGGGCACCGCCAGGATTTCGCAGGTCAGTGCGTAGGAGTGCCAGTAGGGCAAAAGGGAGGTCAGAACGTCCTTGGGACCCACGGGGAAGCATTCCAGGGCGTTCGTGGAGTTCCACCACAGGTTGTTGTGGCTCAGCATCACGCCCTTGGGGAGGCCCGTGGAGCCGGAGGTGTAGATGAGCACGGCGGTGGTCTTCGCCAGGGCCTCCTCGCCCTCGCAGACGGGGGCCTGGCGCTTTGCGAAGGGGGCGTCTTTCGCGCCGAGGGGCAACGTGTCCCAGTCCGCCACCGGCAATTCCCCGGCGGTCTCCTTTGCCTTTTTCAGGCAGGCCTCGCTGGCCAGCACCAGTTTGGGGGAGCAGTCCTTCAGCACGAAGGCCATCTCCTCGTTGCCCAGGGACTCGCAGACGGGCACCGCAATGGCGCCCAGGCGCCAGCAGGCGTAGAAGAAGCGGATATGGTTGCCGCTCTTGGCGGAGATCGCCGCCACGCGGTCGCCGGCCTCCACGCCCTGCTTCGACAGGTAGTCGGCCCAGGCGCACACGTCGGCGTGCAGCTGCTGGAACGTGACCGGATGGAGTTCTTTGCCGTCGGAGATCTTCAGGACCAGGCGCTTGGCATTCTCGCGGCAGAAGGTCTCGAAGACGTCGTAGAGATGCTTGGGTTGCAGTTCTTCCATCTTGAATATTCCTCGGATACGCGGTTGGGATCTTTCTCGATGATGGGATGCCCTTGCGCCGCTGGCCGTGCCGTCGGGGCAGGGGGCATTCCCGGGAAGAAAACAGGGCGTCAATCTCACGGAGGAAAACCTCCCCCGGGGATGTGACGCCCTTGTCTTTATAGGATGGATGGGGATGTGCTCATCCCCGGTCTCCTACGCCATCTTGGCCACGCGGGCGGCCAGACGAGCCTTCTTGCGGTCAGCCTTGTTCTTGTGGATCACGCCGGTCTTCGCGGCCTTGTCCAGCTGGCTGTAGCAGTCGTTCAGCTGGGTCAGCGCGGCGGTCTTGTCGCCCTGGGCGATGATTGCGTTGAGGCTCTTCTCGGACTCGCGGACCTTCACCTTGCGGGCACGGTTGTAGGAACGCTTCCGGGCGTCAGCGCGCATGTGCTTCGCGGCGGAGGGCAGACGATGGGGTTTGGAACTCGCCATGATGGGAACTTCTTCCTAGATTGTTGCGTTGGTTGATTTGACAGAAATAAAAAAGACACCCCGGACGGGGACACGCGACATACGAGGGACGCCGCCCGGTCCTGGGGAAAGTGCTTTCGCGGCAGAGGGCTCCACCGCTCCAGAGGCCAATCATTCCATTGGTCGGCAAGAGTGCTTAATATGCCATCGGAATCCGATTTTTCAAGCCGCCGCCCTTCCATGACAGACAGGTCGGCATGGACAGGGATTGACAACCGCGTCATCTGGCGCGGCCTGGCGGCGGTGCATCCCCCCCCCCCTTCGCCAAAGGGCCCGGCGCGGGTCCCCGGCGGAGTGGCCACATTTCCTCCCTCTCTCTTGATCTCTTGCCTTCAGGAGGGGAACGCGCGCAGGAAGGTCCGGTGCAGTTCCTTGTCGTGATAAGGGTCTTCGGGTGCGTCCAGATCTTTTTGGGAGTATCCGGAGCGCAGGTCGGTGGCCAGGACCCGGGGGGGATTTTCCCGGACTTGGAAGGGGATTCTCCAAGTGCGGTATGCCAGGATGGGGGAGGTCTTTCCGGCGTCTTCGGGTGCGTAGACCAGCCGATGCCGTTTCGGATTTGCGGGATCCTCTTCCAGCTGGGTGCGCAGGAAGCTCTCCAGGCAGGCCACCCCCCGTTCCCGGAGCCACTGGAGTTTTTCCTGAAGCGCGGGGGCGATTTCCAGGGAGTAGAGGGGGAGTCCCTGCTGGCTGGTCCATCCGGGGGCGGCGCCGGGGAAGGCGTCGGCGTAGGGCAGGTAGGGCTTGATGTCCAGGACGGGCGTGCCGTCCAATAGATCGTGTCCTTGGACCAGGAGAGTGTCGTCCTGGATCTTCACCAATTCCACGCAGGAGAGTCCCACGGGGTTGGGGCGGTAGGGGGAGCGGGTGGCGAAGACCCCCAGTTTATGTCCCACGTGTCGTGGCGGCTGGACCTTCGGGTGCCAGACGCCGGTGTTGTGGTGGAAGAGGAAGAGGATCCAGATGCGGGAGAAGCCCTCCAGACCCTCCAGGGCGGCTTTGAAATTCCTCCCCTTTTGCAGCTGAATCCACCCCGGGTTGGCGCCGGCCAGCGTCGCCTGGCGGGGGACGTCGTAGGGATACTTCTCCGTGCAGTGGAAGACGCCGATGGGCTCCAGGGAGACGGGCGCCAGGGCGGGATCGGATTCTCGGTCCATGTCTCCCGTTAGCTCCGGCAGAGGGTGACCCGTTGGGCCTGGGGGATCTCCTGCCCGGAGACCACCACGAGATATCCGCCGCCGCCGGCGCCGGTGAGCTTCCAGCCAAGGGCGTTCTTTTCGCAGAGACGGATGGCCTCCCGGGTCTCCGGCGTCATCATGGCGGGGAAGAGACTGCAGGCCGCCTGGAAGGCCGCCGTGGTGGACTTTCCCCAGAGCGATGCGTCCTGTGTCCGGATGCCCTCCCAGACGCCCTCCGCGGCGCGGGAGAGCGCCTGCGCGGCCCCGGCGTCCAGTCGGGCGCCCTGCCGTGGCGAGAAGCCGTCCCTGCGGGGGGAGAGGGTGAGGAGCCAGAGATGCTCTTCCACGAAGCGGAGGGTCTCCTCGTCGGTGAGGGAGTCGATGGCGTCGGGCCACACGGTATTCTGTCCGTAGTGGAGGCGGTTGACTCCGGGGAGCAGGAGTCCCAGCTGGTCCTGGGAGCCGGAGAGATGGTGGGTGCCCGGCGGATTCTCCAGGGCGAAGAGGGTCTTTGCCAGTTCCACGCGGTTGCCTGCGGGGAGGGTCTCCCCCCAGAATTCCATGGCCTTTTTGCGGGAGGAGGTGGCCAGCCCGCTGCGGTCCTGGAAGTCGATGGCGGGTTCGATGGAGGCCGTGATCACCGGCCCCGCGGCCAGGCGGTTCACCTCCGGCTGGTCCAGCCAGCCGCCGCCCAGTTCAATGCGGAAGGGGATGGCGCGCTGCCGCCGCAACGCCGTGGTGGAGCGCGCCGGAAGACCCTCGCGTGGGATGCGCCTGCTCACCAGCAGCCGGATGCCCAGCTCCCGGCAGAAAGCCTCCTTCTCCGGAGTGTAGCCGTCGCCGTTGACGAAGAAGATGTCCGGTTTCAGCGCACGCACTTCCTGCTGAAAATCCAGAAGCCCGCTTCCGCCGTTGATCCACGCGTCTTTTACACAGCGCAGGCCTTTGAGCATGTACAGGCGCTCCTCCTGGGGGCACACCGGGGAGTGCCCCTTCAGCTCCCGGATGGTCCGGTCGGAGCCGATGCCCACATACAGGTCGCCGTGGCTGGCGGCTTCCTCCAGGAAGGCCAGGTGGCCGGAATGGAGCATGTCGAAGCATCCGGAGACGAAGACTTTCATGGTCGGGGGAGAAGGAGGGAGGGAGTGGGGAGGACTGCGGAGGGGGTGGGCGGGGCGCCTGGCGTACGAGAGGGACTTTAATGCGCCTTTCTGTGTCCGGAGGAGGGAGGACGCCCCGGCATCGAGCCCCCGGTCTCCGCGTGCGCACGGGGAGGAACAAGACAGGCAGGAAAACCCGGCTTACATTACACGGATTTCTTCTTGGATAAAGACGATTTGCGCCTGCGTGCCACGACTCCTGAAGGGGGCCGCCATCCCGGTGGAGCACGCCTCCTGCCCCCGTCACGGGGGAATCCCTAAGAATCATGAACAGCTCAAATCAGAAACGCATTTTCACCGACTACCTCGTCATCGGATCCGGCCTGGCGGGACTGACCGCGGCGCTGGAGGCCGCCAGGCACGGCCGCGTGCTGGTGGTCACCAAGGCCCGCGCAGACGACTGCAACACCCGGTATGCGCAGGGCGGCATCGCCTGTGTGATGTCTGGCGACGAGGCGGCCTTCGAGGCGCACGTCCAGGACACCCTGGTGGCCGGCGCAGGACTCTGCAAGCCCGACGTGGTGCGCGCCATCGTGAAGGCCGGTCCCGAGTGCGTGCGGAAGCTCCAGGACCTGGGATGCCACTTCACCCTCCAAAAGGAGGTGGACCCCGCCACACCCGCCGACAGGGGGAACGAATACCACCTGGGCCGCGAGGGCGGGCACTCCACCCGGCGGATCCTCCATTCCGGAGACATCACCGGGCAGGAGGTCTCGGATGTCCTGGTGGCCCGTTGCCGCGAGAATGCCAACATCACAATCCTGGAAGACCACCTGGCCGTCGACTTGATCTCCACCCGGCACATCGACTGGCAGGGTGACAACGAGTGCCTTGGCGCCTACGTGATGAACACCGACACCCGCGAGATCCTCACCGTGGTGGCACGGTACACCTTCCTGGCCACCGGCGGCGCCGGAAAGGTCTACCTGTGCACCTGCAACCCCGACGTGGCCTGCGGCGACGGCGTGGCAATGGCCTACCGCGCGGGCGCCGAGATCTCCAACATGGAGTTCTACCAGTTCCATCCCACCATCCTCTTCCACCCCCACGCGAAGTCCTTCCTGATTTCCGAGGCCGTCCGCGGGGAGGGCGCCATCCTCAAGATCCGCAAGAAGAACGAGTACGTCTCCTTCATGGAGAACTACCACAAGCTGGGCTCCCTGGCGCCCCGCGACATCGTCGCCCGCGCCATCGACAACGAACTCAAGCGCACCGGGCAGGAGTGCGCCTGGCTTGACATCCGCCATAAATCCGAGGAGTTCCTCCGCGCACGCTTCCCCAACATCTTCGCGCGCTGCCTCCAGTTCGGCATCAACATGGCAAAGGACCTCATCCCCGTGGTTCCCGCCGCGCACTACTGCTGCGGCGGCGTGCGCACGGACGTGAATGGCGTGACCTCCGTCAAGAACCTCTACGCCATCGGCGAGTGCGGCTGCACGGGGCTGCATGGCGCCAACCGCCTGGCCTCCAACTCCCTCCTGGAGGCCCTGGTGGTCGCCAACTTCGCCGTCCAGCACGCCATCTCCCTGGGCCTGGAGAACCACGGCGAGATCACCCCCGACATGATCCCCGACTGGGAGAGCGGCGACGCCGTCGACTCCGACGAGCAGATCGTCATCACCCACAACTGGGACGAGATCCGACGGCTCATGTGGGACTACGTGGGCATCGTGCGGAGCCGCAAGCGCCTGGAACGCGCCAAGAACCGCATCCGCATGATCCGCAAGGAGATCGAGAAGTACTACTGGAATTTCCTGCTGACTCCCGACCTCATCGAATTGCGCAATCTGGCCAGCGTGGCCGAGATGATCATCGACGCCGCCTCCGCACGGCAGGAATCCCGGGGGCTCCACTACAACTTGGACTACCTCCCCGCCGCCGACCCCGCCTCCGTCGGAAAGGACTCCATCCTGCGGATGCCCCAGAAGTTCGAGCTGCGGTTCCAGTAGTCCACCCCACTCTTCCATCAAGAATCCTCCCGGCTGCCCCCAAAACCTCCATTACCTCTTCCAAAAGGAGTTTAGAGAACTATGCTTAGATGCCCCAAGTGCGGAACGGACAATCTGCTTAGCGCGGTCTTCTGCCGCGGCTGTGGCGAACGCATGAACCTGGATGAAATCCGTCCGGACGACTTCGCGGACCTGGGCACCAAGAAGGATTCCACCACCATGCAGAACGTCGTGGGCGGAATCATCATCGGCGTCCTTGTCGTGGCTTTCGTGGTCGGATTCTGCTTCCCCAGCTGCGGCGCTCTTTCCACTTCCGAGGACGGCCAGGCCGCCGCAAAGGGCAAATTCGTCGGCGCGCCCACCGTGGAGCTCACCGACCAGGAGGCCACTGACCTGTGCAACTACATGGTTGGCCGCTTTGACAGCGGAAGCGATGCCCCCAAGGTGTCGAAGATCTCCACGCGCTACCACGAGGACGGCACCATGACCATCTACGTCCGCGCCACCTTCTGGGGATTCGTGCCTGCCTCCGTCACTTTTGCGAATTGCAAGGTGGGATCCAGTCTCGTCAATTTCTACGGTGACAGCGTCCGTGTCGGCCTGCTCCCCGTGCCCGAGGGGCTCCGGGAGAGCCTCACCGACCCCGTGCGCAGCGCCTGCTCCAGGATTTTGTCGGACATCAATGAATCCGTGAGGGACAATGGCGTGGATGTCTCCGAGGGCAGGATCACGGTCAAGCACAGGAAAGTCAATCTGGACTAGCGGGGCGGCGAGCCGCCCCGCGGACGGGAGGGAGAAGACAGGGAGATGGAACATACGTCTGTCCCACCGAACTTCTCCCTCCTTGCTTTTTGAGACTCCACATCCCTATTCCATCTTGTCTCTATGTCTTCCGCCTCCCCCGCTCCCGTGCTGGAGCAGCATCCCGCGCCCCACGACCGGAAGGTCCGCCACGTGGGCGACACCCTCCGGATTACCCTCACCCTGAATCGGCCCTGCTGCGGCGCCGCCTTCGTGCGCACCAACCTGGGCAACGGCGAGATCCAGCGGCAGGAGATCGTGCGGGAGGTGGAGATGGGGCAGGCGCCCCTGGGACGCGACTGGCGGGATCTCCCCATGCGCCAGACGGGGGGCGCACGGTATGAAGTCCGCCTTCCCCTTGTGGAGGTGGGTGTCTTCTCCTATATGTGCTTCTTTCTGGAGGAGAGCACCGGCGAGGTCCTCTGGCCACGCGGCGAGAATGCCTCCGTGAAGGTGGTCTCCGAACTCTGCGCAGCCGGAAACACCATCTACAACGCCTTCGTCCGGCAGTTCGGCGAAAACATCTCCGGCAAGGCGGCCACCGGCGACCTCCAGAACGCCTCCCAGGCTTTGGATCAGGCGAACTACACCGTCATTCCCCCATCCGGGACCTTCCGAGCCCTCCAGAGCAAGCTGGATTTCATTCTGGGGCAGATGGGGTTCCGGATCCTCCAATTCCTGCCCGTCCACCCCGTCCCCACCACCTTCGCCCGGATGGGACGCTTCGGAAGCCCCTTCGCACCCCTGGACTTCTATGACGTGGACGCCTCCATGGCCGAATTCGACCAGCGCACCACCCCCCTGGAGCAGTTCCTCCAGCTGGTGGACCAGGTCCACGCGCGGGGCGCCATGGTCTTCCTGGATCTGCCCATCGACCACACCGGATGGGCCAGCGTCCTGCAGTCCCATCATCCCGAGTGGTTCGCCCGGAATCCCGACGGCTCCTTCCAGTCCCCCGGGGCCTGGGGCGTGGTCTGGGCCGATCTCTGCAAGCTGGACTTCTCCCGGAAGGAACTCTGGGTCCGCCTGGCCGAGATCTTCTTGCATTGGTGCCGGAACGGGGTGGATGGCTTCCGCTGCGACGCGGGCTACATGGTGCCTGTCCCCGTCTGGAGGTATATCGTGGCGAAGGTCCGCCAGCAATTCCCCGACACGGTCTTCTTCCTGGAGGGACTGGGCGGTGGGCAGGATGCCACCACGCGCCTCCTGGAGGATGCGGACTTGGACTGGGCGTATTCCGAACTTTTCCAGAACTACGGCGCCCAGGAGATGGGACGATATCTGGAGTTCTCCTCCAGCTACTCCGCCTCCTACGGCGCGCTGGTGCATTTCGCCGAGACCCACGACAACGACCGGCTGGCCGCCCGCTCCAAGGAGTGGGCACGCCTCCGCGTGGCTCTTTGCGCACTTTTCTCCCCCGCGGGATGCTTCGGCATCGCCAACGGCGTGGAGTGGTATGCCACCGAGAAAATCGATGTCCATGGCGCCCGCTCCCTGAACTGGGGCGCCACAGACAACATGGTGCCGCTCCTCTCCTCCCTGAACGCGCTCATGAAAAGCCACCCCGCCTTCCGCGCCGACGCGCGGCTCCGGGTGCCCTACGGCTCCGGCGGAAGCGCCGTGGGACTGCTGCGGGAGCCCCGCGGCGACCGCGACCACGCGGTGCTGGTGGTGGCCAACCCCAAGGCCGACGAGGCGGCCGAATACCAGTGGCACTTCCAGGAGTTCGACCCCGGCAGCCGCCCCGTGGACCTGCTTTCCGGACGCGCCATCCCCGCAGTCCGCGAAGAATGCCTCTACCGCGTCCCCGTGAAGGCCGGACAAGTCCTTTGCCTTTGCTACCCCGGCCGGCAGACCCTCCCGAAGCAGCCCTACGACGCGCTGGCGCGGCAGCAGCTTTTGGCCACTGTCCTGCGCCTCCGGGTCTCTCTCAACGGCATGGGCGACCTGGAGTCCCTCCCCCTGGAGGACCAGGCGTACGCGCTCTTCCAGAATCCCGCGAAGTTCTTTGCGGACCTTGCCGGCGAAACCCGGAACTATGTGCCCATGGTGGAGTGGGCACCGGAGACCGACGGACGCCGCGACATCGTGGTGCCCGTGGACCACTACCTGCTTGTGCAGCACGACACGCCCTTCCAGGGCCAGGCTGACATGTCCGGGGTGGTCCATTGCAAGTTCCACTCCATCCCCATGGCCGATGGCCGGCACTTTGCCTTCCTGACTCCCTTGGAACGCCGCATCACGCACCCCGTCGTCGCGAATCTCCATCTGGTGGCCTACGGCGACGCCGGATATGTCCGCCGCTTCGATGTGCGGGCGCAGGTCTTCCCGGAGACCGCCCAGGTGAATGTCCTGCGGCGCATTGCCCAGAAGAATCTGACGAACCGCCATTGTGCCCTGGCCGCCAACTCCCGGGGAAGCTATGGCCTGGTCCGCGGCATGTGGGGCAATCTGGAGGGGCAGTATGACGCACTTTTGGCCGCCAACCAGAATCCCGCGGTGCCCTCCGACCGCACCACCGTCCTCTCCCGCGTCCGCGCCTGGTTGATCTATCACGACTATGCGCAGGAAATCAGCGTGAAATGCCAGACGGATTTCGCGGTCCCCGGCAGAAACGCCGCTTCCTGGCACTTCGTCGTCCCCTCCGGAATGGGCGGAAACGCCTACCTGGCCGTCCGCTATGAGCTGGATTCCGAGGAGAACCGCGGACGACTCATCTTCACGCGATGCCCGCCCCCCGAGGACCTGGAGCTTCCCGCCCTGGACGCCAACGCACCCGTCACTCTGATCCTCAAGCCCGACGTGGATGATTGCTGCAGCCACAATCCCACTTTGGCATACCAGGGCGCGGAACGCTCCTTCCCACGGCGGATCACGCCCTTCGAAAACGGTTTCGCATTCGCCCTGGAAAGCGGAAACCGCCTGGAGACCCGCGCCAGCCGCGGCGTCTTCCTAAACGACGGGGAATGGTCCTACAATCTCCATAACGCCATGGAGGCGGAGCGGGGACTGCGCGCCAACCACGATCTCTACTGCCCCGGACACTTCCGGCTCCAATTGAAACGCGGCGAAAGCGCCGTGCTGGAGTTCGCGGTCCTCGAGCCGAAGAAGCCCGCCCTGTCCGCGCCCGCCGAGCCCGGACAGGGGTTGTCCTTCCACGAACCCGGAGTCCAGCAGCCTCTGGACAAAGTCCTCCTTGAAGCCATGGATGCCTTCGTGGTGCGGCGCGGAAGCCGCAAGACGGTCATCGCCGGATATCCCTGGTTCCTCGACTGGGGACGCGATACGCTCATCTGCATCCGCGGACTGCTGGCCGCCGGACGCATCCAGGATTGCCGCGACATCCTCCAGGAGTTTGCCACCTACGAGGAGAGGGGCACTCTCCCCAACATGATCGCCGGCGCGAACGTCTCCAACCGCGACACGGTGGACGCCTCCCTCTGGTTCGTCGTCGCCCTCCGGGAGTACGCCCACTGGGCTGGCCGGGACGCCCTGGCGGAGCTGCTGGCGCTCCCCTGCGGGAAGCGCACCATGCTGCAGGTGGTGGAGTCCATTGCCGAATTCTACCAGAAGGGCACCCCCAACGGCATTTGCATGGACGCCGACTCCGGACTGGTCTTCAGCCCCTCCCACTTTACCTGGATGGACACCAATTTCCCCGCCGGGACCCCCCGCCAGGGATACCCCATCGAGATCCAGGCCCTCTGGTACCAGACCCTCTGCTTCCTCGCCGAGACCACTGGCGAGGAAAGCTACGCCACCCTGGCGGAGAAGGTCCGCGCCTCGGTGAACGAGCTCTATCCCTCCCGCGACAACGTGGGGCTCTCCGATTGCCTCCACGCGAATCCCGGAACCCCCGCCGCAAAGGCCGTGAAGGACGACGCCTGCCGCCCCAATCAGCTCTTCGCCCTTGCCGCACCCGGCTTGATCACCGATTCGGAACTCCGCAGGGCCTCCCTGGCCGCAGCCGGACACCTCCTGACTCCGGGGGCAATCCGCACGCTGGCCGACCAGCGCGTGGAGGTTCTCCTCCCCATCTACAAGGACGGAACCCTTCTCAACAATCCCTCCTATCCCTACTGGGGGGAGTACAAGGGTGACGAGGATACCCGCCGGAAGCCCGCCTACCACAACGGTACCGCCTGGCCCTGGGTCATGCCCTCCTTCTGCGAGGCACTCCTACAGACCTATGGGAAACCCGCCGTCCCCGCCGTCCAGGCGCTCCTTCAGGGAACCGGACAGCTCCTGCGGCGCGGATGCCTGGGGCACCTGCCCGAAATCCTGGATGGCGACTCCCCCCACGAAAACCGCGGATGCTGCGCCCAGGCCTGGAGCGTCACCGAGGCGTATCGACTGGTCAAGATTCTCGAGGAATACGGGAAATGAAGCACTTCATCTTCGACATGGACGGCACGCTCCTGGATACCATGCCGCTGTGGGAAACCCTTGGCGAGGACTTCCTCCGCCTTCACGGGAAGGAGCCCAGGCCAGGATTCCGCCAGCAGCTCATCGCGCTCTCCATGGTCGAGGCCGCCGAAATGTTCGAAAGGGAATACGGCTTCACCGAGTCCGTCCCGCAGATCGTCCGCGCCCTCGACGACATGGCACGCGGCTTCTACACCGACAAGGCGCCCGCGAAGCCCGGCGCCATCGAGGCCCTGCAATGTCTGGCGGACAACGGCTGCCCCTGCGTCGTCGCCACCGCGTCCGACCGCGAACTGGCTGCCGCTGCCTTCAAGCGCACAGGAATGCTGCACTTCTTCCGGGAGATCTATACATGCACGGAACTGGGAATCTCCAAGGACAATCCCGCATTCTTCCAAGTCCTCCTGGAAAAGGAGCACGTCACCCACCGCCAGGCCGTCGTCGTCGAAGACGCCCTCCACGCAATCCGCTCCGCCCGGAAGGAGAACATCCCCGTCCTCGCAATCTACGACGACTCCGACAAGGAACACTGGGAGGAAATCAAGTCCCTTGCCAACTGGTCCATGGAGGACTGGTCCCAATTCCCCGCAGCAGCTTTTGGCCTGAAGACGGGAAAACAGGAATTCCGCGGCGGTGCGGGAGTACGGCGGGAGTGACACCGCCGCTGGAGTGGGGGCGGAAAGGCGCGGGGGAAAAACGCCATTGGCAAGCAAGCTTTCTTTGACATGTTCTGATAACATGGTGCAGTGTTTGTCTGAACTTGTCATGAATTGTCCATTGGGGGGGGTAAATTGTCATCATATTTCACGTACTGACACTTGGGTACGGCGGGATATTGTTGTATACTATGTGCGAGCGCATCTCAAATGCATGTGCTGTCGTTTCCGGATTCTCATTTGCTGTAAAAAGGAGATCAAGATTCATGCGCAAATCATTCACCCTCATTGAGCTTTTGGTCGTCATCGCGATCATTGCCATCCTGGCGGCCATGTTGCTGCCCGCCCTGTCCAAGGCGCGTGCCAAGGCGCGCGCGATCAGCTGTGTGAACAACCTCAAGCAGATCGGCCTTGTGATTGCGCTTTACAACAATGACAATGACGACTACTACCCTGCCTGCAACATCCCGACGCAGTATGGCGAGAATACCTTCTGGATTATGTACCTCATGAAGGATCAAAACCTGGACATGAAGCTCTTCCGCTGCCCCTCAGACAGCAAGGAGAATACATACAAAGACAGTACATCGGCTTGGAGCACGATTCGGAACAGCGTCAGCTACGCCATCAACATTACGGCGCTTGGCTACTCGTTTGTCGCCCCGGGAAACCAGTGTGATCCCCAGACCATCGGTTCTCTTGCACGCGTGTGCAAGAATGGCGAGACGCCCGTTCTTTTGGCCGATGGCGCGGATAGGCTTTCGACCACCACTTCCTGGGATGCGACCTATATGTTCATGGGCTGGAATGTGCAGTGCCGCGAGGACAGCGAAACCGCCTGGTACGCGCTTTCCCGCCGCCATGACGGTCTCTGCAACATCCTTCTTCCCGACTACTCTGTGACCAATATCAACAAGAGCAAGTTCGACGAGAACTACAATACCCACAAGAGCCGTTACTTCAGGCCCATCTTTGTCCGCGACCAGGGCGGCTGGATCAATGCTCAAGACTAAAGTTGTTGACAACAATTCATGAAAAAAGGCCCCCCGGCAGCGCCGGGGGGCCTTTTGTTTTCCGGATGATGGAAGCCAGCCACACGCCATCCACGCCTTTGGCAGGGGGAGCTGTTTTGTCTTTCAGGGGAGGTGTGGCTCTATGCGTTGCAGGCGGCTTGTGCCGCAATCCCCCAATATGCGGTGGCCAGGTGTCTTTGCGTGGTGAATTCCGAGGGACGTCCGGCGATGGCGTCCAGGAAACCGTCGAAATAGTCCCTGGGGGGCGGGACGAGGGGGGTGCCCCGGGGGGCCTTGTCCTGGGAGGTGGCCAGCAGGACCGTGTCGCTTCCGTATGCGAATTCCATCCACCCCTTTGTGCCAGTGACTGTGAAGCGCCAATAGGAGGGCAGGGTGAAGGCCGCGGCTTTGGGTGCAGTGTAGGAGACATCCCCTGATACGATGGCGTCGTTTTTCAGCTGGAATGCCAGTTGCGCCACATTCTGGAAGCGGGGACATTGGGGGAAGCCCACGTTGCGGGAGCTGGCGAACAGGATTTTCTCCACAGGGGATCCTGCAAGCCTGGGGAGGTAGTCAAAGGCGTGGCTTGCCAGGTCATTGACGGTTCCGCCGTGCAGTCCCGGATCAAAATACCAGTCGGGACGTCCGTCGTGGTAGTTGAGGGGGTGCATTCCGTTGAACTGGATCGACAGGAGATCCCCCAGGTGTCCCTGCGCCACCAGGTTTTGCGCGGTCGCCATGGCGGGGGCGGTCCCCAGGTCGAACATGCAACCAAGACAGGGCGCGTCGGGACGGCTGCATTCCGCGCGGATCGCCGCGAGGCCCTCCTGCGTCGTGCAGCAGGGCTTGTCTGAAAGGACGTGCTTTCCCGCACGGAGCGCCTGGAGAATTTCCCCTTCCCGTCGTCCGTATGTGTCGCCAACGATGACGACATCGCAGCCGCTGTCGTGCAACAGCGATTCCAGAGTCGGGTATTCGCATTCCACGCCGTGTTCCCGTGCCACCGTCTGCGTGGCCTCATCCGGTTCCCAGGCGCCCACGATTTGTGCGCCGGGAGTGCTGCGGACACGCTCCAGGAGGGTGAATGCGTGGGGATGGCGGAAGCCGGCAAAGGCGAACTTCAAGGACATGGCGCTAGTTTTCTCTCTTTAATAGTTTCAACGCATTCGTGCGCCCGACCTTGACGAGCTCTTCCTCTGTTAGAAGCCCCAGGGACTCCAAAAACGCCATGCATTGGCGCATGGTCGAGGCGGCGGCGACCAAACACTGCTTCTCGGGATTGTAGAGCTTCCCGTCAGCCGTGAGGATGGCGTCGTTGCCCAGGACATGGACGGGGCCCGGGGGCATTCCCGTGGCGTCACTGGCATCGCTGGTGACAATTGCCTTGTCCGGGCCTTTGATGCGCAGGATGATCTTGACGAGTTCCGGCGGCAGGTGGTGTCCGTCGGTGATGAGGAACGCCGTGAGGCGGTCCTCCGCCAATCCGGCCAGCAGGGGGTTCTCGTGGCGTCCCACGAGATTGGGGCAGGCATTTCCCAGGTGCGTCAGGCATTGTGCGCCTGCGTCTGCGGCCGCCCGCACCTGTGCGTAGCCGGCCAGGTGATGCCCCAGGGAGACCACGATCCCGAGCTCTCTGGCCGCCTGGATGCCCTCTGCCAGATGGGGGGACTCCGCGCTCATGGTCAGCAGCCGCACGAAGCCGCCCGTTGTCTCGTGGAGTTCCCGGATCTTCTCCGGGGTGGGCGTCTGGAGCCACTCTGGATTGTGGGAGCCAATGCCCCGTCCCGAAAGGAAGGGCCCTTCCAGATGCAAGCCCGGCACCATCGACTCCAAATGGCCCCGCGCCACCGCGCGGCGAATCACCGCCGCATTCCGCCGATAGAGGTCCATGGGCTGGGTGGTCAGCGTGGGCAGAAAGAGCGCCGTGCCCGCAGCCAGGAGTTCTTCCGCCGCCCGGAGGAATTGCTCCTCGGTCAGACCGGGGCTGTTGAAATCGACGCCGTGGTGCCCGTTGACCTGGAGATCGACCCAGCCGGGATTCCGCATGCTAGTACTTCTCCTTCAGCAGACTGGCGGCGGGGGCGTCCAGATAGAGATGGCAGTCCGGGTGGGTCTGCAGGATGCTGGCGGGGCACAGGTTGGTCACGGGACCCTCCACCGCCGCGGCCACTGCCGCCGCCTTCCGGGCGTCCGGCACCGTGTTCACGATGGCATTCGCCTTGAAGATCTGGGGGACGCTCATGGAGATGGCCACTTTTGGCACTGCGTCCATGGAGGGGAACCACCCCTCCGCGAACTGTTGGTGCCGGCAGGCCTCGTCCAGCTTCACGGGGAGATAGGAGCGTTTGGTCTCAAAGTCGGCGGGGGGGTCATTGAAGGCGATGTGCCCGTTTTCGCCGATGCCGATGAAGGCGACGTCCAGGCGCAGGGGGGCGAGCTCTTTCTCCAGGGCGTCGCAGACCGCCTGTGGTTCGGGATTTTCTCCCTGGACGGGATGGAAGCACAGTGGGGGGTGCGGCAGACGGTCGAGGAAGGTCTTGTGGAGGTTGAAACGGAAGGAGGCGGGGTGGTTTTCGTCGAGTCCGATGTATTCATCCAGGTGGAAGATATTCACCTTTCCCCAATCCACGCCGGGCTCCTTGACCAGGGCGTCGTACATCTCGTTCTGGCTTGGCGCCGTCGCCACGACGATGTTCGCCGTTCCGTGGGCCTGGACCGCCCGGCGAATGAGCTCCGCGCCCCGCGCGGCAGCCGCTTTCCCGGAAGAGACCTTGTCTTCGAAGACATGGACATGCAACATGGTCTTTGCTCCTGGCGGCTATTCTCCCAGGCGGGGGAGGGGATTCTGGCGATGGCATTCCTCGATGACGGTGATCTGCCGGCGCACCTGGTGGAGGGGAACCTCCAGGGGGGCGCCGTCGAGGATGGCGTCGTGGAGGTTCAGATAGAATTTCTCCACACGGGAGTGGAAGTCGAAGCCTTCGTCGGAGGTGGTCCAGCCGGCTTCGTACATGGGGAGCTTCTCGGAGCAGTACGCGCGGCCCTCCAGGGGTTCGCGGAGGAGCTTCTGCCGTGGGGCTTCAATGGGATCGAACCACTTCCAGCTCAGGGTCTTGTGGTCGCCCGTCAAGCCGCCGTTGGTGCCGTAGACCTGGTAGACGTAGGGGGAGTATGCGGCGCAGGAGGAGACCTCCAGGTCCACCACGGGATGCCCCGCGGCGCTCATGATCAGCTTCACGTGGTCCTCGGCGTCTCCGAAGGTGTTGGCGCGGTCCATGTAGCAGAGGATCTTTTCGGGATCCACGTCGCCCAGCAGCTGCAAGGCCTGGTCCAGCGGGTGGGGGCCGGTGTTCAACAGGTTTCCACCGCACATCTCCTGGAGGGTCTGCCAGTCCCAACGGCGGGCAAAGCCGTTGAAGGCCACCTTCACCATCACAATGCGTCCGAGGATTCCGGAATTCATGACCTCCAACACCTTCCGGTAGGTGGGGGCGAAACGGCTCTGCTGGAAGACCGCGAAGAACTTCCCTGTTTTCTTGATGACATCCTCCAGCTGGTCCACAAGCGCCACAGAAGGGGCCAGGGGCTTCTCGCAAAGCACCATCTTGCCGGCCTCCAGCGCCTCGATGGACACAGGCACATGGTCCATGCTCTGGGTGGCATTCACCACCAAGTCCACCTCCGGATCCGCCAACAGCGCCCGGTAGTCCGCGTACGCCCTGCAACCGAAGGCCTCCACGGCTTCTTTCGTGCGCTCCTCCAGGCGGTCGCACACGGCGACGACCTGGAAACGCTCCTTCAGCTTGGGACGGTTCATGGAGACGCCGTGGATGTCCCAGCCACTGCGGCCCTGTCCGATGATGCCAATCTTGATCTTTTTCATTGTGGTGTGGAGATCTCTTGCCTGTCTCTTCCGGAGTGCTAAAAAACACCCCGGAGCCCTTTTCTACGCGCTGAAAACAAGTTCTTGTCCACCGCTGCGGGCGGATTTGTCCATGGCCTCCAGCAACGCCATGATCTCGAAGGATTCGTCCAGTGGCACGGGGGCCTCGCCTCCGTGGAAGAACTTTCCGATTTCCACGAGCAGCGGGCGGTAGAAGTGCTCGTCCAGAGTCTCGCAGAAGGGGATCGCCGGATTTTGGAGGTCCCGCAGCACGCCGCCGTATTGGTAGCAATTCCGGCCCAGGGAGACGACGGCCGCCCGGCCGTCACGGTAGGCGACCTCGACATGATAGCCGTGGGCATTCTCGCGGACTTGCACGGCAATGGCGCCGGGCCCCATGGCATATTCCAGCATCTCGGTGGCGTGGATGCCATACCAGACAATGCTGGAGCCGGCGGCCGCCCTGCCTACCGGGCCCCAAAGGAAGGATTCCCGTGGCACGGGGCACAGCGCTTTCGCCTTCCGGATGGCGGGGCAGAAGCGCAAGGCGCTGCTGGTGAAATATTTTGTGCCGTGTTTTTCGGCAAGAACACGGATTTCCCGCGCGTGTTCCAGGGTGTCCGCGATGGGCTTGTCCAGGAAGACGGGCTTTCCCAGTCCGGCGCATTTCTCGAAGAACTCCAGATGCTGGGAGGGGTCGTTGAGCTCCAGGAGGATGGCGTCGCAGTCCGCCACCACTTCATCGAAGTCCTCGGTGACCTGGACGCCGATGGATTCCAGATATGCCTGCCGTTTGTCCAGGCCCTCCTTCCCCTGGAACGGGGTCTCGAAGCGCATGGCGCGGGTGGGGAGCATCCCCGGCACCCGCAGTTCCGGCGCGACGGCGGGATCCGCCATCAGTTTCGGGAGTTCCACGGAATGGCTGGTGTCTAAACCAATGATCGAGACCCTGACAGAAGGCTGTGGCATGGCAAAATGGAATCCTGGAAAACGGCTTTTGCGACGATTGTCCATTGTCAGATCGGACATCGCAAATAATATGTGCCGTTTTGTCCGCAACGAATATGCTGGCCATCCAGTTTTTCGTTGATCGTGCCACGATTCCCCCCCCCCCCCCGCTAGCGGTGGGGGCGCCGATGCGCCGGCGTTCTAGTCTTCCATCTCCTCCATGGAAAAGCAGACGGGGGGCTGGGTCACATCGGCGTCCTGCCGGATTTCGTTGAGGGCGCCTTCCATGGCGGCGAGGGTGGTTTTCTCAGTGAGCAAGAGCATGGGGACGGAGCCCTTCTGCATGTCCTGTTCCCGCTGTGCGACGGAGGCCAGGGAGATTCCGTGTCCGGCGAAGACTCCGGCGATGCGCGCCAGGACGCCGGTCTTGTTCTTGACCTGGCAGCGGATATAGAAGCGGCTGCGGATTTCCTCCTTGGTGGCCAGTTGGAGGGCGTCGTCGTGGACGGGGAAGGGCGTCACGCGGCGGGTGCACTTGTGGACCCGGTTGAGGGCCAGGTCCACCAGGTCCGCCACCACGGCGCTGGAGGTGGCTGCGCGTCCGGCGCCGCGGCCGTAATACATCGTGGAGCCCACGATGTCCCCCTTGACCCAGAGGGCGTTGAAGACGCTGGAGACGTTTCCGATGAGGGAGGACTTGGAGACCAGCGTGGGCTGGACGCAGAGCTGGACGCGGTCAGCGACTTTGCGGATGGTGGCCAGCAGCTTGATGCGGTATCCCAGCTGGGAGGCGTATTCGATGTCGGTGAGGGTCACATCCCGGATGCCCTGGACATTCACGTCGTCGAGGGTGAACCACTTTCCGTAGGCCAGGGAGGCCAGGATGGCGGCTTTGTTGGCGGTGTCGTAGCCGTCCACGTCGGTGGAGGGATTCGCCTCGGCGTAGCCGGCCTTCTGGGCGGCCTGGAGGACCAGGGAGAAGTCGGCCTTTTCGTTTTCCATGCGGGAGAGGATGTAGTTGCAGGTGCCGTTGAGGATGCCGTAGATGGCGTCCACGTGGTTGGCCACCAGGCCCTCCCGCAGGGCCTTGATGCAGGGGATCCCGCCGCCCACGGACGCCTCGAAGTAGATCTCGGTGTTGTGTTCGTCGGCCAGCTGGAAGAGCTCCTTTCCGCAGAAGGCAAGCAACGCCTTGTTGGCGGTGACCACCGGTTTGCCGCGTCTGAGGGCCTCGGATACGAATTTCCGGGCGATGGTGGTCCCGCCCACCAGCTCCACGACCACATCCACGTCGTCGGCGTTGATGAGCGCCATGGCGTCGGGGCCCAGCACGCCCTCGGGGAGCTTCACCCCGCGGTCGGTGGTGGTGTCCAGGTCGGCCACGCGGGCCAGTTCCAGTTGCACGCCGGTGCGGCTGGCGATCAAAGGCGCGTTCTTCAGGATGGTCTCCACCACGCCGGCACCCACGGTGCCGAAGCCGATGACTCCAATGCGGATTTTGTCCATTTGTCTTGTCTCGCGGAAGGGGGAAGGGGGAGGGGGAAAGGGACGCGTCTACTCCTTCGCCAGGATCTTTCGGTTGTGGTCCTGAAAGAGCAGGACAGTGGGCTTGTGGGCGGCGGCCTCCTGGGCGCTGTAGATTCCGAAGGCCATGATGGTCACCAGGTCGCCCGCCATGCCGCTGCGTGCGGCGGCGCCGTTGAGGCAGAAGACGCGGGAGCCCGCGGGGGCGGGGATGGCGTAGGTTTCGATGCGGTTGCCGTTGTTGTTGTTGACGATGAGGATCTTCTCGTAGGGGAGGATTCCCGCCATGTCCAGGCACTCCTGGTCAATGGCCATGCTGCCCTCGTATTCCAGATCGGCGGAGGTGACCTCCACACGGTGGAGCTTGGATTTCAGGAGCTGTACTTCCATGGGGCGGAAGGGAAGAAAAGGTGTCCGGGGAGAAAAAAAGACGCGGAGGGGAGGAACCGGGGAAGGCCTCTCCTCTCCGCGGCCAACGGAATCCCGCGCGCTTTTTATGCGTTGGGCTTTTTGGCGTTGGCGTTGATGCGCAGGCGCAGGGCGTTCAGCTTGATGAAGCCGGTGGCATCCTGCTGGTTGTACACGTCGTCGGCCTCGAAGGTCACAACCTCCGGGTCGTAGAGGGTGTAGGGGGAGCGGCGGCCCACGATGTGGCAGGTGCCCTTGTAGAGCTTGCAGCGCACATCGCCGGTGACGTTCTTCTGGCTCTCGGTGATGGCGGCCTGCAGGAACTCCCGCTCGGGGGAGAACCAGAAGCCGTTGTAGATCATGTTGGCGTATTTGTCAATGAGGGAGTCGCGGGCGCTCATGACCTCGCGGTCCATGGTGATGGACTCCATGGCGCGGTGGGCGTGGAAGAGGATGGTGCCCCCGGGAGTCTCGTAGACGCCGCGGTCCTTCATGCCGGTGAAACGGGTCTCAACGATGTCAATGCGGCCAATGCCGTGCTTGCCGCCCAGGCGGTTCAGCTCGCGCATCATGTTGGCGGGGGACAGCGCCTTGCCGTCCAGGGCCACCGGGTTGCCCTTCTCGAAGGAGAGGGTGATGTACTCGGGGGTGTTGGGGGCGTCTTCCACGGGAGTGGTCATGACATGGCACTCCTTCGGGGACTCCACCCAGGGATCCTCCAGCACGCCGCCCTCGAAGGAGATGTGCAGCAGGTTGCGGTCCATGGAGTAGGGCTTCTTGGTGGAGACATTCACCGGGATCTTGTGCTCCTGCGCGTAGTTGATCAGGTCCGTGCGGCTCTTGAAGGTCCAGTCGGGAGAACGCCAGGGCGCGATGAATTTGATGGCGGGGTTCAGCGCGTAGGCGGACAGCTCGAAGCGGATCTGGTCGTTGCCCTTGCCCGTGGCGCCGTGGCAGATGTACTCCGCACCCTCGTTCTTCGCAACCTCGACCAGGTGCTTGGAGATCAGGGGGCGGGCAATGGAGGTGCCCAGGAGGTACATGTTCTCGTAGATCGCGTTGGCCTGGAACATCGGGAAGATGTAGTCCCGCGCGAACTCCTCCGTCAGGTCTTCCACATAGGACTTCTTCGCGCCGCAGGAGAGGGCCTTCTCGTTGACGCCGTCCAACTCCTCCGCCTGGCCTACATCCGCACAGTACGTGATGACCTCCGCGTTGTACTTCTCTTGAAGCCAGGTCAGGATGCAGGAGGTGTCCAGACCGCCAGAATACGCCAGAATGACTTTCATGGTTGCAAAATCCTATGTTGCAGGACTCTCGGGTGGAAATGCCCCTCGCCGAAACGGAAAACGCCCCGGAGGCAGAGGCAGGGAAAAGTGTTTCATGCCGGAAAAAACGGCATAATATACCCCCACCCCCACGGACGGAGATAAGAAGGGAGGCAGGAAGGAAGCTCGCATGGACAAGGGCCCCACCCCCCACGGACGGAGATAAGAGTGGGGAGAATAGAGCAGGGAGCGGGGGTAGTGTGGGCTGTGAGCGGTTAGCAGTGTAGCATGGACCGCCTGCGGTGCGCTGCGGTTTTGTTTTGGTGGACGCGGGCGCCCGTCGTGATTATGGAGTCCCCACATCTGGCCCTTCAGGAATTGCGTTTCACCCAGGATTTCTGGGTATGCACATGGGCGACCCTGCACTAGATACAGGGACGCTGCGCGTTGTATGGGCGCTTGTTGTCGGGACATCTTACGTAGGAAAACATCACACTTTTCTCCTGCTCTGTCACTCTTCATCATTCTAGGGCCGCCCAAGTGCATACCCAGGGAGCGGGGGCTGGAAATGATGTCCCATGGCAGTGTAGTGCCGCCCTCCCTGAACCACAGGGACATTACAGAGATTCGCTGTGTTGCGTGGGGGGGGATGTAGGAGCCGCGGCAGGGTGTGGCAGCGGAGAACATTGCCATTTGGTAATCTCGCGGCAATTTTCCGGGAGGGGTAGGTGGCTACAATAGATGAGAAGCCGGACTTGCGTGGCTGGCGCGCGGCGGCCACGGGATGCCTTTTGCTATTCCTAATTATCTACTTTTGCAGTCACTTATGAAGAATTCTCCTGCCTTGCGCCGTCGAAATGCCTTCTTTTACTTTGTGCATTGGATGGTATTCCTGGGGTTGTTCCTGGGGTATTTCATGCACCTGGGATCCGGGAATGGGGTTTCCCCGAAGGCGTGGCTTGGGATCACGTTGCTGGGGTATCCTGTGGCGTATTTGCTGCCGGGTGTGATCGGTTCCTGGCTCTTGGGGCGTTTCTTGCCGAAGGGCTGGGGCAGCGCGGCGTCGTTGGTGTGGGGGGTGCTTTGGACGACGGCCTGTGAGTTGTTGGTGGTTCTGGATTTGGTGATTCTGTGGAAGTTCGGCTACCACATCAACGGCCTGGTGGTGAATTTGTTGATCACCCCCGGCGGTTTTGAGGCCATGGGGCTTGGAGCGGAGACGGTTGTCTCATCGGCGTTGGGGATCTTGCTTTGGGTGTGTGCCAATGGGGTCTTTGCCTGGAGGCTCCACCGGAAGTGTGTTTCCGGCGGCTTTGAGGGGCGTTTCTTTTGTGGACTCTCCTTTGGGATGCCCTGGGTGTGCCTGCTGGCAGTGGGCCTGGTGGTCTTGAGCATGTTCTTGCTGGGCGTGGCGGACTTCTATGGATCCAAAAATCTTCTGGCGATGAACGATGCCTACCCAGTCACCCTGTCCATGCGGGTCAGGGGCTTCCTGAAGAGCATCGGCTGCAAGGAGCCAGCCCGGGAGGACCGGCTCTTCCGCGGCGATGATCCTTCCGAGGGCGCCACTCTCTGCTACCCCATCCATCCCATTCGCCGCACGGCCCCCGGGAAGCCCCTGAATATTTTGTGGCTGACCGCGGAGAGCCTCCGTGCGGACCATCTGAATCCCGAGACCATGCCCAACCTCTGGCGCCTGGCCCGGCAGGGAGTCGCCTGCCGGCAGCACTACAGCGGCGGACACGGCACCCGCCCCGCCATGTTCTCCATGTTCTACGGACTCTATGGCAACAACTGGAATGCGTTCCTGGACACGCGGCGCCCCCCTCTCTTCTTTGACTGGCTCCACGAGGATGGATACGACTTCCTTGTCCAGACCTCCGCACGTTTCTCGTACCCCGAGTTCGACCGGACCATCTTTGCCTCCATCCCACAGGAGTGCATGGCCGAATTCCGGGACAAGGAGCCATGGCGCCGGGACGAGAAGGGCGTCGACAGCATCTTGGCCTTCCTGGAGAAGCGTACGGACGACTCCCGCCCCTTCTTCGCCTTCCATTTCTTCGAGGGCACTCACGCCCCTTACACCTTTGACGCGGAACACATCTTGACTACCGACTATCTGCCGGAGATCAACTACACCACCGTCTCCGCCGCCGACGCCACGCGCGTGCGCAATCGCCAGGTGAATGCCGCCCACCAGGTGGACCGGCAGATTGGCCGCATCCTGGACGCCCTGGAGGCCCGTCCGGAGCTCTTTGCGCGGACCATCATCGTGGTGACCGGCGACCACGGAGAGGAATTCTACGAAAAGGGCCGCCTGGGCCACAACTCCACTTTCGTGGAGGAGCAGATCAAGGCCCCCCTGGTGATTCGAATCCCGGGCGTGGAACCCCGTGTGGTGGAGCACCGCAGTCAGCATACCGACATCGTGCCCACTCTGGCCCCCTTCCTGGGCGTCCAGAATCCCCCCTCCGACTACTCCGTGGGACAGAGCCTCCTGGATGATGCCTACAACCGCGAGTTCTACATCGTCTGCGGCTGGAAGCTGGAGGTCTTCGTCTGCCCCGAATACAAGTACATCCTTCCCATCGGCGCCGGCAAGAAATACTACGGGCGCAATCTCACCACCGGGCAGGACGAGCCCTGCGACGATGAGAACGCCTTCCTGAAGGCGTATTCCCGCATGCTGGTCCAGGCGAACCAGGACATGCGGCGCTTTGTGCGCAACGGAAAGTAGGCTTGGAGGAGGTTGCCATGGACGAGAAGCACGACGACGGCGCGCGGAAGGAGTGTGAGGGGAGCATCCCCGGCAAGAAAACAGGCCTCTCCCATCTCTTTGCGGCGACCTCCTATAGTTTTCAGGGATTGAAGGCGGCGTTTTGCGGCGAGGCCGCCTTCCGCCACGACCTGCTGCTGGCGGCATTCCAGGCAGTGCTGGCCTTCGTGCTGCCGCTGGGGCTGGTCAACCGGATGGTGCTGGTGTGCCTGGGGCTGGTGCTCCTGGGCACGGAGTTGCTGAACTCGGCGCTGGAGGCGATTGTGGATCTGGTCTCCCCCCAGTGGAATCCCCTGGCCAAGCGCGCCAAGGACATGGGGAGCGCCGCGGTCTTCTGTCTGCTGGCGGCCCTGGGAGTCGCCTGGGCCATGACCCTAGTCGGACTCCTTCTGCGGGTTGCAGAATAGCTTGTTGCCCTTTCCCTTCGATATTTCTTGGCCGCGGGGGGCGGTGTTGCCGGGGGTGGGGTGTGGGAGGAGCACCAGGAAGGTGGTGCCTTTTCCGGGCTGGCTGAAGAGCCGTATGGTGCCGCCCAGGGATTCCGCCACCGCCTTGACCATGCTGAGTCCCAGGCCATTGCCTGGCTGGCTCCGGCTGGCGTCGGCACGGTAGAAGCGCTGGAAGACCTTCCCCTGGTCTGCGGGCGCGATGCCTGCGCCATTGTCTTTTACGGAGAAGCGGACCGTCCCTGAGCACTCTTCCAGCCGGAGGGTGACCTGCCCCCCGGCGGGGGTGTATTTGAGGGCGTTGTCCAGGAGATTGGCGGCCATGCGCTCCCACTGTTTGGGCTGGCATTCGAAGATCACCGGGGTGTCGGGGAGCTGGAGCTCCAGGGCGATCTTCCGGTCTTCTGCAAGGGTGGCGAAGGCTTCGGCCATTCGCGTCAGCAGCGCATTGAGATCGGTGGGGGTGGCGGGAGAGTGGTCCAGACGCTTTTCCAGGCGGGTGATGTCCAGCATCGTCTGGAAGGTGGCGATGAGCTCGTCGCACTCCTCGGCCACGAGAGCGGGGAAGTCTCCGCCGCGGGTTTTCATGAGCTCCAGCTCCGCCCGGGTGCGCATGCGCGTGAGAGGCGTCCGCAGGTCGTGGGCGATGTCGTCGGTCACATTCTGGAGCTCCTGCATGAATTTCTGGGTGTTGTCGGTCATGTAGTTGAAGGAGCGAATGAGGGCCTGCATCTCCCTGGGCTCGCCGCGGGTTTCCAGGCGCAGGGAGTAGTCGCCCTTCGCAATCTGCCCGGCGGCCGCGCCCACGCGGTCCAGGCCGGTGGAGATCCTTCGTGCAAAGAATGCGGCGACGAGGGCCAGGAAGGGCAGGGAGCCCAGGAAGAGGAGCACGAAGAAGAAGAGGAGCTGCCGGAGGTTCTCCAGGTGTTCCTGGACATTCTTGCCAATCAGGAGATAGTTTCCGTCGTAGAGCTTCCGGACGGTGAACACGATCCGCTGGCCATTCCAGTCCATTCGGTCCACTCGCTTGAAGGACGCGCCGTTCCGGAAGAGCCTTTGGAAGCCCTCCTGGTAGACGGCATCGAAATCGGAGCGTGCGCCGATGTCGCCGTCGGCGTCCATGAGGAGGAGGAAGAGCTGGTTGGCTCCCATGCCGTAGGATTCCTCATTGAATTCCCTGTCCAGATATGGGAGGGCCTCCATGGGGTCGCAGGGAGTCAGGTCCTGGAGGGAGCCGGTGGCGGTGTCGAAGACGGCATTGACGGGGAAGCCGTTCCGGAGGAGTGCCAGGTGATATTTCCCGGTGCTTTGCACCCAATATGCCACCTGTGGCAGCAGGGGCGGGTCGCATTCGCGGAGGGCCTGCCGGCAGGCGGCGGGGAGTTTTTCCAGGGGGCAGGGCTGGCCGCCGGGGGGCTCCTCTTTTTGGCAGAGATATTCGTAGTGGAATTCGGTGGCGAAGGTGTCGAGGGTCTGCCGGACCTCCGAGAAGAGGAATTGCCGCTGGGAGAGATACGCCAGCGTCATGCTGGCCGCCATGAGCAACGTCGTGCAGCACGCCAGGTATTTGGCGGTCTGCAGTTTCAGCGTGCCTTTCCAGGGAAGGAAATCAAGGCTCTTCCAGGACATAGCCGAATCCCCGGATGGTCTTTAGGAGACGGGGCGAGAAGTCCTTGTCGATCTTGTCTCGCAGGTGGCAGATGCGGGAGTCCACCACGTTGGTGTGCGGGTCGAAGTTGTATTCCCACACGTGTTCCATGATGGTGGTGCGGGAGACCACCCGGCCGCGGTTGCGCATGAGGAACTCCAGGAGCTGGAACTCCAGGGGCTGCAGCAGGATGCGGGTGTCGCCACGATAGACTTTCCGGCCCACGAGATCCATGCGGAGGTCCGCCACCCGCAGCTCCGTGGGCGCCGCCTCCGCCGTGCTGCGCCGCAGCTGCGCCGCGGAGCGCGCCAGCAATTCCGTGAGAGAGAAGGGCTTGGTTTGATAGTCGTCGGCCCCGCACTCCAGTCCGCGGATCTTGTTCTCCTCCTCGCCCCGGGCGCTCAGCATGATGATGGGGAGCGTCAGCTTCTCCTGGCGCAAAGTCCGCACCAGTTGGAAGCCGTCGATTCCGGGAAGCATGACGTCCACGATCGCAAGATCAAAGCTTCCGGCACGGGCTTTCTCCAGTCCCTCCGTTCCCGACAGCGCACAGCACGCCGTGTAGCCGGCGGACTCGAAGCCCGCTTTCATGAAATCCAGAATGGTGCGGTCGTCGTCTACGAGTAAAACACGCATGACTCGGAAAAAGGAGGAAGAAGGAGGTGATAGGCAGGAAGGGTGGCGGAAGAGCTCCGCAGGCGCTTTGTAGACCAGCGACGCCAGAGGCGGATTGCCAAGTGCTTTGCGTCAGCCGCCGCAGGCGCGTTCCACGCGTTGGATTCCGGTGGCGCGCCCGGTGGACTCGTCGAAGGTGACGACGGTTCCATGGAGAAGGACTTCGCCTTCGCTGACGGGGAAGCGCTGGGGCATGCCGGTGCGGAAGTTTGCGATGACGGGGGCGGCGTCGCGTCCCAGGACGGAGCCCCTCACGCCCACCATGCCCACGTCGCATTGTGCGGCGGTGCCGCCCGGGAGGATTTGGTCATCGGCGGTTGCCACGTGTGTGTGGGTTCCCAGGACTGCGGTGACTCGTCCGTCCAGGTAGTATGCCAGGGAGAGTTTTTCGCTGGTGGCCTCCCCGTGGAAATCCACGAAGATGGCGTTGGTTTCCCGGGAGAGTTCCTGGATGGCCTGGTCGGCGGCGTCGAAGGGCGAGGAGGCGTTGAGTTTCATGAAGACCCGCCCCAGGAGATTGACGACACCGATTTTTGCACCGTTGCGTGCGGTGAAGAGCCCCCATCCGCGTCCTGGCTGGCAGGGAGGGAGGTTGGCGGGCCGCAGGACATTTGCGAGGTCGTTGATTTGCCCCGGGAAGTCCCGCTGGTCCCACGTGTGGTCGCCGGAGGTGAAGACATCCACCTGTCCGGGGGTGAATTCCGCCAGCAGGGGCTTCGTCATGCCGTTGCCGCCCGCCATGTTTTCGCCGTTGGCGATGCAGAAGTCGCAGGAGAATTCCTGCTGGATGAGGGGGGAGAGGGCCTGGACTGCCTTTCGGCCGCCGTGGCCCACGATGTCGCCGATGAAGAGGACGCGCATGGGGGGGGAGGAAATGCTTGGGTAGGCAGGGGATGCGCCTGCGGGATGTCACGCGGGTTCCAGGACGAGTCGATTGAGCTTCGGCTTCACGTCCTGGACGTGGACCATGAGGGTGTCGCCCACGTAGGGACGGTCTCGGGTGAGGAGGATTCCGCGGACCAGGTAGTCGTTGAGCTCGGCCAGCACCAGCCGGTCCTCCACCCGGACCACAGTGGCCTCCAGGGTCTTGTCCAGGTCCCTGCGGCGCAGCAGTTCCAGGGTCCAGAAGGAGCGCGCCTCCCGTTCCAGGGCGCGGTTGGCGGAGGCGGTGCGGTCCACGTTGTCCAGGACGCTGAAGAGCTCGGTCTGGGTGTAGGGGACGGTTTCGCCGGCCAAATGCGCGCAGAGCTGCCGTTGAATGACCATGTCGGCGTAGCGTCGGAGGGGGGAGGAGATCTGCGTGTAGAGATCCAGTCCAAGGCCGCCGTGGGGTTCTGGGTAGGTGGAGAGCCGGGTGCGCTTCATCTTGCGCACCTGCAGGTCGAATTCCACGGGATCGTAGACGCGGACGGAGTGCGCGCCCTCGCCGGGGAGCTCCTGGCAACGGTAGAGGACGGGCACCTCGTTGCGCAGGGCGTACCGTGCGGCCAGGTGGTTCGCCAGGATCATGAATTCGCTGACCAGGTCGTGGCTGGGGGTGTTTTGGTCATCCCATTCGGCGGTGATTTCGCCGTCCCGCACATGGAGCTTGAGTTCCGGCTTGTTGAGCTGGATGGCGCCGCATTCCTCGCGGATGCGCCGGCGCTGTTCGGCCAGGGCGCGGAGCCTCCGCAGTGCGTGGTTCAGCGGGGTGTCGGCGGGATCCTGGAGGAGCTGGTCGGCCTCCACGTAGGTGAGCCGCCGGGTGACGGCCAGGCGGGTGGGGGCGATGCGCCAGTCCACCAGCTCGCCCTCTTTGTCCAGGGTGGCCAGAATGCTGAAAGCGGGCCGCAGCTGGTCCTGGTTGAGGCTGGCCAGGTCGCAGCCCAGCCGTTCCGGGAACATGGTGACGGTGGTGGTGGGCAAATAGAGGGAGAGGGGCCGGTCCACGGCGGCCTGGTCCAGCAGGTCCCCTTTCTGGACAAAGGAGGAGGGATTTGCCAGATGGATTCCCACCAGGGCATTTCCGCCGGGGAGTTCCTGGAGGGAGAGCGCGTCGTCGATTTCGCGGGTCCACCGGTCGTCAATGGAGAAGATTTCGGGGCCTTGGAAGAGCTCCCGGCTGTCGCCTTCGCCGGCGTAGGGCCGGAGGAGTGCGGCGGCCTCCAGGACATCGGTGGCGAAGCCGGCGTGTATGCCGTTTGCCAGCAGGAATTCATCGGCATCCTTGGGGAGACGGTGGGTTTTCCGGAGGAGGGAGAGCGCCAGTTCCCGTGGGGAGAGCTTGCTGCCGGCCAGGGAGAGGAGGTTCACCGCCGCGCCATTGATGCCCCGCATCAGGTAGTCGGTGCACTGCTGGAGGAAGGGCTCGATTTCGGGGGGGACTTCCAGGGGGGATGTCCTGCAGGCCCCCGCGTCCGCGGATACCGCTTTCGCAATCCACTCCTTCGCACGCTCCCGCTGGGCCGCCTTCTCCGCCCGCTGACGCTTCAAGTCCAGCAGCCGGGCCACCTCCTCCTGGCTGTTGGGGGCGAAGGTGCTGCCGTCAAAGTGGAAGTGCAGGGCGTCGCCCATGAGGGCGCGGGCCAGGGCGGATTTTTGGACGCAGGTGGGTTCGCCGCCGAAGTATTCCGCCGCGTGTTCGGCGATGGTGCGGGGCGCGGGGTCGGTTTCCCGGAGGGTCTCCCAGAGGAAAAGGGTGTCAATGCCGGCGCGAATTTCGTCAATCTGGTTCTGGAGTGCGGTGAGGGAGGGCAGGGGGTTGTTGGTGGGGCAACGCCCGTAGTCGCAGACCACCTGCCTTAGGGTGACGCGGGTCACCTGCTTGGTGGGGCCCTGCACCTGCACCCGCTCCGTCTGGTCCTTGACCACCACCCCCAGGCAAAGCTCCCCGTTGCCGTAGTAGTCCACAATGTGATTCACTGGATAGCCCATGGTCCTAATATATTCCCGGGCAGGGGGCCTTTTTCGGCGGTTTCGCCGGGCCGCCCCCTCTGCCTGCGCCGGGCCGCTTCCATGAAAACACCGGACTTGCCAATCGTTTTTTTCGCCGCAAGGCCCGCATGCGCACTTTGCCTGCAATTTGCAGCGGAGCGCCTCTGCGGCCGGGCGCATTCCCCCCTTTGGGCTCAACGGTTCCTCTGATAAAAGATGCCGTCTTCGTAGCCCTGGATGCGTGGGTTGCCGCGGGCGTCGTCCAGCCGATTCAGGGCCCAGAGGCAGTATTCCTCTTGGCGTTCCACTCCGACGAAGCGCCGTCCAAGCTTTCGCGCGACCACCGCAGTGGTTCCGCTTCCCAGGAAGGGATCGAAGACCAGGTCTCCGGGATTGGAGGAAGCCAGGATGAGCTTCGCCAGAAGCTTCTCGGGTTTTTGGGTGGGATGGGGGGTGTTTTCGGGCATGGACCAGAAGGGCACCGTGATGTCGTCCCATAGATTCGAGGGGCAGGTCATGCGGGTCTTCTCCCCGCCGGGCTCCTGCATCCAGTCCTTGGGCACTCCCTTGTCACGATAGGGCGCCAGGACCCTCCTGCGGACCTTTACCTGGTCCAGATGGAAGACGAACTCCCGTCCACAGGTCCCGTACCAGATGTCCTCGTGGCAGCTCTTCCAGTTGCCGGAGGCGCCGCGGCCCTTCTCCCGTTGCCAGGTGATGCGGTTTCGCAATAGGAAGAACTCCTCCATTGCCTGCTGGCAGGCGGCGCTGGAACGCCAGTCGCCGCAGAGATAGACCGACGCCGTGGGCTTCAACAGCCGCATCATGGGGGACAGCCAGGAGCGGAGATATTCCAGATATTCCTCGTTGGTGCGATGGACGAAGCGACTCCCCCGGAAGTCTTTGTCGAGATTGTATGGCGGATCCAGGATCAGGAGGTCCACGAAGGCGTCGGGCAGCAGCGGCAGCCAGGATTCGACCTCCCCCTGCAGCACTTGGTTCTCGATCTTGGAAAGGGGCTCCGATTCCCCCTTGGAACGCAGCAGCTCCGCCGAAAAGCGCGCTCGCTCGGCGTCGGTGAGGACGAGTGTCTTGTTGCGGGAGGATCGTGGTGACATTGGCAGCGTTGCTCACGGCATAGACGCGCCGATGACGCTCTTCAAAACCATGCCAGAACATGATGGGGAATTCCCTGTGGAGGGAAAATGCAGGGCATTCCGGTCTTCTTCCGTAAAAATGCCGGCCGTCACAATGTAAAACCTGGCATTGGCTTCTCAAGCGGGAACGCAAAAGACGCATACCCCTGCCAGTTGAGGGGAATGCACACAGGCGTCTTTTCCCAAAATGGCCGCTGCGAGCCGTGAGTGTCACGCTTGCGCCAGGGACAGGCAGGATTCTGCCTACCAGAGGTCCTGCGGGGTCTGGTCCAGGGAGCGGTATTGGCAGGCCTCGGCCAGTTCTTCGGCGGAGATGTTCTCGTGTCCATTGAGGTCGGCGCAGGTCCGCGCCACGCGGAGAATCCGGTCGTAGGAGCGTGCGGAGAGGTGTTTGGCCTCCAGGGCGACCTTCATGAAGTTCTTTCCCGCGTCATCGAGTGCGCAGAACCGGTCGAGGGCCACTCCCTGGACGCCGGCGTTGTCGGGGATGGTGGTGTCTTTGTAGCGGAAGAGCTGCCGGTTGCGGGCCTCCATGACTTTTTCCCGGAAGACCTGTGAAGAGGGGCCCTGGTGGGTGCTGAGGAGGACTTCCTGGGGAAGCGGGGGGACCTCCAGGTGGAGGTCGAAGCGGTCCATCATGGGCCCGGAGATTCGTCCGCGGTAGGAGAGCACCTGTTGCGGGGAGCAGTGGCATTGGTGGTCCGGGGAGCCGTAGTATCCGCAGGGGCAAGGGTTCATGGCGGCCGCCATCATGAACCGTGCGGGGAAGGTGAAGGATCCCCCGGAGCGCGCGAGGGTCACGGTGCCATTCTCCATGGGCTGCCGGAGAGTCTCCAGCGTGTTGCGGCGGAATTCCGGCATTTCGTCCAGGAAAAGGACGCCGCGGTGTGCCAGAGTCACCTCTCCCGGGCGGGGGAGCCCCACGCCGCCACCCAGCAGCCCTGCGTCGGAGATTGTGTGGTGGGGCGCCCGGAAGGGGCGGTCCACCACCAGGCCGCCATTGGCCTCCCGGAGGAGCCCGGCGATGCTGTGGATGCGTGTGACCTCCATGGATTCCTGGAGGGTCATAGGCGGGAGGATCCCGGGGATGCGGTTTGCGATGAGGCTCTTTCCCACGCCGGGCTGACCCACCATGAGCACATTGTGGTTTCCAGCCGCCGCAATGAGGAGGGCGCGCTTGGCGGTGGCCTGCCCCTTGACATCCCGAAAGTCCAGCCGGGCATGGACGGATTGCCGGAAGAGCTCGTCCACATCCACCGTGACGGGCCGGGCCTCGCCCAACCGGGAGAGGATGTCGCGGGCCTCGGGGAGGGAGCGCGCGCCGTAGACTCTCATGCCGGAGACGGCGGCCTCCCGGGCATTCTCCAGGGGAAGCACCATCTGCTTCAATCCCAGGCCCTTGGCGTGCATGGCCAGCGCCAGCGCCCCCCGGATCCCCCGCAGCTCCCCGTTCAGCGAGAGCTCCCCCACCACCATGGTCTCCGCCAACACCTCCGCAGGCAGCTGCCTGCGGTAGGCGCACAGGCACAGTGCGATGGGCAGATCATAAAGGCCGCCGGTCTTTCGCAGCGCCGCCGGCGCCAGATTCACGGTGGTGACGCCAGTGGGCATGGCCACGCCATTCATTCCCAGCGCAGTCCGGACACGGTCCCGGCTCTCCCGGACGGCGGCGTCCGGAAGGCCGATCAGGTTGAAGTGCGGTTGTTCCGTGGGATCCCGGGACTTCTGGTCAAAGGCGTTGACCTCGATCTCCACGGTCTGGACGTCCACGCCCTGTATGGTGCCGCTGATGGTGCGAGTGATCATGGTTTCCTCCTTGGGGTGACATTTTCCTCCTTGGGGTGACATTGGGGGAATACTATACCGGGCACCATTCCCACACCCCCGGAATTTCCCCGGGACGCCCAAGATTCCCCCAAACGCCCGGAGGATCCCCGGCGGCCGCCGCAAGGATTTCACTGTTTTTCGTCGCGCGTGGGCGAAAAACGTGGAAACGTGCATATAGTATGCGCCGTTGTTCCAGACAAAACGTTCGTTTCCCCTTTGCGGTCCGGTTTTCCTTTCAGGAATGCGATTCTCCTTCGCCAATCAGGTTTTCTTCCGACTTTACGTCGCGGTTAGATAGCGTTGCAGGACGGCGCCAGACGGCCCTCCGGCAACGCGAAGAAGAAAATTTGCCGTGGACGAAGCGCCGCCTCTGAAGGAAAAAAGAAGCCAGCCATTCCAATTCCGGGAAGAACCGGGTTTCCCGAGCGGGGAGCCAGGAGAAAAGAAGAAGCCCTTCGGTCCACCATAAGACTGCGGGGCTTTTTTCGTTTTCCGCACAGTTCCTGAATCCCCGTCATCCAGAAACGACCATTTTCCCTCTTCTCCTTTTATGAAATGCACCGGCGCTAAAATTGTGGTGGAGTGTCTCCTCGAGCAGGGCGTGGACACCGTCTTCGGCTATCCTGGAGCCACCATCCTGAATGTCTATGACGAGCTGGCCAACTACAAGGGCCGCATTCGCCACATCCTGACCAGCCACGAGCAGGGCGCCGCCCACGCGGCGGACGGATATGCCCGCAGCACTGGCCGGACCGGCGTCTGCATGGCCACCAGCGGGCCCGGTGCGGCGAATCTGACCACCGGCATCGCCACCGCCTATCTGGATTCCTCTCCCGTGGTCTTCCTGACCTGCAACGTCTCCGGGAACCTCATTGGAAAGGACTCCTTCCAGGAAGTGGACATGACCGGCATCGCCATGCCCATCACCAAGAGCGCCTTTTTGGTGAAGCGGGTGGAGGACCTGGCCGACACCCTCCGGCAGGCCTTCGCCATCGCCGGAAGCGGCCGTCCCGGCCCCGTGCTGGTGGATATCCAGAAGGACGTGACCTTGGCTGTCGCCGAATTCGAGCCCCTTCCCAAGGAACAGCATGTGACGCATGGCGGCCTGGCGTCCTTGATCCACCGCGCCAGCCAGAACTTCCATCCCCCGGAACCTGACCAGGAGGACCTGGACATCCTGGCGCAGATGGTCCGCGATGCAAAACGGCCCTTCCTGATCTGCGGCGGCGGCGTGGTCCTCTCCCGCGCCCAGAAGGAATACGTGGCCTTCGCCGAACGCCTGGACGCCCCTTCCGCCTTCACCGTCATGGGCGCAGGCGGCATCCCCGGAAAGCACCCGCTCTCCACCGGAATGGTGGGAATGCACGGATCCCAGGCCTCCAACTCCGCAGTGGAAAGCTGCGATCTGCTCATTGCCGTGGGGTGCCGTTTCTCCGACCGCGTGGCACTGGATCCCGCCTCTTTCGCCAAGCAGGCAAAGGTGGTCCAGATCGACATCGACCGCTCCGAGATCGACAAGAACGTGCAGACCGCCCACCACATCGTGGGCGACGCGCGGCGGGTGCTCGCGCTGTTGCTGGAGCGCATCGGGCCCTGCCATCATCCCGAGTGGAAGGAGAAGGTCTTCTCGTTGCCCCGCCGGCCCCAGTATCCCGTCTCCGGAGACACTCTGAATCCCCGGCAGGTCTGCGACGCCGTCCGCCGCATCATGCCCCAGGACACCATCGTGACCACCGATGTGGGGCAGCATCAGATGTGGTGCATCCAGAACTTGCTCTTCGACTATCCCGGGCAGCTCATCACCAGCGGCGGCTTCGGAACCATGGGCTTCGGACTGGGCGCCGCCATCGGCGCGAAGGCCGCACACCCCGGCAAGACCGTGGTCCACGTCACCGGCGACGGCAGCTTCCGCATGAACTGCAACGAACTGGCCACAGAGGAGTTCTACGGGCTGCCCATCATCACCATTCTTTTCAACAACCAGACTCTCGGAATGGTCCGCCAGTGGCAGACCCTCTGCTATGACAAACGCTACAGCCAGACCGACCTGGATCACCGCGGGCCCGACTTCGTCCGGCTGGCGGAGGCCTACGGCCTGCAGGGGCGGCGCGTCTGCACCGAGGAGCAGCTTTCCCAGGCCCTCCATGAGGCGCTGGATTCCGGGAAGGGCTTCGTCATCGAGTGCGCCATCCAGAAGGACGAGATGGTCCGGCCCATGGTCTGCGCCGGCCGCCGCATCACCGATTTCCTGGTCAACTAGCCCCTCAAGGAGAAGGCAACATGAACACTCCGGAAGAACAGAAGACACACACTCTTGCCGTGCTGGTGGACAACGCCGCCGGCGTCCTCAGCCAGGTGACCCGGCTCTTCTCCCGAAAGGGATACAACATCGACTCCCTGGCGGTGGGGCCCACCGACGACCCCTCCGTCTCCCGCATCACCATCGAGACCACCACCGACGAGGGGCGTGCACGCCTGCTGTGCAATCAGCTGCGCAAGCAGATCACCGTGCACTCCGTCACCGATTTGACCGACTGCCCCAGTGTCCGGCGCGAGCTCATGCTCATCAAGATCCGGGTGCCCTCCAGCGAGAGCCAGACGAAGATCCTGGAGGTGGCCTCCGTCTTCCGGGCGTCGGTGGTGGACATGCATCCCGAGTGCCTCACCCTGGCCGTCATTGGACAGGAGGAGAAGGCCGGCGCCCTCCAGAAGATGCTGGAGGAATTCGGCATCCTGGAGATGGCCCGCACCGGCATCGTCTCCCTGGAGCGGGGGCCCGCAACCATTTCCGACCATACCAAGATGAAGGGCGAGTTCGACTACGGGAAGAATCTTCTGTAGCGCGGCGCGTCCTCCCAGTCAGCAGAAAACCCAAGCCCCACAAACAAGGAGAAGACCAAAATGGCCAAAATGTACTACGAGAAGGATTGTGACATCAACAATCTGCAGGGCAAGAAGATCGCCATCATCGGCTTCGGCTCCCAGGGCCACGCCCACGCCATGAACCTGAAGGATTCCGGACAGGATGTGGTCGTGGGACTGCGCCCCGGCAGCAAGTCCATCCCCAAGGCCGAAGCGGCCGGCCTGAAGGTGATGACCGTGGAGGACGCCTCCAAGTGGGCCGACATCGTGATGATCCTGGTGAACGACGAAGTGGCCGCCGACGTCTACAAGAAGTCCGTGGCCCCCTGTCTGGAAGCCGGCAACGCCATCGCCTTCGCCCACGGTTTCAACATCCGCTACCAGCAGATTGTGCCTCGTCCCGACATCGATGTCTTCATGGCGGCCCCCAAGGGCCCCGGACACACCGTGCGCAGCCAGTTCGTGGCCGGAAAGGGCGTGCCCTGCCTGGTGGCCGTGGAGCAGAATGCCACTGGCAAGGCTCTGGAGATCGCCCTGGCCTACATCGCCGGGATTGGCGGCGCCCGCGCCGGTGTCATGGAGACCACCATGTACGAGGAAACCGAGACCGACCTCTTCGGTGAGCAGTGCGTGATCTGCGGCGGCGTGGCCGACCTGATGCGCTGTGGTTTCGAGGTCCTCGTGGAGGCCGGATATCAGCCGGAGAACGCGTACTTCGAGTGCATCCACGAGATGAAGCTGATCGTCGACCTGATCAACAAGGGCGGCATCGCGGCCATGAACTACTCCATCTCCGACACCGCCGAATACGGCGAGTATGTCTCTGGACCCCGGGTGCTGGATCCCGCGGTGGTGAAGGCCAACATGCGCGCCGTCCTCAAGGACATCCAGAACGGCACTTTCGCCGGACGCTGGATCGCCGAAAACAAGAACGGCCGCACCTTCTTCAACAGCATGCGCAACAACCTGGCCAAGCACCCCATGGAAATCATCGGCAAGGAGCTGCGCGAGCGCATGCTCTGGAAGAACGACCAGGACCTCGACAGCGCGTCCAAGTAGAGTGCGTTGTGTGCGGCGGCGGCCCCCTTCACGGGAGCCGCCGCCGTTGATTCGCAGAGGGGCGCAATTCCCGGAAGGCGAAAAATGGCTGGCGGACGGTGTCTTTTGAGAGACACGCCTGGCTGGCCCCGAATGGTTGGCAATTTTGCTTGAAGACTGCGGCGCAAGCCATTGCGGCGCGAATCCCTTTTTTTTCGAAACCCTATGTTGTCCGACAACATGAAAACGGGAGCCGGTCGTGCTCCGAACCGCAGTCTTCTTTTTGCCCTGGGCATGACACGCCAGGAGGTGGAGCGTCCCTTGGTGGGCGTGGTTTGTTCCTGGAACGAGATTGTTCCGGGGCACATGCATCTGGACAAGCTGGCGGAGGCCGTGAAGGCGGGTGTCCTGGCGGCAGGTGGCACGCCGGTGGTATTTCCCGCCATCGCGGTGTGCGACGGCATTGCCATGGGGCATGTGGGCATGAAGTACTCCCTGGTGACCCGTGACCTGATCGCGGATTCCACAGAGGCCATGGCCATTGCCCATCAGTTTGACGGGCTGGTGATGATTCCCAACTGCGACAAGAATGTGCCCGGGCTCCTGATGGCCGCCGCGCGTCTGGACATCCCCGCAATCGTCTGCTCGGGGGGTCCCATGCTGGCCGGACGCTTTCCCGATGGGCGCCGCGGATGCCTCTCCACCCTCTTTGAGGCCGTGGGCGCCTACCATTCCGGAAAGCTGGACGAAGCCGGCCTCCGGGAGTCTGAAGAGCGCTCCTGCCCCACTTGCGGTTCCTGCTCGGGGATGTACACCGCAAATACCATGAACTGCCTCTGCGAGGCATTGGGCATGGCGCTTCCCGGAAATGGCACCATCCCCGCTCCCTATTCCGCCCGCATTCGTCTGGCCAAGGAGGCCGGCATGCAGATTATGGAGCTGATCCGGAAGGGTCTCCGCCCCCGTCAGATCATGACCGAAAAGGCCTTCCATAACGCCGAGGCCGTGGACATGGCCCTGGGCGGCTCCACCAACACCATGCTCCATCTTCCCGCCATCGCCCGGGAGGCCGGCGTGGCCCTCACTTTGGAGCAGGCCGCCGCCGTCAGCGCCCGCACGCCCAACATCTGCCATCTGGCCCCCGCCGGCGATGCCTATGTGGAGGACCTGGATCTGGCTGGCGGAGTCCCCGCCGTCATGAAGGAGCTCACCCGCCGGAATCTGCTGGACACCTCTGTCATGACCTGCACCGGAAGGACTTTGGAGGAGAATCTCCGGGGGGTCACGGTGAAGAATCCCCAGGTGATCCGCCCCTTGGAGAATCCCTTCCTGGAATACGGCGGCATCGCCGTGCTCAAGGGCAATCTGGCCCCCGACGGCTGCGTCGTCAAGCAGGCCGCCGTGGCCCCCGAGATGATGAAGCACGAGGGCCCCGCCCGCGTCTTCGAAAGCGAGGAGGAGGCCACTGACGCCATCTACGGCGGACGGATCCGTCCCGGCGATGTGATTGTCATCCGCTACGAAGGCCCCAAGGGCGGTCCAGGAATGCGTGAAATGCTCTATCCCACCAGCGCAATCTGCGGCATGGGGCTGGGCTCTTCCGTGGCTCTCATCACCGACGGACGGTTCTCCGGCGCCACACGCGGCGCCTCCATCGGACACGTCAGCCCCGAGGCAGCCGCCGGCGGCCCCATCGCGCTGGTCCACGAGGGCGACCGCATTGTCATCGACATCACGGAACACGCCATCACCCTCGACGTCCCCGCACAGGAACTGGAAGCCCGGCGAAAGGCCTGGAGGGCACCTGTTCCCAAAATCACCAATGGATATCTGGCACGCTACGCCAAGATGGTTTCCTCTGCCGACAAAGGAGCCATTCTGCAGTAGCGAGTGCGCTTTTTGCGGGCGACTTGGCGACACGCGGTGGCGGCAAGGTCCGTTGCAGAATGTCCGCAATCCCCGATTTTTCCTTTTCCTCAATTGGGCCGGTCCCATGCATCAGCTTACTTCCCATTTACTTCTCTACAGCAACCTGGCGCGGGAGAACACCATCCTGGCGCGGATTGCGGCCATCCATCGGGAGGCCCTCCAGGGTGAGACCTCCCGCGAGGTGTTGGTGCAACGGCTGCTGCGCCAGGTGAAGCGGCTTCTGGATCTTGCCACGCTCTGCGGCTTCGACAAGAACCTCTGGCACAACTACATAGCATACCTCCTGGCCACCGACGAGAATTCCTTCACATTGACTTGCGAGCGGGTGGGCGCCACCCCGGACGCCAGCGTGAATCTCTTCGCCATCCAGGACTTCGAGGTCATCCAGAAGATCTTCTTCTTCGACTTCCGCTCCCTGGAGGAAACCCTGGGTGTGGACTGTTTCTCCATCCTGGAGGACTATCATGCCATCCCAAAGCGTGCGGGCGCCTACAACCGCGGTGTCAGCCAGCGGGTCCAGGCATTGAGCCTCGCCCTGGAGAAGTGTGCCACCCCCGCCGCCTTCTTCCAAGTGACCACCGATTTCTACCGCGTCCACGGCGTGGGGCAGTTCGCCCTCAATCAGGCCTTCCGCGTTCGCAAGGAGCAGGAGAAGCCCCTGGAATTGCTGCCGGTCAACAACCTGGACAGCATGGGTCTTGACACCCTGGTGGGCTATGAGCGCCAGAAGGCGCTGCTGAAAGAGAACACCCTGGCCTTCCTGGCAGGCAAGCATGCCAACAACGTCCTGCTCTACGGTGACAGCGGCACGGGGAAATCCACCAGCGTCAAGGCATTGGTCCACGACTATGGCGACATGGGGCTGCGCATGATCGAGATCTATAAGCATCAGTTCCAGATGCTTCCCGAGCTGGTGGCCCGCGTCAAGAACCGCCGGTATCGCTTCATTCTTGTGCTGGACGACCTCTCCTTCGAGGAGAACGAGGTGGAATACAAATATCTCAAGGCCGTCATTGAGGGCGGCGTGGAGAGCAAGCCCGAGAACCTCCTGGTCTACGCCACCAGCAACCGTCGCCACCTTGTCCGCGAGAAGTGGTCTGACCGGGATGACATGCAGCACGACGGCGACATCCACCGTTCCGACACCATGGAGGAGAAGCTCTCCCTGGCCGAGCGCTTCGGACTGGCCATCCTCTACGGGAATCCCTCCAAGAAGGAATACGAGGCGATCCTGCAGTCCCTGGCCGACCGCGCCGGCATTGAGCTGACGCCCGAACGACTGGCCCTGGCCACCCAGTGGGAGATCCAGCACGGCGGATTCTCCGGGCGAACCGCCCAGCAGTTCATCCACTCCCTGGAAGGAAAGGAGTAGGCGCCTGGTGCGCTTGATTGTCGGAACAAACATTATGGGGACCAAATTATGATTTCCGTGTTGATTGCATTGTTGAGCGGCTTCATGAACGGCGTGGGCGGCGTGGGCTACAAGGTGGCTGCCCGCGGGCGGATCTCCGCGCTCCAGACCGCCGCCGCAATTTCCGTCCTGGGACTCGCATACTTCACCTTCCGGGCCTGCATGCTGGGGGAGTGGGCGCACGCCGACTGGCGAATCGTCGCCATGGGAGTGGGGTCCGGACTGGGGCAGTATCTTGCGATGGTCTTCTTCGCCTGGGCGCTGCGGCGACTCCCACTTTCCTTGGTCTGGTGCGCCAACGGCATGGAGTTCATGCCCGTCATCCTGGCCTCCTGGCTCTTCTTCGGGGAACGAATGTCGGTTTGGCGCTGGATGGGGCTCATCGCCCTCCTGGCCGCCATCGTGGTGACCTCCTTCTTCGGCGAAGAGGACGGCGCGCCGAAAGAGAAGGGCAAGGCAGCTGTCCGCCGTGCGCCCTTCTACATCACCACGGCGGTCCTGGTGGCCATGCCGCTCTGCTTCGGCATGCTGGACACCTGCATGAAGTGGGGATGCCGGATGCCACTCTCCGCCACCGATCCCACCCCCCTCATGGACGCCACCCAGAATGTCTTCATGGCGCTGGTCTATTGGGCCATGGCGGTCACCTGCGGCGCCCATGTCACCGTCTGCCGCGCGTGGACTATGACCCGCCTGGGCGGCTTCGGATGCCTCCTGGCCGCCATCCCCACCGTCGCATTTTTCGGGCTGAAGCTGGTCATTGTCGCCGACGCCCCCGCCACCGTCACCTTCGCCCTCACCAGCTCCACCTCCATGGTCGCCTGCGCACTCCTTTCCTCTGCATTCCTCCAGGAGAAGAGGAATGCATGCTGGTACTGCACCCTCGCGTTTTGCATCCTCGCCATCTTCCTCATCAGCGAGGTCTTCCTGATTCCCTTCCAGTAGCGGCGATATAAAACACGGGAGGGCGCGGGTACGCCTTCGGAACAAACCGGCAAACGACACACAGAAATATGGTTTCGATTTTGATCGCATTGTTGAGCGGCTTCATGAGCGGAGTGGGCGGCGTTGGCTACAAGGTGGCCAACCAAGGCAGGGTCTCCACCCTGCAAGTGGCCGATTCCATCTCCATCCTGGGACTCGTCTTCTTCACTTTCCGCGCCTTCGCCCTGGGAGAGTGGGCACAGGCGGATGGACGAATCATCGCCATGGGACTTGTCTCCGGATTGACGCAGTATCTGGGAATCATCCTCTTTGCCTGGGCGTTGAAGCGACTGCCGCTCTCCCTGGTATGGTGCGCAAACAGCCTGACCTTCATGCCCGTCATCCTCGTCTCGTGGCTCTGTTTTGGAGAAAGCATGTCCGCCTGGCGCTGGCTGGGGTTGGCCGCACTCATCGGGGCCATCGCCGTCACCTCCTTCTGCGGGCAGGACGCCGACGCATCCCGTGACGAGGGGACCTCCACGCGGAAACACACTCCCGTGCTCCTCATGATGGCCGCCCTCCTGGGAATGCTCGCCCTCCTGGGATGCCTGGATACCTGCATGAAGTGGGGATGCCAGATGGCGCTCTCCGCCACCGACCCCACGCCCCTCATGGACGCCACCCAGAATGTCTTCATGGCGCTCCTCTACCTTGTCCTGGTGGTTTGCTTCACCGTCCATATCTCCCTCCAACATGCCTGGACCATGACCCGGCGGGGCGGGTTCGGATGCCTCCTGGCCGCCATCCCCACCGTCGCATTCTTCGGGCTTAAACTGGTCATCGTCGCCGACGCTCCCGCCGCCGTCACCTTTGCCCTTACATGCTCCACCTCCATGGTCGTGGCCGCCCTCTTCTCAACCATCTTTCTCCAGGAAAAACGGACCCCTTGCTGGTACACCACCCTCACTCTCTGCATCCTCGCAGTCGTCTTCATCAGCGAGGTCTTCCTTCTTCCATTCCGGTAGGGAAGAAGGCGGATTGCCTTCCGGAGGGGGAAATTTTCTGGGGGGATTTTGTGGTATTGAGGGAGGCGCGGGGCGCGCAGCCTGTGCCGGGTGTGGGTGTTTTGGGAGTTTGGAGGAAGGGTGAGGGACTAGCGTGTCCACGAGGAGAAGTATTTGGTGGCGGTTTTGTCGGGTGGGTGGCATAGCTGTGAATGGTGCTTTGGGCATTTCCACGGCGTCCATGGCCAAAAGAAGTATGATGGCGTGAAACACGCCCGCTGGCCTTCCGGGTCTGCCTGCCCGCTGTGTCGACGGTCGATTGGAGTCGCCCCGGCGCTCCCTGCGCGGGATGAGGCTTTTTCCCGGGCGCGGAACCGTTTTCAAATCGGCGTTTGTGCGGGTGGAAATGTCGGGTGAGGGGGATATATTAACGGGATTTCCGCTTCACCGGCCGGTGACCCAGGCCTCTTCCGGTTCTGCGCGGTTCATGCGCGGTCGTTTGTCGTCGGGCAGAGGCGTTCCTTTCCACTGGGATGGTAGCTCAGTCGGTAGAGCATTGCACTTTTAATGCAGTGGTCACGGGTTCGAGTCCCGTCCATCCCACCATTTTTTGATCTGTAAACCAACCATTGAGTTCAAGCGAGGTAGCAATTATGGGAGCAGTCTGCGAGATTTGCGGCAAGCACAAGGCCAGCGGCGGCCACATCACCCGTCGTGGTTTGGCGAAGAAGAAGGGCGGTATCGGCATGCACGTGGTGAAGAACACCAAGCGTGAGTTCAAGCCGAACCTGAAGAGTGTCCGCGCCGTGGTGGACGGCGAGGTGAAGCGCATGACTGTCTGCACCGCCTGCATCCGCTCCGGCAAGGTGGAGAAGCCCTGATTTAAAACGTTTTCCAGCGCCAATCGATGGGGCCCTCGAACCCTGATTCGCTTCCGGCAAAGACGGCCACGGTGTATACTGCGGTCGTCTTTTTCGTACCAGGGTTGTCGAAGGAATCCCAAATTGTCCAGAAGGGGATTTTTGTTTCCTTTTCTGTCTGGGGTTGCTGACCGGGGGGCGCGGTTTTCAAGAGCGAAACTCCATTCTTTTTCCCGTCGCCTGAGGCGGGAGATCCGGGGCGTGCGCCGACAGATGCCGGCGCGGGGCCTCGGCATCCGAAAATTCCGGCCAGCCATTCTCCATCCTTTCCTTTTTTCTCTCTTTCTCCCCAAGATGTCTTCCTTGTCCCCATCCCGGATTCGTCTTTCCCAGTGGCCTCGCGAGCGCGTGTTGGTTGCGCCGTCGTTGCTGGCCGCGCGGTATGACCGCCTGGCGGAGGAGGTCAAGGCGGTGGAGGAGGCGGGGGCCGAGGTCTTGCATCTGGACATCATGGACGGTCATTTCGTGCCGAATCTCTCCTTTGGCGCGGATTTGGTGAAGGCGCTTCGCCCCCTCTCCCGGATGCTCTTCGACGTCCATCTGATGATTGACGACCCCCTGGAGTATGCCCCCCGCTTCCGGGATGCCGGCGCGGATCACATCACCTTCCACGTGGAGGCTGCGGGCGAGGACACCGGCAAGGTCGTGGATGCCATCCACGAGCTGGGTTGTTCTGCCGGCCTTTCGCTGCGTCCGGGCACTCCGGCGTCGGCGTTGCTTCCGTATCTTTCCCAGATTGAGATGGTGCTGGTGATGACGGTGGAGCCGGGGTTTGGCGGGCAGTCCTTCCATCCCGAGCAGCTCCCCAAGATCCGTGAATTCCGCGATGCCATTGACGGCGGCGGACTCACCACTCGTCTGGAGGTGGATGGTGGCGTGGCGGAAAAGACCGCCGCCCTTTGCCGGGAGGCGGGCGCGGATGTGCTGGTGGCCGGGTCCAGCGTCTTCCGGTGCGCCGACGGCGACTACCGCAGGGCCGTCGATCTCCTCCGGTAGCGGATAAAATTTTCCCTCTCCTCCTCTGGACGGAACTCCTTTTCTCTTACGTACTCTCCCTTCCCCAAGGCACAACAATGTTCATCTCCCATTTCAACCGCTACTTCGAGAAGCACGCGAAGCTGACCTATTTCGTTCTGTTGATCATCATCATCGCCACTTTCGTGATCTTCGTGACCCCGGGAAGCATGAATGGCTCCCAGGGCCGCCTGAAGGATTTCGGCAAGATGTATGGCAAGACCCTGGGTGTTGAGAAGGTCCAGAAGGAGATGGCCAAGACCACTCTGGGCATTTGGCTGGAGTATCCCAATGCCTTCGGCCAGACCTTCTCCAGCCAGGGCGAGCAGCTTTTCCAGGAGGCCCTGCGCCGCATGCGCATGATGCACTACGCCAAGCAGCATGGCCTGGACAAAGTCGCCGATTCCGAAGTCCAGGACGCCATCCGCGTGTATCCCCTGATCCAGAATTCCGAGACCAAGGTCTTCGACAAGGAGATGTTCAACCGGATGCTGGAGACTGTCCAGAGCTCCCTGGGGCTGCTTCCCGTGGAGTTCGACCAGGTTGTCCGCGAGAATCTGGTTATGGCGAAGGTGGAGAAGGCCGTCCGCGAGGCGGTCGTGGTGGAGCAGGCCGAGGTGGATGCCATCATGGCCAAGTACACTCTGCTGCCCTTTGAGATGCCCGTCCAGGAGAAGGACCTCCAGGCCTCCGAGGAGGAGATCCAGAAGTATTTCGCGGACCACCGCACCGAGATCGCGCTTCCCGATTCCAGGAATGCGCTGGCGGCGGTTTTCCGCTACAGCAAGGTGGCCGAGGCCCTGGGGGACCAGGCGGCGCCTGGCGAGGAGGAGATCTCCCAGCGTTACGAGGCCAACAAGAACACGGTGTACCAGGGCAAGACCCTGGAGGAATCCCGTGCGGATGTGGTGTCCCAGCTGACCCAGGAGAAGGTCCGCGCCAAGGCCCGAGAGAACGCGGCCGCCCTCCGCAGCGCCTTCCAGACCGTGGTGCAGGACGAGAAGCTGGAGGACCGCGTGGCCCGCTTCCGCGGCGAGGCCGAGAAGCTCGGCGGATTCGTGGCCAGCACCGGCGTGGTTTCCCTGGGCGACTCCATCCAGGGACTGGGCGCGCAGCCCCGTCTGGCCTCCGCCATCCGCAGCGTCTACGAGCTTGGCGGAGTGACCTATCCCATCTACACAGACGACTTTGCCACGGTGGCCATGGTGACTGCCACACAGCCCACCCAGATGCCCGAGAGCCTGCCCGCCCTGGAGGGCGCCGAGCAGGACCCCCTGCGCCGCATCGTCTCCGATGCCATCTTCAAGAAGCAGGCCGCCGAGTTCTACCAGGCGCAGGTGGTGGCACCCTACAATGCCTTCCTGGCCAAGCAGGCCGAACTGGAGTCCACCGGCGCTTTGAACCAGCGCCAGAAGCAGCAGGCCTTGGCCGCCCTGGCAGGGGGAATGGACTTCGATTTGATCCAGCGTTTCTACGTCCCCGAGCTGCGCTCCTTTGCGCAGGTCACCTTCGATCCTGTCATGTACTTGGACCAGGTTGTGGAGCCCACCGAGGATGAGCTGAAGGCCGTCTACGAGGGGCGGAAGGCCGAGTTTGGCGAAAAGACCTTCGAGGATGTCCGCGAGACTCTGGCTGACGACAACCGCAACGCCCAGGCCCGCAGTCTGGCCGACGCGGCCGCCACCGATTTCGCCACCCGCTTCTCCGAGGCCTGGTGGAAGGGCCAGGATGGCGCCGAGAAGCAGGATGGCGTGGCGTTGATGCAGAAGATGGCCGGGGAGATCCCCCAGGCCAGGTTCCAGCAGGTGGAAAAGTTCAACCCCGTCATGGTCAACGCCTCCAACAGCGAGCTGGTCAACGCGGTCTACAAGAGCACCGACGCCAATCCCGTCTCCCACGCCATCATCGGTCTGGATGCCTCCTATGTGACTCTCCTCACCGGGCGCGAGGAGGCCCGCCTCATGGATCTGGCGAAAGACCCCCAGGCCGAGGCCATTCTTTCCCAGGCCTACGGCAACTTCCGGAAGATGTCCGCCAGTGAGAAGCGCGCCCAGGAGTTCAGCCAGAAGCTGGTGAAGGAGCTTGGCGAGAAGAATGGCGACATCGCCGCCTGCGATGTGGAGAAGGTCCAGGCGCTGCCCGCCTTCAGCATCGACGACGTGGCCAACCAGAACGCGGTGGTGAAGTCCATCTCTTTGCTGAACAAGATTGACGCCAATGCCTTCCTCCTGGAGCTCCAGAATGTCCGCAACGCCGGCGTGGTGCTGACTCCCCGGGCCATGAACCAGAGCCTGGGCTTTGGACAGGGCTACCAGGCCCTGGAGCTGCCTCTTGGATATGTGGTGATCTACGTGAAGGACCGCGTGGTGCCCCAGCCCACCGAGGCCGACCAGGCCGAGTGGAACACCGTCCGCGACAATCTCCTCCAGGGGAAACAGAACAGCGAACTGCAGAAGTTCCAGCAGCAGCTCTTCGACGAGTCCCAGACCGAGCTGCGTCCCGGCACCCCCTACACCAGCTCTCTCGGAGACGCTGAATAGAGACAACAGGGCCCGGGCGGATTCTTCACTCGGGCCCTTTTTGTCTCAAGAAAGAAGGGGCCGTGCAGGGAAGATCCGTCGCGTGTGCCTGCGCGCGCATCTGGGGCGATGGCGGCATTTGTTTCCCCATTGGAAGGAACGCCTCGCCGTGACCACCGGTCTTACCTTCGTCTTTTCCCCCTAGCAATCCCTCAGCAATTCAGGAGGTGCCAGAATGGTATATCGTCCCGAACATGAAAGCATGGACTTTGAGGTTTCTTCCAAGGAGTTTGCATCCAACGAGGTGAGTTTCATCAACAAGGTCTACGGTTCCATGACGCTTGGGCTGTTGCTCACGGCGATTGTGTCTTGGATTACCTATCAGAGCGTGGAGCCGCAGACTCTGGCGAAGGTGATGTATCCCTGCATCTTTGCGGAGTTGATCCTGGTTTTTGCGTTGAGCTGGGCCATCACGAAGCTCCCGCCTCTTCTGGCTTTCGTGGGCTTCCTGGGATATGCCGCCCTCAATGGCGTCACCCTCTCCGTGATCTTCTATGGCTACGAATTGGGTGCCATTTGGCAGGCGTTCCTCGTGACCTCCCTCACCTTCGGCGCCACTTCGCTCTACGGGACCTTAACCCGGAAGAATCTCTCCGGATTGGGCGGATTCTGCTACATGGCGCTCTTCGGAATCATCATCGCCACGGTGGTCAATTTCTTCCTCCACTCCGAGGCAATGGATTTCGTCATCAGCATCCTGGGAGTCGCGATCTTCTCCGGACTCACCGCATACGATTCCCAGAAAATCCGGAAAATCCACGAGGCGGGATACGGACACTCCGGAATCGCGATCTTGGGAGCCCTGGAACTCTATCTCGACTTCGTCAATATGTTCCTCTATCTCCTGAGGCTTCTGGGGAGAAAGAAATAGGCAGGGCAGGGGAAGAGGGAGGCCGTAGGCAGAGGAGGGGTTTGGAGCGCCTGCGGAGGTTTGACATTCTCCTACTTCCTTCCGTCTTCTTTGCATGTCGTAGGCGTCCCGCAGTGAGCAAGGGCGCCTTTTTGCAGCGCGCTACTTCCAGGAGAATCGGATTTTTCCGACGCCTTGGATGGTAGAGACTTGGATTTGGGTGGGGATTCGTTCCTGGAGTTTTTCCACGTGGCTGATGATTCCGACGAGTTTCCCGTCGTCGGTATTGATATTTGAGAGGAGTTCCAGGGCGGAATCCAGCTCGTTGGAATCCAGGGTCCCGAAACCCTCGTCCAGGAGGACGTTTCCGAGGGTGATGCGTTTGCTTTTGGCGCTCATGGCAGCCAGTCCCAGTGCCAGTGCGAGGCTGACCTCGAAGCGTTCGCCGCCGGAGAGGTTGCTTGCGGTGCGGAGGGTGTCGCCCTGGTAGTGGTCGATGACGGAGAGCTCCAGATCGTCGTTTTGGGGATCGTCCGCGGGGGTCATCTCCAGCGTGAAGTGTTGTCCGAAGAAGGCGGGGCGGTTTTCGTTGGCGTAGTGGAGCAATTGCCGGAAGGTATAGACCTGTGCCACCTTTCCGAAGTTGTCCCGGTGTTCGGTGGTGCCGAAGTATTTGTCCAGGGTTTCCCGCTTCTCGAAGACGGGTTGCAGCGCCTTCTGTTCCTGGAGGGCATCCTCCTGGCTCTTCCGGAGGGACTCATCGGCTTGGAGCTTCGCCTTGAGGTCGGAAATCCGGCTCAGGAGAGCCTTCTGGTTGGCGTCCAGCAGTTCCTTCCAGGCGAGAGTGTCCTCATAGGTGACATCCTGCGGGAGCTCTTTCCCGGCGTCCCGGACGCGGCCATCCTGGCGTTCCAGGGCGCTTTGCGCCTTTTCCACGGCGTTCTTCCGTTCGCCAAGGAAGTGTTCCAGGGTCTGGAATTCCTGGGGGGGCATGCGGAGCTCCAGGAAGGATTGTTCGTCAGAAAAGCCATTTTGCATCCTGGCGTCTTCCCATTTTGCACGGAGTTCCTCCAGTGCGGCGGCATCCCGTTGCAGTTTTGCGTTGAGGTCCTCCAGGTCCTTGGAGCGGGCGCCCAGGAGAGTCTCCTTCTCCTTTACCTCTCCATTGGCCTTCGCCAGGGCCTCCTGGTGACTCTTCTCCTCCTGCTTCAGCGCATTCTCCAATGTCTCCACCAACTGGTCGCCAAGCATCTCCTGGCGCCGCTTGCGGAGACCATCCAGCTTCTCCCGGAGACCGGCGTTCTTTTCCTGCTGTGCGGAGAGCTGGCTCTGCAGGGACTCCGACTTCGAGAAGAAGGCCGCTTCCCGTGTTTGGAATTCCTGGCGCCCCTTCTCCATGGCGTCCACTGCCTGACGGGATTCCCGGTGCCTCTGAATACGCTCCTCCAGCTGTTTCGGGAGGCGTTTGTGGTCCGTCCACTCCACCTGAAGCAACGTGTGGAGTTCCTTGGCGAGGGCCTGCGCCTCCTTTTTCGCGCCTTCTCTGGCCTCCTTCCATTTCTGGCCGGCGGTGTTGCGGCGTTTGAGAGCCTCCTCTTTCTGGATGACGAGGTTTGCGAGGTCCTTCCCTTGCAATTCCTGTTCGTGTCGCGTGGAGTTCAGCTTTTTGTTGGCATCCAGGAGTGCCGTCTTTGTTTCCTGGAGGTCGCCTACCGTCTTCCGAAGCATCTGGCAGAGCTCCATCGCCTGTTTCTGGGGTGCGGGGACGCCTTCGCAGTAGGGATGGGTGGTGGCCCCGCAGAGGGGGCAGGGCGTGCCGGGGGACAGGAAGACCTCCCGCTTCGCACCGTCTTGGAAGAACTCCTCCAACTTTTTGGCTGCACCCAGGTTGTTCAGCAATTCTTCCTCGGCATGGCCATTCAGGAGCTCCGACTGCCTGGCCTGGAGACGGGATATCTCCTCCTGACAGGATGAGATTTGCGCCTGCAGGGCCTTCCCTTTCTCCTGGAGCGTCTTCTCATCCTCTTCGTACGCACGCAGGGAGCGCTCTTCTTGCTCCTGGGACTCAAGCGCCTTCCCGGCGTCCTGCTCTAGGCGTACGACATCCTTTCGACGGGCCTCCCATTCTATTCTGCGGGCGGGCAGCTCTTCGTCCCCCGCATGGTCCGCGAGGTATTTCTGGGCATCCTCCGCCTGGCGGGAGTGTCCCTCCCAGGCGTCCTTCGCCTGCTGGAACTCCAGTCGGCAATTCCTTAGCTCGTCCTGAAGCGTCTTTTCCGTCTTGTCTTCCTCTTGGAGGAACATGGCCTTGGTGGTGATGTTGGAATCCAGCCCGCGCACCTCCCGGCAGAGGGACTCCTTCTTTTGCCGGGACACCTGGAATGCCTCCAGGGACTTTTGTGCTTCGCCTGCGTGGGCTTTGGCCTGGCTGAGGGCATTCGACAGCTCCTGTGTCTGGCGGACGAGCTCCTCCGCGCGGGACTCGTCCTTCCTGCGCTGCTCACTGGCGGCTTGCCACCGGTCGTATGCGTCCTGGCAGAGTTGCGCGCGGCGTGCGTCCTGGAGGCGTTTTCCCTCGGGGGCATTCGCCGCCCAGTCGGCATTTGCCGCCTCCCAGGCCATCCGGGCCTCCTCCAGGCACTTTTGCTCTTTTTTGAAATTCAGGAAGGCGTTCTCCCTGCGCTGTGCCTCCTGGGCTTGCGCCGCCAGGGACTGGGATTCCTTGTCACGCTCCGCCAGTTCTTTCCGGATTTCCGCGAGCTCCTCGTCAGACAAGGGCTTCTGGCCGTTCAGGCGGAGCTCCAAAGCCTTCATGCGCCTGTCGATGTCCAGGAAGTCCTCGTTGATTTTGCGCCCGATTTCGGTGTAGCGTTCGGTGCCGGTGATCTTCCGGAGCATCTCCACGCGTTCCTTGGGCTTGGATTTCAGGAAGGCATCGAAGCTTCCCTGGGCCAGCAACACGCACCGGGTGAACTCATCCAGGTCCATGCCCAGAAGCCGTTCGACATGCTTGCGGGTGTCTGAACTCTTGATGGGCAGCTGCCTGCCGTCTTCCACGAGGGTGTGCTCGTAGTTCTGCAGGGTGTTGTTTTTTCTGCTGCGTCTCCGCGCGTGGCGGAAGCACGCGCGGTACTCCTTGAGGCCCAGAGAGAAGGTCAGCTCCGCCAGGAGTTCCTTCTCGTTGAGATTGATGACGTCGTCGCGGGAGTTCGTGATCTTGACGCGTGGGGTTTCTGCGAAGAGTGCCAGGCAGATGGCGTCCAGGATACTGGTTTTCCCTGCGCCGGTGGGGCCGCAGATAAGGAAGATTCCGTTTCGGAAGGCGGGATTTTGGAAGTCGATGGTGGTGGATCCCCTGAGGGAGTTCACGTTTTGAATGACGAGCTTCCGGAACTGCATGCGTCCCACGGGGGGATCGGCGGGAGCCTCCCTCCGCCGGGAGGGATCCTCCGCCTTGCTTTGGGATTCCCGGAAGAGCATCTGGTATTCCTCCAAGGATTCCCGGGAGAGCTCCGGCTGGCGCTTCTCCATATACTTCAGGAAGAGCTGCTCCGGCGTCATGTCCGCGAGGGAGGCCGGCGCCTCTTCTGCGCCATCAGCCGCGGTTTTCGATTCCTCCCGCAACTCCGTCTCCAGAATCTGGATGGGGCTGTCCTCGACATCCTTCAGCAGCACAGCATTCCAGCCGGTGATCTCCGGACGACGGGTGCAGACCACCTTCACCCACAGATTCTCGCCGCCGCACTCCTTCTTGAGGTCCTTCAGAGAGCTCTGCAATTCCTCCAGGGTGCCCTTCAGACAGGCCATTTTGTGGAAGCATTCACGGGGCAGCGGGATGGGGCGTGGCGCAGAGAGGTCGGTGGTGTCCAGCAGGACCACCTGGGTTTCATACTGCTCCTCCTCCCGAAAGTTCATGGGGAGGAGGGATCCGGCGTAGCGCCAATTCCCGTGTCCGTTCAGGGCTTGGGGACGATGGATGTGTCCCAGGGCCAGGTACGCGAAGCCGTCGGCGAGACCCTCCAGGGACACGTCCCGCACGTTTCCGGCCTGCGGCTCGCGCCCCTTGCGAGTGCCAAGGGTGCTTCCCTGTGCGTAGAGGTGTCCCATGCCCAGGATCGGCACCGAGGGATCCTTGCGCTGCGCGGCCGCCAGGTCATAGACCTTCCGGTAGTGTTCGCGGATGCCGCGGCGGACGGCTTCGTCTCGATCCACGGCGCTCTCGCCCTCGACGGGCGTTTCGGTCCGGACTTCGCAGGGGCGCAGGTAGGGGACTGCGCAGATGTATGCGGTTGGATGCTCTGGATCCCCCAGGGGGATGACCTCCCTGGCGGGGTCGTCGCGGTCGATTTGAGGGACCACGTGGATTCCCATGAGCTGGAGCAGGTCTCCGGGAGCCTTCAACTGCGCGGGGCTGTCGTGGTTGCCGGCGATGATGACCACTTGCTGGCATCCGGCCTGGTGGAGGTCCCGCAGGAAGGTGTAGTAGAGGTTTTCGGATTCGCTGGAGGGGGTTCCTGTGTCGAAGACATCACCGGAGACCAGCACCGCCTCCACGGACTCTTTTTTCACCAGCTTCGTCAGGAAGGCGAAGGCCTTTTGGAATTCGGGTGCGCGGCTTTGATTGTGGAGTCTGCAACCCAGATGGATGTCGCCAATGTGCAGTAGTTTCATAATTCCTCCCTGTTCGTAGGTTGTTGCATTCGTCCCGTGCCAATATCCCAAGGACGATGCTTGTTTCCAAGGGCAGTTCGAAATGTTCCTCTCGTTCCGGGAGAATCCGACCGGCGCGGGAGAATCTTTCCCCGCCCGGAAAAATCCTGATGCCCCTCCTCCGTCTCCCCTCTGTTTGGTGCGCTCAGTCGATTCTGGGCCTGGGGGTGTCGTGTTGCGGGAAAGCGGCGAGGAAGAAGAATGCGAGGCAGAGGATGACGGAGACGAGGGATCCGGAGGTCGTGGCCAGTCCCATGGGATAGAGTGTGGTGGGGAACTTGACGGAGGCCAGGTATGCCAGGGGGATCCGCGCCACCAGGATGGAGGTCACGTTGTGGGCGAAGGAGAGTCCGGAGCGTCCGTAGGCGCAGAAGAATCCGCTGAAGCAGAAGTGTATGCCGGCCAGGAAGCAATCCCAGACGTATCCGCGCATGTATTCGCCGCCCATTTGGATGACCTCGGGGTCCGTGGTGAAGCAGGCGACGCTCTGTTCGGGCCAGATGTGCATTGCCGCCACGCAGGCAAGTCCGTAGACCATGGCGAATCCCAGTGCGCAGAAGAGGGTCTGCCGTGCGCGGGAGTGCAGTCCTGCGCCGGCGTTCTGGGCGCCCATGGCGGAGATGGAGGAGAGCATTGCGGAGGGGACCAGGAAAAGGAATCCGATCTCTTTCTCCACGATGCCAACGGCGGCGGCGTCCTGGACTCCGCGGAGGTTCGCAATGACCGTGATGACCATGAACGCCACCTGGATGAAGCCGTCCTGGCAGCAGACGGGGATTCCGATGGCGAGGATTTCGCGGAGGGTTCGTCCGTGGAGCTGGAAGTCGGTTTTCCTGAGGGGGATTCCCAGGGGGCGTCGTCGGAGGGAGAGGAGCGCGGCGCCCACGGAAAGTGCCTGTGAGGCGATGGTGGCCAGTGCGGCGCCGGCGGGGCCCATTTTCAGTGCTCCTACCAGAAGAAGGTCCAACAGCAGGTTCGCGACGCCGGCCAGCGCCACGAAGACCAAGGGGCTCTTGGAGTCGCCCAGTCCCCGCAGGATGGCGCTATAGAGGTTGTACCCCATGAGGAAGGGCAGCCCGCAGAAGCAGATCCGGAGATACTGGAGAGTCTGTAAACGGGATTCTTCGGGGGTGGCGATCAGGGTGATGATGGCGGGTGCCAGGAACCATAGGAGGACCGCCAGCGCCAGGGAGAGCGCCATGAAGAAATAGACTGTGTTGCCCACAATGCGCCCCAGGGCCTGGCGGTTCCCTGCGCCGGTGGTGCGGGCGATGAGGACCGTGGACCCCACGGCCAGGCCCAGCGCCATGACGGTGAGCGCATGCATGATCTGGCTGCCCACCGCCACGGCCGTGATCTCCTCCACTGCGCCAAAGCGCCCCACCACCAGCAGATCCACCATGCCGTAGAGGGTCTGGAGGAAGCAGGAAAGGAGGAAGGGCAGGGAGAATGCGAAGAGGGTCTTCGGGATGCTGCCGCGGGTGAGGTCCTGTATCATGGCCGTGGAATGCTTCTGCGGGGTATGCCTGCAGTCGCACTATGCTTTTTGGGGGGCCCGGGGCCAGGTGTTCCGCTGGACGCGGCAGGTGGCGGCCAGGAGGATGGCCTTCAGACGCTTCGCCGCGTCGTCGAGGTTGTCATTCACCACGAGATACTGGTATTCTTTCCAGGCCTCCATCTCCTTCCTGGCATTGGCCAGGCGGCGCTGGAGGCTTTCGGGGGACTCGGTTCCACGCTTGCGCAGGCGCTGTTCCAGGACCTCCAGGGAGGGTGGGGCCAGGAAGACGAACTCCACGTGGTCCCGGAGGAAGTCCGGGGAGAGGGCCTGCCGGACTTGCCGGGCGCCCTGGACATCGATGTCCAGCAGCAGGATCCTGTCTTCCTCCAGGGCGCGGAACATGGGGGCCTTGGGGGTGCCATAGAAGTTCCCGTGGACATTGGCGTATTCCAGGAAGTCGCCGCGTTCGATGCCGCGGTGGAAGAGCTCCTGGGAGAGAAAGTGGTAGTCCGTGCCGTCCTTTTCCATGGGCCTGGGCGGACGGGTGGTGCAGGAGATGGAGAAGAGGAGCTGTGGAAAGTCCTGCCGGATTTTCTGGACGAGGGTGGACTTCCCGGTGCCGCTGGGTCCGGAGAGAACGAGTGCGAAGCCGTTGTTCATGGTGTGTTCTCCGGGAGGAGGAAACGGAGGGTTCTGTGGGAGAGGTCTTCGGGGACGCCGTCGGTGTCCAGGGGGGCCAGGAGGGGTCGGAGCCGCCAGGCGTCCTGCCGGGGGAGGGAGAGGATTTGCACGCGGAGCTCCTGTGGGAGCCGTTCCCGGAGTTCCATGGGCAGGAAGGCCAGGCGCACGCGGTCCCCGGCGGGGAGCGCAGGATGGCGTTCTTCAAGGCCATGAAGGAGCCACCAGGAGAGGTTGGTGGGATGCCAGAGGCGCAGCTCGTCCAGCGCCTTCCGGGCGCCGGGATCGTCGCCGGTGAGCTCCGCCAGGCGCCACTTCCGCAGCATGGTGGTGGAGCGGTGGGGGGCGCGGAGGCGCAACTCCTTCAGGGCCTCCCAGGCGGTGGGATAGTCCTCCTGGGCCAGGGCCAGATCCGCCAGCAGCCGGGGCGGAATGGGTGCGGAGGGATCCTGGCGGATGGCGTCCAGGAGGAGCTTCTTTTTGCGTGGGTAGGATGCGGCTTGGTCCCGGAGGGCATTCTGCGCCAGCTGGAAACTCCGTTTGCCTGGAGCCTCGTGGAGCTCCGAGAGACAAAGAAGCGCCAGCAGGAGCAGCGGCGCCCGGGAGAGCCACCGGCGGAGACGGGAGGACGAGGCGGCCGGGGCGCCTTGTGTCTCGCCATTCTCCCGCAGGAGGAGCCCCAGGGAGCCGGCGAGGGTGGCGGTGGAGAGGACGGTGTCGTTGAACTGGACCAACGCGTGCGCGGTCCAGGCGGTCCACGCTCCCAGAATGGCCAGCTGCCGTGGAGAGAGGGGCGTTTTTCGGCGTTTCAGCAGGTAGATTGCGGCGGCCAGGGGAGCCAGGAGCCGTGCCAGGGCCTCCAGGGCCCCGGGGATGCCGCACTGGGAGAGCTGTGCGAAGAAGAGGGAGTGGGGGTCCCGGGCCTCGTCACCCTCCCAGGTTTTCAGCCGGAAGTGCCAGGGATAGAATTCCCCGAGGCCCGCGCCCAGCATGGGGAATTGCTTGTAGATCTTCCAGGCGGTCTGGTAGTATTCCAAGCGGACGGTGACGGTTTCCAACTTTCGACGGGAGAGGCGGTTTAGCACGGTGACGGCCCCCAGGGCGCCTAGAAGGAGGAGACAGGCCAGCAGGATTCGTCCTGCGCGTCCCAGACGCCGTCCGAGATGGCAGAGCGCGGCAAGGAGGATTCCGGCGAAGGCGCCCAGCATGGCGCCGCGGCTCCCGCTGAAGACCAGTGCGCCTGCGCCTAGAATGACGGCGGCCCCCAGGAGGAGCGCGGTGGCGGTTTTGGGGGAGGAGCATTTTCGGGCCAGTTGCCGGGCTTCCCAGAGGAGGAAGGGCAGGGCGAGCAGGAGTTGTGCCCCGTAGGCATTGGGGTCGCCGAAGGAGCCCAGGGAGCGTGTCTGGCGCATCTTTGCGTCCATGAGCTGGCTGAGGGCCTGCCCCGTCTGGCGCGCGTATTCCAGTTGCGCCTGGTATTCCCGTTCCAGTCCGCCGAAGTGCTGGATCCATCCCTGGAGGGCGGCGACGAGGGCGCCGGCGGCCATGGCGTGGCAGAGCCAGGGGATGATTCCGGGATCCCGTTTCGTGGCCATCCAGAGCGCCCAGCAGACGGCGGCCACGGTGAGGAAGTGCCGCATCCATGCGGCGGCGAAGGCGCGCTCGGTGGTGTGGACCAGTCCGGCGATTCCGCAGAGGACGGTTGCGGTGGCCAAAAGAGGCAGCGCCAGGCCGGCGTCCGGGGGCAGGGCGAGTCTGCGACACTGCCAGAGTTCCGCCAGGAGCAGCGCGGCGGCGATGGCGGCCAGTAGAAAGTGGGGCTGGATTGTGAGGAGGAGCAGCTCCCAGAGGTCCGTGGGGAAGAGCGCGATCTCTGAGGACCCCACGGCGTAGTTCCAGCGGAAGGGCACCATGAAGAAGAAGAGCGCCCAGAGGATGCGTGCGGGCAGCAGTGGCGCGGTCCGGTTGTTGTTCCGGGGCTGTGTCATGACTGTCGCGGGGGGCGGTGGGGGGCGTCGAAGAGTTCGAAGCGGAGGCAGCAGCGGGGGGCTCCGCAGAGCCCGGTTTTGGAGGCGGACTGCTGTTGCGTTGCGTGGCCGGAGGCGACCCTGAGGGAGAGGAAGGTATGGCAGCAGAGGGTGCGGCCGCAGATGCCGATGCCCCCTAGAATGGATGCCTCCTGCGGATGGGAGATCTGCCGCATCTCGAGACGGTAGGGCAGCATGGCGTTCAGGTCTTTCAGCAGTGCCCGGAAGTCCACGCGTCCTTCGGCGACGTAGAGACAGAGGAGGACCTTGCCGTCCAGGGTGAGGTGCAGGGCGGTGGGATGCATGGTGTCCAGGCGGTTTGCCCGGACGCGCTCCTGGATTTTCGGAAGGAGTGCGGCGGCGGTTCGCTCGTTGTCGCGGATGACAAGGAGGTCCTCTTGGCTTGCGCGGCGCAACGCCACGGGGAGCTTCGTCCCCTCCAGGCGTCGGATAGTCTGCTGGCGCCGCCGCTCCTCCCATGGGTCAAGGCTTTCGGAGGGTTCCTCGGGGCATTCCCCCTGGATGCGGCCGGCCTCCAGGGTCTTCTCCCACTGGCATACCACCAGGTCGCCGGCGCGCAATCCCCACTCCTCCGGGGCGGCGCACTCCAAGGCCACGCCGGGGAGGATCTGCTGTCGATAGAGTCGGAACATCAGGCGAGGCCCAGGGCGCGGCGCTTGTCTTCCATCACGTCCCGGAGGATGTCCTCCAGCCCCAGGCGGGGCTGGTAATCCAGGAGCCTCTTCGCTTTGTCAATGCAGGGCACCCTGCGGTGCATGTCCTCGAAGCCAGGGCCGTATGCCTGGTCGTAGGGAATCATCTGGATGGGCGAGGCGGTGCCGGCGAGCCGTTGGATCTCCTTGGCCAGTTGCAGGATGGAGATCTCCTGGTTGTTGCCCAGGTTGATGACCTGCCCCAGGGCTTGCGGGCGTCCCGGAATGGTGAGCAGCGCGCCTACGATGTCCCTTACGTGGGTGAAGCAGCGGGTCTGCGTGCCGTCTCCGAAGACGGTGATGGGCTCGCCCCTCAGGGCCTGGGTCACCAGATTGGGAATCACCATGCCGTATTGGCCAGTCTGGCGGGGGCCCACGGTGTTGAAGAGCCGGACCACGGTGACGGGGAGCTTCCGCTCCACCCAGTAGGCCAGCGCCAGGAATTCATCCACGGCCTTGGCGCAGGCGTAGCTCCAGCGGCGGGTGGAGGTGGGCCCCATGACAGTGTCGTCGTCTTCGCAGAAGGGCACCCGGGAGCCCTTTCCGTAGACCTCGGAGGTGCTGGTGAGCAGGAAAGGCTTCCAGTGGCGACAGCAGGCCTCCAGGACTACCGTGGTTCCCCCAACGATGCTCTCGATGGTGCGCACGGGCTGGTCGATGATCAGCCGCACGCCCACGGCGCTGGCCAGGTGATACACGAAGTCCGCTTTTTCCACCAGGGCGTCCACCTTCGCGGCGTCGTTGACACTGCCTACATGCAACGCAAAACTGGTGCGGTCCAGCAGTCCGGCGAGGTTTTCGCGGGATCCGGTGGAGAGGTCGTCCAGGACGGTCACCTCGTTGCCGGCGTCCAAGAGGGCTCCGCAGAGGTGGGATCCGATGAATCCGGCGCCGCCGGTGACCAGAATGCGTTTCATGGGTGATAAAGGGTGTGCGTATCGGGAGGAGAAATTCTAGCGTCCCAGTTCCTGGGAACGGTGCTGCGCGGCCAGGAGGAGCTCCTTGACGAGGTCGTCGAAATGCCGTGCGCCCATGACATCCAGGGCGGCGGCGGTGGTGCCGCCCTTGGAGGTGACGGCTACGCGCAGTTCGGCGGGGGTGCCGGTCTTCTGCTGGAGCATTGCGGTGGCGCCGGCCATGGTCTGGACGGCCAGCTCCTGGGAGAGCTCCTCGGGGAGCCCCATGGCCACGCCGCCCCTCGTCAGGGCCTCGACGAAGGCGAAGAAATACGCCGGTCCGGAGCCGGAGAGGGCGGTGACGGCATCCAGCTGCTCCTCTGGGACCCGCCAGGCCTTTCCCAGCGCTCCCAGCAGGGTTTCCGCGAAAGCGGCGGCTTCTTTGTCATGGGAGTCGGAGAGCGCGTAGCAGCTGGCCCCCATGCCCACCATGAGGGGGGTGTTGGGCATGACGCGGACCATCCGCGCGTCCCCGAACCAAGTGCGGAGCTTCGCCAGGGAGAGCCCTGCGCAGATGGAGAGGACCAGGCATCCCGGCTTCCGTGGGGGCAGCGCGGGGAAGGCCACGGGTGCCGTCTGGGGCTTCACCGCCAGGATCAGCACGTCGGCGGTTTGCACCGCCTCGGCCGTGGCCTCCGGCAGGGCCTCCAGCCCCGTCTGTGCCGTGAAGCCCTGGCGGGCCAGGCCGGAGGGATCGCAGGCGCGGAGACGCGCCTGGGGGAAGAGGTGATTCCGGACCGCGCCCTTGGCGATGGCGGTGGCCATCTTGCCTGCGCCGATAAAGAGGATGTCCATGGAAGCGAAAGGGATGCTGCAGATTTCCAGGGGTGTTTTCGCGTGTGGGGCTAGAGGCCCATCTTGTCACGCAGATTGTGGAAGGAGCGCTCCAGGCTCTGGAAGGCCTCCATTTCGCCCTGGTCGCGCTCGACGATGTACCACTGTACGCCGGTGTATTGTGCGGCGGAGAGGATTTCGGGCCAATCCAGATTGCCGTCACCCACCTCGGTGATGTCCAGGCGGGGGGCGAATTCATTTTCGCGCCAGCGCAGGACGCCGTCCTTCAGGTGTAGGCAGTGGACGCGGTGGGGGAGTTTGCGCAGGAGTGCGGAGGGTTCCTTTCCGGAGGCGGCGACCCAGAAGGTGTCGATTTCGAACCAGGTGCAGGAGGGGTCCAGCTGGCGCATGAGGTACTCGTAGCGGAGCATGCCGGAGGGAAGGGGAATGAATTCGTGGAAGTGGTTGTGGTATCCCAGGGTGAGGCCGGCCCCCTGCAGGACCTTCGCCACTTTGTTGAAGCGTGTCACGAAGTCCTTCCAGGTCTTCTCTTTGCCGATGAGCTTGGCATCCGGGAAGAATCCGCCGATGGCGGGGAAGCGGCACTGCCACAGGAGGTGCTCGTCTATGACGGCCTGGGTATCCTTTTCCAGGCGATCCAGGCTGACGTGGGTGGCGGCGCAGGCCAGACCCTCGCCGTCCAGGATCTTCTTGACCTCCTTGGCGGGGATGGGGCCTATGGCGGAGAGCTGGACACCGTCATAGCCAATGTCGTGGATGCGTTTGCAGGTCTTGGCGAAGTCCTTCGCATTCTGGGTGAATTCGCGGACGGTGTATAGTTGCGCTGCAAGTTTCTTCATGGAGGGGAAACGACTCCTTTTTTGGAGGGGTGGGGGTGGGCTGTCGGAAAAGGCGTTTACGCCAGAGCCCGGAAGTATTCGATGGTGGCTTTCAGGCCCTCTTCCAGGGGGATTGCGGGCTGCCAGTGGAGAAATTCCCGGGCACGGCTGATGTCCGGACGGCGGACCCTCGGGTCGTCCACGGGGAGGGGCCGGAAAACCAGCGGGCTGGCGCTTCCGGTGAGCCGGAGGACCGTCTCCGCCAATTCCCGGATGGTGAACTCGCCGGGGTTGCCGATGTTGACGGGGCCGGTGAATTCCGGATCGGGATGCTCCATCAGGGCGCGCAGTCCGCGGATGGTGTCCTTGCAGTGGCAGAAGGAGCGGGTCTGGGAACCGTCGCCATAGAGGGTGATGGGTTCGCCGCGGAGGGCCTGCAGGATGAAGTTGGAGACTACGCGGCCGTCCCGGGGGTCCATGTTCGGACCGTAGGAATTGAAGATGCGCGCCACACGGATCTTGGCGCCCCGTGCGCGGTGGTAGTCGAAGAAGAGGCTCTCGGCCACCCGCTTGCCTTCGTCGTAGCAGGAACGGGGGCCATGGGGGTTCACATTGCCCCAGTAACCCTCCCGTTGCGGATGCTCCTTCGCGTCACCATAGACCTCGCTGGTGGAGGCCTGCAGGACGGATGCGCCATTTTGCAGGGCCAGCTCCAAGACATTCCGCGCACCCAGGAAGCAGGTCTCGGTGGTGGCGATGGGGTCTCGCTGGTAGTGTGGCGGGGAGGCGGGGCAGGCCAGATTGTAGATCTGGTCCACGGGTTCCGTGGGGAAGTCCTCCGGACGCCGGACATCGCCTTCCAGAAAGCGAAGGGCGCTGCCGTATTTTGCCTGGAGCCGCGCCAGGTTCTCCCTGCGTCCGGTCCAGAGGTTGTCCAGCACGGTGACGCGGTGGCCGTCAGCCAGGAGGGATTCCACGAGATGGGATCCCAGGAAGCCGGCGCCGCCGGTGGCGAGGATGTGCTTTGCGTCTGGCATGGTTCTCCGGGAGGAGGGAAGGGGGCAGTTGTGCGGGCGGTGTCTTCCCAGCGTGGAAAGACGGTCTGCCGAGGCTACAGTACCTGCGTCCGGCGGGTGTCTGGCAAATATAACACCTTCCCGCCACTTGCAGCCTTCGCGGGCGTGCCTGCGCGTGCATACAGCGCCCCGGAGGGGAATCGAACGCTTTGGGAAGAGGATTGCAATCGTGTTTGTGGAGATAGAGAGGAAGTTCTTGGTTCAGGGCAATGGCTGGCGCGCCCAGGCGACATCGAGCGTGGAGATTCTCCAGGGATACTTCGATGTTCGCGGCGGGCCTTCGGTCCGGGTGCGGATTTTCGGGGAACGCGCCAATCTGAACATCAAGGGCAGGGCACGGGGCGCCAGCCGACAGGAGTTCGAATACCCCATTCCCGTGGAGGACGCCCGCGCCATGCTCCAGGGGCTCTGCTCCGGGCGGCAGGTGGCAAAGACACGCTATTTTGTGCCCGCGGCGGAACCAGGCCTCCAATGGGAGATCGACGTCTACCATGGCGCTTTTGAGGGGCACGCCACCGCCGAATTGGAGATTCCCCGGGAGGACTTTCCTTTCCAACGGCCCGAATGGCTGGGAGAGGACAAGACGTGCGACCCCCGCTTCTCCAACGCCGCCCTCGCTGCCGCCGGAAAGTGGCCCGAATAGCCGCCGCTTCCCAGGGGCCGGGGGGCGCTTTTCAGGCAGAATTTGGGGGCGTCATTATATTATGCCTCGATGTTTTGCGCCTTTTTCGGATATGGTTCCGGAAGGGCTTGAGGATACCGAGATTTCCAGGAGGTGACGAGAGAGCGGCTAGCGCCGCGGACCGCGGCTCTTCGGCGTTCCCGCAGGAAGGCGGGCGCGGCGGGGGCGGATGTGTTCGCGGTGTTGTCTGTCTTGCGGAGGGAGGAATCCCCTCCGGGGGCGGGCGCTGCGCTCTTCGACGCGCTCCTGAACGAATGGACAGGGAGAAGGAATCAGATGGCTGCCAGCCGCCGTTTTGAAATTGCCGAACTCTTCCCGCAACCCAAGGAAGTGATCCTGGGCGAGGGCATTAGCGAACTGGCCGGGGATGTCCGGCTGTCCACCAGCAATGTGCTTCCCATCCAGCGCAAGGCGTTGCGCTCCATCTTGACGCTGGCGGGTGTGCGGGTGGTGGCCAACAAGAAGAAGTATGTGGTGGACGCACAGGTGCTCGATCCCGAGATTTTCGATCTTTCCCGGGTGCCTGAGGCGGTCCGCAAGGACTACTATGAGCTGGAGATCAAGGGCAGCGAGGTTTTTATCCGCACCCCCGCCCAGGAGGGCACAGTCTGGGCCGCCCAGACTCTCGCGAGTCTCTTCGCGACCATGTTCCGCGGACGCGCCGTTCCGAATCTGCTCATCCGCGACTGGCCGCTGGTCCCCTACCGCGGCAGCGTGACCGCCGCCAACTGGGGCACCGAGCGCATGGACCCCAATGGCTGGTACCAGGCGCTGGACGCCATGAGCGCCATGCGCTTGAATCTCTGCGGCATAGGGGTCTACAATTGCGTGCCCAAGGTCCGCGCCTCCCGCTACGACCGCCCCTCCGAATTCCTGCTGGCGGGTATCCACGAGGAGCCCGCTCCCGGCGAACCCGCGTCCCACAGCCGGCTGCGCTACTACAACGAGAAATACGACCGCTGGTACGATCGGGATGTTTCCCCGGTCCTGGCGGAGAACGACAGCTTCGAAGAAGTCCTTGTCTACGGGCGCGAGCGTGGCGTGGTCCTTTTCCCCATGATGGAGTTGCTCGATGGCTCCACGCTGCTTCCCCGACTCTACCCAGCCCTTTCCGCTTGTGACGAGAAGGGGCACCCGCTCTCATACGGCCTCTGCCTCTCTTCCCCAAAGGCGAAGGAGGCCCTGGAAAGCTTCCTGGGTGACTTCCTCCAGAGATACTACGAGGACGGCGTGCCCTTCTTCCACGTGGGACTGGCCGATCTGGATGCCTGCCACCCGCACGCGGAGGACGGACTCCCCGAGGGTCCCTGGTGCCGTTGCGCAAAGTGCAAGAAGTTGACTCCTGCTGCGCAGTTGGCGATCTATCTCCGGGGGCTGGTGGAGTTCCTCTGCGCCCACGGCGTGGGCAAGGTGGTTTTCTTTGCCGACGGGCTCTTCCAAAAGGGCGATTTCCTGGGGAAGGAGCTCAAGGCGCTCTTCCAGGACGAGTCCTTCGCTTCCCGGGTAATTCTCCATTGGAAGGACGGGACCTCCCGCACTTCTCTGAAGGCCGGCGTCCGCGCCATCCTTCAGAAGTGCGCCGGCCAGTGGCGGGGGCCTCTCGCCAACCATGGCGCCTATGCGTCTTTCAGCCGCAATCTGGAGGGCGTGGATGCCGAGGCCAGCCAGATCGTGAAGGACGGCCTCGACGAGGGCGTGGTGGTCCGCGGACAGTTTGATCCCCTCCACTGGGAACAGGTCTCCATGCTCGGCGTCCGTTGCTGGGAGACACCCTCCTGGACAGTGGACACCATCGATGGACTTCGCAAACGCTGGGCCGCCCTTCGCTGGAATGGCGTGGGCGAGGATTATCTGGCGTTGCTGGATCGCGTGGACGCCCTGGCACGGGAATCCCTGTGCCAGCAGACGCTCCCCTGGAAGGGGTATCTGGTGGATGAGGGCGCCAAGGACCATGTGCTCCCTGATTGGCCGGCGAATGTCCTGACGGAGCTCGCGCAAGAGAAGGGGGTCACCGCGAAACTCGAGGCGCTCTCCCACGAAGCCGCCAAAATCGTGGAAAAGACCGCCAGTCTCATGGGAGCCTCCCGCTGGGACGAACTGCAGAATGCCTCTCTCCAGAGCATGATGACCGTGGCCCAGCGGACTCGCATTGTCCTGGAGTTCTTTACGACTCTTCTGAAGGTCCGCGAGGCACTCTCCAAGAAGAGCGGCGGCGCCGCCGCCAAGAAGCTCCTGCAAACCGCGCTCTCCCGGATGCAGGCCGAGTTCAAGGTCATCGAGGAAAACTCCCCCGACTGCCTTCTCTGGATCAATATGCAGCAGCTGGGTTGCCTGATGCTTATCCTCGAAAACCTTCAAGAGGACTTGGATGCCGGAAAGAAGAATGTGAAGGATCTCCGGTGGTCTCTGCCCAAAGACTGGGAAGCGCCCCAGGAATGATCCAGTCGGCGGCAAGCGTGCCGACTTCCTCAAATCTTATGCAAAAGGGCCCGGGAAAGCTGCTTTCCCGGGCCCTTTTGGCATCTTTATCGCAGTTTGAATATCAGGATTGCGACAAGGGGCATAAGGAGTGTCTGTAGGAGCATGAATCGGAGCAGGACCTGGGAGTCGGACCATCCGAGTCTTCTTCGACAGTGGTCGTGGAAGGGGAGCCGATAGTGGTGGAGGAGCCGAACCAGCGCGTGCTGTTTTTGTTCTTCTTCGGGGGTGGCGAAGTTTTCTGGGTGGATAGCCTGGGGAAAGTTCGCCAGCGGGGGGCGGGTGTCCCATCCCAGTTTTTTTAAGCATCGGAGGAGGGTGAGTTTCACCAGTCCGGCGCCGCCGTTGACGAAGAGGATGGGGGCTGCCACAAGGAAGAGGAAGGGATTCCCGGTGACCAGGACGGCGATTCCCAGAAGCAGTCCATAGAATCGGCTGCCGGCATCTCCCATGAGGACTTGCGAGGGCGATGCATTATACCAGAGGTATGCGGCCAGCCCGCCGGCTGCGGTGAAGAGGAGGGTCGCCCAGGAGGCGCCGTTGGTGACGTGTGGCACCAGCAGGTAGTTCGCCACGGTTTCGTGTCCCAGGCAGGCGTACAGGAGGACTCCCATGACGCCCAGCCCGTAGAGGAGGAGGGAGCCGGCCACGCCGTCCACGCCGTCGGAGCAGTTGACTACGTTGATCATGAGCCAGAGGAATGCGCTTCCGAGGGGGATGTAGACCCAGAGGGGTAGGGCGAAGGCGCCGCCTGGGAGAGGTCCCTTCACGAAGGGGAACCACACTGCCGTGCCCTGCCAGTGCGCCAGGACTGCGGTGGCGGCCAGCGCAATGGCGTAGTCCAGGAGGCCCTTCTTCAGCTGTCCCCACTCCTTGGTGCTGCGGTCATCCAGGTATCCGGTGGCCATGATGGCCAGCAATGTGGCGTTGACGAGGTGGTATTCGCCATAGGGCGGCATGACCATTTCGGCGCAGAGGAGAGTGAAGAGGACCATCAGGAGTCCGGCGCCGGTCGGCTTTCCCCGGGAGAGGGCGCCCTCCTTGACAAGTGCTTTCCCGCGGTCGTGGGGAAGGTGTTTCCAGAGTCGTGGAAGGAGGAGCCAGGTGAGCAGAGTGCATCCGGCGGCACCCAGGAAAATGAGGACCATCCTGGACTCCAGGAGCCGGAAGGGCCCCCAGAGGCGCGTCAGGAAAGCGTGGGCAAGAAAGGGCAGCATGGATTGCTGGGAAAGATGGTGGGGAAAATGCAAGCGGGGAGGCGGGGGGGGGGGCCTGCCGTCAGGGACGGATGGTGGCGTCTCCCAGGATGACGGGACGGGGGATTTCCGCGTCGTCGTCGGATTCGTTGACGAAGACGAAGGCGGTGGCCTTCTTTTCCTGGAGGAGCTTCTGCGCCAGGGCCTCTCCGCCCACGAAGACAGCGGTGGAATATGCGTCGGAGCGCCAGCCGGAGGTGCAGATTGCGGTGACGGAGGAATATCTTCCCTGGCTGACGCGTCCGGAGGCGGGATCCAGGATGTGCCCCAGCGGGGAGTCGGAATAGGTGGAGATGGGGCGCAGGGAGTTGGAGCTGGTGCCCAGGCACTGTCCGTCCATGCCATCCAGGGTGCAGAGATCCTGTCCCAGGTGTTTGGGGCGCATGTCGGCCAGCACGCAGCGGTTCCGGTAGGGGTGGTCGGCGGGGAGCTTCTGACAGGTGTTCCCGCCCAGGCTGAGGTAGTAGCAGTCAACGCCCTCTTCTTGCAGAATCTCCTGGAGGCGGTCGAGGGCATAGCCCTTCGCCAGCCCGCCAAAGTCCACCAGAATGCCCGTGCGCTGCTTGGTCACGGTGTGGTTCTCCTCGTCCAGAGTCAGCAGCTCGAAACCCACGTGTTCCTTCACGGCAGCCAGGGAACGCTCCAGGGCCTCCCCCTGGAATTCCGGGCGCCCCGGGGATTCCGCCACCGTGCGCCAGAAGTGCATGAGTGGGCCGATGGTGACGTCAAAGACGCCGTCGGTCTCCTGGTAGGCATCCCGGGCAACCAGCAGGATCCGCCAGAATTCCCCGGAGACCTCCACTGCGGTGCCCGCCTGCGCCTGGTTGAGCTTCGACAACTCGCTCTTGACGTCGAAGGCGTTCAGGGCATTGTGGAGGCCGAAGAGCATCTCGGAGCAGCGCCGGTAGGCCTGGTGGGTCTGGGGACGGCTTCCGAAGAGGACGATCCGGCAGTCCGTGTTGAAGACGCTGGTGAGGAAGTCGTACTGCCGGAAGGCCAGGTCGGGCTGCAGGACATCCTGGGAGGGCAGAGGCTCTCCCTGGGGGAGATTCCGGTGGAGGACGAAGGCCAGGGCGGCCATGAGCACCACCGCGGGCAGTGCGTGGAGGAGGATGCGACGGCAGGTCTTTGTCATGGTGGAAGCGATGATTGGCACCGCAGGAGTGCTACTTCCCCTCCTGGGGAGAGTCCTTCGAGGGTTCGGGGGCCTCGGGAGTCTCGGGACCCTCGGGAGTTTCGGGACCCTCGGGCGATTCCTCTCCTGCCGGGTTGGCGGTCTTCTCGTCATTCCTCGCTTTCAGGGCGTCCCGGAGACGGGCGATTTCGGCGGGGACGTCGAGTTCGTCATCGTCCTGGGGTGCGGCGTCCTCCCCGTCGTCTTCGGGGACGGGCCATCCGAGGAGCTCGTAGACCTGTTTCGCGGAAAGGGTCTCCTGCTCCAGAAGGGCTTCGGCGAGCTTGTCCAGTTCGGCGCGATGGGTGGTGAGGATCTCGGTGGCGCGCTTCTTCTGCTCGTCCACGATCCGCCGGATTTCCATGTCGATTTCGCGGGCGGTCTCGGGGGAGAAGTCCTCGGAGCGGGTGACCTCCCGTCCCAGGAAGAGGTGCTCCTCCCGTCCGCCGTAGTTGACCAGTCCCAGGCGTTCGGACATGCCCCACTGGCAGATCATCTTCTTGGCCAGTTCGGTGGCCTGCCGGATGTCCTGGGAGGCGCCGGTGGAGATGTCGTCCATGACCAGCTCTTCGGCAGTGCGTCCCCCGAAGCAGACGGCGATCATGTCGAGGATCTGTCGTTTGGAGACGGTGTTTTCGTCGTTTTTGGGGAGGGTCATGGTGGCCCCCAGGGCGGGGCCTCGGGGGATGATGGTGATTTTGTGGAGGGGCATCGCGTCGGGGCAGCAGAGTCCCACCAGCGCGTGTCCAGCCTCGTGGAAGGCGGTGAGGCGGCGGCTCTTCTCGTCCATTTTGTGGCTGCGGCGTTCGCGGCCCCAGCGCACCTTGTCGCGGGCCTCCTCCAAATCCGCCATGTCCACGGCGTCGTGTTTCCGGCGGGTGGCCAGCAGCGCGGCCTCGTTGACCACGTTCTCCAGGTCGGCGCCGGAGAAGCCGGGGGTGCCGCGGGCGATAATCCGCAGATCCACATCGTCAGCCAGGCGGGTCTTCTTTGCATGGACCTTCAGGATGGCGACACGGCCCCGCAAGTCGGGCAGATCCACGGTGATCTGGCGGTCGAAGCGTCCGGGACGCAGCAACGCGGGATCCAGGACATCGGGGCGGTTTGTTGCGGCGATGACGATGATTCCCTGGTTGGCCTGGAAGCCATCCATCTCCACCAGAAGGGCGTTGAGGGTCTGTTCGCGCTCGTCATGTCCGCCACCGATGCCGCTGAAGCGGGAGCGCCCCACGGCGTCAATCTCGTCAATGAAGATGAGGCAGGGCGCGTCTTTCTTGGCCTCGTCGAACATGTTCCGGACGCGGGCCGCGCCGACGCCGACGAACATCTCCACAAAATCGGAGCCGGAGATGGAGTAGAAGGGCACGCCCGCTTCCCCGGCGATGGCCTTTGCCAGGAGGGTCTTGCCGGTTCCGGGAGGGCCGGAGAGCAATACGCCGCGGGGGATTCGCCCCCCCAGTCGGCTGAAGGAGGCGGGGTCTTTCAGGTAATCCACCAGCTCCTGCATGTCCTCCTTGGCCTCATCGCAACCGGCCACGTCCTTGAAGGTGACGGGAGGTTTTTCTCCGGGGGCCTGTCTGCGTGCGCGGGATTTCCCGAAGTCCATGGCGCCGCTTGCCCCGCGCATCTGCTTGACAAAGAGGAAGTAGAAGAATGCGATGAGGAGGACGGTGGGCAGCAGCATGAAGAGCAGCTGCGTGAAGGAGCTGCCTTCCGACTTGGCGCTATACTCGGGGCAATGCTCGCGGATCAGGGCGTCCAGGGCCTGGGAGTAGATGGCCTTGCAGCGGAAGCTCATGGGAGCGCCGCCGTCAATGGCGTCCACGCCTTTGGTCTGGCCGGAGAGGGTGACTACGCCGGATCCGGATTCAGAGATGGTGACGGCGGTGACGAGTCCCTGGTCCAACAGGGATTCGAAGGTGCTCTGGGGGATTTCCCGGACCTTGTCACGGTCCCGCAAATGGGTGTATCCCAGGATGGGAATCATCACCAGGATGGCCAGCCAGAAGAAATACTGCCATCGCGCCATGGGGGGCAGGGAACTGCCGTTTTTGGGGGGCGGCTGGGGGGCGCCGTTGCCATCCTGGCGGCCGTCGTCGGCGTTGTCGTCGGCTGGATCCCGGGGGGGGGGCGGAGGCGGGGTCTGGGACTCGTTCCGGGGGTCTTCGGGGGTATTGTTGGAGCTCATGAAAGTCGTATCGGGTCGGGGTCGTGGCGGTCTTTCCGTGCGTGTCCTGCGCGGGAGGCCGCCTGCGCGTACGGGCGTGCCCGTCGTGTGCGCGGGGGCGCGCGCGGAAAAAGCCGCCGCGGAGGGAGGCGTGTGTGCCTTTCCTTCGCTGGCGTTTTTCTGGCGCGTCGGTGGGTTGGCGCAATCCTTTCTGGACGGAGGCGGAATGCGCAGCTGTCGTGGGATGGGTGGCTTGTGGAGGGGAGAGTGTGTGGACGGCGCCCCCTGGCCCGCCGCGCGGGAGAGGGGGGAATAGGGATTCTCCCTGCGGCCTGGTGTCCGATGTGTCTGGAGACGGCTCTTCTTCCCCAGGGCATTCCCGGGAAAAAAGAACGCCTCCCCCGCGGAAATCCGGCGGGAGAGGCACATGGTTCCGCCCGGCGCCGGCCGCCGGAACCCTAGGACCGAGGCCTCCAAGGCCCGGTTCCCCTGCTTTGGTCCCCCGCTGGAAGAAAGGTCAATGGGGGCTACTTGAAGATGACGACGCCCAGCAGCACCAAGACCAGGATGGCCAGGAGGATCACGATGATGTTCATGATCTTGCCGTGCTTCTGGTTGGGACGCAGGGTGGTGCCGCGCTTGCTGCCCAGGCGGCTGCCCAGGTTGCGCATGGTGGTCTTGTTGATTTCGCCGGTGTCCACGTCATCCAGGTCGATGACGGAGACCGTGCGGCTCTCTTCGCGGGCGCCCTCGATGTCGTCGAAGAGGATCTCCACATTGCCAATCTGGAAGATGTCGCCATTCTTCAGTTTGACGGCATTCCCGGGTTCCAGGAGCTGGTCGTTGACCTTGGAGCCGTTGGTGGATCCCAAGTCCTCGATGGCGTAGCTGCCGTCGTCGAGTTTGACAAGAGTGCAGTGGTGTCCGGAGACCGTGGGAGTGGAGATGCAGATGTCACAGTCATCGGCACGGCCGACGGTGTACTTTTCCTGGCTGAGGGAGAAGGAGGCGCCACGCATCTGGTCAGACAGGATGAAAAGCTTCGGAGTACCCATATGCCTTTTGTTTCGGATGGAGGATGGGATGCGCGGCGCGGGAGGGCATTTTCTCCGGTTGGCGGCACCGCCACCTCCTCCCTCCCCGCCACGCGCGGAGTCATGGAATTCAAGTCCAGGATGATACGGGCAAACTTTAACCCGTTTCCGTCCTTTTGCTAGAGAAACACGAAAAAAAAGCCGCCTGGCCTGCCCACGGGAGTGTCCTTACTGGAAAAGCAGGGTGCCGAAGAATTCCGGCTGGTGGAAATTCAGGGTGGGGATGCCCTGCCACGCCTGCCAGTACGGGTGCTCCAGATGGTCGCCGCAGCTGAAGAAGTTTGCCGTCCACCTCTGGCCAGAAAGATCCCCGAGGTCGCCCAGGAAGGCGGCGGGGACGGCCGGGGGGATCTGGAAGGCCATGGTCCAGGTGCAGGGAGCCTTCCGTTCCTCGGGCACCACTCCCAGGGAGCCCAGGGCGGGCATCAGGATGCCCAGCTCCTCGGGGAGCTGGACGTATTCCTGGAAGCCGTCTTCCGTGCGGACCCAGTCCGTGATGTAGGAGCTCAGTTTGGCGCCGCCGGCGCTCATCTCCAGATTGAGGTATCCCTTGCCGGGAAGGGGACGGAAGAAGAATTCCACGCAGGAGTCACAGCAGACGCACTCATTGAAGCGTCGGGCGCGGGCCAGGACGGCGCTGGCCTCCACATGGAAGATCCCGTAGAGATTCCGTCCATCGTGGAGAAGCTTTGACTGGACCTTCGGTTGGAGGGGGGATTTTTCGCCCCACTGCCAATCCAGGGAGACAACATTCGCCGGTTTCCAGGCGGGGGAGTCCCAGCCGTCCGCCAAGGCGGGGATGGCTTCGGGGGCGACGCGTTTGACAAGAAGACTGTCCATTGCTGCGCTTCGGTTGCTAGGGAAAAGCGGTTAGTCGATCTTCCGGAGGTCCAGATTCGCCTCTTCCCAGAAGAGGGTGTCTTCCACCAGCTTGTTGTCCAATTCCCAGAAGTGGTTCATGGTGTCTTCCTTGCTGGGACCCTTTTTCCTGGTCTCCTCCAGGTATGAGCGGAAGGCGGCGGGCTCGATGGCGCAGCCCGTCTCGGCCAGCAGGGGCAGGTTCGCCAGGAGCGCGGCGGAGAAGTTCCGGACCACGCAGTCCTCGGCGGGGGCGTCCAGGGAGAGGTTCAGGGTGCAGACCACCAGGGTGCCCCTGCCCACCTTCACGGAGAAGAGGTGGCTGAAGTTGCGCAAAGTGTCGCCGTCAATGAAGGTCTTCACATGGAAGACCAGGCCCTTCATGCGGTCGCGCACCGGCTTGTCCACGCCCCAGATCCACTCGGTGACCTTTCCGGGGAAGGTGTCCAGGTTGATCTTGTAGGCGTCGTGGAGGAGGCTCTCCATGCGCAGGTCGAAGAATTCGCAGCCGCCCAGGGCCTCCCGGAGGGGCGCGCTTTCGATGACGCCGCCCAAGTCGCTGCCGCGGTCCCAGATGCAGGGCTTGCAGTGTTCCCGTGCGCCTGGGAAGAAGAAGTCGCTTTGTCCCTTGACGGGTGCCTTGGGGAGGGTGAGCAGGACGGTCTTTCCGTCCTCCAGGGCTTGCAGGAGCGCTTCGTCGAAGGAGCCGGTGACCAGGGTGTTTGCAGGGATGGCGGGGAGTTCGGGCTTGGGGAATCCCCAGAGGGGCCATTCGTTTTTCAGCTCCAGGCCGTCGGGGGTCTGGAAGAGAGCGGCCAGGGTCAGGGTCTTGGCGGGGCCGTCGGGGAATGCGACCTGGATCTCGGCCAGCTGCTGGAGTCCGCCAACCAGGGAGAACTTCTCGCCGTGGAAGAGGGTCTCCACAGTGCCGTCGGGGTAGGCCAGGGTGACGGTCAGAGCGCCCACCCGCTGGGGCTCGGGGAGGAAGTCGGAGACGTGGAGCGTGGCCCTCAGGCCCTCGCTCCAGTAGAATGCGGTCTTCTCCGCCTGCAGCAGCAGCGCGGCATTGCCGTTGAACTGCCGCATCCATTCGGCGGGGATGAATTTGTCGTCGTCAAAGCAGTCCACGATGCCATTCTTGTTTTCGTATTTGAGGCAATCGGCGAACTGGAGCATTTCGAAGCCGCAGAGAGCGGAGAAGCGGCAGGCTTCCAGATACTGCTTGAGGCAGGCCATCTTGAAGTGCTCGGAGGCCTTCACCATGCGGGGGAAGCGGGGCAACAGTCCCTTTCGCTCAATGAGCTCCGGCAGCTCGTCCAGAAAGCGCGGTCGCTGGATGTCATTGGCTTTCAGATATTCGGGGCCTACACGCCTGCAGAAGTCATCGAATTTCTTTCGGAGGGCGTAGTAGTCGGGGACCTCGATGTAGTGGACGGCCTCGTGGGCCAGGGTGGGGCGCACGGGGGTCACATTCCGGTGGACGGTGGCCTGGCAACGGCCGTTTTTGGTGACGGTGTCGAAGGGGACTTGGTAGGTGGAGCCGTTGATGAGCCAGGGGTCCTCCACGTGGAACATGTTCTTGTGGACGCCGTAGGGGAAGAAGTAGGCGATGTGCTGGGAGAAGATATCGGCGCTGGTGCGGTCGTATTCGCCCCATCCGGAGTTGTCAATGATGAGTTTTCCGGGGGCCAGGCGGCGGCCTTCCTCATAGAGGGCGTGGACCTGTGGCACTTGGCCGGAGTTGTGCATCTCGTTGCCGATGCAGAAGATGGCCATGGAGGGGCAGTTCCGGTATTTCTTCAGGGTCTCGGTCCAGGTGCTCTGGTCCATGGACAACCCAATCTTCTCGCCTTTCTCGTTGCGGTCGTAGGCGAAGCCGATCTCCGCGTGGATCAGGATGCCCTCCCGGTCGGCGGCATCCACGAATTCCGGCCAGGGGATGGTGGAGTGGAAGCGCACCAGGTTGAAGCCGTATTTCTTGGCCTGGCGGATGTATTTGACGGCGGCGTCAAAGAGGCTCCCCCCGGTCATGTTGGGGTGGTCGTGGGCGGTGATGCCACGGATCACGCCGCGGAAGTACATGGGCGCGCCATTGAACAGCACCGCCTTGTTCTGGAAGCCCGCGATCTCGCAGTAGCCGAAACGCTGGTCTATGCCGCCATCGGCGACGAAGCGGTAGAGGACGGGGGTGTCGGGGGACCAGCAGTAGAGCTGCGACGCGTCCAGGCGCATGCGCCAGAGGCCATCCCCAAGGTTCTCCCGGGAGAGTACGGGTGCGGCGACTTCCTCGCCCTCCAGGGTGAGGATGCGGGGGGTTTCCAGGGGGGCGGGGGCCTCGGCCAGGAGGATTCCACTGTCGATTTGGCAGTGGAGGTAGAGTTCTTTGATGTCCATAGATGCCGGCTTCAAGGGGAAGGGGGAAGGTATGTGGATTGTGTTCTTTTATCGCAGCCAGGTGCCGATGGCGGAGTTTGTCTTCACCAGGGTTTCCACGCCCTGGGCGCTCTGCTCCAGGATGTCCTGGTCGAAGCGGACTCGTCCGGGGGGGAAGACGAGGATGACGGTGGAGCCGCCGAATGCGAAGAATCCGGCCTGGACGCCCCGGAAGAACTCCATGTCCTTTTCGTCGGCGTAGTCGTTGATGGAGGCCACGCCGAAGGCGCCCACGGCGAACATGGCGGTGCGGCCGCCATGCTTCAGGTCCAGGATGCGGCAGGTGCGGTAGTTTTCCGTGAAGACTTTGAACCCCTGCTCCAGGGCGATGGGGTTCACGGAGTGATATTTCCCGAAGGTGGTCCAGTACTCTTTCTGGATGCCGTCATCGGGGAAGTGATATCGGTGGTAGTCTGCGGGGCAGAGCCGGCAGAGGGCCAGGGCGCCGCCATCGAAAGAGCGCGCGTATTGGCTGCCCTGGGGGCCCAGGAGCTCCTCCACGGAATACGGAGTGCCCTTCACGGGGACCACCATGCCCGCAGGCAATTCGGGGTATACGGTGAGCCGGCAGTCGGCGGGGGAGGGGATCCGCGAGGGATCCTCGGGGAGCGGCCGTGCGCCGGGCTTGAGCTCCCGGCTGAAGAAGTCGTTGAAGCAGCGGAAGCCGCCCTGGGGCACCTCCGCCTCGTCCAGGTCGATGCCAAGCTCCTTGACGGCGGGCGCAATGCGGCTGGCAGAGCAGGGGCGGTCCAGGTACCACCCCATCAGCCGGGAGGCAAGGGCGCAGGAGAAGAGCGGCCACTGCAGTGCCCCCCGGATGGGGGACTCGTAGGCCAGGCGGAGCCATCGGTCGCCAAGGACCGTCTCCGTCTCGAGACGGCCCGTGGCGCGGTTGTAGCAGCGGATCTGCGGAGACATGGAGGTTTCTCCGGGATGCGCTACAGGCTGACGCCGTGGCGGTAGAAGCAGTATCCGTCGTTCCAGGGTGCGGCGTTTCCAATGGTGAAGGGGCCGCCGGGGGTCTTGAAGAAGTGCCATGGACCCACGGCATGGGGATCTCCCTCCTCCAGGTGGTGGGGCCCCAGCATGTTGCGCAGGGAGGTGACCAGCGTGGCCTTCAGGTGGTTTTCGCCGGCCTTCAGCCACTCCGCCGGGATCTCCGCACGGTAGTCGGGACGGGTGAGCACCGCCAGATGCCTGCCATTCCATTCCAGATCCAGCACGCTCCCGTAGAGTTGCCGGAATTCAATGGCGCGTGGCTTGGCGATGTCCTCCGCGGTGAGGGTCACGGTCTGCTCCAGGGTGACATCGCCCGCGAAGAAGGGCAGCCCCTGCTCCTGCAGACGGTCGCCCGGCACGTTCTCCCGATTGAGGTCGCCCAGGACGAAGGTGCCATGGTAGCGGCAGGAATCGTCGGTGAGCTCCTGCCAGACGCCGTCGGTGTGGACGCCGAAGAGCCCGGCCACGTAGATGGCTTCCACTTCGCTGTCGGGGGAGAACTTGTTGCGCTCGGATTCGAAGATCTTTGCGGCGCGGAGGCATTCGAAGGTCTCGGGGGACTGGTGGAAGACGCCCTCCAGGCGCACCACATTGCGGCCTTTCTTCACGAACGCGGTGATGCTGATGCGCTCGAAGGCGGGATCCGCGAAGTATCCATGGGACTGGGGGGAGACCTCCTTGCCATTGACGAAGATTCGCTTCCGACGGGGGCTTTCCACCAGCAGGTCCAGAGGCATGGGGAGGTTGTAGTCGTCGCCGATCTCGAAGTCGTACTCCAGCACCAGCTCCTGGTTCTCCTTCTCCCTGGCCAGCAGGGCGTCCTGGATGGTGAGCACGTATTCCCTGGCGAAGAGCTCCTCGCCGTCCACGACGCAGCGGCAGTGGTCCAGGGTGAGGAGGTTCTCGCTGCACATGCCGAGGTGCCAGTTGTTGGAGAGCTTCAGGGGCTCTGCAGGGGCCTTGGCGGCTGGGGCGGCGGGCACCGCGTGGGAGCGGGAGAGCAGCACCAGGTCGCCCGCCGCGGGGAAACGGTGGCGCACCAGGCAGGTCTTGCCGTCCGTGGTGTGGGCCACGGGACGGATCTCGCCCGTGTGTGTGTCGTATTCCTCAACGCCTGCGCCGGGCACGGAGACCAGCGCCTCCACCGCCTGGAAGCGCCCGTTGTTCACGAAGTAGTGCAGGTCTGCGGGCTTGCCGTCGAAGTCGTCGAAGTGCCGCGTGGTGCAGTTGATCTGGGCGGCGTCCTGTCCTTCGGCGTTCAGCACACGGACGGGTCGCAGGGCCTCGGGGATGGCCTGGACCAGCTCGTCCATGGTGTCGAACCAGGTGGCCAGCCCCTGGAATTCCCGGGCCTTCCCGCTGGGCTCTCCGTCCAGGCAGAAGGGCAATTCCTCCAGGTCGTTGCGCAACCCCAGGAGGGTGCCGCCCTGACGGACGAACTGTGCCAGGAGATTGGCCTGGAAGGTGGTGAGGGTGTTGAGCTTGGGCAGAATCACCAGGTCGTAGGACTGCTCGCCGATGATCAGATGGCCATTCTCCACCTTTGCGTGGCGCTCCATGATGATTTCATCCCCGTAGTGGTGGTTCACGTGGTGGGCTTCCAGTCCGTCGGTGACCTTCTTGAATTCCTGCTCGTAGAGGGAGAGCGCGCCGTTGGCGTTGTCGTTGAAGCACATCTGCGCGGTGGACTGGGGGTGCATGACCAGCACGCGGTAGTGCACGTCTCCGGCGGCCATGAGCGTGCCGACGCGGGAGACGTAGTCATTGAAGGGACGGTAGTAGGGCCACCAGGGTTGATGCCGGAAGAGGCTGGCGGGGTAGTCGCGCTTGCGCAGGCCGCGGAGGCTGTATCCCTCCAGGTGCTGGCAGACCAGATTGACGCCGTGGACCATCTGCCACTGTACGAGCCACTGGAGGTCGGCGAAGGAGACCGCCCATCCGCAGAGGGCGAAGGTCTCGGAGAGGATCTGCCGCTTCCCGGTCTGCGCGGCGACGCTGAAGAGCTGCAGGGGCAGGGTGACCCAGGTGAGATCCCGGCAGAGGATGTCCATTCCGGGAATGTGGAAATACTCGTAGTGGGGCATGCAGGCGCCGTTGGAGGTGAGCTGGAAGAGGAGGGTCTCCTCCAGCACGAGGTGTCCGGTCAGCTCCCACTTGTGCTCCTCGCACCAGTCGTGGATCTGCTTCATGAAGTTCTTCGAGAAGAGCTCGGTGACCGTGCGCCAGAAGCGATAGCGGGTGCGCCGGTAGTCCTTTCCCCACTCGCGGAAGAGCTGTGGCAGGCGGGGGCGCAGCTCTTCGTGGAAGCGCGTGCGGTACTCCTCCTCCAGGATCAGGGACCAGGGGGTGCCGTTGCGGGAGATCTGGGGCTCGTCGGTGAAGAAGCCCCGCATGGCGGCGCGCTCCCCGGGAGTCAGGGCGTCGAAGTATTTCTGGTGGGTGCAATGCAGAAATTCCGCGATGACGCGTCCGTCCAGGGTGTCCACGTAATAGGGATTCACCTCGTAGTGGCAGACCAGGAAGGCGGTCTTTCCGGGGAGCGTGGCCCCCTCGGGGAACATGTGGCCCTCTTCGTCGTAGACGGCGATGCGGTTCTCCACGGCCTCCGCCTCGGCGGCGCTGTAGACCATCTTGATGCGCAGGTACTTCTGCTGGTAGAAGACGCCCAGGCCATTCACCTGGCCGCCGCCGAAGCCGCTGGGCCAGCCATTCTCGTCGTAGGCCCATGCATTCATGCCGCGCTTCTTCGCTTCGTCAATGCAGGCCTTCGTGATTTGGAACCAGTCTTTGGAGAGGTACTCGGTGTGGAGCCCCCCGCGGGCGTGCATGAAGAATCCGCCGATGCCCTGTTCGTCCATGAGCCGGATTTGGGTGCGGCATTCATTTTCCTCCAGTTTGTCGTTCCAGCTCCAGAAGGGCACGGGGCGCTGTCGGGAGGCGGGGGTCTTGGCTTGTTCGAAGATGGTCATGAGAGGAGGGTGGGAGGGGCTGGTTTTCAGGGGGGAAGGATGTGCCGCATAATGTATTTCCTCCCGCCTGGGGCACGGGGGCGGCGGCGGCGTTTCGGGAGGGCGTTTCCGGATGGGCGCCCGGAGGCTATTCCAGCTCCTTCCAGGGGAGTGGGAAGGGGGCGCCGTCCAGGGTCCAGAGCTCGGGACAGGTGTTCTCCAGCCAGTCGGTGGGGACCGCCTGGAGGTTTCCCAGGGAGGCGCTGTAGAATTCCTTTGCCAGGGCGTGGAGGACCTTCGCGGGAAGGACGGGGTCTTTCGGCGCCACGAAGAAGGCGGATCCCGCGTGTGAGAAGAGCCTCGCGGTCAATGCGCGACGATTCCAGGAGACCCAGGCGGGAAGCTCCAGGGGATTGGGTGCCAGGGTGAAGTAGTTTCCGTGCTGGCAGAGCCGGAAGGCGAGGGCGTTGATCTCCCGGCGGATTTGGTCCTCCGGTTCGCCGCCTTCGGGCATGGGTGCGGTCTGGGCGATGTGCACCAGGCCGGCGGCAAGATGCCCCACCAGGTCTTGCCCATAGAGCAGCAGGTCGCCCATGTTCTGGCGGAGCAACGAGTGGAAGCCCGTCAGGATCTCCGCGTTGGTGACTCCCGCGTTCCGGAATGCCCAGGGCTCCTGGACGGCGCTTCCATAGTGGAGGATGTCCGTGGCCGGATTTCGGATTCCCAGCATGTCGAAGCCCCAGTCACGGACCAGATGCATTTGCCTCTCCAGGTATTCCCGGGTTTCGGGGCAGGTGGGATCCAGGCTCCCGGGGAAGGCCTGCTGGCGGCACTCTGCGGTGAGGACGCCATCTCCGGGCGTCGCCAGAAGCCGTCGATTCAGTGCGGGGCGGATGCCGCGCTTCCGGAGGGCCTCCGACAGGGCGGGGAGCTCCTCCGCGTCGGAGGCGTCGGGAATTCGCCGGTGGTCCAGGAGCAGGAAGGGCCGGTTGGTGAGGCCATTGGCGGCCAGCGAAAGGGTGTCCGCCAACGCCAGGATTTCCTCCCGTTCCAGGGGAGCTTCCGGCGTGGTGAAGCCGTAGACGGGGAGGTTTGGGAGGATGGGCTCCGGGGAGAGCAGCGCGCAGAAGCGCCGTGCAGTGGCCATGGGGGGGCGCTCGTAGCGGCAATGCAGGACTGTGGCCGCCTCCAGCACCCGGCCGTCCAGCGCCACGCCCCGGTTCCCGTTGCGCAAATCCAGGTCCAGGATGATGGCGCGGGGGGTGGTTCGCCAGACGGCAAAACCCGCGCAGGGGGTGGTGACGCCCAGGGCGGTGGTCTCCTCGCTTCCCCGCATGAGGACATACCAGGGGAATTTTCGGCAGGGATCCATGGTGCGCCACTGGAGGGGTTCGGTGGCGGCGCCCCATTGGTCGCCCAGGAAGCGCAGGTGCGGCACCACGGGGTGGTTCCATTGGAGGCGCAGGGAGACGAGGCGGCTCTTCTCCGCCATGAGCAGGATCTTGAGGGAGGAGTGGCCCTCATCGTCGTGGTGCACCTGCATCTCCAGCGCCATGTCGCGGTGGGAGAGCTGCGTGCCAATCCGGGTGAAGAGATGGCTTCCGCCCTCGTACTCCAGGCGGACTTGTCCGGGCAGGAGGGATTGTGGGAGAAACTGTGCGGTCATGGCTCTTGGCGTTCGTGGGTGGCTAGCACCATTTCGGCGACGGCTTCGGCGTAGGGGAATTCCTGGCCCTGGAGGCGCGTGTTGCCGTACTGCCTCTGGACATCCAGGAAGAGGCGCGTCCGGGCGGGCAATTCCAGGGAGAGGACGCACTCCGGGGCGATGGGGGCGGGAAAGTCCAGGCGGAGCCACCAGGCATCCCGCTCCCGGATCCACTGCGCTTTTGCGACAAGCTCCTGGCCATTCCAGCGGATTGTCCGATCGGGCAGGGTCGCGCGGGTCTCCTGGAGGCTGGCGGGCAGCGCCCGCACCAGGATGCACACGGGGGAGGACTCGCCAGTCTGCCAGGTTTCGGGGGGGCGGAAGGTTTTTTCCAGGCGCAGGGGCGCGCCCAGGGGCTCCTCGTAGAGCGTGCTCCCGCCAAAGCCCAGGGGACCGTGGTCGTAGAGGACCCGCTCCGCGGGGAACTCCAGCGCCAGACCATTCGGACGCAGGGTGCGGAAGACGGCGGGCATGCCGTAGGAGGCGTAGGTGTCGTGGGCAAAATTGACGAGATAGAAGGCCACGAGGAAAAGGAAGCCCATGCGAACCAGTCCATGCTTGAGCGCCGGAGTGGCGGCCGCCAGGCGCCTCACCAGGAACCAGACGCGGATGGCGAAGCCCGCCGCCAGGACCGCCAGGATGGGCAGTGCCGCCACCCGGAAGCGCGCCAGCAGATAAAAGGCGCTGGTGGCCCCCCAGAAGGCCACCGCCATCCATGATACGCCCCATTGGGCACGGCGGCGCGGGCGCAGGGTCCGCAGGAGCTCCGCCAGCGCCAGAGATGCCAGGAAGGACCATGGGAGCAGCAACGGGCACTGCAGAAGCGCGCTCTCACGTCCGTCCACCTCCAGGGAGACATTGTTGGGAATCTCCACGTGGTCCCAGAAGAGCAGCAGCGCCCGGAATTTCAGTTCCAGGAAGGCCAGCGGCTCTTTCACCGCCCAGGAGAGGATCTGGCGGGGGACGCTGACTCCCTCCTCTGCTTCCTGGCGCGCCCACTCGTGGTATGTGCGGGGATACTCCAGGCCGCCAGCCGGGGCCTCCGGGGAATTCCCCAGGGAAAGCACCTTCCCCCCCGCCACCGAAGCGCCACAGGGCCTTCCCGTGGCGCGGCTGTTGTGGATTGCGTAGGGCAGGATGGGCAGCAGGAAGGCGGCAAAGAGCGCCGCCAGCACCACTGGCAGCCTCCGGGGCTCACGGCGGCACCGCACGCACAGCGCCACCAAGATCCCCGGGAGCCAGAGCAGCGCATTGCCGCGGGTCAGCAATGCCCCCGCCACCGCAAAGCCCGCCAAGGCCCCGCGGCGCCAGGTCGCCTTCTCCAGAAGAAGAATCACTGCGTAGAGCGCCAGTGCGGTCCAGAAGCTGAAGAGGACCTCCAGCAACAGGAAGGGCGTGTAGAAGATGTGGTATCGGGCCAGCGCCAGGAAGAGTGCCGCCAGAATCCCCGCCCGGCGTCCGTAGAGCCGTGCCGCGGAGAGTCCCGCCAGGAGACAAGCGGTGGCGCCCAGGAGTGCCTGTAGGAACATGGCGCCCCATGGAGACTCGGGGGAGAGCAGGAGTGCGATGGGCAGCAGGACGGTGTAGTAGAGGGGCTGGTAGTCGAAGACCTCCGGCCATTTCCCGTGGAGGATCTCCGTCGCCAGGCGGCGGTAGGTGTCCATGTCCGTCACGTCCAGCGGATGGGCTACGGCGGGGGTGCCGGCGAGCTCTCCGCAGACCCACAGCCGTAACGCCAGCGCCAGCAGCGCCACCAGGAGCAGCCCCGTCAGAAGACGCCGGCGCACGCCCCCAGGGCGCACCGCGGCGGCTTCCGTTTTCCGTTCGGCCATGTTCTTGCCCATGCTAGTCGATTCCCAGGAGGGGCGTGTCGGTTGCGGCGGCCATGGCCGACTGCCAGATGTGCTCCAGCATGCGGTCGCGGGAAACCTTCGTGATCAGGTAGAGGTTCACCGGATCCATGGCGGCATAGTGGTAGGTCACTTCATAGCCATTTTCCACGAAGTCCTTCCGGTTGAAATAATTGTCCCTGCCTGACTGGAAGATGTCCTGGAAGATGATGTCGATGGGCGGCGGGATGTGCTCCTGGGGATCCTTGAGGATGCTGTCGTCCCGCGTGAGCTTGCTGAAGACCTTGTGGTAGATCTTCTCGCCGTTGCGTCCCAAGACAAACTGCTCCAGCATGTAGTCTGTCGGATTGTCGTTCTGCAGCAGCGTCTCGAAGGCCGAGACGCGCATCTTCATGGCCACCGTGCCCAGGAATTTCCGCTCGTTGTCCAGGATGGGCAGCGTGCAGTCCAGCACCAGGACCCCCGTGGACTCGTCTTTGTAGGGGAGGGACCACAGGGGCTGGAAGTGGCTGAAGCCGCCCTCCTTCCAGGCATCCTGGAAGCTTCCGTGGATGTGGTTGACGCGGTCGCTCAGGCGCCGGGCGTGTCCGGGATAGCAGAACTGCAACCCGGAGTCGGCGATGCGCAGGGAGACCTGCAGAATGGGGGTTCCGGTCTCGGCGTAGTCCTTCTTCAGTTCACCGAGGCCTTCGCGGTCGTGAGTCACAGCATGTTTGTTTCCGGAGCAGAGGACCAGTTCCGACATCAATGGGGTCAGCGCCGCCAGGCGCCACGCCTGGGCCCTCGCTTTCTCCCCCGGGGTCTCGGGGGGCGCCAGGTAGGTGCAGAAGTCCAGGCCGATCTTCCGGTCCAGATTGGGGGAGAAGACCGCCTTCTCTTCCGGGAAATCGTCCATGCTGTAGACTTCCAGACTGTTGGCGGGAGGGGTCCGGGGGGCGTCACCCTTCAGCAGCAGCGCCGCCTGCACGCCCAGCTCGTTCATCCGGTTGGCGTAGCTCCGCAACTGGTCCGAGAGCTGCAGCGCCTCCCGGCAGTTTTCGCTGGTGATGGCGGCGTGGGTCTCTTGGATGGACCGCTGGTTGATTTCCTGGTCCAGGCGGTGCTGGATGTTCGCCGAACGCAGGATGGACTCCTCGGCCGTGCGCTCGCGCTTCTGCAGAGAACGCATGGAGACCAGCAGCGCGCTCGCCCAGCCGATGAGGGCCAGCGCCACCAGGATGCCCATGTGGTGCCGGATGTAGCGTCCCAGGAAACGGGGGTAGCTGTCGGGCAGCGCGTCGGTCTCGTCGTCGTTGAGGTAGCGCATCAGATCCTGGCTGAATTCGTTCACGGTCTGGTAACGGTCCACGGGGTCGTAGGCGCTGGCCTTCTCCACGATGGCTTCCAGGTCCTTGCGGATGCGGAAGCCGTAGCGGTGCTGCACGGGCTCCCGGTCGTTGGTGCGCACCTGCCGGACGATCTCCTTGACGGAATTGCCGTTGTAGGCGGGGCGCAGGGTGATGATTTCGTAGAGGATGAGCCCCAGGGCGAAGATGTCGGCGCGTTCGTCGCGGGGGACGCCGGCGTAGGCCTCCGGGGGGATGAAGCGCGGGGTGCCGTCCAGCTTGATTTTTCCGCTGGGCGTGGTGTTTCGCCCCTCCTCGGATTGGATGACGCGGGCCAGGCCCCAGTCCATGACATAGACCTCGCCGTGGTGGCCCAGCATGATGTTGTCGGGCTTCAGGTCGCAGTGGATGATGTGCCGGCTGTGCGCGTAGCTGACCGCCTCGCAGACTTTCAGGAAGTTGTTGATGTCGTTCTGAATGCGGGCGGAGAAGTTCTGCTGGGTGCTGCCCTTCTTGAGAAAATCCGCCTCCACCTGGTTCAGGTGTTCATGGAGGGTCTTCCCCTGGAGCAGTTTCATGCTCAGGTGCAGGCCGTTCTCGTCGTCCCGCATCAGGGAGTGGATGGGAATGATGGAGGGGTGGTCCAGCTGGGCCGTGATCAGCGCCTCCTGGATGAATTTCTCGCGGACGGCCTCACGGTCCAAAAGCTCACGGCGCAGGGACTTGATCGCCACCGTGCGCCGAAGCATTTTGTCTTTCGCCTTGGAGATGATGCCCTGGCCGCCCTTCGCTATCTTGCACAGCAGGTCGAACTTGTCCTCGACGTGGGGCAGGTCCTCGGGATATTGGGGGGAGAGGGTGAGTTCGGGGGGATCGGTGGAGACCTCCTTGGCTTTCAGGGAGATCTCTTTGTCGGTGGTGGAGTCTTCGTTGCCCGACAGGCTGTTTCGCGCGAAGAGGATGACGGTGTGCAGACGGTGCTGCAGGGAGTTCCGCTCCAGGGGAATCCGCGTCTTGTCCAAGACTTCCGGCGCGCCATCCAGCGTGATGCGGCGGGTGTCGTTGGGATCCAGCGCGCGCTCGGCCTTCCGACGCTCCAATTCCTCCAATTGCGACGGGGTCAGCAGGGAAGTGACATCCTGTGCATGGGGGGAGACATTCCGGCGGCCGTCGGAATCGGGGAGGTCCTCCGGATGAACGGTGCGCTTGGCGCCTTGCCCCCGGGCGGCGGCGGGCGCGCCGTCGATGCCGGCGGGCATGGTCGCGGTGGCGTTGACGTCGTCGGCCGTGGTGGAGGTGCCGCGCCCATTCGGGAAGTCGACCTGTGTGGTGATGGTCCCGCTTGCGGAGATGGCGCGGCATGTCTTTGGGACTGTGCGTTTCGCCCTCTTTTTGTTTTCGTCACCGTCGTTCGGCACGTTGAAATGTTCGGTCTTTTCCTGCGCCATGTGGGAGTTGTTCGCGAAAGGATGTCCGAGGATCCGGATTCCGCGTGTAGAAGGAGGGGGCGTTGGGGGTTATCCGCGCAAGAGGACTGCGGTCTCGAAGTGTGCGGTGCGGGGGAACATGTCGAAGAGACCGATCTTCTGGATTTGGTAGGTGCCGTCCTGCAAGAGGGCCTTCAGATCCCGGGAGAGTGTGGACGGGTTGCAGGAGACATAGAGGATCCAGGCGGGGCGGCATTCGGCGAGGCACTGCAACACCCTGGCCTGGCATCCGGTGCGGGGCGGATCCAGGACCACAAGGGTTTCGGCAGGATTGTACTTCGGCAGACGCCTGGGGAGCGCCTTTTCCGTGGCCTCGGTGAGAATCTGACAGCCCTTCATGAGCTGCTGGAGGTTGTACTGCGCGGCCTCGGTGGCGGCGGCGTCATTCTCCATGAGGAGGCGCTCTTTGTAGGGGCGGCTCAGTGCGCAGGAGAAGGTCCCTGCGCCGCAGTAGGCGTCCACGAGGGTCTCGGCGGGCAGATCCTTCACCCAGCCATCCACGGCCTCCAGAAGGGCGGAGGCCATTTTCGGGTTCACCTGCCAGAAGGAGCCGGCGGGAACCCGGAAGGGCACTCCGGCCAGCTCTTCCTTGAACCAGCCCAGGCGCTTCGGCGCAAAACCAAAGTAGAATTTGGTCTCTCCCTGGGTGTCGATGCGAAGGGTAAGGGGGGCTGGCTGCTGTGGTTTCTTTTTCCGGGCGTTCTCTTTTCCCCAGTCGCTCTTCAGGGCTGCGGGGATGGCTTTGTTCAGGCGGGGATCCGCCAGGCGGCAGCCGTTGATGCGCAGGAAGGTCTGGTTGTCCAAGGCGTAGTAGCCGTAGTCCACCTGCGGGGGCGTGCCTTGTTCCCCGGGAAGCCGCTTTGCCTCGAGGCGCAATTTATTGCGGTATCCGTAAGTTTCCTGTGCGGGCACGGCGCAATCCAGCTCGGGCGCCTGGGCAAGTCCGCCAATTCTCTGGAGGAGATCCCGCAGCTGTTTCTGCTTTGCCTGGAATTCGGCCTGGTAGTCCAGATGCTGATATTGGCAGCCGCCGCATTTCCCGTAATGGGGGCAGGCGGGCTCGGTGCGGCTTGGGGAGGGACGCAGGATTTCTTGGATGCGCCCGCGGGCGAAGTTCCGGTGGATTCCTGTGATTTCCACCACCAGTTGGTCGCCTATCGCGGCGAAGGGGACGAAGACCACGCAGCCCTCCGTGCGCCCCACGCCGTCTCCGCCGAAGGCCAGATCCTGGATGTCTAAAGTGATGCGAGAACCGATTTCCATGAGAGTGGTTTTCCCTTGCGGGAGAAACAGGGTTTCGAAAGGGGCGGTGTCAGGGACGCCCGGTCCCCTGTGGCAGGTGTCTGGCCAGGGATTCCCCGGGGGAGATTCGGGGGGCCGGGAGGCCCAGGAGCCGGGGCGGAATGGGGTAGATCCGGTGGCAGAGGTGCGCGCCGTATTCAGGGTGCTTCCGGAGGAGCTCCGACACGGAGATTTCCGGGAATTCCGCCTCCAGGGAGAGATGGACGGCCGCCAGCAGGCAGAGCCGGCGGTATTCCAGGCGCACGGGCCCCGCCACATCCAGGGCTACACCGTGGGAGGCCGCACAAGCGGGCAGCGCCAGCAACAATGGCAACAGGTCCTCCAGCGACAGCGGCTGCAGCAACCAGCGCCCGCCCCCAACCAGAGGGAACGAGACGCTTTTGGCATCGGCCTCCGGAAGCCCCGCGAATGGCGGGAATTCTCCCAGTGGATGCTTTGGGGAGAGAAGGAGGGTGGGGCGCAGGATGGTCCAGGGGGCATTCTCCTGCCCGCGGGAGGCATCCAGCAGGAAGACATCCTCTGCCTGGCGCAGGAGCCCCGCGTCACCGGGGGCGTCGGCGGCGAAGCGCGCTTCGTCCTGGTCCTGGAGCAACGGGAAATCCCGCTTTTCGGGATCGTAGACGAGGTCGCTGGAGAGAAATGCCAGGTGGCTGTCCAGGAGGCCGGCCAGCTCCAAGTCCTGCCTGGCGTGTTCGGGGGAGGCCTTGTCGCAGTCCACCGCCAAAGCGAAGGACTCCTTCTTGAGGCGCTCCGCAAGGGCGGAAGCCCAGTCTTCGCGGGTGCGGTCCAAGACCACGGAACGGACGCCCGGGGGCAGTGGCCGGAGGGAGGAGAGCGCCATGACGACGCCCCGTCCGCATTCCAGTGCGAGAGCCGCCAGTTCGTCTGCGAGGCCGGGCGCGGCGCCCCCCAGGAAGAGCAACGGCGCGCCGGCGGGTGTGCCGGGGAAGGCTTCGCTGGCGGGAAGTGTGCGGGGGTCCAGGACGACGCCAGCGGCGGGGGAGCCCCCCGGCACCTTGGGCACGGTGCATTCCCGGGAGGAGTCTAGGCGTCTGTCCTGGATCGGCGATAGGCTCATTTTTCCGCGGCGGCGGGGTCGTCCAGGAAAAGGTTGTCAATGAGGCGGGTTTTCCCGATGTACGCCGCGATGGCCAGCAGGGTGTGTCCCTTGGCTGTCTTGGCGGGGCGCAGGGTGCTCCGGTCCATCAGGTCCACGTAGTCGATGGGATCCGCGCCGGCGTGTTTTAGTTCGTTGCGCACCATGGATTTCAGGATCTCCGGGTCCCGCTGGCCGGCCTCGAAGGCGGCCTTTGCCAAGAAGAGTCCCCGGGAGAGGGAAAGCGCGCGGACGCGTTCGTCCGCGGAGAGATACTTGTTGCGGGAGGAGCGGGCCAGTCCATCGGCCTCCCGGACGAGTGGCGCAGGTAGGATTCGGATGGGCACATTCAGATCCCGGACCATCCGCTGGATGACCAGCAGCTGCTGGGCGTCTTTTTGTCCGAAGACCGCCACGTCCGCCAGGGTGATGTGGAAGAGTTTCAGGCAGACGGTGCACACGCCCCGGAAGTGGATGGGGCGGAAGGCGCCGCAGAGGGTCTGGGAGAGGCTCTCTTCCTGAACCCAGCAGGAGAAGCCGGGGGCGTACATCCCTGCGGGTTCCGGATGGAAGATGGCGTCCACGCCCTCCTTCCCGCAGAGTCCGGCGTCCCGCTGGAAGTCCCGGGGATACTTGTCAAGGTCCTCTGTGGGCCCGAACTGCGTGGGGTTGACGAAGATGCTGACCACCACCCGGTCGCCATTCTGGCGGGCCAGGCGGATGAGGGAGAGATGGCCCTCGTGGAGGTATCCCATGGTGGGCACCAGGGCGATGGTCTGGCCCGCCTTCTTCCAGGCGGCGCACTGCTCCTGCAGCAGGGCGGGGGAATCAAAGATCTCCATGATGAAATTCTACAGAGGCTTGGGAACGGGGAAAGACAAAAAAAGGAAGGGCGTGGTTTTATTTGGCGGCCTTCGGGGGAAGCTTCGCAGAGACGGAGTGTGCGTCGTCGGGGAAGACGCCCTCCTGGACCTCGGAGACATATTGGCGGATGGCCTCCACCGCCACATCGTGCACATTGGCATAGCGCTTGGCGTGCCGCGGCAGGAAACCGTCACCCGCGTAGCCCAGCAGATCCGCCAGCACCTGCACCTGGCCATCCGTGGCGGCGCCCGCGCCAATGCCAATCGTCACCGCACGGGTCCGCGCGGTGATTTCCGCCGCCAATTCCCGCGGGACTCCCTCCAGAACCAGGGCAAAGACGCCCGCCTTGTCCAGGGCCGCGGCGTCCTCCAGCAACGCCTGGCGCTCTTCTTCGGCGCGGCCGTGGATGCGGTAGCCGCCGTCTTTCAGGACGGATTGTGGCAGAAGGCCAATGTGCCCAACCACGGGGATGCCCACATCCACGAGACGCTGGATCAGCGGGAGCATGACGCGTCCGCCCTCCAGCTTCACGGCGTCGGCGCCGCATTCCTTCAGGTAGCGGCCGGCATTGCGGACGGCGTCGTGGAGCTCCAGTTGGTAGCTCATGAAGGGCATGTCGCCCACCACCAGGCATTTGTCGGAGCCACGACGGACGGCGGCGGTATGGGCCAGGGACTCCTCCAGGGTGACGGGCAGGGTGTTGGGGTAGCCCAGCACGGTGTTTCCCATGGAATCGCCCACCAGGAGGATATGCACTCCCGCCTCCTGGGCCCAGCGGGCGGTGGCGGCGTCGAAAGCGGTGAGCATGATGGCCTTCTGGCCCTTTGCCTTCATCTCCCGGAGGGTGCGGATGGTGATCTTCTGGTCCATGTTGAAAAAAAAAACTGGGATTCTGCGGTCGCGGGAGGGAGGCTAGAACTCCTTCCCGAAGTAGAGTTTGTAGAGCTGTGCGGCGTCCTGGTCGCCCTTGAGGCATTCGGCCTCCAGAATGCGGCGGCCGCGCTCCCGGTCCTGGGACTTTCCGCCATCGCCGGTGAGATAGCACACGGCTACCTGCAACAGCGCGGCGGCGTCCTGGGAGTTCTCGGCCTTGTGCAGCCACTCCCGGGCGGCGGCGGGATCGGCCTCATGGCTCGGGGTGCCGTGGGAAAGGAGGATTCCCAGACGCGCCTGGGCCAGGGGCAGGCCGCTTCCGGCGGCCTTCTGGAGCCACTCCAGCGCGGCATCGGCGTCAACCCGGACGCCGTCGCCGTTGAGCAACGCCATGGCGAGCTCGTATTGCGCCAGGGCATCGCCGGCATCGGCGGCCACCTGGTAGTGCTTGAAGGCGGACAGGGCATTCCTGGTGGTGCCCACGCCGTCCTTGTAGCAGTTTCCCAGGAGGTATTCGGCGGTGGTGTATTTTGCCTCGGCGCTAATGGTGAACCAGTGGAAGGCCAGGTTTTCATTGGGGGGCGTTCCGATGCCCTCCAGGTAGCAGGTGCCCAGTTTTGCCTGGGCTTCGGGGTCGCCGTCATGGGCTGCCAGAGTCAGCCAGTGGAAGACCTCCCGGAAGTTCCGCGCGGTCCCCACGCCCTGCTGGTAGCAATCCGCCAGGCGCACCTGCGCGCGCACATGGCCGTTTTCGGCGGCTTTCACCAGATATTCCACTGCCGCGGGGGGATCCGTTTCCACGCCATAGCCATTCAAATACTGCAGGGCAACCTGGAATTGGCAGGCGGGGTCGCCGGAATCAGCCAGCATTTTGTAATATTGGAAGGCCAGTTCCGGCTTGCCCTGGGACTCCGCAAAGACCGCAGTCTTCAACTGGGCCTCCGGGACGCCATGGTCAGCCGCATACCGATACCACTCCAGGGCACGCTTCCCATTCGCCTTCGCCACGCCGAAGCCGCCGTCGTAGCAGATGGCCACGTTGTACATCGCCTCTGGATTGCCGTTCTTGGCCGCCTCGGAGAACCATTTGAAAGCCTTCTTGTAGTCCCGTTTCTCGCCAGCGCTGCCATCAAAGTAGATCTTGCCCAATGTCAGCTGCGCATTGGCATTGCCGCGCTTGGCCAGCTCCAGTACCTTCTTGACCGAAACCGCGTCCTTGTCGTTTTCCTTCTTCTTCGGGTAGATCTTCTTGGATTTGTCGCCGTCCGTGGGGATGTATTTGCCGTGGAGGGGCTGCTCCGGCACGGCTTGCCTGGGCTTCTTTCGGCCGAAGGGCCACCACCAGGACGCCGGCAACGCAGCCGGAGCCATCAGAAAACAGGCCACCAGCAACAGGAAGAGAGATTTACGAAGGGAATTGCTCATTTGTTCCATTCCTTGCGCCGCATGGGGGTGTAGAAATCACGCGGGGCCGCGCCCGCCCTCCCGCGCCTCGGGGCCCGGATGTGGTCAGTTAATGTAAACCGTACTCCTCCCTCCTTTCGCTTTTTTTGGCGCACCCGAAATAAGTGGCGATGCAGGGCTCCCTTGTCGATTCTGGAACCGCGTTGCCGGGAGAAGGCCGGGTGTCCAAAGGATAGTGGCCGCCGGCTCTTTGTCCCAGTTTTGGCATCTGGCCATGGGAGACAAGGGGCTGCCATCCATGGTTTCCGTGGCGCCACAGCGCGCCGGATTGCAATGCTACCGCAGGATTCTGTCGAAGTTGAAGAGGAATGGCGTGGATTCGGGAGCGGGCGGGGTGGCGGTGCCTGCGGGGAGTCCGGTCAGATCCAGTTCCAGGTGTGCGGCGTGGATGGCGGGATCCCGGAGGGCTCGCCAGTCCATGGGAGTGTGCGCCTTCAGGAGGGTGAGCTGTCCCTGCTTATGGGGGACTACCCGGCACTTCCGGGCATCCTGGAGGGGCTCGCCTTCGGGAAATTCCGGCGGGAGGACGGCGCGGGTGGTCATGAGAGCGGGATGGCTGAAGAGAGTGAGCGCCAGGGGGACCGGGCAGGTGGCGGTGAGCTCCCGGATCTGCCGGCGATCCATTTCCCAGGAGAGTGCGCACCACTGTGCTCCCAGTCGCTCCAGGGTCTGCGCCGCCAGGCTGTTGAGGACCGCCATGCCCTGTCCCGTGGCGAAGGGAATTCCGGCCTGGCGGCAGAGCCAGAGGGTATCCCAGGAGTTTGCCTCCGCCATGAGGCCCCGTTCCTTCCCCCATTTGAGCAGTGCGGAGAGCCCCTCCAGGTCCGCTTCGTAGCAGACGGCGGGGAGCGCCAGGACGGCCTCCGACGCCTGCTTCCGGGGAAGACTTTCGAGGGCATTTGACAGCGCCTCGGGGGTGTGCCGTGCGGTGACCGCAATGAGGAGTCGCGGCAGGGGATTGGGCTGGTGCCGCGGGAGGGCCGGAAGTTGTTCCGGAGTCAGCCGCAGGAAGTCTGCGGGGCCCCCCAAGGGGAGCCGGTTTGGGGAGTCCTTGCGGGTCTTCTGGTCCAGGAGTGACTGGAGGTCCCTGGGGAGGGGGATTCGGACCACGCCGTCGTCCTCTCGGGATGCCTTTCGGAGGAAGTCCTGGAGATTCTGGAGGATGGTGTCCTGGAAGCGGCGAGGCAGGAGAAGGTCTTTCAACTCCCCGGGGAGGACAATCTGCGCGGCGGTGTCGGGGAGGGCGTCCGCGGCATCGTGAATCATCTTGGCGAGGGACAGGGCGCGCCGGGGATTGGGGATGCGCTGGGGCGGAATCCGGAAAGTCTCCTGCGCCTCCCCCATGCGGCACTGGAAGAGGACGCCGCCCGGCGCGTCACGCGTTATCGCCACGGAAAGTCCCTCCGGCTCTTCGGAAGAACACCCCGTGGCGCCTGCAGGATTGTCCGTCGCGGTGGAAGGCGCGGGCGCCGTTCCCTTGGCACGCCCCTGGATTTGGTCTGTCAAATTCTCTCGATGGCCCTCGTAGTACCCCTGGGTCAGGGTGCGCCCGGTATATCCGCCCAGGGCGTCTGCATCCTTTCGGAGTTCGTCCAGGGGGCGTCTTGCATCCAGCGCTTGTCGGTAGAGAGTGACGGCCTGTGAGACCCATTGCGCGCCCTTGAGGCGCCCCTCGATTTTCAGGGAGTCCACGCCCATGGCCTGGAGTTCGGGGATTTTTTCCAGGAGGCAGAGGTCTTTTGTGGAGAGCGGGTGCCGTTCCGTGGCACCGGGGAGGTCCCGTTTCCACCCCACGCGGCAGGGAGAGGCGCAGGCTCCCCGGTTTCCGCTCCTGCCACCGACCCAGCTGGAGAGGAGGCAACGACCGGATGCGCAGACGCAGAGCGCGCCCTGCACGAAGACCTCTAGCTCTATCCCCGGGACCTTTGCACAGGCGGCGATCTCCTCCCGGGAGAGTTCCCGCGCCAGGACCACACGGTGGCATCCCAGCTCCTTCGCCATGCGGACGCCGGCACTGCTGGAAACGCCTGCCTGGGTGCTTACATGGAACTGCAGCTCCGGGAACATCGACGCCAACGGCAAGAGCGCGGGATCCCGCAGGATCACGGCGTCCACCTTGCACTGCCGCGCCAATTCCAGGGTGCGCAAAGCCAGTCCCAATTCCCGTTGAGCCAGGTCGATGTTCAGCGTCAGATGCGCCTTGGCGCCCCGCTTGTGAATCTTCTCCACCACCGCCGGCAACTCCTCCGGGGAGAAGTTCAGGGCGCCTCGACGCGCGTTGAGTCGGCGGAGTCCGAAATAAACGGCGTCGGCGCCGGCGTCCAGGGCGGCGTCCAGGGTGTTGGCGTTGGCGGGTGCGAGGAGTTCCATGGAGGGAAGGTGCTTCTGTGGAAGAGGGTGCGGGGGATATAAAGAACCCCCGCGGCTGCCATGGCGCCGCGAGGGGGACGCGGCGGGGGAGGGTGAGGCGCGGGGGCGTCTTGTTTTTTTACGCGGGGGAGGGCGCGGGGGTTACTTCCACTTGAAGACCATCTTTGCAAAGTAGCTGGTCTCCAGGCGGCGCGCGTCGTCCACGACCCGGCTGTTGTACTCGTTGGAGATTCCCACGCGGAGGCTCATGGGATACTGGAAGAGCATGGGGATGTCCAGGGAGGACTCGTGGAGGATGCGGTAGTCGTGGATGTCGTCGAGGGAGGGCTGGTAGGTCAGGTCGGTGACCAGCTTGCCCCATTCCTGGATGTTGCGCTCGTAGTGGGCGGCAAACTGCCCCCCCATGGCGTCGGAATGGCTGCCGTCGGTGTATTTGCGGCTCTTTGCGGAGAGGCCGGCGCGGACCCTCAGGCTGCTGACGGGGTTCTCGAAGATGTAGTAGCCGAAACCGGCGCCCAGCTCTTCGCGGAGGCGCAGGCCGCTGGTGGTCTGCTGCTCAATCTCGCCGTTGGCATACCAGGTGTAGGGGCTCTCGCAGATCTTTCGCTCGTAGTCGGTGCCGGCCAGATACTTCTTGGTGTTGGTGTTGTGGTTCTCCCGGCCATACTGGGCGTTGGCGTAGAGCTTCCACTTGTCAATGGGCCCCGAGAGGGTGGCCACGGTGCCGACACCGCCATTGAACTTCTCGGTGTTGCCTGTCTTGCCGGCGATGTCAACCGAGAACTCGCCCTCCCAGGTGCGCCTGGGAGGAAGCGTGGGGTCGTCCATGCCATCCAGCCACAGGTTCTGGACATTGCCCAGGGTCAGGGACAGCGGCCCCTTCACAGGCGACGGCTTCGCAACCGGCGCCCCGGCCTGGTCAACGGCCTCGGCGGAAACAGGCGTGGCCTCGCGGGTGGTGATGCGGCCGTCCACGCGCTGGCCGTCTTTGGTGACCAGATGGACGGCGCCCTGGGTGTTTAGCTTCACTATGCGGTCGGCGGGGATTTTCAGGGTGCCGGCAAAATCGGTCTCCACGGTGGCGGTGCCGCCGGAGATGCTCTTCAGGGTGCCGTTGAGGACGGATCCGTCGTCGAGGACGAGGCGGTCAGCCAGCAGGGGGAACGCCAAGACGGAGAGGGCGAGGAGGGACAGGAGTTTCTTCATTCTGGTAGGTACTTTGTTTGGGGATTCCGGGGATGGCCTCCTTGTTGGAGGAGGCTGTTTTGTGGAAAGAGTTTTACGGATGCCGGGGGGCGGTTTCCACCGGAGGGAATTCGCTTTCCTGGGCGTGGACCAGGTATCCTGAGGCATGGAAGGAGAAGCCGATGGCGAGGAGCAGGACTGCCATGGGCAGGACCAGGCGCTTCCATGGGAAGTCGGTCTTGCGCCGGGAACACCAGAGTGCCACGGCGGGAATGCCCGGGAGCAGCAATGCGCTCCATGGCATGGAGGCCCCCACGGCGACCACGGAGCACAGGGAGGCGCCCACCATCCACCAGAGCCACCGCCGGGAGTCTATGTGGGTGGCGCAGTAGAGCGCGGCGTAGGAGAAGAGCGATATGGCGATGACGCCCCGCAGCTCTGGTTGGGCCACCGATTCTATGTGGCTTGGCCAGATGGCGGAGAGGAGTGCGATGAGGAGGCGGAGGTTGGCCGGCACCCGCAACGCCCGCAGAAGAAGCCAGAGGAAGATGATTTTGCACAGGTACCCGAACAGGCTGTGAAAGCGGAAGAAATTGGGTTCCCGGGCCCCCAGCACGAAGTAGTCAATGGTCAGCGATGCTTGGATGGTGGGGGTGTACGGCCTTCCTGGGACTCCCGTGAAGGAGGACTTCAGGGACTCCACGAAGGATGCGGGGTTGGACGCCTGCCAGGGGACGGGCTTCCATATCAGGAACGATGGCGTCAAGATCGCCGCGATGATGACCAGGAGCGAAATGAAGATGCGCACATCATGCCGGTTCTTCCGCTGGACGTCCTTTACTTTCAATGTCTGGGAGATGTCCATTGGGCGTGGGGGGATGGAGGACCTTCCGGCAGTGGGCGGTGCATGGGAAGCGGTACGGCAGGATATGGATGACGTTCTCCGCGTCCCCTGGTTCTTGGGGGGATCGGTTCGCTCATCCTCGCAGGGCACGTACATCCCCGAAAGGTCGTCGTCGATCTTTTCACCAGCGGTTCAGGTGCACCTGTTCCGGGTTGTATCGGGTGCGTGGGGGCTTGGTTTCCGAGGGCCATCCCAGGGCCACGGCGGCGACGGGGAGGATTCTTTCGGGGAGGTCGAAGAGCTTTCGGATGCCGTCGATGCGGTCCTGGTTGGGATGGACTCCCAGCCAGCATGCGCCCAGCCCCATGATGCTGGCGGCCAGGAGGAGGTTCTCCATGCAGGCCGAGCAGTCCTGGAGCAAATAAGATATCTCCCTGTGGCAACACCGCTCCTGGTCCCCGCAGAGAATCATTCCCAGGGGCGCCTGGGCCAGGAATTTGCCGTTGGGAAGGCATTCGGAGACCTTTTCGCGCAGCCCGGCGTCCTGCAAAACAAGAAATTCGGCGGGATAGGTCGCGCGGGCGGAGGGGGCGGCCATGGCTGCCTCCAGCAGGAGGCCCACGTCGTGGTGGTCGACGCTCCTGGGCAGGAAGGACCGGATGGAGCGGCGGCGGAAAATGGGCTGCAGCCGGGCGTCCAGGGAGGCGCCCGCGCCGGAGGAGACGCCCTCCTCGCGGATCTTCTTCACGATGGCGCTGGTGGAGCAGCCGGGGACCAAGGGGAGGATCCGGATCTGGCTTCCGCAGGCCTGCAATGCCTGGAACTCTTCCTGGTTCAGGGTCTCCGGCGTGTAGTCACCGCCCTTGACATAGACATCCGGCGCGCAACGGCGCAGGGCTTCGGTGGCCTGTGGGCCGGGGAAGACGCAGACCGCCCCCACGCACTGCAGGGCGGCCAGCATGGCGGCACGGTCCTCTTGCGGCACCAGGGGGCGGGTGGGACCCTTCAGGGCCGTGACACTGGCGTCGTCGTTGACCAGCACCAGCAGGAGATCCCCCTGGGCCGCGGCCTGGGAAAGGTATTCCGCATGGCCGCGGTGCATGAGGTCGAAGACTCCGTTGGTGACCACAAGGCGGCGTCCGGAGCGGCGGACTTCCTCCCTCCAGGGGGAGAGCTGTGCGTAGGGAATGATCTTTTCCATTTGTCCGGAGGGGGGAAGGTGATTCGCCGTTTTTGGGGCGCCTATGCGCGGAGGAAGGCGAGGGTCTCGTCGTCCAGGGCGTGGATGGCCTTGATGACCGCCTTCTCGCCGGCGGGCAAGGTCACTTCGTCGCCCAGCTTGTGCCCCAGCAGGACCTGTCCCAGGGGGGACTCGTAGGAGAACCAGTTCTTCTTGCTGTCGGTGTCGTGGAGACCCAGCAGGGTCACCTCCAGGGCGCCGCTCTTCTCCTGCTCAAGCGCCACACGGGCGCCCAGGATCACGTATGCGTTCACGTCCTGGTCGGCAAAGTCCATGGGACGGCAGGTGGCCAGCTCCCGCTCCAGGAAGTTCCGGCGGTGGTTCAGGCTGCGCTGCTGCTCCTTGGCGTATTTGTACTCGGAGTTCTCGGAGAGGTCGCCGTTGGCGCGGGCTTCCTCGATGGCCTTGGAGTTGGCGGGGATGGTGACGGTGAGCAGGGTGTTGAGTTCCTCCTGCAGCTGGTTGTAGCTGTGGTTGGAGGTGATGCGCTCCATGGCCTGCTTCTCCTCCACCACCTGCGCGGCGCCGCTTTCCTCCACCACGGGACGGGCCTTGGGGAAAAGGCGGACGATCTTCACCAGCAGGGACTGCTTTTCGCTGGAATCCAGCAGGGGGACGCGCTTGACGCAGCGCACCAGGTTGCGGATGGCGTCGTCGTCGCCGTCGCGCATGACGGCGCACTGGAAGGCGCTGTCGTCCAGAAGGAGCTTGTGGAGGTTCCGCTGGCTCTTCAGGTAGTTGCCCTTCAGATCCTTGTGGAGGGTCTTGAAGAGGAGGTAGCTGTCGGAGAGGTACTTCTTGCGATCTTCTCCGGAACCGGACTTCCACAGCCAGGCGTAGTGGTCGGCGGTGGGCTTGTTCTCCTTGAAGTCCTGGAGGATGCGGTCCACAAGGGCCTTCTTGTCTTCCGCTGCGGAGAAAAGCTTTTCGGTGTGGGCCCACAGGCGGAAGGGCATCTGGAGGGTGGCCTCAATCAGAAAGTCGCGGCCGGCGACTTGGCGAGTCAGGTCCATCCAGGCGGCAACCTGCTTGCCAGGGAGTTTGTCGGTGATCTCGACGAAGAGCTTCATGTCCTTCCACAACAACACCTTGTCGGAGAGCTTCCGGGAGATCTCCAGGATCAGCGGACGGGTGTTTTCCATGCGGAAGAGCAGCCCGGCCACGTTGGCCCATCGGGCCGCCATCTGGGGACGGGACGCCTCGCGGGTCAGGAGGTTCTCCAGATTTTCACGATTCAGGTCGTCGCAACGGGTCGTCTCCTTCTTCTGGATGGCATCGTCCAGGCGGACCTCCAGTTCCATCAGGGAACGGCTGTAGTCCCAGCGGGCGGAGGTGCCGGAGGCCGCCTTGGCGGTGTTCTGGCGCTCTTTGCTGTTGCTGCAGATGGTGCGCAGCTCGTCGTCGGTGTAGTGCCCGGCGATCAGTCGTTCGAAGAGGGTGGGAGTGGGCTCCAGACGGGTGATCACGCTCTCCAGGGCGGCGTCACGCAGGTCCTGCAGCTTTGTGAAGCCGAGGGAGGCGGTCTCCTTGGCGAAGAGCTTGTCGAGGGTGCCGCCGACGACGGGGATGACGGCCTTCTCCAGGAAGAGCGCCAGGGGGATCCGGCGCTCACGCTCCTGCTCGGCAAGGACCTCGCAGGCCTCTTCGTCCAGGGAGAGGACCTTGCCAAGGCCGTAGGCCGCGTCCCAGAAGCGGGCGCCGGGACGGATGGCGCAGAAAACTTCCAGACGGCGTCCGGCGGCCGCCAGGTCGCTCTTTTCGTCCAGGAGTCCCAGGATCTCCAGAATGCCCTGGGCGTTTTGGCATTTGGGGTAGAGGGCCAGGAAGAGATGCTGGTAGAGGTGGCGCAGGAGGGGGGTGTCCAGCCCCACGCACAGCATGGCGCGCAGAAGCTTCTTCTGTTCGGCGGAGAGCTCCTGCTTGTCCGTGACATCATGGAAGACCTCTTCCATGCCCTTTTTCCATTCGTCTCGCAGGAATTCGGGCCAGGCGGCGGCCTTGGAAGGCGCGCTGCTCAGGATGTCGGCCAGGTCGTTGCCGGACTTGATGCCCTTTTCGGCGGCGTCTGCAAAGAGGGGTTTCAGATGGGGGATGTCACGATAGGAGACGGTGGTTGCCATGGAGTTTTTCCTATTCCTTCAGGATTCAGGGTTGGGGATGATTGGGAAGCGTGAGTGGAAAGTCGAAAAGGGATGTGCGCGGGCGTCGATGCTAGCGGTATTGGTCGAAGCGGCTCTTGCCCCAGGAGTCCAGGTGCTTCTGGTTGGCGGCGACATTCTCCGCGATTTTCGTGGCGTCGTAGAGGTTCCAGAGGGGTTCGATGACCAGGATGTCCTGGTCTCGCATCTCGGGAGTGAAGTGGGAGGTGCCGATGTAGGTGCCATCCACCACGACGGCGAAGACCAGTCCCAGGTTGGAGCCGGCGGTGTGGTGCATGTTGCCCAGGCTCCAGCGGGAGACCGCGATCTTCAGTCCGTAGAAGCCCTGTTCGTCGGGGCCGTAGACCTCGGCATCCAGGAAATTCCGGGCGTCCAGGAAGGGGAAGTTCTTGATGGTATACTGCCACTCTCGGCTGGAGTTGCGCACCTGTTTGCTCAGTCGGGTGCTCACGCCGGGATCCGCGAATTCGTGGAGGGAGAGGACGAAAGCGGGGGTGTATGTCTGGCAGGAGGAGAGCAGGAGCGCGGCCAAGAGCGCCAGCAGGGCCGGCAGGCATAGAATGCGTCGGGGGGACTTTTCCATGGTTGTGTGGGTTGTGGGGGGGATGTCTAGGCGCCGTCCGAGAGCTTCCGGTAGAGGGTGGCCACGCTGATGCCAAGGATCTTGGAGGCCTCCTCCTTGTTTCCGTGGTATTCCTCCAGGACTCCTTGCAAATACTGCCGTTCACAGGCGCGCAGATATGCCTTCAGGGTCTGGGGATGCCCCGCGCCGGATCCGGTGGGCGCGGAGGATCCGTCGGCGGAGCGCCGTGCCGCGGAGAATTCCTGCGGGAGGTCCTTGAGACGGATGGCGTCCCCCTCGGAGAGGGTGACGCCCCGCTGCAATACATGCAACAGTTCACGGACATTGCCCGGCCAGCCGTGACGCTCCAGGGCCTCCCGTGCGGCAGGAGAGAGGGCCCGGATGCGTCCGTTCGCGCCGGGATTCTCGGCCAGGAAGGATTGCATGAGCAACGGGAGATCGCCCGGGCGTTCCCGGAGGGCGGGCAGTCGGAGGGTGAAGGCGCTGAGGCGGTAGAAGAGGTCCTGCCGCAGGCGCCCCTGCTCTCGAAGCAGATCCACATCCTCGTTGGTGGCGGCCAGGACCCGCACATTCACAGGACGGGGCGTCACGGAGCCCACGGGGCGGATCTCCCGCTCCTGCAGCGCCCGCAACAGCGCCATCTGCGTGGAGGGGGGGATGGAGCCCACTTCGTCCAAAAACAGGGTGCCTCCCTCTGCGGCAACAAAAAGGCCGTCCTTGTTGTGGACGGCCCCGGTGAATGCACCTTTTACATAACCAAAAAGCTCGCTCTCGAGGAGGTTCTCGGGAAGGGAGGAGCAGTTGACGGGAACGAAGGGCTTTTTTGCCCGGTCCCCGGAATTGTGGATGGCCTTGGCCACCAGCTCCTTGCCCGTGCCGCTCTCCCCTAGGATCAAAACGGTCATTTCCGCGCGGGCGACCTTCTCAATCTGGCGGTAGAGCTCCTGCATCCGCGGGGATTCCCCCACCATCAGCCCGAAGTGCCGTTCTGGAAGCGCGCCTTCACCACTCTCGATGCCCTTCATTGGCGCGGCAACGGCATCCTGGTCTCCCGGACCGCCCGTGGAACGGACCTCTCCGGAATGTTCGTCACGGCTCCGGGAAAGGACGCCGCGCAACAGGGAGAGCACCCGGCCCTGCCGGATGGGGGAGGGCAGCCAATCGGTGGCGTCGCCCCCGGAAACCAACTCCCGCGCACGAACCATGCCGTCGTACGGCGCTAAAAGAATCAGCGGCGGATTCCCCGGAACAGCCGGCAACCCCCGAAGCCGGGAAAACAATGACAAGTCACACAATATCAAATCCCAAGGACGCTCCCCCCAACTCTCCGGCGTCTCCCGCGAAAGGTCGTAAGTCCTTACCCTGCAGGAGAGACTTCGCAGAAGGCCCCGCAGGATCTCCCCGCGGCCCTCGTCTGTCTCCAAGAGAAGCACACGCGCCTGGAGGGGACAGGACGCGCTCTCGCTGGGTTGTTGATTTTCGGTTTCCGGCATATCTCCGTAATTTATCCTGTCATGACAGAATTGCATTTCTGCGACACTCTTAGGACAGAAAAGGAGGGCACCCGTGGGGGAGAGGCGTCGCAGGCGGAAAAGAATGGGTGCCTTCCGGGAAAGTCGCAGGATTTTCCTGGTATCCGCGTGGGTTTCGGGATACTTTCGGAGGAGGGCTTCGGAAGTGGAAAAGTGGCGGTTTTTTCTCGGGACGGTGCGGAAAAAGCGATTCGCGCCTTTCATATTATGGGCGTTGCGTCCCCAAAAGGGGCGGAAATGTTTCCAGGGAAGTGGCATAGTGCTTGCTCCCCGCCGCAAGGATGCATCCCCTTTCGGAACCATCATGGATTTTCCGGGGTCGGAGGCACCGACCGTAAGAAAAACCTCCCTCTCCCTTTTCTCCGTACAGAGACGGTTTCCCCACACCCGTCTGCGGGGCTCTCGCGAAAGATGAAAAACTTCTCATTTTCAAGAATTTTTGGCGCGTTGGCAGCCGGTCTCCTGGCATTGTCCTTGTCTGCCCAGGACGCCCCCAACGTGCCTGGCGCCACCGGCCTTTGGAAGCTCTCCACGGAATACGAGTCCGGTGTCCAGAGTGTCTATTTCGGATTGGCTGAAAAGAAGATCGCGTCCGACGACTGGCGCCTGCCCAAGGAGTCTCCCGGCATGGACGACCGCCTGGCCATCCAGGAGGGCACCATCTCCTACAGCGCATTGGTGCTGTCGCAGACGGGCGCCGCCCTCTCCACCCGCTCCTGGAATGTGTGCGTCCATTCCAAGAAGGGCGGTTCCGCCACCCAGGCTCTCTCGTTTAGCCTGGTGCAGGGCGCACTGCCTTCCGGGGTCCTGCTTCGCTTCGTGGATCCTGCCACGGAAGAGGTCCTTTTTACTTGGGATGCCGCCACCCTGGCGTCCGCCGTGTTGACCTGTACGGTTCCCGTGGGAGACTACCGGCTGGAGGCCATGCCCAGCACGATTTACAGGAAGATGAATGTTGAGATCGCGCTCTCCCAGGGCTGGAATCTTGTCGCCTGCCCGCTGGCCTCCCTGGAGGACGCCACTCTGGACGGCGCCCCCCTCCTGGACTCCCCCCAAAAAACCTTCCATTCCGGACGGCAGTACACACAGCTGGCTTCCCTGGATGCCTGGAAGGAGGGCGAGGCGCTCTGGATCTACGCCTTCGCCCCCGCGGACCTCACTCTCACAGGAAAGATGCCGGAAGGCGGGGACTCCACCTTGGCGGATGGCAATTCCACCGGCACCTGGCGCTTCGCCGGACTTTCCGCGTCCCTGGACAAGACCTCCGGAGAACCTCTTCCTGCAACCGCGGAGCTCCCCGGGGGCGCCCGACTCTGGGACCCCGCCCTCAGCAATTTCGCCGCCGCCACCGGTCTCCCCGCCATTGGCAGGGGATATTTGCTGAAGCGCTAAAATGCCTCTCGCTGCGTGGCGCATGTGTAATTTTTCTTCCGTCCGCTATATTTTCCATCCGGACCGCCGACTGTGGGATGGAGTGTGCCTGCGCGTCACGCTCCCTGTCGCCGACGAGAGGTTTGCGCGTTCCTCTTGTTTCGGCCCGGGTCTGCCGGAACCGGTCAGCAACTTGATTGACACTTCAAGGGAATCCAAGCCCCTCGACAATACTCATTATGGAGAAAACATCTAGACTTCTGGCATTCGTGCTTCTGGCGGTCGTCGCTTGCGCCTGGGCAGCGGATAATTTTACCGTGAATGTGATGGTGGGCAGCGAAACGGAGGCGCCATCCCTTGTCTTCGGCGAGGCGGATGAGGAGAGCGCCGTGCCCTTTCCTCCCTTCTCCGCCATGTTCGGCGTGAAGGACGTCTACCTGGCCAACCCCGCCAACCTCTCCGGCGACGCGGCCACGGTCACCGGGGACATGGCGCGCCTGGGCGCCGATCTGCGCACTGCCTCCGATGACAACGCCTGGGTGCTGGTGGCATCCACCGATGCTTCTCTCAAGCTGCACTCCGACTCCGGGGTCACCCTCTATCTGCAGAGCGACGCCGACGCCTCCGCCGAAGCCGAGGAGATTACGATCTCCGACGGGAATCCCTACAGCCTCGCCGCCAAGGCCGGCGTGAACTACACCCTCCGCAAGACCCGTTCCGCCGGCGATGGCGCGATCACGCCCGCCGTCGATCCCGCCAACCAGTCCATTTTCCTGGAGCAGGACGAGGCCACGAAGAACTATGTCTCCCTGAAAAATGGCAGCGCCTCCTTCTCCGGCACTGTCCTGGCTCTCCAGGTGGTCACCGGCGACAAGGAGGTCATCCTCACCGACGGCACGGACTATTATCTGAATGACGGCACCACCTCCACCACCGCCCCCGCCGCCGGATGGATCCTGAAGGTCGCCGCCGATGGCGCCGCGATCACATACCAGGATGCCGCCGCGACTTTCGCCTTCGCTGAAGGATCCCACGACATCGTGCTCTCCATGACCGCCCTCTCCGGCGGATACAGGCCCGTCTCCACCACCCTTCTCGACGTCTCCACCAAGATCGCAGCTTTTGACTGGGTCATCCTCCGTGCGGGAACCCTCGATTTCGATGGCAATGGCGTGGTGAACATGAACGACGCCATGTATCTCTACAACTACGTCAGCGCGGATTGCCCCACCGCGGAGGATGATTGGTTCACCGTTGAGGAGCTGAAGCCCTTCGTGGAGAACGCCACCGATGCCGACCTTCAGGCCGCGCTGGAGACTCTGCAGGCTGCGGGAGATACCCTGGATTACGACAATGACGGCGACGTTGACATGAACGACGCCATGTATCTCTACAACTACGTCAGCGCCGATTGCCCCACCGCGGAGGATGACTGGTTCACCACCGAGGAGTTGAAGCCCTTCGTGGAGAACGCCACCGACGGCGATCTGCAGACCGCCTTGGAGGCTCTCCAGGGTTTGAAGGAGTAGCGGTTGCTTCATCCTGCCGCCGCGCATCCGGAGGCGTGGGCCAAGTGGCCATGCACGACGGGGCGCGGGGCGGGAGTCTTCTTTTTCCGACTTGATTCAAAGCAATCCCCAACATCGAGGAGAAACCCCATGATTTCCACTTTCACTGGAATCCTCCGCAAGAAGGGCGCGTTGGCCCTCTTCTGCTGTGTTTCGCTTCTGTTCGCCCAGAGTCTGATGGCAGACTGGACTCTGGAGATGGTCTCCGGCTCCGTGCTCCCCAACGGAAAGTTCCTTGCGGGAAAGTACGTCAAGGGCGTCTCCGCAAAGTGCGGCGTTCAGTTCTACATCACCACCGACGAAAATGAGCTTCAGCAGGTGTCGGCATTGGTTACGTTGCCCGACAGCTCCAAATCCAAGTGGGATAGTCTGGTCTGGGAGAATGCATACGGCCAGACGGCCTCCATGGGGTCTTCTTCGATTTTTGTGAACGTGAACGCGGGCGTCGGAAACGTCGCGGTCCCGGCGAATGCCACCCGTCAGTATCTTGGAGCGGTCTACTACGTGATCAGTGAAGACACCATCAAGACTGCACAGGCCACCGCCGTGCTGAAAAGCTCGAAGGGCGTCACCACCACCAGCCCCACCATCCTCGAGGGACCCTCCACCATCACCATGGTGGAGTCCTTCAACGTCTCCGTAGTCGGCGGCTACGAGATGGACGAGGATCAGGCGGGCGGCCTGACCATCGCCGCCACGGATGAACAGTTCGAGTGCACCGCCTGGGACGGCACCGACCTGGTGAACACCGACAAGGTGGAGTTCACGAATGCCGCCCTTGCAGAGGGCTTCGAGGCCGCCGGCACTGTCGCGGTGGAGAATGGACAGGTTGTTTTCACTCCCGCCAAGGATTTCAATGGCGATGTGAAAGTCAAGGTCACTGCCAAGTCCACGGACGCCGCCCTCTCCGGCGCTGCCGCAGTGGAGGTCGAGGTTGGCATTGCCGTGAATCCCGTGGACGATCCCGCCGAGCTCTACGTCTACGGCACTCCTTCCCTGAACTTCGTGGAGGGAAAGGCCGTGAAGGACACCGAGGGACTTGATCTCCGGTTCTATGAGAAGGAAGTGGACGCAGGGGAGGCGAATTTGGCGGAGGCCGCCAGGTTGCTGCTCCTGAATGCCGACAAAACCACAGCCTACGACCTCTCCGTGAAGCTGGTTCCCGAGACCCCCGCAGGAGTCACTCCCGAGACCGGAACGGTCTACTACAGGGTGGACTTCTCTGGCTGCGATGCTGAAATCGCCTATGCCACTGTCATCCATCCCGCGACTTCCAAGGACTTCCCCGCCAGCCTGCTCGTCACCGACGGCGGCCCGGATGCCCTCCAGGCATCTTTGGAGACTGCGGCCACGGTGAGTGACACCGATCGTCTGCCTGTCTTCCAGGATGTGAATGTCACTGCCGTCTCCGGCAAATTGGATGGCGGCGATGGCATCTATAGCATCCAGGCGGACTCCAAGTTCGACGTCACTGCCGATGTGTCTGACGCCGACGAGGAGGACAGCGTCACCTACGCCGTCGTCTACAAGTATTCCGATGGCACCGATGCCGTTGCTCCCTGGAAGAAGGGCGCGACCGTGAAGCCCGAGATCACCGCCACCAGCAATGGCAAGAGCGTGGTCTACGATGGCACCCTTGAGCTGGCTGTCGTCAACTCCGCCCCCGTCGCCTCCGCCACCTCTGGACGCATCTTCATTCTCCGCGGCGGCTCAAACTACACCGGCACCGCTGCTCTGAAGGTCAGTGACGCCGATGGCGCCGCGGATCTCGTCCTGGTTTCCAGCGTCGCTCTCGATGCCGCCAGCACTCTTGCCGGCGCCGTGGAAATCACCTCCGCTGCCGTGAGCGGCGATGACACTGCGCTGGAGGTCACCCTCAGCTATACCGTCCCCGTGGAGCAGCGCGCCAGCGTGGACGACCTGGCCGGCACCGCCACCATCTCCTTTGTTGACAAGTCTGGTGAGAAGGTTGACTACTCGCTGGCCATCGACTACAAGGAGAATCCGGTTCCCGTGGTCGTCCTGAAGGACTCAATTCTGACGATCAACGAGGTTGACGGGGACGGCGCGGCCACGGTCTTCGCTGTGGAGGCCACCGCCACGGACCAGGATGTCTATCCCGCCGGCATCAAGGGCTGGAACATCACCGTGCCTGAGGGCTGGACCTATGAGCTCGTCGAGACCACCGGCATCGGTTCTGTGGACTCCGGCGTGGCCACCAGCACCGCCAAGTGGAATGTCACTACCGCCGGATACGACACCATCGCCAATGGCGTGGCCGGCCAGCGCACCAAGACCCTGGCTTCCCGCGTGAAGGTCACCGCCATCGATTCTGCCACTGATGGCGAGGGTTCCGCGGAGGTCGCCATTACTGTGACCGATGTGGACCGCGCCCCCGGCGCTCCCGCCACTGTCAACACGACTCCCGAGCAACCCGTCCACGGCTCCACTCTTGTCGCGGACGCGCAGGGCGCCACGGATGACGACAACGACAGCATTGTCTACGAGTACGCGTGGAGCTACAGCGCCGACGGATCCACCTACACTGCCATCACCGGCGAAGGCGCAGACGGTTCCGAGCTCTCCGCAGCCGATGCCGTGAAGAAGGGCTATACGGTGAAGGTCGCCGCGAAGTCCAAGACCACTCCCTACAGTGACGCTGACGAGGTCGTCTTCTCTGAAAACGCCACCGAGGCCACTTGGACGATCGGCAACACCGCCCCCTACTTCTACTATGTCGGCGAGACCGAGGCTAAGACTCCCGCCGAGGCTCCTGTTGTAGAGGAGGCCATCTCCTACGAGTGGGAGGTCGCGGAGGATTCCGAGGCCTCGACCCGCTATGTCGCCGCCTACGATGTGGATTTTGCAGACGGCGTGGACACCCTGGCTTACTCTTTGGCCGGAGAGCTGGATGAGACTGTTGGAACCGCCGCCATCGATGCGGCCACCGGCGCCATTACCTTCCAGCCCGCAGCGGATTACTTCAATGACGGCACCGACATGCCTGTGCTGACCGTCCAGGTCGCCGACGAGTCCGGGGCTGGCGCCACCAACACCCTGACCATCCAGTTGAAAGTCATTTCCGTGAACGACGCCCCCGTGGTGAAGGCCGAGGACCAGTATGTGTTGCCCGATGAGCGCGGCACCGCCATGACCGCCACCTTCAAGGTTTCTTTGGGCGTTGGCGAGGGCGACCAGGAGCTCTCTGGCGCTGACATCACCGACGTCGTGGACGAGGACTCCATCTTCGAGAGCGGCCCCGCCATTGCCGTGGATGGGGACGAGGTCACCCTCTCCTACACAGTCAAGGCCGACGCTGAACTCGGCAAGAGCGCCTCCATCACCTTTACCGTCACGGACAACGGCACAACCGCCGGCGTCCCCGACCCCAAGACCAGCGAGCCTGTCACAATCACGGTCTTCGTGGGCGCCTCCCCCTGGTATCCCATCGTCTCCTTCACCTGCACCGATCCTGAGAACCATACCGATGGGCATACCTTCGTGTTGAGCGCCGAGGGCGAGGATACCCTGAGCATCACCGTGACTGAGGCTGGACGCAACCAGCTGCTGCCCAAGGATTACTATGAGCAGGGCTTCAAGGGCTATCTCGGCGAGACCAGCATCCAGGTGAGCATCTACGTGTGGAGCCGCAGCAGCGGCACCACGGATGAACTCTGCGAAGAGCGCGAGATCTCCGTCAGTGAATACGGTCTGCCCGGCGCGGCCACCTGCGAAGACGACAACGTCACTGCCGACGAGAAGGGCTATGTGACTCTGCCCGACATCAGCGTGCCCATGGCCAGTTCCTACGAGCTGGAAGTCCTGAACCAGGACGAGGAAGTGGTCCAGTCGATCGGTCCCGTGGACTTCGAGCCCAGCGAGAACGGCATGATTCTTCCCATCATCACTGGCCGCGAGCTGCAGATCCCCGACGCCGGCGAATACACTCTGGTAGTCGTTGGCACCAACCCCGAGGGCACGGGTGAGAAGACCGAGGTCCTGACCATCAATGTCCCCGATTCCAGCGAAGCGGTTCTGGCATGGAGCGAGTCCCCCGCCTTTGCCCCCGCCAATGGAAAGGTCCTGACCAGCGGTTCCGTGAAGTTTGTCTGGCCCGTGGCCACCAACGCCACCAGCTACCAGTTGCGCGTCTACGGCGCCGATGGCAGCCAGGTCGCCGAGCTCTCCCCGGTCTACGCCAACAATGCCGTTGTGGAGCTGGAGATCTCCGAGGAGCCCGTCTCCTATAGCTGGTATGTAACCGCGACTGATGGCAACAAGTCCATCTCCAGCGAGAGCCTCCAGTTCACTCTGGCCAAGACCACCGAGACGCCCATCGTCACCGGAGTCTACGCCGAGGTTGAGGAAGGCGGCGCCACCACCGGGAACCTGGTGTTGAGCACCGAGGGGGCCGTCGCCGAGGATGCCGCCATCACCTTCGATGCACAGTACTTCTCCATCGCCGAGATGAAGTGGTACTATGTCTTCCAGGGAACCGCCACCATCGCCGACGGCCGCGTCGTCCTGGATATGCAGGGCGCCCCCACCGCAGCCGACGACTACGTGGCACTGAAGCTCTACGTGGGCGGCAAGGCGACCGGTGATTACGTGGTCTACCTGGTCCAGGACGGACAGCTCCTGCAGGGAGACTAGCCCGCGAACGCCTCTCTCCTTTTCCTGCCGGGAAGAGGGGAGAGGCGGCAGAAGCATGTTCTTGAATTGATTTGACGAATCCCTGACAATCCACAGAGGATAAAACACCATGAAGAAAACCATCGCTTTTCTCTTCGCGGGTCTGCTTGGCCTCTCCCTGACCGCCCAGACTGAGGCCCCCGCTACCGAAACTCCCGCCGTCGAGGTGGCCCCCGCCTTCGAGTCCGACAACGGCTATTCAGGTGACTGGAGCGTCTCCGTCGGCATCTCCTACCGCAACTTCCATCGTCCCAAGCTGAGGGGCGGCTCCTCCCCTTCCGCCGAAGGATATGTCATGGACGAGAAGGACGGTTCTCTGAAAGAGCCAACCCAGGCGAATCTGGACAGCGCATGGAACGCCCGCTATCCCGGACAGGACCGCGGTGTGAGCCGCCTGACTTTCGGTGACATCGCCGGCTTCTCCGCCTCCGGCCGCGGCTCCTACGCGGACCGCGAGCGCATCGCCCCCGTCGTCGGATTCTCCACCAGCCTATGGACCAAGGATGCCCTGGATCTGGCCCTGGTCGGCAACTTCCAGTACTACTCCATGGACACCAAGCTCCAGGGAAGTGGCAGTGACAGCACGGGCGTTGGCCTCTACGACCGCTTCGTCTCCAAGATTGACGGCGTTCTGACTCCCACCAGCGGCGAGGAATCCAAGCTGCCCAGCAGCTCCTCTCACCAGGGCGTCGCCGACATGTTCGCCAAGGTGAACTTCGACATGGATCTGTATGTCTTCGATCTGGGCCTCTCCCTGGGTTACAATCTGGACAATGGCCTGCGCGCCTTCGTGGCCGCCGGTCCTACGCTGTCCTTGGCTGACATGGAGAGCTCCGCCTACAACTCCGTGGGCGTCGGCTCCGGCAACGACAGCAACTTTGGACGCGCCAACGAAAACGAGTTCAACTGGGGCCTCTACGCCTCCGCCGGCGCCGGCTATTGGTTCAACGAGACCATTGGCGTCTCTGCCGAGCTGCGCTACGACAAGGCCTTCGGCGATGTGGGCACCCGCTACGCCAGCCAGTCCCTCAATACTTTCGGCGGCATGCTGAAGATGCAGATCCGCTTCTAGCCGGAACTTCTGCGGAAAAGGCGGTGCCGTCGCCATGCGGCGCCGCCTTTTTTGCTATGTGGGCCAACGTTTTTTTCGCCATCTTTGCAACGCCCCCCATGAAGCGCCTCCCAACGATTCTGATTCTTTGCCTTCTTCAGCTGGGGCTTGTTCTGTGCGCACAGGAGGATGCCGTGACGTTGTCCACATCGGCGGACATCGGCGTACTCTCTTTGGAGGGTGTGCTGGATGACGGCCGGGTGATGGTCCGTGGGGTTCCCGCCGGGAAGGCCGACAAATACGTGGGTGGCTACCTTCTGGATGGCACGGAGAAATCCCGCAAGACGGCACTCTTTGCCTGCGAACCCCAAATCAATCTCTTTGATTTTGCTTGGAAGGTCCGTTGGATGGGCATCTCCACGGATGGCTCGGGGGAGTTCCTGGCATTGCGTCGGGAGGAGACCAATTCGACGGGGACCCTCTATGTCCGCAATATGGTTCTCGGCTCCGATGGCAGCAAGAAAGCCGCACCCTATGATGGCCTAGTTCTGGGCTCCGATGGCCTGGCGTTAGGCTATTCTCTGGCGGACAACGAACTTGTCCTGGGCGTTGTCGAAGGAAATGCTTTCCGGCGACAGAGTGTTCTGGAGCCGAAGAACTATGACGGCATCCCTCCGGTAGTGACGGCGGATCTCTCGGAGTTTTTCTACCTTTCCCGGGAGGGCGACAAGGAGTCCGGCATCCGTCGGGGGGTGGCTTCCAATCTGGAAGCGGAGCCGGAATTGCTTTTTACACTTGGAAAACAGCAGGTCCTGGACAGTCAGGAACGCTATTCGTGCCGGGAGACGGTCTGGATGGCATGCAGTCCCCAGGGAGACGCCCTTGCGATTCCCTATAGAAAGGGCGATGTCGGAAAAACACGGCAATTTTGCCTGGCGGAGAAGAATGTTCTGGGGGAATGGAATTTGGTCACCCTTTCTGACGGCGAGGCCTATGACCCCTGCTTCTCCGAAAATGGACGCTTCCTTCTCTATCGACTCCAGGATGGCACGCTGAACCGGTATGACCGCACCACGGGGGAGAACCTTCCTCTGGGGGCCGTGGCGCAGTCTGGCATCTCGGAGCAGGGCGCCCTTTGCTGCCTCTCTCCCAATGGACGTTTCGTTGCATGGCTGGATGCCAATGGTCAGGTCCTTCGGGCGGATCTTGGCGCCTCCCTCCGGGTGGAGGAGACCGTCCTGGTAGTGTCGCCTCTGGGAGCGGATCGCATCGCCTCTCTAGGGCTGGAGGTCAGTGCCGCACAGGCATCCACAACCATTTCCTGGAACCTCGCGGATTCCGGGATGCAGTTCCCCGGGATCCTCCTCTCTTCGGAAAGCGGTGAGGAAATCCTTCCCGCCGTGGCCTATTCCGTGGATACGCTCCCTTGGGTGGTGAGCGGTCTAAGCGAAGAGGGACGCCATGTCCTTGTCTACACCCTCAATGAGGGCGACAGCTGCCAACAGGAGATTCGCGCCACCAACTTCCACAGCCTCGCTCCGAAATTGGTTGCCAGCGGAGCGAATGTCTATTCCTACGATTCCGGCCACTTTGCAGATGGGGACACCCTCGTGGTACGGAGCTCCGCCCCCCTGGATCATCAGCGACACGCCAATTCGCCGTTCTTTCAGCGGGATGTCGCCACCGACGTAGCCTGGCAGACTCTCACGGCCTTCGGGAATGCGCCCGTCTGGGGACGCAAGGGCGCCTCTGGCGACTTCTATTGGGTGGAGGGATCTGCCGGTGCGCTCTGCCACGGGACGGAGGTTGTCATTGACTCCGGCATTTCCGGGGATGCCGGGGATCTGAGTGTCTCTTGGAACGGCACGGTGGCGTGCATCCGCCAGAGCGACCGTGCGCTCCTCTTCTCCGATGACAAAGGCGCCACCTGGGAGCAAGTGGCAGCCCCTGCCAGCTGCCCTGTTCTCTCCGCTTCTGGGGACTCCCTGGCGTGGCTGGACGGCGAAGGAATGCTCCTGTGCCGCTTCGGACGGAATGCCCAGGCGGTCTCCGTGCTTTCCGGCCGGAGCTTCTCTGCGCTTCTTGGCATGACCCTCGATGGCGGCGGAATTCTTTGCCGGGAGACCTCCGGCGCCTTCCTGTGGCTGGAAAATGCCAGCGGATACCGGTCCCCTGCAGTTCGCACTCTTCCCATGCCCGAAAACGCCACAGAGGTCTCCCTCGCCGCCAACGGGCGCCGGCTCTGCTATCAGGCGAAGGCCGCCGGGGAAAAGGTCTCCCGGGTCTATCTGCTGGATCTCACGGACGCGGAAGCTGAACCCTGGTGCCTGACACAGCATTCCATCCATGACGTTGAGAATCCCGCCATCTCTCCCTCCGGACGCTACGTGGCGATGGTCAGTTGTGCGGACCTCACCATTCAGGGAACCGTCACCCTTGCGTCCGTGTCGCCCTTCCTGTGGGAGGATCCTGCCTGGACCAATTCCGCGCCGGATTTCAATGTCACCAAGCTGAACTCCCTCCAGGAGGATTGCGCAGAGACGAATCTCCGCCTGGGAAGCATGGATGCGGACGGCGATGTCGTGGGGCTCTGGATCGCACAGGCGCCGGCGCATGGAAAGCTGCGCTTGGCGCCTCCCGACCGCTCGATGTCTTCTACCCGGATCTACTACAAGCCGGAGGCGGATTTCTGCGGCGAGGACCTCTTTGTCTTGGGAATTACTGATGGAACTGCTTCCCGGCAAGTCACTTGGACACTCACCGTCATCCCCGTGAACGACCCGCCCGTCTGGTCCGGCAGGATGCCCGCTTCCCTGGAGTTGACGGCTTGCGAGAACACCGCCTTGGATCTCTTTGTGGATGATCCGGATTTGAAGGACGCCGTCCCCGATACGCTCACCTTCTCCGTGGAGCCAGCCGATTGGTCCTCCGTGGCCGACACGCCCTCGGAAGAACGCCAGGGCGTGCTGACTCTCTCCCCGACCTTTGCGCAAAGGGGAAGCGGCACGCTGTTCCTCAAGGTCACTGACGCCGCCGGCGCCAGTGCGGAATATCTCCTTCCGTACATTGTGAATCTTCCTCCGTCGGCCACTTTCACTCTGGCGCTCCTCCGGGATGGCTCCCTGGCGCCAGAGAACCCCACAACTCCCCAGGAGAAACTCCAGGCGACGTTGGCGGGATGCTGGAAAGACGTCTCCGAGGGGCAGTGGGCGCCTCTCTCCCTGCCGGGCGAGGTCTCTGTTCCGGAACTCTGCAATGCCATTGGAATGGAAGCCCTCCTGGTGTTGAACGACGACCATACGGGATATCTCCAGCTGCGGGAGGGGGTCCTCCCTGCCGGTACCGGCTTCTGGGCGTGCCCTCGTTGGAATCCCGGGGCATCCTTGACGATCACGCCAGCGGCTCCCGATGACGCCCGGAGTCTCTTCCGGGGACCCGTCTGGGGCGAGGACATCGATTTCCCGGAGAACTCCGCCGACTGGTTCTGGGGTGTTTCTGGAGACGCGTGGAGGCTCCTCCGCAGTGGGGATGTCGGAAGGGGATACATTTTGCGTGGGCCGGAGGGCGAGGCCTTCTAGAGACACGCCTTGGACGCACCATTTCTGATGAACGAATCCGTCTTCATCGTCATCCCCTGCTATCGGGAGGATCCTGTTGTGGTCGCCCGCACCATTGAGCCTCTCCTCCAGGTGGGCTATCATGTGGTGTTGGTGGACGACGGTTCCCCGGAGCCCCTCCGCCTGCCCGGGAAGCCCGTCACAATCCTCCGCCATCCCCTGAACCGCGGACAGGGCGCCGCTCTCCAGACCGGCGATGATTACGCTCTGGCATGCGGCGCGGACGCGGTGGTGCATTTTGATGGCGATGGCCAGCACGATGCCGCCGCCATTCCGCCGGCTCTGGAACTCCTTCGCTCCGGACAGGCGGAGGCCGTCCTGGGCTCACGGTTCCTCCGGCAGGAGGACACCGCCGCCGTGCCTCCGAAACGCCGCCGGCTCCTTCGTCTGGCGCGGCTGGCCAATGGCATCCTGACGGGCGTGTGGCTTACAGACGCCCACAATGGTTTCCGGGCGCTCTCCGCGAAGGCGCTGCGCTCACTGGATTTGCGGGAGGACCGCATGGCCCACGCCACGGAGCTCCCCGCCCAGTTGAAAAAGGCGGGTCTCCGCTGGAAGGAGCTTCCCATTCGGGTGGCCTACACCGAGTATTCCCAGAAGAAGGGCCAGCGCTTCTGGTCCGCCCTGGAGATTCTCTCCGATCTGTTGTTGGAACGATGGCTGTAGCGATTCATGCATCCGCGTTCCGGGAGGGAGGCCGTCTATGAGCGCGGATCCCCAGGAACTCCTCTCCCGCACCGAGGCGGTGGCCATCGATTTCGAGACCACGGGGTATGCGCCGGAGGCCATGAATGCGCCCTGGCAGATCGGTCTTGTGGTGATCTCACGGGGACGCGTGGACATGGACCGCTCCTTCCAGTCCCTGCTGCGGGTCGGCGAGGAGCACTCTTTCAACCCCTATACTCCCGGCCGTTGGGCACAGCTTCGGCACGAGCTCGCCCAGGCCCCAACCCTCCAGGAGCTCTGGCCCAAATTGCGCCCGTTGTTGCAGGGAAGGGTGCTGGTGGCCCATCACGCCCCCACGGAACGGGGAATCCTGGCCCAGGAATTCCCCCTCCAGACCTTCGGGCCCTGGGTGGATACCCTCGGTGTGGCGAAGGCGGCCTATCCCAAATGCCGCAACTACAAGCTGGAGAATCTGGCGCCCACCCTGGGACTCCTCCCCGCTCTCCAGCAGAAGTGCCCCGGGCGGGCTCCCCACGACGCGCTCTACGACGCCGTGGCCTGCGCCATCCTCCTGGAGACTGTCTTGGCCGCTCCCGGCTGGAAAGACCTCACGCTGGAGGCCTTCACCCGACTGGCAACCTGATTTTTTACACAGAACGCACGACTTTTTGCATGGAAGAAATCGTTTTCTCCTCGGATTTCCCCCCTCCGCCGGCGAGGCTCTTTCTCGTGGGCATCGGCGGCATCGGCATGAGTGGCCTGGCGCAGTTCCTGAAGGCCTCCGGCTACGAGGTGGCGGGCAGCGACCGCGGCTTGGCGGAACCCGCGCGGCAGTTTCTCTTTCGTGCCCTGGAAGCCCAGGGAATCCCGCTCTTTCCCCAGGACGGCAGCGGCCCCGCCGCCTTCCGTCCCGATGGATTCGTCTTCACCACCGCCATTGAGCCCGGAAATCCCGATGCCCTGGCGGCCCCCGAGTTGCCCGTCTTCCATCGGGCCATGGTGCTTTCGCGGCTCTGTGCACGCAATGGCGGCACCTTCCTGGGGGTGGCCGGAACCTGCGGCAAGACCTCCGTGGCTGGCTGGCTGGGCGCCGCGCTGAAAGCGCTGGGGCGTTCCGTGACTCTGGTCAATGGCGGATACCTCCCCGAGATGGAGTGCCTCACCGCCCCCGGAAACTTCTACCGCACCCCCGGTTGCGCAAAGACCGATTTCGTGGTGGCGGAAATTGACGAGAGCGACCGTTCCATCGCGGAGTTCTCCCCCGAAATCGGTGTGGTGCTCAATGTGGGTGACGACCATTACAGCACCGGGGAGCTTCAGACGGTCTTCCGGAATTTCCTGTCGCGCTGCAAGAAGGGCTCTCTTCGTCCCGAAAACCTCCCCGTCCTGGCACCCGGGGAGAAGAGGGGCCGTCAGGACCGCGTCTTCTCCGTGTTCCCGCGTGGCTACCAGGCCACGCCGGAGGGCATTTCCTTTCTGACGCCCGATGGGCTGGAGGCGCGGAGCCGGCTCTCCGGACGCCACAATGCCCTCAATGGCCTGGCGGTCTACGAGATGCTCCGCATGGCATTGCCCAAGGAGGATCCCCGGCGGATTCTAGAAGCCATGGCCTCCTTCCAAGGCGTCCGCCAGCGCTTTGAGGTCTTCGCCGTGCCCGAGGAACGGCGGCACAATGGCACGCCTCTGGCGGTGGTCAATGACTACGCGCACAATCCCGAGAAGATAGCCGCCGCCATCTGCGCCGCCCGGGAGCGTTTCGGTTCCCCCCTGGGAATCCTCTTCCAGCCACACGGTTTCGGCGCCCTCCGTTTCATGGAGGGCGCCCTCCGGGAACAGCTGGCACAGTGTCTCCAACCCGGGGACCGATTCCTCATGCTGCCCGTCTACTACGCCGGCGGCACTGTCAGTTTCTCCCCCACTTCGCAGGAGGTGGCCGGGCGTTTTTGCCAGGCGGGCGTCTCCGTGGAAGCCGCGGCGGACCGCTCCGAGGCGGAAACGATCCTGCGTTCCTGCGCCTTTCGCGCCTGGATGGTCCTGGGCGCCCGGGACGCTTCCCTCAGGGAGTGGAGCAAGGCACTGGCGGAGAATCCCTTCCGGTAGAATTTGAAGATCCCCACCTTTTTCCAGGAGAAAGCACCCATGAATCTATTGAAACGCACGAATGGCGCTTCCGCCGGGATCCCCTGGCGGGCCTGGCTCGCCCTGATGTTCATGGGGATCATCGTGTGCGCGGCGCTGGTGCTCTATTCGGTCTTCACGGACGACGGCGGGGAACAACGGATTGAGATGACCTGGAATATCCTGAAGACCGAGAAGCTTAGTTTCTTGACCACCCAGCGGCAGGAGTGGCAGGCGAATCTGGATGCCAGCCGCGCCGCCTGGTATGGCATCGAGGAGACCCGCGGCTCCATTATGGCCGATGTCTTCTACGGCTTCGACCTCACGGAACTGAAGGAGGAGGACGTCCGCTTGGAAGAGGACGGCACCGTGGTCATCGCCTTTCCAAAACCGAAGATCCTCACGGTCTCCCTGCGGCCAGAGACTTACGGCGCAGTCACCAAGCGCACGGGCCTGATGGTTCTGAAGAACATGGTGGAGGACCGCGACGATGAGGTGAAACTGCGCCTCGCCAGCCTGAAGCGGGATGTGCTGCTGGATTTGATGCGGCGGCAGGGACTCCCGCTCTCCGAACTGGAGGAGGGCATCCACGATTTCCTGGATCCCATTTTCCGCAAGCAGGGCATCCCCTATCGCCTGGAATTTCCCGACATCCGCTCCAACGGAGTCATCCTGGACTATCTGAAAGAGGAACCCGGGATTGGCTAGGGATTCCCCTTGCAAAAGCGTGATGTGGAGAATATCGGAAGGACGGAGGGCTGCCGCCCCCGCACCTCCGCCTGGTTTCTTCCGCATGCCGGCGGTATTTGGCACGCCAATTTGGGTGCGCTGAAGGCACGCGCAGGGAAAGTCCGGCACGGGGTTCGCCTGCGAACACTCTGCCTAACGTCTTTCTTTTTCTTTCCTCTATTCTATGGATTCCCCTATTCTCCTGGCGCCCGCCGGCAATCACGAGTGCCTTGCCGCCGCATTGAAGAACGGCGCGGACGCCGTCTATTTTGGCGTGGGAAAATGGAATATGCGTTGCCGCGCCAACAGCAATTTCGCCCGGGAGGAGCTCCCGGAGGTGGTTGCACGTTGCCATGAAGCGGGCGCCAAGGCGTGGTTGACGGCAAATGTCATTGCGTATGACCAGGAACTCCCGGAATTCCAGGGGTTGCTGGAGTCCGCCAAGGACGCGGGCGTGGATGCCGTCATCGCCGCGGATCCGGCGGTCCTGCGGCGCGCCCGCGCCCTGGGAATCCCCTGTCATCTCTCTGTCCAGGCGAATCTCTCCAATTGGGAGGCCGCCGCCTTCTACGCCCCCTACGTGGATACCGTGGTGGCCGCACGGGAACTCTCTCTGGAACAGCTCCGGGAGCTTCACGAGAACATCGTTTCCCGTCAAATCAAGGGCCCCGGCGGCGGGCTTTTGCGCCTGGAGGCCTTCGTCCATGGCGCACTCTGCATCGGGCTTTCCGGACGCTGCGGCATGAGTCTCTGCGAATACGGTGCCAGCAGCAATCGCGGCAGTTGCTATCAGCCCTGTCGACGAGAATACTTGGTTCGGGATGCGGAGACTGGCATGGAGTTCCGATTGGAGAACCGCTATATCATGTCTCCCAAGGATTTGTGCACCATCGCGGGACTGCCTCGCCTGCTGGAGGCGGGGGTCTCGGTGCTGAAGATCGAGGGCCGTGGACGTAGCGCGGACTACGTGGCTGTGGTGACCCGCTGTTACCGTGAGGCGCTGGATTCCTGGCTGGCGGGCCGGACTCCCGGTGAAGGACAGCTTCGCCGTTGGCGAGAGGCCCTTGGCGGTGTTTTCAACCGGCAGTTCTGGGAGGGCGGATACTACTACGGCGAACAGGGTGATGTCTGGGCAGGAGACCGGGATAGCCAGGCCACCATCCGGAAAACCTTCTTGGGAGTGATTACACATTACTATGCACATCCCCGTGTGGCGGAGGTCCTGCTGCAGAGCGGCAATCTCCAGAAGGGACAGCGGATCCTGGTGACCGGCCCCACCACAGGCGCAGTGGAGGCCGTGGTGGAGGAACTCCAGAGCCAGGGAAACCCCATCCCATTCGCTGGCGTGGGAAGCCAGCCAACCTTCCCTTGCCAGGAGAAGCTCCGTCCCGGAGACAAGGTGTTCTCCTTGACCTCCAGAAAACCGTAGGGGGAGGGCGCCTGCCCGTCGGCTTTTCAAAAAGTTGACGGCGGCAATTGGCAATGCGGAGAAGGGGCGTTATCTTAGGCGCCGTTTCCAGAACTTTTCCTCACGAATGAAGAATCTCTCTTCCCATCTTGTGAACCTCAGCTGGTGGTGGTGGCGTAGCTCCGTCACGACCGGTCTCTGATGTTGTACAGGAATCACGGAAGAAAAAATCGTGAGTGTCGTGGCGGGTGAAATCGGATAGGGCCGATTCCCCGCCTTCTTCATATCAGAGAGCAAGCCGGAGTGACGGAGCAAGCGCAAGCAAGCCGTCGCCCCGGCTTTTTTGTTTCCCCGCAGTCTCCAGTTTTTCCAGTTCTTCCTTGCGTTATCCATAATCCCGCAAATCCCCGCAGTGGGAAGGAGTCCACAGTCATGTCCCAGGAAATCCCCTACAAGACCTTTCTTCAGGAAGACGAGATGCCCCGCGCCTGGTACAACCTCCGGGCCCTTATGCCCGGCAAGTGCGCGCCGTTGCGGAATCCCGCCACCCGTCAGCCCATGACCCTTGAGGATCTCTCCCACGTCTTCTGCGAAGAGCTGGCCAAGCAGGAGCTGGACGAGGAGCACGAATACATCCCCATCCCCCAGCCCGTCCTGGACTTCTACCGGATGTTCCGTCCCTCGCCGCTGGTCCGGGCGTACTGTCTGGAGAAGGCCCTGGACACCCCCGCGCACATCTACTACAAGTTCGAGGGCAACAACACCTCCGGCAGCCACAAGCTGAACTCCGCCGTGCCACAGGCCTACTATGCCAAGCAGCAGGGCCTCAAGGGCGTCACGACCGAGACCGGCGCCGGGCAGTGGGGCACCGCGCTGGCCATGGCCTGTGCGTTCTTCAAGCTGGACTGCCATGTTTTCATGGTGAAGTGCTCCTATGAGCAGAAGCCCCATCGCCGGGAGGTCATGCGCACCTACGGCGCCGATGTGACTCCGTCACCCTCAACCACCACCGAGGTGGGACGCCGGATTCTCGCGGAGAACCCCGACACCACCGGCAGCCTGGGCTGCGCCATCTCCGAGGCCGTGGAGCGTGCCGTCACCAATCCCGGATACCGCTATGTGCTGGGGTCCGTGTTGAATCAGGTGCTCCTCCATCAGACCATCATTGGACAGGAGGCCAAGACCGCCTTGGAGAAGTACGACGTGGTTCCTGATGTGGTTGTGGGCTGTGCCGGCGGCGGCTCCAATCTTGGCGGTTTGATCTCACCCTTCGTGGCGGATCGTTTCCGCGGAAAGAACCAAACCCGCTTCGTGGCCGTGGAGCCCGTGGCATGCCCCTCCCTGACCCGCGGCAAATACGCCTACGACTTCTGCGATACCGGACGAGTCTGCCCCCTGGCGAAGATGTATACCCTGGGCTCCTCCTACATGCCCGCCGCCATCCATGCCGGCGGTCTGCGCTACCATGGCATGAGCACGATGCTCTCCGAACTCCATGAGCAGGGAATCCTGGAGGCGCGGTCCGTGAAACAGAGCGACGTCTTCGAGGCGGCGCGGTATTTCGCGCGCACCGAGGGAATCCTCCCCGCTCCCGAAAGCGGACACGCCATCTACGGCGCCATCCAGGAGGCCCTCCGTTGCAAGAAGGAAGGGAGGGCCGAGAACCTCCTCTTTGGTCTCAGCGGCACCGGATACTTCGACATGGTCGCTTACGGAAAGTTCAACGACGGCACTCTCGAGGACTACATCCCTTCCGACGAGGAAATCCAAAAGGCCCTGGCGAAACTGCCCTGACCACGGATGATGCGACAAAAGGACGGGGGGGGCTGCCGCCCCCGTCCTTCTTCCCAGTTTCCTCCGGCGCGGGGTTCCGCCCGCGGAACCCTGGCCAAACATCCCCTTCCTTCCTTTTCTTTTCAATGCTATGTTACTGCACGGCGCCAGACGGCGCGGTGCAGTGCAACCGGGCGGTCCCACGAGGAGGCAACGATGGAACGAAACGATTGGATTCGTGAGGAGATTCGCTCCTGGCAGAGTGCCGGGGTGATTGACGAGGGGTTGCGGGACACCCTGTTGTCCCGGTATCCGGAAAAAGCGCCTGTGGACCATTCTTCCTGGGGGATGGTGGTCTTCAGTGCCCTTGGGAGCCTGATGGTCGGCCTGGGCATTGTTGCGCTCTTTGCGGCCAATTGGCTGAAGATGTGCCGCGGGTTCCGGGCGGGGGTCTCCGTGGTTCCCCTAGCGGTCTGCGGAATCCTGGCGGTGGTGGCGGTCTGTCGCGGATGGCGCCACCGGGGGTTCTGGGAGAGCCTTGGATGTGGCTGGATGATCGCCCTGGTGGCGGCGGTGTCGTTGATCCTGCAGACCTATAACATCGGCGGCGAGGTCCATGCCGTGGTTTTGCTTCTGGCCTTCCTTAGCCTGACGATTGTTTGGTACACTCGTTCAGTGCTTTCCATGGCAATGTGGATGCTTTACCCGGTCGTCTGGGCCTGTTGCGCTGCAGACGAATGGTCGGATTTCCGGCGGGGGGCGGTGACCCTGGGACTGCTGGCCTGCTCACTGCCCGCGTTTCTGCAGTTCCTTCGCAGGGAGAAGTGCTCCCTGGAGGAGAAGGGGGGATTCCTCTTTACGGCCATCGGATATGCTTTCACCCTGGGGTTTGCCTTCCAGGTTCTGGTGGGGTTGGGATATCACGATTACTCCTGGAGTGTGCTCGTGCTCTGTTTCTGGCTTGCCGCCTTTGTCGTGGGAGTGGTTGGCTGGAAGTGCCGCTTCCATTATTGGATCGGCATGGCGCTGGTTCAATTCACCTTCTTCGCTTTGGCGACGGTCGTCGATGAAGACCCCATGTTCTTGATTGTCCCCTCTTTCTTGGGCGCCCTGGCAATGCTCGTGGCGGCCGTCCGCAGCAAGACTGCGTGGTTGCTGAATCTGGGGTTGGTCTTGGCCGTCTGGCTGATTTGCGGAAAATTCCTGGGGAGCGAGCTGGGATTCATCGCCAAAGGACTGATCCTGCTGGCCGCAGGGAGCGCACTCATCACTGTCAATGTCTTCTTCCACCGCTATCGCAACCACGGGAGGAACAACCATGAGTAGCAAATCGAAATCCCTTCTCTGGCTGGGTGTTTTACTGCTGCTTCAGTTGTTGGCCCTGGCGGCATTTCTCGGACAATACGAGCTGGTGGTCCACCGGGGAACGGAAGTGCGGCTTCCCTGCACGGGCGTGGATCCCTACGATCCCTTCCGAGGACGATATGTACGGACACGCACCACGCTCAAGTACGCCCTGAAGGATGGTGCGGAGCGCCAGTTCGTCCGGGAGCATTCGGGCAAGACCATCTTCGTCCGCCTTGCGGAGAATCCCGAGACGCCGGGAGTCTTCCAAGGCGTGGAGATGGCGGAACAGCCTGGTGCCGATGGCATCTGGATGAAGGTGAAAGTGGCTTACTGGTGCGCCATGTTCTGGGACGACAAGGAGCTCCTGGTGGGCGAGGATGGCGTGCCGGTCGTGGAAGGCACGACGGGTGTCTCCAAGAACGCCAATGTGGATTTGAGTCTTCCCCCGCAACAGCTCTTCCTCAACGAACAAATCGCCTTCCGCGCGGAAGAAATCCTGGCAAAGGCCCGGGAGAACGCAGTCGCCGTCTACCGCGTCCGGAAGTGCCGCGCTGTCCTCATGGATATCGAGGTGGATGGGAAGTCCATTCGGCTGCGCGCCGCAGAGGATCCGGATGCCGCAAGAAAGGCCAGGGAAAACCTGGATGCCCCAACACACATAACGAAATAGCCCATCTTTACGGACAAATTGCCTGGATTTTGCAAATTGACATTTGAAATGCTCGTACAGGCGTTTCCGTAGAAAAAGTGCAAATTGACATCAGAAATGCTCGTACAGGCGTTTCCGTAGAAAAACCTAAAAATCGGATAAAGCAATCACGCTAGACAAAAAAAGTGGCTCTTGGGGCATGTTTTCTTTGAAAAACATGCCTTTGTTCTTTGCAATGTTTCGTGGAAGTATTATATTTAATACATCCACAATTCAAAGGAGGATCTACCATGCCTAGACCAAGAACCGGGAAAAACCATGTCGGAGAACGCCGCGAGCGTCGCAAAAATGGGGATGTCTATGTTTACGAGCGGACGACCGCATACGATCCAAAGACGAAGAAGACCGTGACTGTCAGCGAGAGACTGAAGGGCAAGATCAAGGCTGGCACGGAGGAGATCGTGCCGACGCGTCCCAAGCGCAAGAAGGGAGAGACGGCGGCGACGGAAGCGGCAACGCGCAAGCACACGGGAACGACCGACATCCTGCAGTGGGCAGGAAGTTCCTCGGGCATTGACGAAGCCGCAAGAGGGTCGCTTGAGCGGGGCGATGCCGACAAGGCCATCTCGCTTGCACGGTATTTAGTCGCAACCAGCGGGGAAAGCCTTACCCGCCTGGAATCATGGCAGGTCATGCACGACCTGCCTTATGCGGAGGGCATCAGCGAGGATGTCTACGGTGACCTCTTCGAAAGGCTGGGGCGGAACGAAGGCGGCATGCAGATGTACTTCACTGCCCGCGCGCAGACACTCTCCACTTGTCCTGTCGTTGCCTTCGACTCCACGACGATATCAACATACTCTGAAGGGCAAACGGAGGCAAGGCAGGGCTTCAACAAGGACCATGACGGGCTGGACACCATCAAGTTGCTGACCCTGTACTCCGTGCGCGACCGGGAACCCATCGCCTTCGCCAAACAGCCGGGAAACGTGCCGGATGTAATCTCCATTGAGAACGCATTATCCCAGTTGAAATGCCTGGGTGTCACCCGTCCGACAATCGTGACGGACAACGGATATTACAGCCAGGAGAACATGACGCAGTTTGTCCGCAGGAACATGAAGTTCCTCATGTTGGCAGATCCGGAAGTGAAGTGGATCCGACAGTGCGTGGACTGCCTGGCGCCAGCCTTGGACACCATGTCCTCTGTCTGCCCGTTTGACGTCTCCGTGCACGGGGCGTCGATGACAATCGAGCATGACTTTCCATTTGTTCGGCAGAGAAGCCGCGGGGGGATCGCCGCCGGAGAGGAGGAGACGATCACCAGGAGGGTCCAGGTGCACGTGTTCCATTCCTTTGCCCAGGCGACAAAACGAAGGCAGGCGTTCGAAAGTTCGCTTCTGGAGCTGAAGAGGCAGCTCGAGGAAGGGCAGACGGAGTTCTCGGAGGCCGCCCGGCAGAGAATCAGGAAGTATCTCATCTTAGAGAAGAGGGGCCGCGTGGGGCGGATGAAGGTCTCCTTCCAGGAGAAGGCCCTGGCGGAGAAGGTCAAATACTTTGGATACTTCGCCCTTGTGGGCAACCAGCCAATGGAGACCTTCGAGGCCTTGGAGAACTATCGGCAGCGGGAGAAGATAGAGGAAGCCTTCGCCGACCAGAAGGGCATGCTGGGCGGACGGCGGCCGCGCGTCTGGCATCCCGACAGCCTGAAGGGGCGGCTCTTCGTGCAGTTCCTGGCGCTTGGATACACTTGCTTCCTCAGGAAGCGCCTGAAGGACCTTCGAGACGGGCTTGCCAGGGATGCGGATAGCCTCACGAAGGAACAGTTCGAACAGGAGAAGAAACTGGCACGGTGGCTGGATGGGCACTCCCTGGCGCAGATCATGGACTGGTTCGACTGCATCGAGACCACGACCGTTCACACCCGTGCGGGGGAGATGCGGTGGTCCACAGAGTCAGTGGCAAGAGACCGCATGCTCCTGCAACGACTCGGAGTCATCGACGAATAGTGTGCGCCTTAGCCGACTTTTAGGAT
>CAVFEH010000004.1:0-137075 GCA_963621575.1 Bacteroidaceae bacterium
CGCATAGATAAGACGGGAAGACTGGGACCGTGCCCACACCTGCGCAGGCGGGCGCGCATAGAGTTGAAGAAGCAGCCAAGGGAGGAGACTGGGATCGTGCCCACACCTGCGCGGGCGGGCGCGCACAGCTATTCATTTGAAGCAAACCTTTGGCCGGAAGGCCCCTTCTCCGGGATTCCCCGTTTCAAGGGTCACGTCTTTCGAACGGACAGGGTTGCGTTGCCTCCAAATAGGCAGGCCCGGGAAGGGTGGCAGTGTCCCAGGGGATATCCGGCCAGGACGGGGCCTGGGGTCCATTCTGCGGCCTCCCGGAAGATTCCGGGGAGATATTCGGCGTCCTCGCCTTGGGAGAAATCCGCGAAAACCAGTCCCGCCAGTCGTTTCAGGATTCCTGCGGCGCGCAGCTGGACCAGCATCCGCTGAATGGCGTGGGCGGGCTCGGAGATATCCTCCAATATCAGAATCGTCCCGGTGAGATCCGGCTGGAAAGGGGTCCCCAGCAAGGAAGCCAGCATTGTCAGATTCAGAGGCATCACGGGACCCCCGGCGGTCCCCGCCTTCAAGACCTGAAGCGTGACGTCCGGGACATCGAACCGCCAGCGTCCCTGCAGGACCTCCAGGAAGGAATCCCGCTCCACTTGGAAGGAGGACTCCCGGGGGTCGCGACTCCAGCTGGAACAAACCATGGGACCATGGATGAGACGGCGGCACCCCCGCGACCACGCCGCCGACAACAACGCGGAGACATCGCTGTACCCGCACAACGCCTTTCCCGAACGACGGAGCTCCTCAAAATCCAGGTCCTGGAGAATCCGCGTCACGCCAAAGCCGCCCCGCGCCGCCACCAGCAAGTTGACCGATGGCTCCGATACCAGGGAATGGAAGAGCGCCACCCGGGTGGCGTCGTCCCCGGCAAGCCGGCCGGGACCGCCCACCACACGGCACCGCTGCACCACGGGAACGCCACCCAACGCCTGGGCAAGCGCCTGGCTCCCCCGCACCAACAACGGCGCACACGCCGCATTGGAAAGGGCAAAGACACCCACACCCGTGACTTCTATGGGAAAATCATTCCTTGACATGGAAAAGCCTCAAAAATAAACAACGCCGGCGGCAGAAGGGCCCTCAGCGGAACCCGATTCCTCCGCACGGCCTTGGCGGGGATTCGCCTCCTCAACCGGGGCGGCGCATGAGGCCGCTTCCCGCAACCGGATGCGAACGAATGTGTCCCTGGAGTGGCGGGGCGGGGTAGGTTATGGGTGGTTCCCGGAAACGGGATTATCTTAAGTCCGCTTTGGCGTTTCGCCCATGGAAATGGTGTAGAGGCGGATCCTTTCGGCCATTGGATCCGTGGTTTTATTGCGTGCCTTTTCCCCCCGTTTTGAGAACCCCCTTGCGTCCTATGAAATCCTTCTCCCCGCTGCTGTCCTGCGCGCTGGCGTTCGCCCTCGTGGGGGTCTCCTCTCTTTCCGGGGCCCCGGACTCCCTCTCCACCAATCCCCTGGAGAACTTCCAGAACTTCACCGAGACCCGCGCCTTCCTGCGCCAAGCGGAGGAGTGCCAGGACCGCGGCGACTACAAGAAGGCGGCCAAATTGTATCGAAAGGCGGCGGCTTTGCAAAGCGACGAGGCGAAGAAAGCGGAGTTCCTCTATTTGCGGGCGCAGAGCCTGCTGCAGGCGCACAAAGTGCACGACGCCCTGGAGGCTTACACCGACCTGCTGGAGAACCACCTCTACCAGATCCCGCTGGAGAACGCCCTGGAACAGCTGCGCCGGCTGGCGGACGATTTCCAGCAGGGCAGGGGGACCTTCCTGGGCCTGAAAGACCTGCAGGCGGCCATTCACGTCTACAAAATCATCGTGCTGCATCAGCCAGATGTGCGGCGCTCCCTGGACGACCGCATGGTGCTGGCGGCCAAACAGGAGCAGGACTCCGACGTGGAGGGCGCCGTCGCCACCTACCAGGAGATCCTCAAGGCGCTGCCCGGCGATCCCGACGCCCGCTTCCGCCTGGCGGCGCTGCTGGACAAGACCGCGGGCAAGCGGGACGGGGACGGGGAATTGAGCCGCGCGGCGATCCGGGAAGCGAAGCGCTTCCTGCAGGATGCGGGGCCCAACGACCCCCGCCGGAGCGAGGCGGAGGGTTTCCTCTCCAAAGCCCAGGAGCGCGAGGCATCCCGTCTCTGGGAGCGCGCCACCTTCTATCTGGGCAAATACCACTCCAAGCCCCAGATCGCCCGGCGGTATCTGCTGGATCTGCGCAGAGACTACCCGGACACCGAGGCCGGCCGGAAGGCCCGGCTCCTCCTCTCCGAGAAATTCCCCGAGGATCTCCAGTAGACTTCCGGAGAAAGCCCGCCCACGCACGACGACGCCACCCCCGCCATGAAAACCCTTCGCCTGACCACGGCACTCGCCCTGATGCTCACCCTGGCCGCCTGCACCACATACCATGTGGGAACGCCCCTCCCGAAGGAGCTGCGGAACATCTCCCTGGGCAAAGTGGAGAACCTCTCCCAGGAGGACGCCCTGGCGCCCCTGCTGCGGGACCGCCTGGCCGAACGCATCCTCCAGACCCCCGGACTCCGCCTGGCCTCCGGCCAGGACGCCACCCTGGACCTCTCCGTGAAGGTCCTCTCCCTGAACCAATCCAAGGCCGCCCGCGCCCTCATGCGCGGCCGAAAGGCCAGCCATGACGACAGCGACCGCTACCAGACCGTCCTCTACCGCCTGGAGATGGAATGCGAATACCTGGGCGTGCCCCGGGACTCCACGCAGCCTCCCCGAAAGGGCCGCGTGCGCGTATTCGCCGACGTGCCGCTCCTCCAGGACCTCGCCCTCTCTCAACAGAAGGCCCTCCAGGAACTGGCGCGCGCCGCCGCACGGGAAATCCTCTCCGACCTCTCCCTGGACGACTAGCCGAATGGACTTCCGCGTCGGCGAGGGTTTTGACATCCACCCCCTCCGGAAGGGACGGCCTTTCCGCCTGGGCGGCGTCACGCTGGTCCATCCCGACGGGCTGGGCCCTGCGGGGCACTCCGACGGCGACCCGCTGTTGCACGCTGTAATCGACGCCATGCTGGGCTCCCTGGCGCTGGGCGACATCGGCGGTTGGTTTCCCGACACCGCCCCCCGGTGGAAGGACGCGGACAGCGCGGAGCTGGTGCGTATCGTGCGGCGGGATCCCCGGCTGTCCCGCTGGACCTTGGGGAACCTGGACGCCACCGTATACCTCTCCCGCCCGAAAATGGCGCCGCACCTCCTGGAGCTGCGCCAGAGCCTCTCGGAATTGCTGGAGGCCCCGGTGGAACGCATCTCTTTAAAGGCCAAGAGCATGAATGGCCTGGGCGCCATTGGCTGCGGCGACGCCGTGGCCGCACGGGTCTGCCTCCTGGCCATCCTGCAAGACGGAATCTCCACGTCCTCAACAAGACCCCCATCAACATAGGAACCCCATCGATGAAGAAGTACACCAAAGAACACCAGTGGATTGAAGCGCAGCCGGACGGCACCGCCAAGGTTGGCATCACCCGTTTTGCCGCCGACGAGCTGGGCGAAGTCACCTTCGTGGAGTTGCCGGCCGTGGGCAAGCTCATCCACGGCGGAGAGCCCCTGTGCGTCGTGGAGTCCGTCAAGGCCGCCAGCGATGTCTTCCTGCCGGCCACCGGCACCATCGCCCAGGTCAACACCACCCTGGAGAAAAACCCGGCGCCCGTCAACGACGACCCGGAGGGCGAAGGTTGGATCTGCATCCTCTCCAACCCCGACCTGGCCGCCCTGGAAACCCTCATGACCCCCGAACAATACCAGGAGTTCTGCCGCTAGCCCCCCTCCAGAAGAGATTCCGTCCTTCCGCGCCTTCCCTTTGCAAACCGGAAAGTTACGCTTATATTAAGCGGCCCTGCACCCCGGACGGACTTTTCCTTTTGCACATATTTCACTAGCTTTTAAGGAGTTACTGCCATGAAAATGACCTACCAGCCCCACTGCAAGAGCCGCAAGCGCACCCACGGTTTCCGGAAGCGCATGGCCACTGCCGACGGCCGCAAGATCCTCGCCCACCGCCGCAAGGTGGGCCGCAAACGCCTGACCGTGTAATTGCATTCGGCGGGGTCGCGCTCCCCTTTCCTCTCCGCCCCGCCTCCTGCCGTCCCCGGCGTTGCCTTCGGCGTGTCGGTGTATTTGGCGGGAGGAAGAAGCGTGGCGGCCGAAAGGGGAGTTTCGCCTTCGCCACCCGGCCATCCTCTCCATGAGCGCCCTGGAAGACTCCTGCGGAAGAAAGGAGCGGAAGGCCTTCGGTCCCTCCGCCAGACTCCGTTGCCGCGCCCATCTGGATCTTGTTCGGGAGCAGGGTATCAACCTGGCCTGCCGATACTGCGCCATCCAAGTTTTAAAAACGCCGCCGGAAGGGGACTGCCGGACGGCGTTTTTGATTTCCCGGAAATTCGACCTTTCCGCCGTCGTCCGGAACCGCGCCCGCAGACTGTTGCGGGAGTGCTGGCGGAGCCTGTTGCCGGAGCTGTCGCCCTGCTGGCTGCTGCTGATTCCCCGCCGCTCCATCAAGAAAGCGAAACTGGGGGACGTGCTGCCGAAGGTGTCGGGGCTGTTGCGGAACGCGGGCGTACTGCCCGCCGCGGGCTTCGTGTCCGGAAATTCCCCCGTTCCGCCGGAGGGCGGCCATGTGTGAAAAGCGCCCTGGCGACGGCGGCGAGAGCACCGCGGGGGAGCGCCCCTCCCTGGCTGCGCGGCTGTGTGACTGGCTCATCCTGGGATACCAGCGCTTTCTGAGCCCCCTGAAGCCCCCCGTCTGCCGCTTCACCCCCACCTGTTCCCGCTACGCGCGGGACGCCTTCCGGATCCACGGTTTCTGGAAGGGGCTGGGGCTGACCATCTGGCGCCTCCTCCGCTGCCACCCCTTCTACAACGGCAACCTGGTGGACCCCGTGCCGCCAAAGAAGCAGAAGCCATCCTCCTAACCGCAACCCCCTTCCGTCCCGCCCACGGACAGCCATCGCCTCCACGACACGCCAACCCGGGCGCCCGTGAGGCCACCGATTCCCACGATGAAGAAGTTCGATCCCATTTCCCTTGTCGGCACGCTGGTCTGCGCCGCGGCGCTCATCGGCATTTTTGTGCACAACGGCAGAAGCGCGTCCCGCCGTGCGGAGGCCGCCCGCGTGGCCGCGCAGAATGCGACGCCCATCTACTCCCAGCCGATGGCGGAAGCGCCGGTGGATGCGGAAGCCGCGGCGCTTGCGAAGAACGCGTCTTCCGAAGTCGTGCAGCGGGAGCCCGTGACCCTGGAGGTTCCAGGCTTCATGCAGGTGGATTTGGACACCATGGGCCGCGGTGTGCGCGCCATCCGCCTGGAACAATACAAGCTCCAGAGCCGTGATGAAGCGCAGCGGCAGATTCCCGTCTCCCTGGGGAGTGAACAGGTTCCCTTCCTGGGGTTGTCGTTGCCCGGCGAAGGCCTCCGCGAGGCCAAGGAGCCCGAAATCACCGCGAAGTCCGTGACCACCCGCCGCCTCAATGTCTCCGGCACCCTTCTCTTTGAGGAGACCTGGAGCCTTCCCGAGGGGGGCTCCGAAGCCGCCAATCCCTACGCCCTCAAATACACCCTGAAGGCCACCAATGTCTCCCAGGCGCCCGTCGCCCTGCGGGGCGCGGCACTCTCCTGCGGCGCACTCCCCGACTTCCTCTCCAATGAGGCGAACACCTCCTTCTCCCGGTACTTCTCCGGCTGCGTGGCCTACGGACGAGTCTCCAAAAACGACGCCAAGACCCTGGACAAAAAGGACATCACCAAGAAGCTCACCGTGGAGAAGCAGAGCCAGTACCTGCAGACTCCGGCCAACTGGGTTGGCGTCTCCTCCAAGTATTTCCTCTTTGCGCTGCGGGATGTGCAATGGGAGGGCGGCGCCCCCGCCGTCTTCGCGGGCTTCGCGCCCTCGCAGCCCCGCGAGCTCCTGCCCACGGAGTGCTTCTCCGCCCAGGCGGTCCTTCCCGAGATGTCGCTGATGCCGGGCGAGAGCCGGACTCTGACAGTCTCCGGCTACGCGGGCCCCAAGAGCTACCAGATGCTGGAGCCCATGGGGCAGGGGCTGCCCTCCATCCTGAACATGGACCTCTTCTTCTTCTGGCACTACGACTGGATGGGCTGGCTGTGCAAAATGCTCCTGAAGGCCCTCAACGGCATCGCCGGATGCTTCTCCCCCTCCTTCGCCTACGGCCTGGCCATCATCCTCATCACCGTGGTGGTGAAGCTGGTCTTCCTGCCCCTGGCCTGGAAAAGCACCCGCAGCATGAAGAAGATGAGCGCCATCCAGCCCCAGCTGAAGGAGCTCCGCGAGAAATACAAGGACGATCCCCAGCGGATGTACTACGAGCAGCAGAAGCTCTTCAAGGAGAACAATGTGAGCCAGACCGGGGGATGCCTGCCAATGCTGGTGCAGATCCCCGTCTTCTTCGCCATGTTCAATACCTTCCGGGGCGCCATTGAAATCCGCAACGCCGGATTCCTGTGGGTGGACGACCTCTCCATGCCCGACCCCGTCTTCGGGCTGCCCATCCACCCCCTGGCCATCCTCACCGGCGTCACCATGTTCGTCCAGCAGAAGCTTCAGCCAATGCCGGATCCCAACCAGGCCAAAATGATGAACATCATGTCCCTGGTCTTCGTGGTCTTCTTCTACAACATGCCCGCCGGACTCACCCTCTACATGACCGTGAACCAGCTCACCTCCATCGCACAGATGCTTCTCTTCCGGAGACTGGAAAAGAAGTCGCGGGCCGCCGTCCCGGCCGCCCCCAAGAAGGCGAAGGCGTAGGCCGGGCACCCCCCCTCTGCTTTCCAACTGCAACAAAACCCTCCCCACAGGAAACCGAAACCATGACACCGCAGGAACTTCAGTCTCTGGCAAAGAAAACGCTGGAAGAGATGGCCAAACCCCTGGGACTCCAGGCAGAATGCCAAATCACCCCCAAGGATGACAGCGAGGAAGGCGCCTTCACCATCTCCCTCCAGGGGCGGGACTGCGGGCGGATCATCGGCCGGAAGGGGCAGACTCTGGAAGCCCTGGAACTCATTTTCAACCGGATCCTGAAGCGCCACGACGAGGACGCACCCTGGATTCCCCTGGAAATCGATGGCTACACCACCGGCAAGACGGGGGACGCCCCACGCCGGGGCGGCAAGGACGGACGGCGCTTCCAGCTGGATGACGAGACCCTGGAGCGCCTCACCCACATGGCGAAGGACTGCGCGAAGGAGGTCAAGCATTGGAAGAAGAGCCGCAAACTGGGCCCCTACCTGCCGGTTGAGCGCCGCGCCATCCACACGGCTTTGAAAGATGATCCGGATGTGACCACGAACTCCATCCCCGCCCCCGAAGCCGGCGAACGAATGAAATACGTGGAGATTCTCCTGAAATAGCTTTTTCCTCTGAAAGGAGATCGGCAAAAGGCCGTCTGGCACCACCTCTGGGCAGACGGCCTTCCGCGCTTTCTGGGGCAAATCCCCCCGGGGCCGCGGTCTTTCCCCTTCAGACCACCGGCATTTTCCAAAAGAACCGGAAGCGGGCATGATATTATCCCCGTATCCGGAAGACCCCTCTTTCCAAACCCACGCCAACAGGGAAAATCCAGCAGACGCACTGTCCGCCGGCTCCCCCTGCCACTCATTCCACTTCCATGCTCTCCGGCAAATACATCGTCGTCGGAACCATTGCCGACGATCCCCTGGCACTGGACATAGCGCACTACATGCGACAGGAGACTGACATCTCCGACATCCTGGCCTTCAAACAGTTCGCAAACACCGAGTTCTGCCCCCGTTTCATCAGCGATGAATCGGATTTCGACCACATTGGCTACGGATTGACGGGAAAGACTGTCATTATCGTCTCCTCCTGCAGCGGACAGCATACCCGCAATGCCCGCGCCATGCGGAACTTCCTTGTGGCCCGCGCCGCCAAGGACAACGGCGCCGAACACGTGATTCTGGTGGAGCCAGACCTCTTCTACAGCGCACAGGACCGCGGCCCCCGGAAAGAACATGGACACGTGGCGTTCGAGCGCACTCCTGCGGACTACAAGAAATTCGACGGACAGCCCTGGAGCGCCATGCTCTATGCGCAACTATTGAAAGCCAGTGGCGTGGATACCGTCCTCACCGTCCACAACCACTCCGTGGCCGTTGCAGAACTCTTCGACAAGATCTTCGACGGCAATTTCTTCAATCTCTCCCCCGCCAAACTCTATGCCAGCTACCTGGCCAACCACGCCAGCCTCACCCAGAACGGCGAATGCGACAAAGGCCTGGTCATCTGCGCCCCCGACAAAGGCGCCATGCCTTTCGCCAAGAAGGTCTTCGAGGCCTACAAAAAGGAAACCAGCGGATTGCTGTTGAAAGGCGAACCCTGCTTCCTGGTCATGAGCAAGGAGCGCACTGGCGAACGCCGGGTCACCATCAAGGCGGCCGACACCAGCCCCACCGCACTGGAAGACATTGCCGGACGGGAAGTCGTGGTCTGCGATGACATGGTCCGCACAGGAGGAACCATTGTTGCCTGCTGCAGACAACTCAAACAGGCCGGCGCGGCACGCGTACTTTTCGTGGTCACTCACTTCAATTCCTCCCAGGAAGTCAAGGAAAACCTCAATGACGATGTGGTTGACGACATCATCACCACGGATACTCTCCCCAACATCCTCAACCGGGACATGCAGGGACGCCTCCGCAAGAAAATGCTGATCCTCAAAATCTCCCGCTGGATCGTCAATGTCCTCCGGAACAAGATTCTGAAACTCAATCTCCCGGAATACATCCCCGCCTACACCGTGGATATCTCCCGGAAAAATCCATACTGGGCGGAAAATCAGGATCTGCGGGATACCCTGTAACCTTACAAAAAAACTTGTCATACACAAAAAGGATCCCTCGGCAAGCCGCCGGAGGGTCCTTTTTTGCTTCCCCATAGATATTCATGTCTTCTTTTCCATATCTGAATTACACTACACTACATACCTTAAAAACTCGCCAGGAAGGTCATTTGACCTCATAATTTGATTTTCTGATTATATTAGGACTGGTTTTCTGGCCCTGGTGGCAGTGTAGTTTAGTAAATCTGTACATTCCCTGTAGAAAACTTGTTCATTTCTCTGTAGAAACCCCTGTACATAAGATTCTGAACACTTTTCCGACGGGTGGATTGACAGATTTATCTACAATTTCAACCTCTTCATTTGGAACGGGATTTGGCTTTTGTGAACAAGTCCGCCAATCCCTATTATTACTGGATTCTAAAAAAATAGACAACCCATAGGAAGCCTGTCAATGAAATTTGTCGTCAACGCGGAAAAATTCCAGAGTGCGGTTCGTCGAGTGATGAGTGGCGTGTCTGCGAAGACATTGAACGCCATGTTGAACAACATTTTGATTGAGGCGGAAGGAGACACGGTCCATCTGACTACCTACGACATGGAAATCCGGATCCGGACGGCGGTCCCCGCCGTTGTGGAGGAGACGGGCAGGACGGCGATTCCCGCCAAGAAGTTCAACGAGGTTGTGAGCGTGCTGCCCATGGGCGACTTGCGTTTTGAGATTGTGACCTATGGCGCCGAAGAGAACGCCCAGAAGGCGCGGGTGCAGTGCCAGAAGTCCAGGTACGACCTGAATGTACAGAATGCGGATGGGTTCCCGGTGGCGGAGCCCTTCGTGGAGGATTGGTCGTTTGGCGTGGGTGGCAAGGATTTGGTGGACTGCCTTTGCAAGACTTTCTATGCCCGCAGCAACGACGAATCCCGCGCGGCACTGAATGGCGTCCTGGTATCGTGGGAGGGGGGCATTCGGACCATAGCGGCCAGTGACGGTCGTCGTCTGGCGTTGGTGCAGACGCAAGCGGAAGTTTCTGGTGCCGCGGGCGAGGCTGGTGGGGCGCCGCCGGCTGCCATGCCCGGCCGCGAGGGGTCCTTCATTCTTCCCAGCAAGGTGGTGGGCGAATTGATCCGCGGTGTGGACCAGAGCAGGAGCGTGGTAGTTCATCTGAGCCAGAACATGGCGCTCTTCGAATTGGGCGACACGGTCGTCACCAGCAAGCTGGTGGACAAGACCTATCCAAATTTCCGTTCCGTGATTCCCACGAAGTTCGACAGTGTGGTGAACATCCCCCGGTCGCTCTTTGCCGACGTGTTGAACCGCATACGGAAGGTGGTAAGCGAAAACGAGGACGGCAGCTCCATCAAGCTGACCATCGACAAGGATGTCATGAAGATCTCCGCTTCCTCCCAGGAATACGGTGCGGCAGAGGAATTCGTGGATGTCCAGCTGGAAGGCAATCCCATGGAGATCGACTTCAATCCACAGTATCTCTCTGATCCCCTGAAGTCCCTTTATTGCGATTTCTTCCAGATGAAGTTCAATGACAAGACCACGCCTGTGGAGATCACCGGCGACCCAGGCTTCATCTACATTCTCATGCCCATGAGAAGCTAGACATGGCATTTGCACGGAGAAAAATCCGTTTTTTTTCTTGATATTACCGGCGTTTTTGTTACAATAAGTGAGGACAAGCGCATCTTCCCCGATGGACAGGTTGCGCCTTGCTTCCGCCTCCATTCCACCAGGCATCTCCGCCGCAATCTCTTGCGAGATTGCTTGCGTAAGGCATCCGCCACATCTTCAAACCTTTCTATGACTCCTTCCTGGAAATCCCTGTTCTCCACCCTGCTCATGGCTGCCGTGGTCTCCTTTTTTCTGGGAAGCAGTGCGTTCGTGCCATTTGTCCAGGCCCAGGAAAGTGAGGAACTGACAGAAGAAAGGGTAGAATTCTCAGAGGACGTGACGGACGAAGAGCTTTCCGCGGACGATGAAGAGAGCGGTGAGGAGGTTGTCGTGGTTCCCGAAGTGAAGGGTCCGGATCCGGACGCAAAGGGGGCCGCCGCAACTCCCTACATGCATGGCAGCTCTGACGAGAAAGCCACTTTCATCGGTCTTTCCACGTTGGTGGACAAGGACCAGAAGAACCTTCTGGACACCGGCTCCACCTTCCCGTTGGAAGGGGAAAATACCGGCGTGATCAGTCTCTCCAACAAGAAGGTCCGGCTAAACAACAGTGTTCTGGAAGCCGAGACCATCATGGAGAACCGCGGCGACATTCTCCGCTTCCACATTTGGATCAAGGGCGACGGCGTAACCGCAAAGAACCACCTGTGGACCCAGGCCCCGGGCGTCACTCTGAATCTCTTTGACAACAACGGAAATCCCGTGGCCTCCGCGACGGGCGCCTTCAAAACCCGCGGCACTTATCCCTGGCACAACTATTATGTGGACATTGAAATTCCCCGGAACCTTTCCCTGAGCAGCACCAAGCGCCAGGCCTCCAAGGAAGACAGCCTGCTGGCGGCGTTGGGTTTGGGAAGCCAGGCGGAAGGCAACCAGCCTGGCCTCTTTCTGACTCTCTCCTGCCTCAGTCCCGAAGGAACTGCTTCTTTCGCGGCTCTTTCCTACGAGCGCATCTCCGCAAAAGACCGCTTCCCCAAGAAGGAAACCCTGGACGACGCCACCGCCACCTTCGCTCCCAACCCCGGGTTCGATGAGCTTCCCATGCTGCTTTACTACGGTTTGGACGCGAAGCTCCCATGGCGCTTTTTGGACGGCAACAAGAGTTTTTCCGGCATTCGCACAGTAGGCGGTCTGAAGAGCTATCTGGCCCAGGCGAGGAACGACTGGTTCCATACGCAGAAGGGCGTGGCCATGCTGCCATACCTCTTTGTCACCGCCAATACCCTCAAGCTTACCGATGGTTTTGAGGAAGGGTGGCTTGATGCTCTTCGCCAGGAACTGGAAGGTTCCCAGGATGCCATCACTGGTTTCTGGAAGGTGGACAATGTGCCGAATCTGTTGGGGACCTCTGCTTTGGCGCGCCATTGCTTCAGTCCTTTCCAGCCTGCCCATACCGACGCCGAGGTCGTTCCCACTCCCTGGAATGCCTGTGGACCGGACGCCACTTTGAAATATGGCCGTCAAATCATCCGTGCGCTGCTGGAGCAGCAGGTGGGCGCCACGGGAGCCTGGAATTCCCTGGCCTTCCAGCCGGAAGAGGTGGGAAAGGACTACCGGGGAACCCGCACGGAGCTGCTTCCCACGACGGCCGCCGTGTGCCTCCTGGCCCAGGCGCGGGATACCCTTCAGCCCGATGAAGCCGAATATGTCCTGGCGGAAGACGCCATCCAGAAGGCCTACGAATACGCTCTGGACACCTTCGTTCTCCGTGGTCAGAACCTTTGGCGCGAAAGCAACACCCAGGGTGGCGTGGCGTCCTCCCCCGCGGGGATGCTGGAGCTGATCAACGCCACCCGTGTCCTGGAACACCGGGTCAACGAAGATCTTCCCGCCCCCGCGGTGACCTGCGCCCGTCGGAGCGGCTCTTCCAGCAGCTTCGAACGCGCTTATGTCACCTGGGAAAAGCCCGAGCGGGGACTGGTCTCCGTGAGAATCTACGCCGCCCCCGAGGAATTCAACTCCGCGCTTCTCTCCGAAAAACACCTCATTGGGGTCATTGAGCGTCCCAATGCCTCTCCCAAAAACCAGGACCCCCTCATGCTGGCTTACCGCCTGGCCACAGGCGCCCGCAATGCCTGGGGAGTCTCCCCCCGCGACCTGGGCGCCGACTATCTGGCCGGGAAATTCGACCAAATGGCCCAGTATCTGGGGGGGCCGAAGAACTTGACGGCAGGATTTGCCGGCGAGAAATCCGTGACCATGAACGTCTCTTCTCCCCTCGCCTTCGGCTACACTGAGGACGAAGCGGAGAGCATACCCATAAAAGTCTATGCGGTGGGTGTCGCCGCCAATGGCGCAGTCACCCGCTGCATTCCCCTAGATGCCGCAGACGAAGAATAGCGAGACGCTGTCTTTTCCGGCTCCCCCTTCCGGCGGAGCCTAAGGCAGAAGGAGGCCGCCGTCATCCCGGATTTTCCCATGAAAATCTGGAGGACGGCATTTTCCGCCTTTTCGAACCATCCGAAAAATTACCCCGGTTTTCCGGCAGAGCAACGGAGAGAGTGCGCCGTGAGCAAAGGAGCCGGACGAGGCTTTTCGAAGAGAGTTTTTCAAAGTCCAGCAAGTCAGAGCTATCCTTTTTCTCCGGCGGGAGGTTTGCCAACCATGACCAGCCGCCGTTTCACACTGGTGGAACTGCTGACGGTGACGGTCGTCATGACCATCATCATCGGAGCAACAGTCCCCGCGTATAATCGCATCATGACGGGAAACGCCGTTTCCTACGGCAACCGTCTTGTCACCTCCGAGCTGAATATGGCCCGGACCCACGCTTGCCAGAAGCGCAAGTGCGTGGCCGTCCTGTTCACGAGCCCCGATATTGCCTATAATGAAGAGGTGAATGAGCCGGTGGCCCTGCGCGCCTATCGTTGCGCCTATGTGGACAACAAGGCCGGCCAGTGGAATTTTGAAAAATGGGTGGAGGGATCCCAATGGAAATACCTTCCCCGGGGGGCCTTTCTGGCGACGACGAATGCCTCCCAGGATGACGCAAAGGATCCCGACCACGGCTTCCGCGGTTCCGCTGAGGTCTTTGAAGTCGAGGATGACGCGGAGGAGGATAAACTTTTCGATGGCAAGCAGAAGTTCATTCTTGCGGTCATCTTCCGGAAGACCGGCCGGCCTGTGGTCACCGATGGCAGCCCCCGGGTGCAGGTCCGCCAGGGCGTTGTGACGGGGAACGAGGACGGGGAAGGCATGGTCGCCAAGCTGAATGCGGACAACTACCTGGTGGCCCAGGTGAACCGTTACACCGGCGCGGTGGTCACGAAGAGCCCCGAGGACTACTAGGAGGAGCAACCATGGAAAAAAAACACTTCAGACGTTGCTTTACTCTGGTGGAGGTGCTCATTGCCATGGGTGTCTGCGTCATCGGAATCTGCAGCATCATGGTCTTCTTCCCCGTGGGGGCCAATGCCTCCCGGAACGCCGCCATGTCCAACGCAACCTCCCTGGCAGCCGACCAGATCCTCTCTTTCGTGCGCACCTGCATCGAGTCGGACCAAGGAGTCAATGGATGGGTGGCTTTCCAGTATTTCACGGGATGGAATCCCGTTCAGCCGGAAAACTACACCCCAGGCGAAAAGCAGACGCCCGCCCCCGGGTATCGAAGCCCCGAAAACCAGTCCAGTGCACTTCAGAACGCCGCCAACGCGGGAAAGCTGGATGAAGTGATGAAGAAGGCCATGGAGACCATTTTGAAAAACGACAGTGTCACCATCGAGCCCTTGAAAAACCAGGTCTTCTACATTGACTTTGCGACACAAGTCCCTGGAGAGGACCCTGACGAAGTAGTGTCGGCCAGTGACTACAACTGCTATGCCAGCCTGTGGGCGGAGCCGGTGGAGGCTAGCAGCGGCGTGAACATCCCCTTCGCCGCCCGGATTCATTTGGAGCTCTCCTGGCCCGCGGAGGTGCCCTACGCGAAGCGGCAGACACGGGAGTTCTCCATGGAGGTCTTCAAGGCGTATTAGCGCGGGAGGAAAGGCACAATGAAAACCAATCGCAAACACGCCTTCACCTTGGCGGAAGTGCTGGTGGCAGTGGCCGTGCTGCTCATCATGATGACCTTCATCTTCCAGTATACCGCATCCGCCCAGCGGCTCTGGGCCGCGAACACCGCACGCACGGAGATGTCCGCCCAGGCAAATGCCCTCTTCAGCCTTCTGGAGCAGGATCTGGAGTCCATGTATGTGGTCCAGGAGGACGAGGAAATCGACGCCCAGGCCGGATGGTACTGCTGCCATGAGAAAGTGGATTCCGGCGACAAGGCCGCCTTTTCCGTCCTTGCGGACTACAATCTGCTGGACTTCTGCTTTTTTACCGAGGATCCGGATCCGGAGTCCACGGGCGCAAATGCCCACGCAACCATCTATCCCGTCCGCTATCACTTTGACGCCAAAGATCCCGGTGAGGTCTACAACGAGGGCCGCGGAAAGCTCTACCGCTACGTGAAGGAAGAACGCCAGTGGGACAAGGTGGCGGAGAAATTTGATGCCGCCGCCCGCGGGAAGGATCCCGATTTCTACGCCAAGATTCCCGACACAGAGGCAGAGCAGGAGGAATTCCTACTTGTCGAGAATGTCAAGTCCATCCGGGTTTTCTCCGATGCCGCCTTCGACGACGAAGAGACAGGGGCGACCGATTGTGTCTTCCGCAAGAAGCCTTCCTGGTTCCGCGTGGAGATCACCCTTTCCGCCCCCGAGAATCTCCGGAATGGCGCCACGGCGGATGAGAACACGAACCGCACCTTCTCCCGCGTCTACCAGCTGGACCGGTAGGCAGCCCCCAAAAAAGACACTCGTCTTCCCTCCAGCAAATGCCACAGCGGAGTTTGCTTCCCTTCCTGATGAATCCGCTTGCTTTCGCAAGCCCCTGTTTTCGCTTCCTTCCTTGAATCATAACCGGACGGCCCTTCCGCCGACGTTTTGACATCGGCAAAGGCCTGTCCTTCCCATATCATTTTGCCTGCCGCTATGAACTCCATCCAGAGCAATGCCAATGAGCGGGGCTCCGCCATTCTGATGGTGCTGGGGCTCCTGTCCCTCCTCCTGGTCATGGCACTCATTTTCGCCGTCACCAGCCGGAACGCACAGATTGTGGCTGACGCCAATGCGGACCAGACCCAGGCGAAGCTGGTCTCCCGAAGCGGCTCCACCCGCGCGACGGACGCACTCTTCTTCTTCCAGAACAAGGGGAATCTCCTGGGGAGCCCGGATCTGGAGGCATCCATGCCGCTGAGCGACGATGACAACGTGCCGGGCGAAATGCTGGACCAGACCCCCCATCGGAACGGAACGGGGCTGGACCTTGAAGATCCGTATGCGGATACCTATTATGGAATCAGGGGAACGAAGGACGACGACGACCCCATTCTGGGACTGCAGCCTTACGTGGGATATGTGGATGCCACGAACGCCTGGAAAGACCTCGCCCTGTATGGCGAATTCAACCACGAGGGGTTCGGCGAACATCCTTTTAGCTTGGCGACGGGGGAACCCTACCAGTCCATCTATTACAGCCATGAGGACGATTCCTACGACGAGGTGAAAAATTCGAAAGAGCATAGTCTTTTTAACATTGTTTATAATACTCGGCTGGGCAAGGCCTATGGCGTGGCGTCTTCCGCCGACTACCATGCGGATGCGGCGTCTGCCTCAAATAAGGACGAGGCCTGGGCCGCAATCAAGAAGGCCGAGAAGGCCATCGAAAATGACCACAGCGACGACCAGTTTAAAAAGCTTCTCAACGACAAAGACAACTTGTCAAGACAGCTCCAGTTTCGGGAAGAGAAGGACTCCGATGGCCATGTCACCCAACGTCTGGGATTCATCGCTTTCGTCGATGGCTCAAAGTTCGACCTGAACCAGATCACGGCCTCCAAAATGACAGGTGATACCGGTGAGCCGTATGTGCCCTTTGTGGATGACGATATGCGGCCTGCGGCAGGCGGCGATCCCGGAACCGGCGGGACGGCGCATTTGGCTACAAGCACGGCAGCGGCAACGGTGCCGAGTGCCTATGCCATCATGGGATATGATTATGACGCCAAGCACCGGCCGGAATCGATTATAAACAAGCTTGTGGAGGAGGAGACGGTGCAATACGGCCTTCATCCCCAGGAATTGCGCACGCGGGAAGAAGGGGACAAAGCGGTATATGCCAAGGAGGAGGTCCTCAAGCGCAAGGACGGGGATGTGCCTCCAAAATGGTTTTCCCATGACCAGCTGTTGCCGCCGAGTGACAGTGTCAGTCAGGAGCTCAAGGATGTGAAGTCCAATTTCCTGAAGGACATCTACATCCTTTCGCTGGCCTCCGGAGCGGAGGAGCGGGAATATCGTTTCACCGGGCGTTACGCAAGTCTGGAGCAGATGGATGGGTTCGCGGCCTCGGACATGCAGAATGGGTCCGCGAAGTATTTCGTCCGCAAGATCAACCTGGCCTGGCCCAAGGCGGATTATGCGGCGGATGGGGAGTTCCTGGGTGCTGAAACCCCCTCTTGGAACAAAATCTCGAGCCTGGTTGAGACCCGGGGAGGCCTGTCCTACGATGAGTTCTTTGAGCGCTTCTGCAGGGAGTGTCTGGGACTTGATTACGACTCCGGGGATTCCGGCCGTTATCTCTTCAAGGGCTCCGGGGATGAAGACCTGACTCAGGAGGTCCTGGCCAACATGATTGACGCCTGCGACACGGACAACAACGTGACGTACCGTTGGGATTTGAATTTCGGGAGCACCCTTGGCGCGGATGATTCCATCAATGAGCCATCGTTCTGCGGCAATGAGATGGACGTCCCTGCAATCATGGGCGTCAGTGTCTCCGTGGGAATGGATGACGCCCGGGACTTCGTCAATTCCACGGTTTTGAGAGGAAGGTTTCGGACGGAAAACGGCGGCGGTGGCTTTCCTGGCGGTGGCTTTTTCCAGTATGAGCGAATCCCCACCTTTTCCTTCAATGTGGATCTAAACTACAGCGCCGTGACGGCGTACTACAATCCCAAAGTGAACCTGAATCTGCAGAATCTGCTGAATGCGGATCAGCTTTCAAGCCATAAGAAGTTCCGTGTCATCCTGAAAGGAAAGGTCGTTTCCGCCTTGAAGGTCAAGAAAGTGTCGATGCAATACGTCAATACCGGCATGGGCGGTGGCGGCAGGCCGGGCTCGCGGAACGGGCAATGGATGGCGACGGTCACGAATGGCCTTACGGGCTTCTCCAGGACGCAAGACTTTGTGGAATGCCCCGGCACGGGAACGACGCTGAATGCCGAAAACGAGACGGCTTATCTTGCGGGGCTTGCCGGCACTTCCGACATTTACGGCGTGACACCAGGGGGCGAGAACGCCGCTGTCATCCAGGAGCTTTTGCAGGATGCCGAAGAATTCACATTCGACAGGGAGTTTACAAGGTCCCTGGACCCGCTCGACGCCCTGGAATGCAGGATCGTTGAGCTGGACATGGATAATTTTTCCTTCGACAGCCGAAAACTGCCCGATGGCAATAGCATCCTTTCTTCCTTCCGCGTTTACGACACAAGAGACACTCCGGTTTTCTACTATCCCACGGGAGGGGTGGTTGCGGTTCGTCTCGACCAAATCGTCGTCATGGCGCAGGATGACGCGGGAGATTCCAAAATGTCCGACATCGTCTATGCTGCGGCTCCCTCGGAGACCTGGAGCGTCGCCGAGGGCGGTCTGGAAACCCAGGGCTTCCAGCAGTTGATTGCCAAGCGTTTTGACGACTTTTTCGACAAGAGGCCTGTCAACGGCGTGCTTTGCAGGGATCCCCGTTTGAATCACAAGAGCAAAGCTTGGAAGTGGTTGAGCGACTATGACGACGCCGGCAGCACGGTTCTGCAGGATTTGGTCGATGCTTCGGGCACGAAGGTGGAGCGGCTGACCCACGCGGTCACGGCTCTGGGGTCCTACAACTTCACTGTCGCGAAGGCCGACTTCGACGCCTGGTGCGACGACGAGTTTGTGTCGAAGGGCTGCTGGGCGCTCATGGAGGAGACTCTGGGCAATGCCGACAGCACAGTGGCGAAGGACTGGGAGCCCGGCTTTGCGCCCACCACCGGATCAACCGCGGACCACAAGATGGGGGCGGCCCTTTCTACGGCGGTTCGTCTCAATGCCCCCTTTACCTCCCTCTGGCAGGTGGGTTCCATCTTCCGCGGAGAGGTTGGCCAGACGCTGAATCTGAAGAAGTTCGGAACCGATGGCACCGGCGTCATCACGCATCTGTACGAGGACGGCGACGCCTGGCTCCTGGATTACGTGAACTTGACGACCCTGGATCCTGGTTACGGAGTCCGCGGCAAATTCAATCCCAACTGCTTCAACAAGGGAAGCTACCGGTACCTCTTCGCCAACATCCCCGCCAACGAGGATGCCGGCGATAGCTGGATCTACCGCCCCGGCGACTTCGAAAACGACGATGACGTAGTAATCCGAAACACCTACTTCCGGGATTTCGTGGGCGGGGACTCGGCAGGAACCGGTTACGTGGATCTGGAGGACAAGGTCTTTAGCTTCCGGGACGACATCCTGGACTCCTCCCAGAAGGCGCGGCGCAACCAGTCTTGGAGCCCCGTACAGTCCTTCTTTAACTTCATCGATGTCAATGGTGGCGACGATGGCACTGGTGTGCAATGCAACGACCGCATGGCGGAATCCCTCATCGGCTGCACCGCCGGGCTGCTCTCCACGCGCTACGAGACCTACACCGTCATTGCGGTGGGGCAGAGCGTGAAGTGGCTCATGAGCGACGCCGCCATGCCCTCGGCAAACCGCGACGCCTTTCTGAAGCAGCTGGTCAATCCCGTCCAGCTGACGGATGGCGACTGGTATTCGCTCCTTTCCACACAGGTCCGGCAGGTCACCCTGGTGCGCGACTGCTGGTTCGGCACCTTCAAGGTTGTCAAGACCCAATTGCTTTAACCGTAAAAACTCCAACTCCCCCTTTCCGCGCCCCCGCCGGAAGGCTGGTTCCTTCCGGCGTCTGGCGTGAGGACCCCACTCTCCCCATGAAGAAGCACGCATTCACACTCACGGAGCTCCTGGTGGTCATCGCCATCATCGTCATTTTGGCCGGCATGGTCATTGGCGGGATGGGCTACGCCAGCCGCCGCGCTGACGACGCCCAGACCCAGGTGGCCCTGCAGACGTTGACGAAGGGCCTGGAGCAATTCCGTTCGGAGAAGGGTTTTTTCCCTCCTTGTCCCACGGCAAGTCCCGTCTCCTTCAAGCGGGACGACAGCGGGCAGTTGTTGTTGGTGCTGGAGACCGCTGCAGGCGATGTCTCGTACAACTTCTTCGACAAGCAGGACAAGCGGGACTACATCCCAATGGAGAATCTGAAAAAGACCGAGAAGACCTCCTTTGACGACGCCTGGGGCAATGCCTTCCGCTACAAGTGCCCCGGAACCCACAACGGGATGGGCTTCGATCTGTGGTCCTACGGCTCCGACGGGAAATCCTCCACTCCGGACGAGCGCGCGGACGACATCACCAACTGGGATGTGGCGCCCTACTAGTTGTCGGCTCCCCCGCAGGCAAACACCTCTTCCCCCCACTCGCCGCGGGGTCTTCGGGCGGCGATTCCCCTCATTCCACAGCATACGGTCCAATCATCCATACTTCTCCATACCATCATGAACAGAAAACATTTCACCCTGACGGAACTGCTGATGGCGATCGGCATTATCACCATCCTGGCGGCCATCGCCATTCCCACCAGCATCTCCGCCATCCGGAAGGCGGAGCGCGCCAAGGCGCAGTCCGAGATGACCACTCTGCTGGAAGCCTTGAAAAACTACGAGACGACCTACGGCGTCCTCCCCGTGAAGCAACTCCTCGGCGACAACAACGACGGCGAGGTGCCCCGCGACGCCGATCCCGAGAATGACACCGACACCTACACCAGCCTCATCAAGATCCTCCAGGGCCAGACGGTTGAACTTTCCGGCAAGAAACTGAATCCCCGGAAGATCAAGTTTCTGGATGTCCAGGAAAACAAAGAAGGCGTCTACTTCGATCCCTGGTACCAAAAATACCACATCGTCCTGGATGGCAACTACGACGGCAAGATCGACCTGACGGGCGGTGACAAGATCCCCGGCCTGGGCGACGGCGGCACCATCCACCAGACCATCATCATCTGGTCCGAAGGACCCGATGGCAAGAAGGATGATGTGGCTGACAACCTCTACTCCCTGCCCGTCCTCTGGGACAAGGACGAGGAAGTGTGGCAGCCCGAGACCCACTAATGGAATCCCTTTCCCCGCGCCTTGCGCTCTTATCGCCTAACGCATCATAACATAAGGAACCATTGCCATGAAAAAGACCTCCTTTACCCTCATCGAGTTGCTGACGGTGATCGCCATCATCGCCATTCTAGCGGGACTGCTCCTCCCCGCCGTGGGACGCGCCCGCGCCACCGCCCAGAAGACCGCCTGCGCCAACAATCTGGCGGAGCTTGGAAAGGCCGAGCTCATGTTCGCCAACGACAACAAGAACAAGACCGTGCCCTCCGAAAAGAAAGACGTGAAATACAACTACGTCTACGCCCTCTGGGACTATCTTGGCGGGAACGAAAACATCTTCCTCTGCCCCGTGGATGCCAATGAAGACATCGAAAAGTCCTGGAAGGTCTCCAAGAACGACACAGAGGTCCTCCACTTCAGCTACCTGGTCAACGGCGCTCCCGCCGGAGCCAAGTACGGGGTCCACTGGAGCAGCAACGCCACGGATAAATACACCGATGCCGTGAAGCAGTGGAGGCCCGTCAGCACCATCAAGGCCCCCTCCCGCACCATGACCCTTGCCGAGGGCGGCAAGAAGCAGGATGATTACCCCGGCATCTACGGCGGCATCGAGTACAGCAGCTCCACCATGAGCCAATCCGACTACTCCTCCTTCGCGAGTTCGGTGGCAAGCATTGATGCCCATGGCAACGCCGCCAACTACCTCTACGTGGATGGCCACGTGGAGACCCTCAATGACGAGGAGGCCGAGGAGCAGTTCAGAAACGACGACGGTTCCTGCTGGGTCATCGAGTAACTCGCAGCCATCAAGACGCAAAGAGGCCCCCGTGCGCAAGTGTCGCACAGGGGCTTTTATTTTGGTGGGGCAGGGGGGGGGGAGCCGTGTAGAAATATCCAAAGGACAGGGGGCAAGCCCCCGCACCCCCCCCAAAAAAAATGGGCCGTGGGCATAATCCAAAGGAGCAGGGGGCGAGCCCCCCGCACCCCCCCCAGGGAGACACCATGGCAGATGGGGCGGCCCAGCGGCCAGGTGGACGGTGCCGCATTCCCACAAATTACCGAATGAAAAGTCTACAAATTGCCGAATTAAAAGACTACAAATTACCGAATGGGAAGTCTACAAATTACCGAATTAAGGTGGAAATTCCAGGGGGTGTGTTTATGGTACGCGTGGTGTTTGGAAGCGGCGTGTATTTTGGAGGATTGAGGCCATGAAGACTTACCGGAAGCGGATAGCGGATGCTTTGTTATCGCGGAAGTTGTTGGGGAAGGGGGTGGTATTGATTGAAGGAGCGAAGTGGTGTGGCAAGACGACCACTGCGGAGCAGGTAGCGGGCAGTGTGCTGTATATGGCGGATCCTGGAAAGGTCCGCCAGTACTTGGAGCTTTCGGAGCTGAATCCGGAACTGCTGCTGCAGGGGGCGACGCCTCGGTTATTGGACGAGTGGCAGATTGCGCCGCGGTTGTGGGATGCGGTGCGTTTTGCGGTAGACCATCGGGAGGAGCTGGGGCAGTTCATCCTGACGGGCTCGGCGGTGCCGGCGTCCCGGGAGGCGATTCTCCATACGGGGACGGGGCGTTTTGGATGGCTGCGGATGCGCCCCATGAGTCTTTTCGAATCCGGGGAGTCCAATGGCGCGGTCAGTCTGCGGGAGCTCTTTGCGTCATCGGGGGAGGTGAGTGGTTGTGGCGAGTTGGACTTAGAGCGCCTGGCGTTCCTGACATGCCGGGGGGGCTGGCCTCGTGCAACTACGCTCTCCGATCGCATTGCCCTGGACCAGGCCTTTGATTATTGCGAAGCCGTGGCAAATACCGATGCCTCCCGAGTGGATGGCGTGGCGCGGGCTCCGGAGCGGGTGCGGCGCTTTTTGCGGTCGTATGCTCGTCATCAGGGGAGTCAGGCGAGTTGTCGCGTGATTGGCGGAGACATCTCTGATGGCGGCGGGAAGCCTCTTTCGATCGAGACGGTATCCAGCTATGTGAATGCCCTGAAGCGTATTTTCGTGGTGGAGGACCTCCCTGCCTGGAATCCGAATCTCCGCTCAAAGGTCGCCATTCGCACTGCGGAGACGCGATATTTCAGCGATCCCTCCATTGCCACCGCAGCTTTAGGACTGGGGCCAAAGGATCTGCTGAACGATCTCCATACTTTTGGTTTGCTCTTTGAGACACTCTGCATGCGGGATCTCCGGGTCTTCGCCGAGGCCAACGACGGAACCGTCTACCACTATCGTGACGCCGCCGGGCTGGAGTGCGACGCCGTGGTTCATCTGCGAAATGGCTCCTACGGCCTGGTGGAAATCAAGCTGGGGGGCTACAGCGCTGTCGAGGAGGGCGCCGCCACACTTTCACGAATGGCTTCCAAGCTCGATATCACGAAAATGCCCGCGCCTTCCTTCCAAATGGTCCTTACCGGCATCGGAGACTACGCATACCGCCGAAAGGACGGCGTCTGCGTGGTGCCCGTGGGGTGCCTGAAGGATTAGCAGTGACGCGCTGGCGTGCAATGTGCCAAGTGGGGAATCTCCAAAGGAGCAGGGGGCGAGCCCCCCGCACCCCCCCAGGGAGACACCATGGCAGATGGGGCGGCCCAGCGGCCAGGTGGGCGGGGGTACGGGTGGCGGCAGCCTCCCGTCCTTTGGGTATTCTTTCTGGCCGGCAAACCGTGGCCTGGGGGTGGGTTGCGGGAAATCGTCGGGAGCGGGGTCGGGGGATGAAAAGCGGGGTTCGGATGATATATTAAGCGCCATTGCGCAAAGTCTACAGGTTTCGTCCTGTTTTTCCACCCCAAACTCCTAGGAGACTAGAACAATGATCAAGATTGGCATCAATGGTTTCGGCCGCATTGGCCGCATGGTTTTCCGCGCCGCCGTGGAGAACTTCTCCGACGACATCCAGGTTGTCGCCATCAACGACCTGCTGGATCCCGATTACCTGGCCTACATGCTGAAGTACGACTCCGTGCACGGCATCTTCAACCACGAGGTCAGCGCCGACAACGAGAAGAAGGTGATGGTTGTCGACGGCAAGGAGATCAAGGTTTTCGCCGAGAAGGCGGCCTATGACGAAGCCACGGGCAAGGCCCTGATCAACTGGGGCGACATGGGCGTCGACGTGGTTGTCGAGTCCACTGGTCTGTTCCTGACCGCCGAGAAGGCCGAGATGCACCTGAAGGCCGGCGCCAAGAAGGTCATCATGAGCGCCCCCTCCAAGGACGCCACCCCCATGTTCGTGTATGGCGTGAACCACACCAGCTACGCTGGACAGAAGATCATCTCCAACGCCAGCTGCACCACCAACTGCCTGGCTCCCCTGAGCAAGGTCCTGAACGACAACTTCGGCATCAAGCGCGGTCTGATGACCACCATCCACGCCGCCACCGCCACCCAGAAGACCGTTGACGGCCCCTCCAAGAAGGATTGGCGCGGCGGCCGCGGCATCCTGGAGAACATGATCCCCTCCAGCACCGGCGCCGCCAAGGCCGTGGGCAAGGTCCTTCCCGATCTGAACGGCAAGCTGACCGGCATGTCCGTCCGCGTCCCCACCAGCGATGTCTCCTTCGTCGACCTGACCTGCGAGCTCGAGAAGCCCGCCACCTACGACGAGATCTGCGCCGCCATGAAGAAGGCCAGCGAGGGCGAGCTGAAGGGCATCCTCGGCTACACCGACCAGGCTGTCGTCTCCACCGATTTCCGTGGCGACGCCCGCACCTCCATCTTCGACGTGAAGGCCGGCATTCAGCTGGATCCCACCTTCGTCAAGGTGTGCTCCTGGTATGACAACGAGTGGGGCTACTCCAACAAGGTCCTCGAGATGGCTCGCGTCATCAGCAAGTAAGGACTCTGCGCTGGCAGTCCAGCCAAGGGGCCGCTTCCGATGCTGTCGGAGGCGGCCCTTTTTTTGTCCGCGCGGGGCGTCGGGACGTCGGGGCAGGGGACGGAGGGAGGGGGCTATATTAAGCCTTCGTCCCCGCGCCCAGGGGAGCTGGCTTTTTGTCTTGTTGTTTTTGTGTCGTATAGTGTGGCCCGAAGAGGCCAGGAATTCCACCCAAGGAGTCTCTTTCCATCATGTCTGAAATTTCCCCGTTGCAGAAAGCGCGTGCCGCCTACCAGCCCCGTCTCCCGAAGATTTTGGCGGAGAATGGCCCTTTTGCCGTTGCGAACCTGGGTGCTCCTACCCATTCCGTGGCGGACCAGGAGGCCATCCAGAGGCTCTTCCCGGACACCTACGGCCTTCCCGCCATTGACTTCGTGGCCGGCGCCCCACGGGAGACGACCCCCATCTGCGCGGGCGTGATCCTCTCCGGCGGCCAGGCCCCCGGCGGCCACAATGTCATCGCCGGCCTCTACGACGGCCTGAAGAAGCTGAATGCGAAGAACCAGCTCTTCGGCTTCCTGGGCGGCCCCTCCGGACTCATCGACGACAAGCACATCCTGCTGACCGACGAGATCATCGACAGCTACCGGAACACCGGCGGCTTCGACATGATCTGCAGCGGCCGCACGAAACTGGAGACCGAGGAGCAGTTCCAGAAGGTCATGGCCACCTGCAAGCGCAATGGCATTACCGCCATCGTGATCATCGGCGGCGACGACTCCAACACCAATGCCTGCGCGCTGGCCCAGTATCTGGTGTCCCAGAAGGCGGGCGTGCAGGTGATTGGCTGCCCCAAGACCATCGACGGCGACCTGAAGAACGCCTGGATCGAGGTCTCCTTCGGCTTCGACACCGCCACCAAGGTCTACTCCGAGCTCATCGGCAACATCATGCGGGATGCCAACAGCGCCCGGAAGTATTGGCACTTCATCAAGCTCATGGGCCGTTCCGCCTCCCACATCGCCCTGGAGTGCGCCCTGCAGACCCATCCCCAGGCCTGCATCATCTCCGAGGAGGTCCAGGCGAAGAAGCTCTCCCTGAAGCAGATCGTCGACCAGCTCACCGCCATCGTGGTGGAGCGCGCCGGGAATTCCATGAACTTCGGCGTGGTGCTGATTCCCGAGGGGCTCATCGAGTTCATCCCCGAGATCCAGACCCTCATCGCCGAGCTGAACGACCTGCTGGCCAAGAACCAGGCCGAGTTCGACGCGCTCCCCGACCTGGACGCCAAGGTCGCCTTCGTGGAGGCCCGCCTGACTCCCGCCCACAAGGATGCCTTCCAGCCCCTTCCCGCCGCCATCAAGGCGCAGCTGGTGGGCGACCGCGACCCCCACGGCAACGTGCAGGTCTCCAAGATTGAGACAGAGAAGATGCTGGCCGAGATGATCGCCGCCAACATCAAGGCCCTGAATGCCGCCGAGGGCAGGAAGCTGAAGTTCTCCAGCCAGTGCCACTTCTTTGGCTACGAGGGGCGTTGCGCCGCACCCTCCAATTTCGACGCCAACTACTGCTACTCCCTGGGCTTCACCGCCAGCGCCCTCATCGCCTCCGGCAAGACCGGGTACATGGCCTCCTGCCGCAACATCTCCAAGCCCATGGACCAGTGGGTGGCCGGCGGCATCCCGCTGACCATGATGATGAACATGGAGCGCCGCCACGGCAAGGACGTGCCCGTCATCAAGAAGGCACTGGTGGAGCTGGACGCAAAGCCCTTCCAGACCCTCGCCGCCAACCGCGACAAGTGGGCGAAGGGCGTCGAGTTCCGCTATCCCGGACCCATCCAGTACTTCGGCCCCGCCGAAGTCTGCGACGCCCCCACCCAGACCCTCGCCCTGGAGCACGAGTAAAACGCGGAATTGGCCGGCGTCGCCGCCGGCCCCATTCCCCAGGACGGCAGAAAAGCCGGTTTTGCAGGCAAAAGGCGTTTGCTTGTAAAATCGGCTTTCCTCGTTATAGTTAGGCAACAGTCAATCAGGAAGGGTGGAAATCCTTCCCGAGACCCCCATTTGGGGACGGAGAGTCCGTTCCCGGCGGAAAATCCCCCCTCTTTCTGCTGGAGAACCAAATTATCACTCTCCGTCCCCTTTTTTTATTATCCCCTGGATTCCCGTTTTGTCATGGCATTGGATCTCTCCCGGCTCGGACTGCTGGTCGGCGAGGAGGCGCTGGCGCGCCTCTCGCAGACGCGGATTCTGGTGTGCGGCCTGGGGGGCGTGGGCTCCTGGGCGGCGGAGGCCCTCTGTCGTTGCGGCGTCGGCACCCTGGGGCTGGCGGACTTCGACAAGGTCCATTCCAGCAATCTGAATCGGCAACTCCCGGCGCTCCACAGCACCCTGGGACGCCCCAAGACCGCCGTGGTGGCGGAGCGACTCCGCGATGTCAATCCCGAGGTCACGCTGATGGAGCTGCCCGGCCGCCTGACTCCGGGGAATATCCCCGCATTGCTGGAAAACCGCGCATGGAGCGCCGTCCTGGATGCCGTGGACGACCGCGCCGCAAAGCTGGCGCTGTTGAAGGAGTGCCGCACCCGCGGCATCCCCGTGGTCACCAGCCTGGGGGCCGCGAATCTCACCGACCCCGCACAATTGGAAATCACCACCCTGGAGAAGACCAGCGGAAGCCCCCTGGCGCGAATCCTCCGGAAGGCGCTTCGCCGGGAAGGCGTCCCCCTGGACATCCCGTGCGTCGCCTCCCGGGAACTCCCCCTCCTCTGCCAGGCGGAGGCCGAAGCCCCCGGGGAACGGCGCCCCATGGGCTCCCTTGTCACCGTCACCGCAACCGCCGGACTCCTCTGCGCCCACGCTCTTCTGGAACCCCTCCTGGAAATGGACAAGAGACCCCGCCGGGGCAATACAATTCTAAAAAAAACTGACGATTTTTGACAAACGCTGACAATTTTAACACGCTGTATTTCCTAAATAACGCCATTGTTCAATTATGTCATATAATTGTCGTGTGGAAACGGTTGGATGGATATTGTGTCCTGGTGTGTCAGGGGGTATTACGCAGGGAAACGAGATTTTTGCCAAAGTCCCTTTCCTGTTTGGAGTCCGTGCTTTACGCGTTATAGTACCCCCCGTTGCCGCCGGGATGGGCCGGGCTGGTCTTTTTTTGGCGGCAGGGTTTCCCGATCCGATGACCTTGCGTTTTTATTGACAGGGCTTGTATTTCGCCCGGCGGGGGCGGCGAGTCCGCAACCTCCCGGTTTTGGGAGAGGAGACATACCACTTATGACTGAGAAGAGCGAAGCCGCAGCCAAGAGTGCGAAGAAGCGTGCAGTCCGGAAGAATCCCCGCGCCGGCCAGCCCCGTGGACGTCGTGTCACCTTCCGTTATCAGGGCGAGCCCGGCCATCAGGTTTTCGTGGCGGGCACCTTCAATGAGTGGGCTCCCGAGGACCGCGCGTTGACGGACAAGGCGGGCAACGGCGAATACGCGGTGTGCCTGCTTCTGAAGCCCGGCCGCTACGAGTACAAGCTGGTGGTGGACGGGCAGTGGATCTTGGATCCCGCCAACCCCAAGGAGTCCTCCAACGACTACGGCACCCGGAACAACGTCCTGGACGTCCCGGAGGCATAGCCCGCTTCCCTTCCCCGCTTCCGCCCCTCCCGGCGCCGCATTCCGGCGTCCGGCGGATTCCGGGCGCGTGCGCCCGCCATTCGTTTCCTGAAATTCAGCAACCGGAGACCGCATAGCCATGACCAAAGAGAATTCCGCTCCCAGGCTGGTACCCACGAAGAGCGCCGAGGAGCTGATGGACACCAAGTCGGATGTCCAGATCCTCCATCGCGAGGACGGCGGGCAACAGGTGGCGCCGAGCCGTCCGAAGATTCTGGTGGTGACCCCGGAGATCACCTATCTTCCCCAGGAGATCCTGAACCACGGCCTGGGCACCAACCAGTACAGCGATTTGACGAACCAGTCGGTGAGCTACTCCTCCAAGGCCGGCGGCCTGGCGGATGTCTCCGCGTCGCTGGTCTCCGCCCTCTACAACATGGGCGCGGACGTCCACGTGGCGCTGCCCTTCTACCGGAAGCTCTACCACATCGACCCCAACCGCCTGGACCACTACGAGAAGCGCCGCCAGCAGCTCTCCAGCGCCATGCCCGAGGAGCGCGTCCACTTCGCCAAAGACTACATCTTCAACTACCGCGAACGCGTCTATTCCAGCGACCCCGTCCGCTCCCAGCGCATCAGCCTGGCTTTCCAGCGCGAGGTCATCAACCACACCATCCCCGAACTGCAGCCGGACCTGATCCACTGCAATGACTGGATGACCGGATTGCTGCCCGCTTTCGCGCGCCGGATGCACATCCCCAGCCTCTTCACGGTACACAACATCCATACCCAGAAGACCACCATGGAGTGCATTGAGGACGCCGGCATTGACGCCGCCTTCTTCTGGCACAACCTCTACTTCGAGCGCCCGCCATACTCCTACGAGGAGAGCCGCTCCACCAACCAGGTGGACTTCCTGACCTCCGGAATCTTCGCCAGCCATTTCATCAACACCGTCTCCCCTACCTTCCTGAAGGAGATCGTGGACGGACGCATCGGATTCATCCCCCAGTACATCCGGAACGAAATCGCCAACAAGTACTACGCCGGCGTGGCCACGGGAATCCTGAATGCGCCGGATCCGGATGACGACCCCGCGGTGGACCCCGAGCTGTCGATCCACTACACTCCGGAGACGCACGCCGAGGCCAAGCGGAAGATCAAGGCGGAGTTCCAGAAGAAACTGGGTCTGCAGGTGAATCCCGACGCGCCGCTCTTCTTCTGGCCCAGCCGCCTGGACCCCATCCAGAAGGGGCCCCAGCTGCTCTCCAACATTCTCTACGATGTCATCCACAAATACTGGGACCAGCAGATTCAGTTCGCGTTCGTGGCGGACGGGCCCTACCAGAATGTCTTCCGCTCCATCGCCGACCAGCACAAGTTCCATAGCCTGGTGGCGGTCCTTTCCTTCGACAAGGAGCTCTCCAAGCAGGGGTACGCGGCTTCGGACTTCATCCTGATGCCCTCCAGCTACGAACCCTGCGGACTGCCCCAGATGACCGCCCCCATCTACGGAAGCCTGCCCATCGTCCACGACACCGGCGGTCTCCACGACACCGTCACGGACCTGGACGTCCATGCCCACACGGGGAACGGCTTCGTCTTCAAGAACTTCGACAACGGCGGGCTCTTCTGGGCCATCGACCAGGCCATGAACTTCTGGTCCCAGCCCCGGGAAGTGCGCGAGCGCGAGATCCGCCGGATCATGGTGGAGAGCAAGGCCCGCTTCAACCACCATCAGACCGCCCAGGCATATATCGACCTTTACGAGAAGATGCTCAACCGGAAGCTGGTGGAGTGGCAGGCGGACTAGCCCGCCCACACACGACTTCCCTCCCTCCTTCCTCCCGACCCATGGCATTCCCCCAGACAGAGAAGCACGACCCCGCCGCCACCCAGGCGGCACCCGGCGGCGCAGCGCGTCCGGAGAGTCCCGCCGCCGAGGGGGAGGGCGCCGCCCCCGCGCTCTTCCGGGATCCCTGGCTGGAGCCCTTCCGGGAGGTCTACCGGGAGCGCCAGGAGTTCGTGGCGCAGCGCCGCCGGGAGCTGCTGGACTTCCGGGGGGTGGAGACCCTGCGGGAGGCCGCGGATTGGCACGAGACCTACGGCTTCCATCGTCTCCCCAATGGCACGTGGCGCTTTCGGGAGTGGCTCCCCAACGCCACCGCCGCCTGTCTTCTGGGCGACTTCAACCAGTGGGCCTCCTCGCCCTGGTTTGAGCTGCATCCCGTGCCGGGCACGGAGGACTGGCAGGCGGAGATCCCCGGCGAATTGATGCGCGAGGGGCAGAGCTGCCAGCTCTTTGTGGAGTGGCCCGGGGGGCAGGGCTGGCGACTCCCCACGGCGGCTTCGCAGGTGCGCCGGGAAGTCCAGGGGAATGGCAATGTCCTATTCAACGCCGTGGTGCGGGAGGAGACCCGCGACTATCCCTGGCTCCACGATGATTTCCGCCCCGCCCCCCAGATGCTGGTGTACGAGGCGCATGTGGGCATCGCGCAGGAGGAGCCCCGCGTGGGCACCTACCGCGAGTTCGCTGAAAAGACGCTCCCGCGCATCGCCCAAGAGGGATACACCTGCCTCCAGCTTATGGCGGTGGCGCAGCATCCCTACTACGCCTCCTTCGGCTACCACGTGGCGAATTTCTTCGCCCCCGAGGAGCTTTTCGGCTCCCCCGAGGACCTGAAGGCGCTGGTGGACGCCGCGCATGGCCTGGGCCTCCGCGTGGTCATGGACCTGGTCCATTCCCACGCCGTGAAGAACGAGCTGGAGGGCCTGGGCAATCTCTGCGGTCGCCGGGACCAGTTCTTCCACGATGGGCCCCGCGGCGAGCATCCCGCCTGGAATTCCTATTGCTTCAATTACGGGAAGCCCCAGGTGGCGCGCTTCCTCCTCTCGAATTGCCGCTATTGGCTCGAGGAATACCATCTGGACGGCTTCCGGTTCGACGGCGTCACCAGCATGCTCTACTTCGACCATGGGCTGGGGCACGCCTTCCAGGGATACCAGGATTATTTCGGCCCCAATGTGGACTGGGATTCCGTGGCGTATCTCACCATGGCCAACGAGCTCTGCCACCAGCTCCCGCGACCCGCCGTCACCATCGCCGAGGACATCTCCGGAATGCCCGGCCTGGCGTTTTCCGTCCAGGAGGGCGGCATCGGATTCGACTACCGGCTGGCCATGGGCATCACCGATCTCTGGTTCAAGCTCCTGGACCGCCCTGACGAATACTGGGACATGGGGGCGCTGTGGTACGAGCTGACCAACTGCCGACAGGAGGAAAAGACGCTCTCCTACGTGGAATGCCATGACCAGGCGTTAGTGGGAGGGCAGACCTTCCTCTTCCGGTGCCTTGGAAACGCCATGTACCAGGCCATGGACCGGCAGAGCCAGAATCTCCTGGTGGACCGCGGAATCGCCCTCCACAAGATGGCCCGGCTGGTCACCGCCGCCACCGCCAGGAGTGGATACCTGAATTTCATGGGCAACGAGTTCGGGCACCCGGAATGGCTGGACTTCCCCCGGGAGGGCAACGGATGGTCCTACGACCACGCACGCCGCCGCTGGGACCTGGCAGACGACCCGAATCTCCGCTATTCCAGCCTCCTGGCCTTCGACCACGCAATGATCGAACTGCTCCGCAGGCACCCGCACTTCTTCCAGACCACCCCGGAATACCGGCTGGTGGACCAGGAACGGCATCTCATCGTATTCGAACGCGACGGACTCCTCCTGGCGTTCAATTTCCACCCTACGCAATCCTATCAGGATCTGAACCTCCCCTGCCAGGGCGGCGAATACGCCCTCGTCCTGGACTCAGACGCAAAACCCTACGACGGCTTCGGACGCGTCCAGCCTGGACAGCACTTCTACAACCGGGCCCCACAGGGAGAATATCGATACCTGTCCGTATACCTTCCCTGCCGGACCGCCCTCGTCCTGGAATGCATGGACGGCATCCAGGGAGCCAGCGGGCCCCGCGCCTAGTGCTTGGCGGGCTGGTGGCTGCCCGGCTTCGCCCCGCCCCGCCCGGTCATGACGTGGCGCTTTCGCCCGTCACCGGGGAAAACGGCCCCTCCGGGGCCTGACCTTGATCCGCTTCGGCATCTTCTGGTGGATCTTGACCGTGCCGCCGTTCTTCTTGTGGAGAACCTTCATCTTGTTCTTTTTCCGCAGAGTGCCGTTCTTCCGGACCTGGTATTTTGTATATTCGTCGCAACCGGTTTCAAGCACCACGATGTCCCCCGGCGCGCCGTAGCAGTCGTTGTAGTAGCCGCATCTGGGCGGCGGCGGCGGAGGCTCTCGTCTGCAAGGCCGCCGCCGATACTGGTCCTGGTAGCAGTCCGGGACGCGCTTTCTGCCAAAGGAGTCGTATTCGTCATAGTATGAACCGGCGAAGAGGGGCGGCGCCAGGAGGCTTGCCACTGTCAATATCGTGAATAGGATTTTGAACATTCTTTTCTCTCCGGCCTATTTTTTGAAGTGCAGATGGCCGATGAATGAAATGAAGTATTTGCTGTGCTTGTAACGGTTCTTGTTGCCTAGCTGGCCCATCCTCTTGATGTCTTCCGCACGTGAGCACCAGGCCACGAATTCCCACTCTTTCTCGGAGGAGTTGTTCTCTGTCCGGGAGATGAGCGAGCCCTTGATGACGGGGCCGGCGCCGAAAAGCACTTCCTGGTTCTTCAGATTCTTCCACAGAAGCTTTTTGTCGATGAATGCCACCGCCTTTTTCTCGCTGCCCTTGTAGGTGAAATCGCTGTCATTGACCAGATGCCTTCCGTAGTGGAGGTTTATGTTGGCAAAGTTCGTCTCGGGTTTTTCCACGTCAAATTCGAAGTCCGGGGCGTTCTTCAGCTTGTCGCGCAAGTTGATGCGCAGTCCGGGGCAGCCGTTCCAGTCTGTCAGCTTTTCGATGGAGCCGTCTTCATTCTCCTTGCAGATCATGTATTTCTCGCAGAGCAGGACGCATTCGGAGTAGCTTTGGGGGGTGCCGTCAAAGGTCTCCCGGTCCGTCGGGTGGGTGACCTTGTAGGAAACGAACGCACCGAGTCCAAATACGGCAAGAAGGATGTATGGGAGGAAGAGTTTCATGGATTTGCCTTTTGTCTCCGTTGGAAAAAGAGGTATGAAAGAGGATTCTGACGGAAAATCCGGGAGGGAATTTCCGTGCCTTTTTATGAAATACCTGTTTGTCTAGAATATCGCGTCCGGCGTACCGGCAATGTAGTTTTATTTTTTTTTTTCAATATGCCGCGTCGGATTTTGTGATCTTTTTTGCGCGTTTTCTGCGTTTTTCCTTTTGCGCCGAGAGTGCATTCCGGCATCGTTCTTTTGTGGCGGGGCAATGCCTCTTTCCCCCCCCTTTTTTTCTTCGGTGTTTCAGCCCCGGAAGATGGCACCCATTTTCTTTCCCAGGAGTGCGGAGGCCAGGAGATAGGATGCCCCCAGGAAGAGCATGGTCCAGAGTCCCAGGGCGGCGGCCACGGAGCCGCCCTCTCCCAGGAAGGACGCCAGGTCGTAGATGCCCTTTGTGATGGGGTAGTATTCTGCCTTCTGTGCCAGGAGGAGAGAGTCGGAGACCTCCAGCATGGAGAAGCTGAAGGTGAGGATGGCGCCCGCCAGGAGGTTCGCGGCGATGAGCGGCATGGTGATGCGCCGCAGGACGGTCCAGGGCCTGGCGCCCAGGGACTGCGCGGCCTCCTCGAAGGAGACGGAGGTCTGCTGGAGTCCGGCCACTGCGGAGCGGACCACGTATGGCACCCGCCGGATGGCGTAGGAGATCACCAGCAGTGCGGTGGGGTTTTCGATGGGGTTGAGGAAGTGGAAGAGCCGTCCGCGTCCCGTCATGGCCAGATATCCGAAGGCGACCACGATTCCGGGGACCGCCAGGGGGAGCATTGCCAGGGCGTCCAGGAGCCATCCGGCGCGGTGTTTTCCGCGGACGGCGGCCCAGGCGATGAAGAGCCCCAACGCCATGGCCAGCGCCAGTGCGATGCCGCAGTACCGGAGGCTGTTGAGGATGCTTGGGACTGTGAGGGAGTGTCCCAGCGCGGTTTGGATGTGCTCCAACGTGGCGGCCTGCGGGAAGATGCGCTGATACCATCCGCGTCCCAGGGCCAGTCCCATGACGCCCAGGTGCGGGAGCACTCCCAAAAATGCCACAAGGGCGAAGGGCGCGGTGGCGGCGGCGCAGGCGAATCCGCGCAGTTTTTTGGGAGGCGTGGAGCGCCCGGCCTTCCCGCTCATGGCGTAGGCGTCCCGCCCGAAGCGCGCCTTTGCCAGAAGGTATGCGGTGGCGGCGGCGACCATCATGACGGTCACCAGGGCGTAGGGCATTGGACTGCGCCCCATCTCGCTGATTCCCAGGAAAACCTGGACAGGCGTCACCCGTTCGAAATTGAACATGAGGGGGGTTCCCAGTTCCGTGAAGGACCAGATGAAGACCAGAGTGCATCCCGCGAAGAGTCCGGGGCGGACCAGCGGCAGGGTGATTTTCCGGAATCGTCGCCAGCCGGTGCAGCCGCAGTCCTGTGCGGCCTCCAGGAGGGCGGGGTCCACATTCGCGAAGGCCGCGGTGAGGTTGAGGAAGAGGATCGGCTGGAGGTGGAGGGCCTCCAGGAGGATCACGGCCCCCATGCTGCCGGCCAGCCAGTCAATCTCCTGCCCCGGCGACAGGACCCCCGCCTTCAGAAGCAGTTGGTTCAACGCGCCGTAGCGCCCCAGGATGCACTGCATTCCCAGGGAGCCCACGAAGGGCGCCAGGATCATCGGCGTCATGAGCAGCCCCGTCCAGAGGCCCTTTCCCCGGAAGTCGTAGCGGTCGGCCAGCCATGCCAGCGGCATGGCCATGGCCAGGGAGAGTGCGGTGGTTCCCGTGGCGATGAGGAAGGAGTTCCAGAGCCCGTCGCGGTAGAGGGGGTTCCGGAAGACCTCGGCCAGGAAGAAGAGTGTAGGGTGTCCTGCGCCGTCGGTCAGTCCTCCCAGGAGGATTTCCCCCACGGGGAGCAGGAAGAATGCGCCGAAGAAGAGGAGCGCGGCCGCCAGGAATAAAAAGTGGAGCTTTTGTCCCATGGGTGGGAGGGCGAAAGAACGCAAAGGGGGAAAAAGAGATTATCTTAAAGCCCACAATGCCACCGGTTCACGGCGGAATTGCGCCGGCATGAAATCCGCGATCCGGCCGGAGGGGAGTCCCCCGGACCGGAGCCCCCTCCGCAGGTGACGGGCGTTAATGTAGTTTCCCCTGTTCTGACAGAGGGATAGACAGGAAGCCGTATCCCACGACTCGTTCCGCCGCCGCCACGGGGATGACGCATGCCGCACCTGCACCTTCGCGCCACCCACCCCCCGCCACCCGCGACGACGCGCCGCCGGACGGCGTGGCGCGGCCTACCCACACCCCCTTCCCCGCACGATGACCAAAATCGGATTTTTCAGCGATGTCCATGGGAATCTGGAGGCCCTGACGGCGATTCTGAAGCGTCTGGACCAGGCGTCCTGCGACATGCTGGTATGCCTGGGCGACATCGTGGGCTACGGCGCCAACCCCGCCGAATGCCTCCACATCATCCAGGACCGGGAGATCCCCAGCGTCATGGGAAACCATGACGAGTACGCCTCCTCCTACATGACGCCCGCCAATGGACGCCTGCGGCCGGAGATCCTGGCCTCCATCGAATGGACCCAGAAGAACCTCTCCGCCGATGACATCCGCTGGCTGGCGGAACTTCCCATGCGCCTCCAGCTGGGCGACGACATGGTGGCGCTGCACTCCTCCTTCGCCCGCGGAAAGTGGTCCTACTGCCTGGATGAAGACTCCTTCGCGGCGAATTTCGAGCGCCAGGAATGCCCGCTGGCCTTCTGCGGGCACTCCCATTCCCCCCTCATCGGCATCGACATGCCCGGACACGCACCCTTCGTGGACTTCATCCGTCCCTACACGGTCCCCACGGACCACAAGGTGATGGTGAACGTGGGGAGCGTCGGCCAGCCCCGCGACCGGGATCCCCGCGCCTGCGCCTGCACCTACGAGGTGGAGACCCGGCACCTGGAGCTGATCCGGGAACCCTATGATTTGGAGATGGCCCAGAACAAGATATACATGGCCCGTCTCCCCGAGAAATTCGGCCTCCGCCTGGCTCTCGGACGATGACCCGCAACCAGGAAGGCGCACCGGCCGCCCTTCGGGCGGAACTCCTCCGGATCCTCAAGGGTCTGGAGGACCTGAACCCTGACATCCCCGAACGGGTCTGGCTGCGCCTCAAGGAGCTCTGCGCCCTCTGCGGCCCCGGGGCATTCCCGCAGGCCGCCGCCCAAGTGCGGCGACTCCTGGAACTCTATTTGCACACGGGGACCCTCCGCGTCGGCTCCGACGCCCTGAAAGAGTATCATCGGCTCCTGGAGAAAGGCGTCCAGAAGCTCCTGGAATCCGGCGAAATCACCCTCCGGGACCCCGGCGGGGCTGACGCCTCCGCCATCCGCGCCGACAGCGGCGTCTCCCGCGCCCTGGCCCTGCCGCATCCCCGGGAATACGCGCCCCTGGACCGCTGCAAGATCCTCCAGCGCACCGAGATCCCGGAATCCATCACCCGGGCGGCAGACGCCTTTCGGCGCCGCGTGGAGGTGGTGGACACCGTCTACGGCATCGGCTTCCAGGTCCTCTGGCTCCTGGACGCGGACGCCTTCCAGCGGTGGATCGCCGAGCTCTTCCGCGCGCAGGAGGGCTCTTTGGCGCCGGAGGTCATCCGCGACGTCCTCTGGGTCATGCGGCGGGCGCCCGCACTCTCTCCCGACATCCGGGAATGGCTCCTGCGCTGGTGCGGGGATCCGGCCCTCCTGGAGGAGTGGCCCCTGGTGGCGCGGCGGGCCGACGGCATCGCCGACCGGCTCTTTTTGCGCCATTGGAACGCCCACGGCCCCGCGCCCCGCACCAGCAATCTGGCGCACCTGAAGCTTTTGGTGAAGATGGAGCGCCTGGACGATCCGCGGCTCCTCTCCTGGCTGGAGCACGCTCTCCAGGAGTTCGGGGCCTCCGTCCAGCGCTTTCTCGGCCTGGGAGGGGACGTCGGGGCGGCCACGGGCGGCGCGAGGCTGGATGACGCCCGGGAGGAGGCGTTGCTTCACCAGGCGTTGCTGGCGGAGCTGCATGGCATGGAGAACGCCTACCAGCCCATGATTGTCCTCTCCGACCACCTGCTGCGGCTGCCCGACGGCGCCATGAAGCTGGCCATGGCCTTTCTGGGAATGGTGGGGCAGAGCCTCCGGGAGTGGGAGGAGGCGGTCCGGACCTTCGCGGAGAAGGTCATTCGCCGGGCGTTTCTCGTGGACCTGAAAGAGGGCCGCACGCCCGTGGAGACCATCCGGCGTTTCACCTTCAGCGACGAAGTGGCCTTTGCCCAGATCTGCAACAACCTGGACCTCCTCAGCCGGCAGTTCGATTCCATCCGGCAGCGGGAGGTGGTGGTGCGTCGCCTCTCCATTTATTACGCAAGCTACCGCCGCGCGCCCCTGCTGGGCCAGGAAGTGGCCCGGCGCTACCGCCGCCTGGCGCGGCTGCTCCATCAGGACTATTTGCAGAACCACCTGACGCCCCAGGAGTTGGAGGCCTTCCAGAAGAATGGCTTCCTCCGGGAGCTCTATTCCATGGTGGCGCGCGCCAAGCGTTTCCTGGACCATCGGCGGGCCCTGGAGATGTCCGTGGAGGAGATGGTGGCCTCCCAGATGGAATTCGTCGAGGAGTGCCGTGCGCGCAGGCATTCCGTGCTGCGCCAGGCCCTGAAAGACTAGCCCGCCGCCATGCCGGACGCCGCCGTCCATTGCGCCCTCGTTTGCCACCCATGGCTGCCCCTCTGGGTGCTCCTGTCCCTGGACGCCGCACTCCTTCTGGCCGCCCTACGCGCATTCCGCCTGCGCCGCGCAAGGGGGCTGGCCTGGCGGCAACGGGCCGCGCTGCTGGCCCTCCGGTTGTCGGCCCTGGCGCTCCTGAACCTCTGGCTCCTTCAGCCCGCGCGGCGACAGCGGTCGCCACGTCCCGGGGGGTCGCGGATCGCGGCGCTGGCAGACGCCTCCGCCTCCATGGCGGCGCGGGCCGACTGCCGGCTGCAGGGGGCTTCGGGCGGACGTTGCAACCGTCTGGCCGCCGCCCGGCATCTGGTCTTTGACGCGCCTCCGGAGGCGCCCCTGGCCGCCTGGCGCTTCGCCGGCGCCGAGGGCTTCCTCCATGCCTGGGGGGCGCACTCCCCCGATACGCCGCTTCCCGGCGAGACCGACCTGGGCGCCGCCCTCCACGCCCTCCGCGAGGAATCCCGTCGACCGGGCGCCATGCCCCTCCGGGGCGTGCTGCTTCTTTCCGACGGCGCGGACCTGGGTGGTTCTCTGCTGGACGAGTCGAAGGAGTTTGCGCGGGAAGGCATCCCCATCTCCACGGTGACTCTCGGGGAGGAGCGCCCCCCCGCGAATCTCCAGGTCGCCTTCCCCGCGGACGGGAAGCGGGAGTTCCAGCCCGGCAAAGAGGGCGTGCTGTCCGTGGTCCTCCGCAGCACCCTGGGGGACGCCAGGCGGGTGCCGGTGGCCGTCCGGGAACGCGCGGGGGAGCTCCTGGCGCAAAGCGAGGCGGAGATCCACCCCGGCGAGGAACTGCGCCTGGAACTGCCCCTGCCGCCCTTCCCCGCCCCCGGACAATACGCCCTCAAGGCGGAAATCCCCTCCCTCCCCGGGGACCAACTGCCCAATGACGATGCTGCCTGGACGGTGGTGGAATGCCTCCGTCCCCCCATGCGGAAGGTGCTCTACCTGGAGGATGGACCCTCCTGGCAGTGGCGTTTCCTCCTGAAAGACCTCCGCAACGACGCCACCCTCGCCCTCCACGCGCTCATCCGCCTACAAAAGCCCGTAAAAGACGGGGATTCCGGGGACGGCGGCGTCCGCCGGGAGCCCGGCTGGGAGGCACAACATCCCTTCTTCGCCTACGGACTGGACGCCACGCCGAAGGAATTCCCCTCTCGACTGGAGCAATACGCTCCCTACGACGCGGTTCTTCTTCCCTGTGATACCGCAAACGCCTTGACGGCGCACCAGCGGCAGGCCCTCCGGGATTTTGTGGAGAAACAAGGCGGAGGGCTCCTCTGGATCGGCGATGGCGCCCAAGTCCCCGGGGAGCTGGCGAACCTCCTGCCGGGGAAGGACTTCGCCATCCAGCAGACCTCCCCCGCCTCCGCCGTCCGCGCGGATGGCGAGCCCCTGATCTTCCAGAACGGGCTCTTCCAGCGATGGGAACCGCTCCCGTTGGAGACGGAATACGCCGTCTGCCGGAATCCCTCCCGGGTGGCGCGGAGCGTCCTGCGGGACCAGTCCGGCCGCTGCGTGCTGCTGGCGGAGGGGAACTACGGCGCAGGGCGCGTGGCGTGGTGTGGTCTCTCGGAGAGCTGGCGATGGGCTTTTGTCGGTGGGAACGAGCTCCCGGAGACCCAGACCCCCGCTCTCCATGCGCTCTTCTGGAAGGCGCTCCTCCTCTGGCTTGCGGAAAACCGCCAGCCCCAGCTGGAATTGGAACTCCCCGGGGACGGATTGGTGGCGAACCAGCCGAACACCCTGGCGCTCCGCGTCCGCGGCGCGGACTTCCTCCCCGCCGAAAACGCGCGGCCCACGCTCACCGTCCTCACACAGGAAAACGCGCGCATCGTGGTGCCACTGTTTCCCGACTCCCAGGAGACCGGACGCTTCCAGGGAGAATACACCCCCGGTTCCCCAGGAGTCGCCGGTCTTCTCTTTGCCGTGGAAACCGCCCCCGGCGCCACGCCGCTCGTCCAGGAACAGTGGCTCCCCGTCCATGCCGGCGGGAAGGAGCTGCAGAACCTGGCCGCGAATCCACAGCTCCTCCGCGACGCGGCGCGCATCACCGCGGGAACCGCACTCCAAAATCCCGCGTCCCTGGACTGGGATGCGCTCCCCGTCTCTCAAAACATCCCCTGGGATCTCCAGGAAAGGCCGATTCTGCCGCCAAGTCTTGCCCCCGTCCTTCTCCTGGCGGTCTTGCTGGCTGAATTCGCCGCACGCCGGCGGCTTGGCGAGGCATAGCCGGCAAGGCGCATGCGGCGCCTTTTGGGACTGCGGGCGGGGCATGATTCGTGTGGAAAATAGGTTTGCCGGATTATCGGAAAGGGGTTAAATTAGGCAGTCGACCGCCCTCCATCGGTAGGGTGTACTCTGCTTGCCTAGAGGAGAATACAACATGAAGATTTCAGAATATTTGACTCCTTCGCTGATCCAGATGGATCTTGTGAGCGAGACGAAGGAGGAGCTTTTCCCGGAGATGGTGCAGCTGTTCGTGAAGAACGGGCTGGTGCATGACGCGGTGGCGGCGGTCCGCGTATTGGAGGAGCGCGAGGAGAAGATGTCCACCGGCGTGGGCAACGGCATTGCGCTGCCCCACGGCAAGCTCCCGGAGGCGAAGCAGTCGATTCTGGCGCTGGGGATTTCCCGGAATGGCATCGACTACGATTCCCTGGACGGCGCGCCGGTGTATATCGTCATCGCGATCTTTGCGGATCCCGAGAATCCCGCCCAGCACATCGAGGTGCTGGCGGAGATCTCCCGTCTCTTCGCCCTGCCGGAGTTTGCCCAGCGCATCCGCGCGGCGCGGAGCGCAGAGGACGTCCTGAATATCATCGCCACCCAGGAATAGGGAGCCCCGGCACCTTCAGGGAGCCGTCGGCGTACGGGGGAGTGGTGGCTGGCCGGCGCTTTCGGGAGCGGGGTTCTGTTTCACGAAACGCGAAAAGGAGCGCATCGCATCAAGTATGGAAGACGTTCTGGAGCGGATGCTTGCCGTGGATCGGCAGGGCGAGGCCCTGGTGAAACAGGCGGAGGCGGAGGCGCTGCGGATCCGCGAGGAGAGCACGCGTTCCCTGGCGGAGGCCAGCGGCACGGCGTCCCGTGCCTTGGCGGAGGAGTGCGCCGCCCTGGAGGCGGGCATTTTGGAGTCCGCGCAGAAGGAGCGCGCTGCGGCGTTGGCGAAGAGCGAGGCGGAGCTGCCCCGCCGGGGGGCGGCCTTCTCCAAAGAACTGGAGGGCTATCGCCGCACATTGTTGAGGGAGCTTATGGCGTTGTAGGAGAATCCCGCGAGGCGCCATCGGACGGCCCTCTCCTTTCATGACCGAACGCAATCTCCAACTAGGATTGGATTTTCTGTATGCCCGCCTGCACGGCTGGTGGTCCCGCGCCGCTGCGGGAACCGTGCTGGACGAGCTGCTGCGCAGTGCCACCGAAGAGAACTTTTTCCATCTCCTGCAGTCCCGTGGCGTATTGTCCGTGACGGGGCCCGAGCGGGTGGCCGAGCAGCTGCTGTTGCGTCAGCACGCCCGTCTGGAGAAGCTGGGGGCCATGGCGGGTGGCGCCTACGGCGAATATTGTGCGGTGTTGTGCCGCGCCCTGGAGCGGGAGAACTGCAAGACGGTCCTGAACTACCGTTTTTTCCCGGAGCGCGAGGCGCATCCGGGCGATGCCCTGATCCGCTTCCCGCGGGCGGCGGTCCGCGAGAACGACCTGCTGACCCTGCTGGACGCCACCACCGACGAACAATTCCTCCGGCTCTTCTTCCAGGCCACCGGAAGCCCGGAGCTCACCGAAATCGCAAGGCGGCTTTCCGAGGACCACGACCTCATGCGCGCCGAGTGCGCCGTGGACAACCTCTCCAATCAGGAGGAGCTCCACGCCATCGGACGCCTCCCCGGCGCCTGCCGCCGGGTGCTGACGCTCCTGAAGGGCCAGCAGATAGACAGCCAGAACATCACCACGGCCCTGCGCAACGCCAGCTTCTACCACCTGGATCCCCGGGGACTCTCGCATGCCTGGAGCGACGGGGGCCTGGAGTTCCCGCGCCACGTTTTCGACCGCCTGGCGCAGGAGGGCGCCGGGCCCGGGGATGTCTTGCAGGCCGTCCCCGCGTACTACCGTGATCTCCTGGGGGGCGAGACGGACGTCACCCGCCAGGAACACCTTCTCCATTGCCACATCGCCCACCAGGCGCGGAAGTTCTTCTATGACGCCGCCGAGCCCTGGCACGCCCTGGCCGCCTATCCCGTCCTGCTGATCCAGGAGACCGTGAATCTCTCCCGGATCTACGAGGGCATCCGCTTCAACCTCCCCGCCTCCGACATCGCCGCCATGATGATCCGCTAGCCGGACGCCCCCTTGACGCCACGCATCCCTTCCTCTTCCCCCTCCTCCGGAGCCGAGCATGTTTCTGCCAAACCGAATGGTCAAAGTGAACCTCCTGGTCTTCAGCCGCCACCTGGGCGCGCTGACGGAATCGCTGGGACGTTCCGGGATGCTCCACCTGGTGAACGCCACCGCCGCATCCCACAACCGCCTGCTGGAGAATGTGGACACGGAGACCGACATCCGGGAGATCGAACAGGAGCTGCGCCGTTGCGGAGTGCTTTTGGAGGCCCTGGGCATTGAGGGGGGCGCCGCCGCCCCCGCCGTGGCAACCCTCTCCCAGCAGGAGATCCAGGAGCTCTTCGACAAGGTTGATAAACGTTACCAGGAGGTGGAGGCTGACCTCGGAAAGCTCCTGGAGAGCCAGACCGGCCTCCAGCAGCAGAGCCACGCGCTGGCGGGATTCCCCTTCCCCTCCGTCCGTATGGATACCCTGCGGAATCTTTCCCAACTCTGCGTCCTGGCCGGCATCCTCAAGGAGGACGCCATGATCCGAGCCCGGCAGACCCTGGCGGACGACTGCCTGCTGGTGCCCGCGCCCGCCTCCAAGGGCGGCGAGCTCCTGGTGGTCACCAGCCGCAGGAAGCGCTTCGCGGTGGAGGACACCCTGGAGAAGCTGGGCTTCAAGAAGATCGCGCTGCCGGAGATCGCGGGCACTGTGAGCGAGGAGCGCGGAAAGATCGACGTGTGCCTGGAAGAGCTCCGCGTGAAGATCAACCAGGCGCGCCTGGCGGTGGTCTCCCTGGGCGAGGAATACGGCGGGCTGCTGCTGGCCATCCAGAAACAGCTGAAGGGCCTCCTGGCCATCCGCCAGGCGCAGGGGATGTTCGGCCACAGCCGCCAGCTCTACTGCGTCTCCGGCTGGCTGCCCGCCCAGGATCTCCCGAAGCTCCAGAAGCTGGTGGACGAGGCCACCGGTGGCACCGGCGTGGTGGAGTCCCGCGAAGTGGACGAAGTGGAGGCCCAGGAGGCGGAGAAAGTCCCCGTGCAGCTCTCCGGAAACGCCCTGACGCGCCCCTTCCAGGCGCTGGTCACCAACTTCGGCATGCCCAACTACCGGGAGCTGGATCCCTCCCTCTTCGTGGCCATCACCTTCATGGTCATGTTCGGATTCATGTTCGGCGACCTGGGGCAGGGCGGCGTCCTCTTCCTCATTGGACTGCTTCTGCGCCTGCGGAAGGCCTCCTCCCAGGGCGCGAAGGACGCGGGCACCTTCCTTCTGTGCTGCGGCGGCTCCGCCATGCTCTTCGGCATCCTCTACGGAAGCGTCTTCGGCAACGAGGAGTGGATTCCGCGGCTCTGGATCTCCCCCTCGCCGATGCACACCAAGGATCTTTCGCAGCTGTTGCTCACCGCCGTGGGCGTGGGCGTGGTCTTCCTCAGCGTATCCCTGATCTTCAACATCATCAACCATTTCCGCGCCAAGAAGTTCTTCGAGGGAACCTTCGACAAATACGGCGTGTTGGGGCTTCTCTTCTACTGGAGCTGCCTCATCACCGTGCTGGTCAGCCTGGTCACCCGGCGCTTCCACACCTGGAGCCTGGTCTTCATCGTGGCCCCGCTGGTCCTCCTGCTGCTCCGCATCCCCCTCGGGAATCTCCTGAAACACCACTCCCTTTCCGGCGAGGAGGGCGGACTCTTCTCCGGATTGCTGGAAGGCGTCATTGACACCATGGAGACCCTGACGGGATACCTTTCCGGAACCGTCTCCTTCATCCGCGTGGGCGCCTACGCCATCTCCCACGCCGCGCTTTGCCTGGCAGTCCACTCCATCATGTCCATGCTGGACGGCGCACCCGGCGCCACGGCGGCGAAGATCCTGGTCGCCGTCCTGGGCAACGTGCTCATCATCGGCTTCGAGGGCATGGTGGCCGCCATCCAGTGCGTCCGCCTGGAATACTACGAGATGTTCTCCCGCTTCTTCCAGGGCGGCGGCGTGGAATACCGGCCCTTCCACCTTAAGTAGCGACACATCCTGCCCTTTCCTTTGGCGCCTGGCGTCCCGCGTGCGGGCACGGCAATCCCCCATTCTCCCCCCCGGAATCCCTTTCTTTCCTCATCAACCAACCGTTCCCCCTGAATTGGAACCCCTGAATTCAACTGCCATGAAAACCTCACTCTTCCGTCGCTCCTTCGCCGCCCTCGCGCTGCTCTTCGTCCTGGCCGCCGCCCCCGCCTTCCTGGCCCAGGAGGCCGCACAGCCCGCCAACACCGTGGATGTCCAGGCCGCCGTGGATGCCGTGGCCGCTTCCGTCCAGCGCCCCGCCGCATTCTACTACGCCATCGCCGCCTCCATCGGCCTGGGATGCCTCTCCGCAGGGTATGCCGTGGGCAAGATCGGCGCAGCCGTCATGGGCGCCGCCGCCGAGAAGCCCGAGATCATGGGCAAGGCCATCGCATTCGTGGGCCTGGGCGAGGGTATCGCCCTCTTCGGCTTCCTGGTGGCCCTCTTCCTCTATACCAAGCTGTAGTCCCATTTTTTTCGGAGTCCCCCTCCCTCCTCTGCCATGACGCCCTTCCGTTTCATCGGCGACGCCGACACCGCCCTGGGCTTCCGCTTTGCGGGAGTGCCCGGGGACGCCGTGTCCGATCCCCAGGCGGCCCTGGAGGCCTTCCAGACCGCCCTGGCCGACCGGAATCTGGTGGTGCTGGTGATCACGGAGAAGGTCTCCGAGTGGCTGACGGACCAGGTGACCGCACACAAGCTCTCCGCCCAAAAGCCCTTCATCGCCACCGTCGGCGATGTCTGGGGGACCCCCGGAAAGAGCAAGACCCTGGACCAGCTGATCTTCGAGGCCGTGGGCGTCAAGCTCGTTGACACCAGGTAGCAGCCCCCCCATACCTTTCCTTTCCAATTTCCGCAATACATCCATGGACGAAGCCCGGACCAACACCCAGGAGGAGAGGCTCCAGAAGGAGATTCTCGCCGACGCACGCACCCGCGCAGAGCGCATAGTGGCCAGGGCCACGACCGCCGCCAAGAGCGCCCGGGAGCGGGCCGAGAAGGAATCCCGGGAGCTCCGGGAGAAGAGCTTGTCCGAGACCAGGGCGGCGGCGGAGCAGAAGGCGCGGAATCTGCTGCAGGGCATCTGGATGGAAGAGCGCCGCCATTGGCTTGTGAAGCGCGAGGAGTGCCTCCAGGAATTCCTGGCGGACCTGCTGAAGGAGGCGGAGGGCACCCCCGCCGGGGGCAAGGACCGCCTGGCGTCCCTGGGCGTCCTCTTCCGGGAGGCGTTGGCGGCCATGGGGGAGGACCGCGTCATGACGGCGTGGGTCGCCCCCGCGGATCTCTCCGTCGTGACGCCCGCGTGGGTGGCGGAGCAGGCCGGCCACCCCCTGCCGAAGGTGGCGGTGAAGGCCGACGCCACCATCGGCGGCGGCGTGCGGCTGTGCGCGGATGACGGCAGCCGCCTCTACGACAACACCTACGCCGCCCGGCTGGGACGCCTCCAGGAGGAGTTCCGGCAGGAGCTTTCCGGCTGCGACAAATAGCGAGGGGAGGGAGGCATTTTCCTTATGGACACTGGCATCATTACGCGAATCAACGGCCCCATCGTGGAGGCCCGCCAGATGGACCACACCGGCATGCTGGAGGTGGTCGAGGTGGGCGAGGCGCGCCTCATCGGCGAGGTCATCCGCATCCGCGGCGCCCTGGCCACCATCCAGGTCTACGAAAACACCAGCGGCCTGCGCCCCGGAGAGCCCGTGTATTGCTCCGGACGCTCCCTCTCCGTCTGCCTGGGACCCGGCTTGCTGGGAAATATCTACGATGGCATCCAGCGCCCCCTGAAGGAGATCGCCAGGCAGAGCGGCGCCTTCCTGCCCCGCGGCGTGAAGGTCTCTCCCGTGGACTTGGAGAAGAAGTGGCATTTCACGCCGGTGGTGAAGGAGGGCGATCTCCTGGAGCCAGGCTGCGTGGTGGGCGAGGTCCAGGAGACCGAGAGTGTGCTGCACCGGGTCATGGTGCCTCCCCGCCAGCGGGGCGTGGTCTCCGGCCTGGCGCCCGCAGGCGAGTGCGACGGCCACGATGTCCTGTGTCGTCTGAAGGATCCCGCCACAGGCCGGGAATCCAAGGTGACTCTCTTCCAGTATTGGCCCGTGCGGCGCCCCCGGCCCTCCCGGCGGCGGCTGCCCCTGGCGGGCCCCCTGGTCACCGGCCTCCGCGTGGTGGACACCTTCTTCCCCCTGGCAAAGGGCGGCGCGGCCGCCATCCCCGGGGGCTTCGGCACCGGCAAGACCATGACCCAGCAGGCGCTGGCGAAGTGGTGCGACGCGAAGATCATCGTCTACATCGGCTGCGGCGAGCGCGGCAACGAGATGACCGAGGTCCTGCGGGAGTTCCCCGAGCTGGTGGATCCCCGCACCGGACGCTCCCTGATGGAGCGGACCATCCTGATCGCGAACACCTCCAATATGCCTGTGGCGGCCCGCGAGGTCTCCATCTACACCGGCATCACGCTTGCCGAATACTATCGCGACATGGGCTACGACGTGGCCCTCATGGCGGACTCCACCAGCCGGTGGGCCGAGGCCCTCCGGGAACTCTCCGGACGCCTGGAGGAGATGCCCGCCGACGAGGGATATCCCGCCTACCTGCCCAACCGCCTGGCGTCCTTCTACGAGCGCGCGGGACGCGTGGAGACGCTCTCCGGCGGAGAGGGCACGGTCTCCGTCATCGGCGCAGTCTCCCCCGCCGGCGGCGACTTCTCCGAGCCCGTCACCCAGCACACCACCCGGTTCATCCGCTGCTTCTGGGCGCTGGACCGGGATCTGGCCAACGCCCGGCACTATCCCGCAATCTCCTGGCGCACCTCCTACAGTGAATACCTCCCCGAGACCACCGCCTGGTGGAAGAAGAGCTCCATGACCTGGGGCGGCCAGCGGGAGACCCTCATGAATGTCCTCCAGGAGGAGACCAGCCTCCAGCGCATCGCAAAGCTGGTGGGGCCCGACGCCCTCCCGGAAGGGCAGCGGTTCACCCTCTTCGCCGCCGAAATCATCAAGAACGCCTTCCTGCAGCAGAACTCCTTCGACGCCGTCGACATGTACTGCGCCCCCGCAAAGCAGCTCTGGATGCTCTCGCTCCTGGCCACCTTCATTGTCCGCGCGCGGAAGCTCATCCAGGACGGCGCGACCCTGGCCGAGATTCGCGCGATGTCCTCCCTGGACCGCGTGAACCGCATGAAGTCCGAGATCCCCAACGACGACCAGAAGGCCATGGGCGCCCTGGAACAGCAGGTCCTGGGGGAACTGGACGCCATCGGCGCAAAACACGCCACTCTCGGAAAATAGCATTCGCCAGACATGACCATGAAAGCCATCAACCACGACGGCCTCCAATACACCGGAGTGCGAAATATCGACGGGCCCCTCGTCTTCCTGGACAACGTGGAGGGCGTGGCCTACGACGAGCTGGTGGAGGTCCTGACCCCCGGGGGGGACTCCCGTCTGGGGCAGGTCCTGGACGTGACCGCGTCCTCCGCGCTGGTCCAGATCTTCGGCGGCACCGACGCGCTCTCCCGCTCCGCCACACGCTCCCGGTTCCTGGGGCATTCCCTCCGGATTCCCGTGGCGAAGGAGATGCTCGGACGCGTCTTTGACGGCCTGGGACGCCCCAAGGACGGCCTCCCCGTGCCGCTCACCCGCGAATACCGCGACGTGAACGGCGAGCCCGTGAACCCCTACTCCCGCGAATACCCCCGCGATTTCATCCAGACCGGCATCAGCTCCATCGACCTGATGAACACCCTGGTGCGCGGGCAGAAGCTTCCCATCTTCTCCGGAAACGGCCTCCCCCACAACCGCATCGCCGCACAGATCGCGCGGCAGGCGAAGCTCCTCAGCGAGGATGTCCAGTTCGCCATCGTCTTCGCCGCCATGGGCGTGAAATACGACGTGGCGCGCTTCTTCGTGGACTCCTTCGAGCAGTCCGGCGTGCTGCGCAATGTGGCGATGTTCCTCTCCCTGGCGGACGATCCCTCCGTGGAGCGCATGGTCACCCCCCGCAGCGCCCTCACGCTGGCGGAATATCTGGCCTATGAACAGGGAATGCACGTGCTGGTCATCATCACCGACATGACCAACTACTGCGAGGCCCTCCGCGAAATCGCCACCGCGCGCGGCGAGATCCCCAGCCGGAAGGGCTACCCCGGATACCTCTACTCCGATCTGGCGTCCATGTATGAGCGCGCCGGACGGCTCACCGCCGGCGGCGGCTCCATCACCCAGATGCCCATCCTCACCATGCCCTCCGATGACATCTCGCACCCCGTGCCCGACCTCACCGGATACATCACCGAGGGGCAGATCGTGCTGGACCGCGAAATGCACCAGCGCGGCATCTACCCGCCCGTCGCCGGACTGCCCTCGCTCTCCCGGCTCATGAAGGACGGCATCGGCACGGGGCGCACGCGCGACGACCACCCCCATCTGGCTTCGCAGCTCTTCGCCGCATACTCCAAGGTCAAGGACATCCGAAGCCTGGCCGCCGTCATCGGCACCGAGGAGCTCTCCCCCGTGGACCAGCTCTACATGCAGTTCGGAGACCTCTTCGAGAAGAACGTGGTCTGCCAGGGCGAATTCGAAAACCGCTCCATCGAGGAGTCCCTCTCTCGCGGATGGGATTCCCTGAAGGTGCTGCCCCGCGACGAATTGCTCCGCGTCACCCAGGAGGAGCTGGACAAATACTACGAGGGCTGACGCCTCCGCGTCGGAAGAGGGCCACCATGGGAAGACTGAACGTAGCGCCAACCAAAAGCGTCCAGCTGAATCTCCGGCGGGATCTGGACATGGCCACGGAGGGATACAACCTCCTGGAACAGAAGCGCGAGATCCTCGTCATGGAGATGATGCGGCTCCTGGATCGGGTCCAGGGTGTCCAGCGGGAGCTCCGGCAACGCCAGGAGACCGCGTACCGCACGCTGCGGCGCGCCATTGCCCAGAATGGCCTCATGCATCTGCGGAACGTGGCCAGCGGAATCCACTACGAACACAAGGTGGCCATGGAGAGCCAGCTTCTGGCCGGCTTCCGGATCCCGAAGCTCCATGCGGAACACACGGCATTCCACTCGCAATTCGGATTCGCCGGAACGGGGGCGCTGGTGGACGCCACCATGCAACAGTTCCTGGAGCTCCTGGAGGCCATCGCCGCCCTGGCGGAGCTGGAGACCACCGTCATGCTCCTGGCACGGGAACTCAAGAAGACCCAGCGGCGCGTCAACGCCCTGGAACACATCTTCATCCCCGACTACAAGGCCACGCTCCACTACATCGGGGAAAGCCTGGAATCCAAGGAGCTGGACTCCTTCTTCACCAGCAAACTCATAAAAAAACGGCTGGAGGCCGCGCAAAGCCAGACGGCCGCTGAAGAGGACGCGCAAGACAGCGTCCGGAATCCCGGAGAGACGACCCGGGACGATGCAGGAAAAGACGAAGATCCATAGAGAACAGGACGATACAGACACATTGAAGACACAGGGAGGATCGGACATGGACAGCGAAAAGACGGCGTTCCTGAAGGAAGTTCTGCTGGTGGTGGACGGTTCCGCCGAATCCGAGGCCGCCGTGGCCTTCGCCCTCCGGCTGGCCCTGGGGCTGGGCAGCCGGATCCTCGCGGTCTATGTGGTCGATACTTCCGCCATGGACTACCTCCAGCAGATGAAGGTCTTCATCTCCGAGGAACGGGATGAACTGGAGGCCTCCATCGGCGCGAAAGGAAAAGCATATCTCGCACGCGCCCAAAATCTCGCAAAGGCCGTCAATGTCACCCTCGAAACCCAGCTCCTCCGCGGACGGCTCCACCGCGAAGTCCTCAACCTCGCACGGCAGCGCAACGTCAACGCCATCATCATCGGCGGACGGAAAGGACTCTACCGCGACAAGGACCTCTCCACCGTCGAACGCGAAATCCTCCTCGACCAGGCCACGATACCCGTCCTGGTGATCAAGTAGGAGCCGCCCTGCAAATCTGAATTCCGCATGCGTTTGTAGCGCTATTGGTCTGGGTGAAGGGCTTTTTGATATTCAGCCCTTCGATGGGTTCGGACGAGTTTTGGCAACTCCTTGCTGGTGTTGTATATCCTGTATGTCATGCAGGCGAGGGGCAGTGCGATAAACTGGACAAACAGCCTGCCGTCCACACTTTTCCCCTTTGAGCCTGGATTCCCCAGCACACATAGCGAAACAGCCCATCTTTGCTGCAGGTTAAAGGGGGGCAATACAGCCGCCCCCGCCGCCATCCCTGCCTGGCTCTGCTTATGCGGCGGCCTTTCCGGCCATGCGCCTTGCATGCGGGCGCGTGTGGCACGCTAGATTATGGAGTTTTCCCCGCCGAAGCTGGCGGATGAGGGAGTTTTTACGTAGCATTTATGGGTTTTTATGGACAATACGGAGTGGATAGGGCTTTTTCGTAGTGCGGCCTCTGTGGAGGCGTTGCAGCCGGTCTTCCAGGAGTTGCTGACGGACAAGGGCGCGGTGTCGTCCTTTGTCGCGGGCGTCCTGGGGGATTTTGTGGAGCATCCGGAGAAGCTGTCGGGTGTCGAGGACCGCCGGTTGTTGTCCTGCGTGTTTTTGCTGGCGGGGATGGCCCCCTGCGTGGAGGCGTACGGTGCGATCTTCCGGATTTTGCGCAGTGCGGAATTTGGCGCGAAGGTGTCCCGTGAGGAGTGGCTTTCCAGCGAGATCTCCCGGTTGCTGGGCGTGCTTTCCCCGGCGGACGCGGTTCCGGAGATTCTGGATGCGCTGTTGGATCCCGGGATTGGCCAGGTGGTCTCCGAGCAGCTGCTGCTGACGCTTTCCTGCCGGTGGGTGTCCCGTCGTGACAACGACGCGTCCTTCCTGGAGACTGTCCGGAAGATCCTCTCCCGCCTCCCGGAGGGCAAGGTGGACTTCGAGATCGCCATGGCGTTGGTGATCAACGCGGTGGCGGTGGGCGGCGACCAGTTGAGGGAGCCTCTCTTCGCATTCTACCGCGCCCACAAGGATTTTCTGGAGGAGCGTCTCACCGAGAAGAACCTCCAGAGTTTCTTCGACCTGGGGCGTCAGCGCATCAAGGCCATGCTCATGGGCAATTACCTGGGCGGATATGGTCCGCTGCCCTCCGAGCTGGATCGCCTGGTGAACTACGCGGACATCGCCCTCAAGGAAGAGGAGCCCACCACCCTGAAGGCCCTTCCCCCCATCGTCCGCGACCAGCCCAAGATCGGCCGCAACGACCCCTGCCCCTGCGGCTCCGGAAAGAAGTACAAGAAATGCTGCGGCCGCTGATCGCCCTTGGGCTTTGAGGGCTGTCGGGGCTCAATGGGGGGCGGCGCATTGTCCCCGGACCCCCCCCCTAGTTTCTCCCGCCTGCCGGCGGTACGGTTTTTGCCTTTTGAAAATTCTCTTCTCCTTTTCCAGGCGTTATGTCTTTTCTTTCCTCTCTTTTTGCGGAGCGCATTGGCGGCGTTCAGTTTGGCAAGTCCACGGTGATCTACAAATTTGAGAAGATCAAGCGTGCCAAGCGTGCGGCGGTGGCCGCGAATCCCGGCGTGCCGTTGATTGACATGGGTGTCGGGGAGCCGGACGACATGGCGTTCCCGATGGTTGTGGAGGCGTTGTCCCGTGAGGCGGCGAAGAAGGAGAACCGTTTTTACGCGGACAACGGCTGTGGGGAGTTCAAGCAGGCGGTTTCGCAGTACATGAAGGATTTGTATGGTGTGGAGCTGGATCCCGTGACGGAGATCAACCACTCCATGGGCAGCAAGTCCGCGTTGAGCCTGTTGCCGGTGTGTTTCATCAACCCCGGCGACGTGGCGCTGATGACCACTCCGGGCTACGGCGTCATGGGCACCTGGACCGCCTACCTGGGCGGCCGCGTGGTGAAGATGCCCCTCACGCGGGAGCGTGGTTTCCTGCCGGACTTCTCCGCAGTCTCTGCCGAGGACCGGAAAGCGGCGAAGCTGATCTACCTGAACTATCCCAACAACCCCACCGGCGCGGCGGCCACTCCCGAATTCTACGACGAGGCCATCGCCTTCGCGAAAGAGATCCAGGCGCTGCTGGTGGTGGACGCCGCCTACGCGCCGTTGAACTTCCGCGGGAAGCCCTTGAGCATCTTCTCCCGTCCCGGCGCCAAGGATGTGGCGGTGGAGCTGCACTCCATGTCCAAGGGCTTCAACATGACGGGCTGGCGTCTTGGCTGGGTCTGCGGCAATGCGGAGGCGGTGAAGGCCTTCGCCACCGTGAAGGACAATGCGGACTCCGGTCAGTTCTTGGCGATTCAGAAGGCGGCCGCGGAGGCTTTGAAAGCCCAGGCGGAGATCACGCCGAAGATCAACGAGAAGTACCTTCGCCGTCTCACGGCCCTCACGGAGACCCTCCGGGAGCTGGGGTTCCAGGCGGAGGTCCCCCAGGGCTCCTTCTACCTCTACGTGGGAATCCCCAAGGGGACAAGCGACGGCGCCGTCTTCGCCAATGCCGAGGAATTCAGCCAGTGGCTCATCGCCAGCAAGCTCATCTCCACGGTGCCCTGGGACGACTGCGGCGCGTTCGTCCGCTTCTCGGCCACCTTCGAGGCGGCGAGCCTGCCGGAGGAGACCGCGGTGCTGGAGGAGGTCAAGCGTCGCCTGGGCTCCTCCCGGTTCCTTTTCTAGGGGGAGGGCGGTTCGGCTGATGTCGGAGGAGTGGCAGTTCTGGCAGGATGGCGCCCACGCGCCCGCCTGGAACATGGCGGCGGACGAGGCGTTGTTGAAGGACTCCCCCGGTCGCGGGGTGCCGCTTCTGCGATGCTACTCCTGGGACCGCCCGGCGGTCTCCATCGGCTACGTCCAGACTCTGGACGCGGCGCCGGCGGGGTATGCGGCGGTGCGTCGTCCCACGGGGGGGGGCGTGGTCTACCACGACTTCGACTACACCTTCTCCGTCAGCTTTCCCATGGGGCACTGGCTTACGGGGCTTGACCGCATCAAGAGCTACAACTGCCTGAACCGGGCGCTGCGGCGGGCGGTGTGTTCCCTGGGCTTTCCGGCGGAGCTCTCCGCCCAGGAGATCCCCCACGGCGTGGACCGCGCGCGGATGGTCTGCTTCACCAACCCCACCCGCTACGATCTGCTGCTGGAGGGACGCAAGATCGCGGGATGCGCCCAGCGCCGGACGGCGGACGGCCTTTTGCATCAGGCAAGCCTGCACTTTGGCGGCCCTCTCCCCGTGGAGCGGGAACGCATAACCCAGGCGTTGCTCCAGGGGCTCCGGGAGGAGATGGGGATCTTCACGACCCCGGTGGAGCCTGGCCGGGGCTTTCTCGACCAGATTGAAACCCTTGTGACCACGAAATACGGCACAGATGACTGGAATCGACTCCGATAACGAATCCTTCTCCGGGCCCTCTTTGCAGAGGGACTACGGCCCCCAGCCCCTGGCGGAGCTGCTGGCGGCGAGGGGGCTGACCAACCACCAGGTGGTGGCGGCTTCCACGGAACAGCTGACCCACAAGATGGTGTCCAAGGGCTGCCGCGGCCGCTATCTCTCCCCAAAGGTGCGACAGAAGATCCTGCGGGCGGTGAACGCCCTCACCGGGGAGGCCTATACCCTGGCGCAGCTCTTCAACTACCGCTAGCATCCCCCGCGGGATTCCCATTGTCACCCCATGCTCACACGGAATGCGGCAAAGCTGGCGAAGAGGGAGTCCCGGCGGCTGGCCCCCCGGGGAAAGGGGCTCCCCTGGTATTTGGCGGCCCCCGCCACACTCTTCTGCGCCGCCCTGGCGCTTTGGATGGCCGCGTGCCTCCTGCGGCTCCCGAAGGGCTTCCTGTGGCAACAGTCCTGGGGGCGGAACATCCTCTTTGGCACTGGCGCGGGCATTCTGCTTTTCGCCAAAGCGCGGTTCCTTCCCGTCTATATCCTGGGCCACGAGCTGACCCATTGGCTGGCGGCGAAGCTCACGGGGTGTCCCACGGGGAAGATCCGCCTGGGGTTGCGGAAGGGCTCCGTGGAGGTCCTGGGGGGCGGGGGATTTGTCTGCCTGGCGCCATACGTCTTTCCCTTCTACGCCGCCCTCTGGGGGGGAATCGTCGCCTTCCTCTCCCTTCTGCCCCTGCATTACCCTAGCTGGGCCCGCTCCGCCGCGCTCTTCCTCCTGGGAGCCGCCTGGGCATACCACCTGGTCCTCACAATTTACGCCGTCCGTATCGGGCAGAGCGATTTTGACCACTGGGGGAGGATCCCCTCTTTCGCTTTCCTTCTGGCGGGAAATCTCCTCCTGGTCTTCGCCATCCTGGCATTGGCTTCCCCCGATCCCCGCGCTCTTTGGAACATCCCCTGGGAGAGTCTCCGGGATGCCGCAACCGCCCTCCGCGCACACCTAGCTTCCGAATCCTAGCACCTCATGGTTATTCTCAGCATCGGCGGAAATCTGGGAGATGTCCCACAGAGTTTTGCAACGGCACTCCAGGGGCTCGCAAAGGCCGGCTTCCGGGTGGAAAAGGTCTCCAGCCCCTTCCGGAATCCCGCCGTGGGATGCGAAGAGGGCGCCCCCGATTTCTGGAATTGGGCCGTCCTGGGGGAGTGGGACGGCACCCCCGAGGAACTCCTCCGGACGACGCAGGCACTGGAGGTCGCTCTTGGACGCCCAAAGGACCACCCGCACTGGCACAGCAGGACCCTCGACATCGACATCATCGTCTGCAACGGCGAAAGCCGGAAGACCCCGGAGCTCACCCTCCCGCACCCCCGATGGAAGGAACGGCCCTTCGTCACCATCCCCCTCCGGGAAATCCTAAATCCCGAAGACCTCCCCGGCCTCCACTGAAAAAAAAAACGAAAACCCGCAAACAATGAAACATGCAGGGTGCGTCGTGTCGGGCCGCGGCGTGGGAAAAAAACGGTGTCTTCTCTTGGAACGGGTGGGGGTTTTGCGGAAGATATGGGGGAGCGTCGTTTTCCCGCCGTCAAGGCGGCCTTTGGGGCGGTTTGCAGGAAGTCCCGGGGCGGCCTTTCTTTGTAAATATCAATTTCTTCATTCACAAGAGGAGAAAGATTTGCCATGGAACAGAAGCTGAATGGTCCCGTTTGCCTGAACCATCCCGACCGTCTTGCGGTGGCGCACTGCTGTGTATGCCGCCGTCCGGTTTGCAAGGAGTGCCTTGTGGAGGAGAATGGCTTCAAGTGCTGCTCCCGGGAGTGCCTGAAGATGGCGAAGGAGTCCACCGCCCGGACGGCGAATGTCATTGAGCGCCGTGACCGTTCCAACTCCCAGGGCCGCCTGCGGCGGATCATCAAGATCATCGTGTTGCTGGCGGTGCTGTGCGGCCTCTGGTTCTACCGCGGCAACATCCGCGCGCTCTACAACAAGTATTTCGGCAAGGGCCAGCCCACCATCAAGCAGCGTGTGGACAACTACAACCGCCAGAACATTGAGAAGGACCACATCCGCCGCAACCGCATGATGGACGAGTTTGAAAAGCAGGGCCTGTAGGCCCCGCGTCCGCCCGTCTGTCCGTCCGTCTGTCCGTCCGACTCTCTCGTCCCCGTGGGGGTGCCGAAGCGATCCGGCACCCCCGCTTCTTTTGCCCCGAATCCCCCCATGAACCTCTCCGAAATCCTCCCGTTTGTCTCCCGGGAGCGCCTGCGGCGCGACCTCTTCGCCCTCTGCCGGGACCCTTTCACCTTCCGCACCGTCTCCTATACAGCCCCCTGGCACGAGAAAAACTCCCTGGACGAGGCGGACGAGTGGTTGTCCGCGGCCATTGGCGGGATTCCGGGGGTGGAGTTGGCGGTGAAGCCGAACCGCGTGCAGGCCTTCCGGTGTTCCTTCGACCCGTCGACCCCCCGTTGTCGCTGGTATGCGCCGCCGCGTCCCGGGGACCCCTGGTATGACGCCCGGAATCTGGTGGCGACCCTCCCGGGCGCCGGACATCCCGGGGAGGTGGTGTATTTGCTGGCCCACAAGGACTCCCAGAGCTGGATCAACGGCATTGGGGCTCTGGACAACGGCACGGGCACCGTGGCTTTGCTGGAGATCCTGCGGGTGCTGGCGCCGCTGCCCCGGAAACGCACCCTCCGCCTCCTCTTCTGCAACGAGGAGCACTCCCCTTGGCACAGCGCCGATGAGGCGCGGGAGGCCAAAGCCCGCGGCGACCGGGTCGTGGCGGTGGTCAACGTGGATTCCATCTGCGGCGTCTCCGAGGAGGACCGCCTGGCGGGCCGGCGACTTTTCACCGTCCTCTCTTCCACTCCGGAGGGCCGCCCCCTGGCGCAATTTGTCTGTCAGGCCGCCCGGCAAGCCGGCGTGCCTCTGGAATACGCCACGGGGGAGCGCGAGGTGGGGGATGACGACGGCTGCTTTGTGGAGGCGGGCTTCCCGCGGGCGGTGGTCTGCCAGGGCTCCCATCCCTACGCCGACGAGCAGTATCATCTGCCGGGGGATGTCCCCGAGCGGGTCGACATGGAGTATCTGCGGCTGTCGGTCCAGGCAGTCCTGGCGGCGGTCCTGGCGCTGGACGAGGTGGGCGTGGCTGCCCTGGAGAATTAGGCAGAGTCCCCGTAGGGGAATTACATTACGCCTCCGCGGTTTTCCGCCCCGCGCGCCAATTCCCGCGGAGCGGCGGAGCGGTCCCCCTTTTTTGATCCCCCTCAACACACAATTCCCCCTCTTACACGAACATGTCTGGGAAGAAAGCGGAGATGGGCCTGGTAGGCCTGGCGGTCATGGGCGAGAACCTCGCCCTGAACATGGAGCGCAATGGTTACACGGTGGCGGTTTTCAACCGCACTACGGAGAAGGTGGATGCCTTCCTGGCGGGCCGCGGCGCCGGCAAGAAGTTCCTGGGCTGCCACAGCCTCCAGGAACTGGCTGACAACCTGGAGCGCCCTCGTCGCGTCATGCTCATGATCAAGGCGGGCGCCGCCGTGGACCAGATGATCGAGAGGCTGCTGCCCGTCCTGGAGGAGGGCGACATCATCATCGACGGCGGGAACAGCTTCTTCCAGGACACCATTCGCCGCACCCGCGACTTGGCGGCCAAGGGCATCCGGTTCATCGGCACGGGCGTTTCCGGTGGCGAGGAGGGCGCCCTGAAGGGTCCCTCCATCATGCCCGGCGGAAATCCCGAGGCGTGGCCCTACGTGAAGCCCGTCTTCCAGGCCATCGCGGCCAAGGTGGTGGGGGGCTTCCCCTGCTGCCAGTGGGTGGGCGACAACGGCGCCGGGCACTACGTCAAGATGGTCCACAACGGCATCGAGTATGGTGACATGCAGATGATCTGCGAGGCCTACTGGCTGCTGAAGAACATCCTGGGGCTCTCCGCCGACGAGCTGCACCAGGTCTTCGCCCAGTGGAACCAGGGCGAGCTCAACAGCTACCTCATCGAGATCACCAGCGAGATCTTCGCCAGGAAGGACCCCGAGACCGGCAAGCCGGTCACCGACATCATCCTGGATGTCGCCGGCCAGAAGGGCACCGGCAAGTGGACCAGCCAGGGCGCCCTGGATCTGGGAGCCCCCGCGCCGACGGTCGCCGAGGCCGTCTTCGCACGCTGCCTCTCCGCCATCAAAGAGGAGCGCGTGGCCGCCTCCAAGATCCTCCGCGACGACTCCACCACGGCCTTCGCCGGCGACCGCAACGAATTCATCCAGGCGGTGCGGCAGGCCCTCTACGCCTCCAAGATCTGCTCCTACGCACAGGGCTTCCAGCTGCTGAAACTGGCCGCCAAGGAGTACAACTGGGACCTCCACTACGGCGAGATCGCACTTCTCTGGCGGGGCGGCTGCATCATCCGCGCCACCTTCCTGGAGAAGATCCACGACGCCTTCCAGAAGAACCCCCAGTTGGCCAATCTGCTAGTGGACGACTTCTTCCACAACGCCGTTGCCTCCTGCGCCGCCGCCTGGCGCAAGGTGGTGGCGCAGGCCGTCCTCTCCGGGGTGCCCGTGCCCGCCTTCTCCAGCGCGCTGGCCTACTACGACGCATACCGCTCCGCGAATCTCCCCGCGAATCTCCTCCAGGCACAGCGCGACTATTTCGGCGCACATACCTACGAGCGCGTCGACCGCCCCCGCGGACAGTTCTTCCACACCGAATGGACCGAGGACTGCGGCACCACGGTCTCCGGCACCTACAACGCATAGTCGCCAAAACGACCGCCGCCGCGCCGCCCGGGGACCCATCCCCTCCGGACGGCATGGCGGCGTGGCTTTTTTCTCGAACGACACACTTTCCACCCTCTCCATTCCGCCATGGCGCTCTATACCAGCCTAGGAGGCCAGGACCTGGCCATCTCCGACGAACAGCTCCGCGAACTCATCCGGCAGACCATCGACGCCTGCGGCGCCAAACCCCGGAGGATGCTGCTGCTGCCGCCGGACCACACCCGGCTGAATTCCTACGCGGGGCCCATCACGCGGATGATCTGGGAGGAGTATTCTTCCTCCTGCGAGATCCACATCATGCCGGCGCTGGGCACCCACAAGCCCATGAGCGACGCGGAGCTGGAGATGATGTTCGGCACCGGCATCCCCAGGAGCGCCTTCCGGGTCCACGACTGGCGCAACGGCGTGCGCACCCTGGGGACCATCCCGTCCGATGTGATCCGGGAGCTCTCCAAGGGGCGCCTGGACTACGAGGTTAAGGTGCAGGTGGACGAGATCCTCTTCCAGGGATACGACCGGATTCTCTCCATCGGGCAGATCGTCCCCCACGAGGTGGTGGGCATGGCCAACTACACCAAGAACATCATGGTGGGCGTGGGCGGCCACGACATCATCAACAAGTCCCATTTCCTGGGGGCCGTCAGCGGCCTGGAGAACCTCATGGGACGCGCCGATTCCCCCGTCCGGCGGCTCTTCAACTACGGCGTGGACACCTTTTTGGCCGACCTCCCCATTGTGTACCTCCAGACCGTCCTCTCCCGGGATGACGCCACCGGAAAGATGGCCCTGCGCGGATTCTTCGCGGGCACCGGCCCTGACGCCTATCTGGCCGCCTGCAAACTGGCTGTCCAGACGAATCTCCTCCTCCTGGACAAGCCCCTGAAGAAGGTCGTGGTCTTCCTGGACCCCAAGGAGTTCAAGACCACCTGGCTCGGAAACAAGGCCATCTACCGCACCCGGATGGCCATCGCCGACGACGGGGACCTCATCATCCTGGCCCCCGGACTGGAGGGCTTCGGCGAGGATCCCCAGATGGACGCCATCATCCGCAAATACGGATACAAGGGCACCCAAAGCACCCTCCAGGCAGTCCGCGACAACCAGGACATGAAGGACAACCTGGGCGGCGCCGCGCACCTCATCCACGGCTCCTCCGAAGGGCGCTTCCGCATCACCTACTGCCCCGGGCCGAAGGTCTCCCGGCAGGAGATCGAATCCGTCGGATTCCAATACGGCGACCTGGAGGAAATCCGCGCAAAATACCACACCGATTCCCTCAAGGACGGCGTCAATGTGGTGGACGGCGAGGAGGTCTTCTACATCAGCAATCCCGCCCTGGGCCTCTGGGCGCTGAAACGCAATTTTGCGGAACAAATGTCATAACCATCTGCAACACAGAAATCTATCATTCATTCCACAGGACGAAATCGCCATGCCCATCCAATTCCGTGAAAACGCCAAATACGCCCTCCTGGTCCCCACCAGCATGGGCGTGAGACTCACCCCCGTCGACGCGCAGCCCTTCCACTGTTCCCGGAACTTCACCATGCAGGTCACCTCCGCGGAGACCAACGTGGCCAGCATTCCCTCTTACCTGGGCATGCCGGTGAAGGTGCTCACGGCCTTTGTCAAGGACAGTCCCGTGGCGCGGATGATCAAGGATGACCTGGCGGGCCGTCACATGGACTACGAGGGCCCGGAGATTCCGCAGGGCGGCCCCTGGGGCTATCGCCACCAGTTCAACCTGGCGGACAGCGGCTACGGCAGCCGTGGCCCCCGTGTGCAGAACGACCGTGCGGGCGAGGTGGGGCGTCTTCTGGACGTGAAGGATTTTGATCTGGAGCGGATTTTTGGCCAGGAGGGCGTGAAGATCCTCCATCTCTCCGGCCTGATCGGCGCCCTGTCTCCGGAGACCAGCCGTTTTTGCCTGGAACTGGCCCGCGCCGCCAAGGCCCACGGCACCCGCATCTCCTTCGACCTGAACTACCGCGCCTCCTTCTGGAAGGGCCGCGAGCAGGAGCTCCGGGAGATCTTCTCCGAAATCGCCTCCCTGGCGGATGTGCTGGTGGGCAACGAGGAGGACTTCCAGCTGTGCCTGGGCATCCAGGGGCCCGAGGCCGGCGGCCGCGGCATCTCCGGGAAGATGGAGAACTTCAAGGCCATGGTCGTCCGCGTCAAGGAGGCCTATCCCCACGCCACCGCCTTCGCCACCACTCTCCGCGAGGTGGTCTGCGCAAACCTCCATCGCTGGGGCGCCATCACCAACATCGACGGGGAGTGGCAGGTCGTGGAGCCCCGTGAAATCGGCGTGCTGGACCGCATTGGCGGCGGCGACGGCTTCGTGGGCGGCTTCCTCTACGCCATGCTGAAGGGCATGCCCGCGGAGCAGTGGATCCAGTTCGGCTGGGCCACCGGCGCCCTGGCCACCACCCATCTGACCGACTACGCACAGCCCGCCGACGAGGAGCAGGTCTGGAGCATTTGGAGCGGAAACGCCCGCGTCAAGCGATAGGTGCGCGGCATTTGCCCCTAACGACATCAGGAAATTCGCAAGCGAAAGGAGAACGTGAATCATGCAAGTCGTTTCCGATAGAATTTTGGAGGCCCAGAAGGGCTCCAGCTGGATCCGTCGGATGTTCGAGGCCGGCATCGAGCTCAAGAGGCAGTACGGCGCGGACAAGGTCTATGATTTCAGCCTGGGAAGTCCCGATCTGAATCCCCCGGCCACCGTCATCGACACCCTCCGCACGCTCCCCGGGCAGGTGGATGTGCCGGCCGGACTGGGATACATGCCCAACGCCGGATATCCCGAGGCCCGCGAGGCCCTGGCCAGGTGGTCCACCCGCGAGCAGGGCGTGGAGATCCCCGCCGGGAACATCATCATCTCCGTGGGCGCCGCCGGCGCGCTGAACTGCCTCTTCAAGGCGGTCCTGGCCCCCGGCGACGAGGTCATCTGCCCCGCGCCATACTTCGTGGAATACGGTTCCTACTGCGGAAACTTCGGCGGGGTCCTGAAGCCCGTCCCCAGCGCGGCGGGCACCTTCAAGCTGGACATCGAGGGCATCCGGAAGGCCATCACCCCCCTGACCCGCATTCTGCTGATCAACAGCCCCAACAACCCCGCCGGCGTCATCTACACCGCGGAGGAGCTGGACGCCCTGGCCGCCGTGCTGGCCGAAGCCAGCAAGGGCCGCAGGCAGCCCATCCTCCTGGCGGCGGACGAGCCCTACCGCTTCCTGGCCTTCGACGGCCACACCGTACCCTCTGTCCTCTCCCACTACAAATACTCCGTGGTCTGCTCCTCCTTCTCCAAGAACCTGGGGCTGGCCGGCGAGCGCGTGGGATACGTGGTGGTGAATCCCGGCATGGATCCCGAGGAATCCAGCCAGCTGGTGGGCGGGCTCATCCTCACCAACCGCACCATCGGATACGTCAACGCGCCCTGCATCGGCCAGAAGCTCATCATCGGCGCAGTGAAGGAGCTGGACAAGACCCTCGAGGCACAGGACGCCCAGCGCGTGGTCTACGGGAGACGCCGCGCCCTCATGGCAGAGATCCTGGACGAGGCCGGAATCCCCTACCAGATGCCCGCGGGAACCTTCTACTTCTTCCCCAAGGCGCCCCACGGGGACGACGACGTGGCCTTCGTCCAGCGCCTGGCGCAGGAGCGCATCCTGGCGGTGCCCGGCTCCGGCTTCGGCTACAAGGGGTACTTCCGTCTCGCCCTCTGCGTGGGCGAGGACGTCATCCGCAACTCCCGTCCCGGATTCATCGCGGCCGCCAAAGGCTAGCGCCTGGCGCAACTCCCCCGCAGGTCTCCCGCAGTGAGCGCCCTCCCGAACTCCTTTTCCGCGGATGCGACGTCCGCCCCCGTGGCGGCCGTGCTGGGCGGTGGCTTTTCGGGGCTTGCCGCGGCGTTGCGGCTGGCGTTGCGGGGGATCCCCGTGCGGCTCTGGGAGCGCCACGGACGTCTGGGGGGGATGAACTCCTGGTATGAACGGGACGGCCTGGTGCTGGACACGGGGCTCCACGCCCTCACCAATTTCGTTCCGCCCCAGGAGCGTTCGGCTCCCATGAACCGGGTCTTCCGGCAGCTGCGCATCCGCCGGGAGGAGCTGGGGCTTCTTCCCGCACATCAGGCCGCCATCCGCTTCCCCGGGCACGAACTGATTCTGCGAAACGATTTCGAAGACTTTTCGCGGCAAATCCGCGGACAATTCCCGGGGGATGCCGCGGGCTTCGGGGCTTTGGCGCGGGAGGTCCTCCGGCGGGGGTACGCCCCGGAGGAGATGGACGGCCTCACCGCCAACGCCCTTCTGAAACGGCATCTGGCCTCTCCCGAACTCCGGGAGATGCTCCGCTTCCCCGTCATGTTCTACGGGAATCCCTCTCCCGATGACATGCCCGCAGGCGCCTACGCCACCATGTTCCGCAGCGTGCTCATGGAGGGCCTCTGCCGCCCGCGGGGAGGCATCCGGCCCCTTCTGGACCTCCTGGAAAAGCATCTCCGGGGAGAGGGTGCCGAGCTTCGGCTGGGGCAGGGCGTCCGGCAACTCCTCCTGGATGGCCGGGGCGCCCTGCGGGCGTTGGTCACAGACCGCGGCGAGGAGATCCCCTGCACCCGCGCGATCTCCACTCTGGGCGCCCGGGAGACCGCCGCGCTGCTCCCCCAAGGCGCCGCCCCCGCCCTCGCCTGTGCGCCGGAGGGCGAAATGTGCTTCCTGGAGGCCATCTTCCGCCTGCCGTGCACCCCCGCGGAGCTGGGATTCCCCCACGCGGTACTCTTCTGGAACCAGGGCCAGGAATTCCGCTACGAGCCCCCGCCGGACCTCGCCGCCGCCCCGGAGTCCATGCTGGTCTGCGCGCCGGGGAACTATGGCGGGGAGGGCCCGGAAGCCCGTCTTCTGCGCCTTTCCGCCATCACTTCCTGGCGCCCCTGGGAGGAGCTCCCGCAGCCGGAATACGCCCGCCGGAAGGAACAAGTGTCACGGCGTCTCCGGGCGGCCCTTCGCAGGGAGTTCCCCGCCTTGGCGGAGGCCCTGGAGCCCCTGGACGCCTTCACTCCGAAGACCATCCGGCGCTTCACCGGACACGCCCGCGGCGCCATCTATGGCTCCCCCAGGAAATTCCCCCGGGGGGACACCGGCGTTCCCGGGCTTCTCCTGGCCGGAACCGACCAGGGCCTCCTGGGCGTCCTGGGCTCCATGCTCTCCGGAATCCTGATGGCGAACGCCTTTCCGGAGTAGCCTGCCTCTTTTCAACGACTGGAAGATATCATGGCCGAAAAATCCGCGAAGAACAGCAGCCCCGCCGGCGAACTCACTCCCGGCATGCGGCAATACATGGAGGCGAAGCGCACCCTGCCCAAGGACACCCTCTTGATGTTCCGCATGGGGGACTTCTATGAAATGTTCTTCGACGACGCGAAGATCGCCTCGGGCATCATGAATGTGGTCCTCACCAGCCGCGCCGGCGCGCCGCTGTGCGGCATCCCCTACAAGGCCGTGCGCCTCTACGTGCCGAAGCTGTTGTCGGCAGGCTACAAGGTGGCGCTGGCCGACCAGATGGAGGATGCGAAGCAGGCGAAGGGCCTGGTGAAGCGGGATATCACCGAGGTCATCACCCCCGGCACCGTCATGGAGGACACCCTCCTGGACGACCGCCGCAGCAACTACCTGGCCGCCGTCCTGCCCGCCAAGGGCCGCTGGGGCCTGGCCACTCTGGAGCTCACGACCGGAGACTTCCGCATCGCCGAGCTCTCCGCGGATTCCCTGGAGGGCGAGCTCACACGCCTGCGTCCCGCCGAGGTCCTGGCCCCCGCCAGCCTCCTGGAGAACTGGCGTCTGGAGGGCTTCCCCAAGGAGGTCCCCCAAAATCTGAATTGGACGAGCCTGGAGGATTGGCATTACGACATCCCCATGGCGCGGGACCTCCTCCTCCGGCACTTCCAGGTCGCCTCCCTCGATGGCTTCGGATGCCGCGGATACACCCTCGCCGTCGGCGCCGCCGGCGCCATCCTGGACTACGCCTCCACCAGCCTCCGGAAGGACGCCTCAAACATCACCCGCATCGCCACCTACCAGCCCGAAGACTGCCTCGTCCTCGACCGCATCTCCCAGCGGAATCTGGAGCTGGTGGAACCCCTCTTCAACGGGGAGAAGAACAACACGCTTCTCTCCGTCATGGACGAGACGGTCACCCCCATGGGCGCACGGCTCCTCCGGGAGTGGATGCTGCGGCCCCTCAAGGACAAGGCGCCCATTCTCCAGCGGCAGGACGCCGTGGAGGACCTCTTCCGCGACCCCGCGTTCCTGGCGCGCCTCCGGGAGCGCCTCTCCGCCATCAAGGACCTGGAGCGCACCGTCACCAGGCTGGCGGTGGGCTCAAGCGCCAGCGCCCGGGATCTGATTGCCCTGCGCAATGGCCTGGAGACCCTCCCCGACCTGAAGGCGCTCCTGGGCGGCGCGCACTCCGCGCTCCTGCAGGGGCTGGCTTCCGAGCTGGAGGAGCTCCCCGGGCTCTCCGGACTCATCCGCGACGCCATCGTGGAGGAGCCCCCCGCGCTGGTCCACGACGGCGGCATGTTCCGGGAGGGATACAACCAGGAGCTGGATGTCCTCCGCAGGGCCTCCTCCGAGGGGAAGGACTGGATCGCCCAGTACCAGCTCCAGGAGCAGCAGCGCACCGGCATCAAGACCCTGAAGGTTCGCTTCAACAAGGTCTTCGGCTATTACATCGAGATCTCCAAGAGCTTCCTGGACCAGGTGCCCCGGGAATACATCCGCAAGCAGACCATTGTCAACGGCGAACGCTACATCACCCCCGAGCTCAAGGAGATCGAGGACAAGGTCCTGGGCGCCGACGAGAAGTCCCGCGCCTTGGAATACGAGCTCTTCCAGCAGTTGCGCCAGCAGGTCTGCCGGCATCTCCCCGGCATCCAGAAGAGCGCCCGCGCCATCTCCCAGGCAGACTGCCTGGAGAGCCTGGCGCAGATCGCCCTCCAGTATCACTACACGCGTCCCGAGATCTCCGGGGACCCTGTCCTGGACATCCGCGAGGGCCGGCATCCCGTCCTGGACGCCCGCATGGCCGATGCGCCCTTCGTGCCCAATGACTGCTCCCTGGATACCGCAGACAACCAGATCGCCATCATCACCGGCCCCAACATGGCCGGAAAGTCCACCTACATCCGGCAGGTGGCGCTCCTGGTCCTGATGGCGCAGATGGGCTCCTTCATCCCCGCCCGGCAGGCCACCGTGGGGCTGGCCGACCGGATCTTCACCCGCGTGGGGGCGGCCGACGACCTCTCCCGGGGGCAGTCCACTTTCATGGTCGAGATGGTGGAGACCGCAAACATCCTCAACCACGCCACCCCCAGGAGCCTCATCATCCTGGACGAGATCGGACGCGGCACCTCCACCTTCGACGGACTCTCCCTGGCCTGGGCAATCGCGGAGTTCCTCCACGACACGCCCTCCGCAAAGGCCCGCACCCTCTTCGCCACGCACTACCACGAGCTCACGGATTTGGCCGTCACCAAGAAAGGCATTCGGAACTACAACGTGGTGGTTCGCGAGCAGGGCGAACAGATCCTTTTCCTTCGCAAAATCCTCCCCGGCGTCGCTGACAAGAGCTACGGCATCCACGTGGCACGGCTCGCCGGAATCCCCCGAAAGATCCTTTCCCGCGCACAGCAGGTCCTGGAAAATCTGGAATCCAACGAATTTGACGAAAACGACAGGCAGCGCCCCAAGCTCGCCGAAACCAAGCGACGCGGCCACCGCTCCCCCGCCGACAATCCCAATCAGCTGTCGCTGGGATTCTGAAGCCCGGCTTTGGGGTGGTTTGGCGTCATGCCGCGGCGACGGGCCCCACGGCAAAGTGGCCACCACTCTACTTTCCTCCTTTTTTCCATGTTTCTGGTCTACAATCTCCTCTTCCCCTTCCTTCTCCTTCTCTACATGCCCTTCTACGTGGTGCATATCCTGCGGCGCGGTGGGCTGACGAAGGACTTCTGGGAGCGCTTCGGCATCTTTCCGCAGGAGGCAAAGGAGCGCCTGGCGGCGCTGAAGGCGCGTCCGGTGTGGATCCACGCCGTCTCCGTGGGCGAGACCGTGGAGGCGGTCTCCTTCATCGCGCGCTGGCGGGAACGCCATCCCACGGAGGCCTTCGTCTTTACCTGCGGCACCTCGACGGGCTTCGCCACTGCAAGGAAGAAGCTCCCCGCCGACGTGGTCTGCCTCTACTGCCCCATGGACTGCTGGTGGATGGTGCAGCACGCATACGCCCTCATTCGCCCTCGCCTGGTGGCTATCCTGGAGGTGGAGATCTGGCCCAATCTGATCCTCCAGGCGCGCAGGCGCGGCATCCCGGTTGTCATGGTCAACGGGCGCCTCTCCGACCGCTCCAGCCAGGGATACGCCAGATGGGGATGCGTCTTCCGCAGGCTCTTCCGGAGCTATGCGCTTCTCTGCGTGCAGACCCCCGAGGACGCCGCGCGGCTGGAGCACGTCATTGGAAAAGACGACCGCATCCACGTGGTGGGCACCGTCAAATTCGACCAGGTGGCCGATGGGGGGCCCGCCGATTTGGGCGATGTGCTGGCGCGGGCCTTCGGCGAGGGCGGGCATCCGCTCTTCTGCGTGGGAAGCACCCACCCCGGCGAGGAGGAGCTTGTCTGCGAGGCGTATGCCCGGGCGCTGGTCTCCCAGCCGCAATGGCGAATGGTCCTGGTGCCCCGCCACGCCGAACGTGGCGCCGAAGTCGTGAAGATCCTGGAGGCCTTCCATCTCCCCTGGCAGTCCGTGGCACCCATTCCCGGAACAACCCCCACGTCCGCCGGAGAGGCGCAGGTGCTCCTGGTCAACACCACCGGGCAGCTCATGGCCTACTACCGCGCGGCGGAGCTCTGCTACGTGGGCAAGAGCCTGGCGGGACAGACCGGCGGGCACAACATCATCGAGCCCGCCATCTTCGGAAAGGCCATCCTCTACGGCTCCCACATGGAGAACTTCCGGCAGGTGGACCAGCTCTTCCGGGAGGCGAAGGCCGCCTTCCCCGTGGAGGGCGACAATCTCTTCTTCCCCGCCCTCCAGACCCTCATGTCCCAGCCCGAAAAGCGCCGCGAGCTGGGCGGGCGCGCCTTGGCGCTGGTCCGGAAACACCGCGGCGCCATCGACCGCACGCTGGATCTGCTGGACCAGAATCCCGAAACCGCCTTCCCCGAAGGCCAGAGGGCGCGGTAGCCGCGGGATCCGGTGCCTTCCATTGTCCCGCCATCCATGGATCCCGCACGCCTCCCCATCCAGGAAATCCGCGAAGACTTCCGGGAGACCATGGCGTCCCCCGGCGCCGCCTGCGTCCTCTCCGCGCCCACCGGTTCCGGAAAGTCCACCCAGCTGCCAAAGTGGCTGCTGGAGTTGCTGCCCGATGACCGGAAGATCCTGGTGCTGCAGCCCCGGCGGCTGGCGGCGCGGATGCTCTCCGAACGTGTGGCCTGGGAGCTGGGGGAGAAGGCCGGCGGGCGGGCGGGATATGTGACCCGCTATGAACGCGCCGTGGGGCCCCGTACCCGCGTCCTCTTCGTCACCGAGGGAATTCTCACGCGGATGCTCCTTCATCCCCGGGAGCTGGACGACTACGGCTGCATTGTATTCGACGAATTCCACCAGCGGACTCTGGATGCCGACCTGGGGCTGGCCATGGCCGCCAATCTCCGCGCCACCACCCGGCCCGATCTGCGGCTGGTGGTCATGAGCGCCACCCTGGACAGCCGGCAGGTGGTTGAGTACCTCCCCGGCAGTCGGCTCCTCCAGTCGGAGGGGCGTTGCTTCCCCGTGGACGTCTCCTACACCCCCAGGACCGGTTTCCGGAACCTCTACCAGGCCGGCGCCGACGCCCTCCGCGAATATCTGGAAAAGGGCGTGGCCGGCGATGTCCTCTTCTTCCTCCCCGGCGCCGCCGAGATCCGCCAGGCGGCGGAGACCCTCCAGCGGACCAAATTCCCCGAGCCGCTGGCCCTCATGCCCCTCTATGGCGACATGGCCCCCGAGGCACAGCACGCCGTCATGGAGCCCGCCGACCGCCGGAAGGTGATTCTGGCCACCAATATCGCCGAGACCAGTCTCACCATCCCCGGCATCCGCATCGTCATCGACAGCGGCCTGGCCAAGATCAGCCGCTACGACGCCCAGCGCGGCGTCAATATCCTGGAGACGCAGCCCATCTCCGACGACGCCGCGCAACAGCGCACGGGGCGGGCGGGCCGGGAAGCCCCCGGCGTCTGCCGGCGCCTCTGGAGCCCCCTGGAACAGGACCACCGCACCCTGCACGGACTCCCCGAAATCCAACGGCTGGACTTGGCAGACCCCATCCTCACCGTCCATTGCTACGGCTTCGCAGACGACAGGGCGTTCCCCTGGTTCGAGCGCCCCCAGGAGAAGGCCGCCTCCGGCGCCCGGGAGCTCTTGACCTCCCTGGGACTCCTCCTGCCAGACGGCACGGTCTCCCCGAACGGACGGGAGGCCCGCAAATACCCCGTGCACCCGCGGCTGGCGCTTATGCTCCTCCTGGGGGCGCGCCGCGGCGTCTTCCGGGAGGCTTGCGGTGCCGCCGCCATCCTGGAGGGACGCCCCATGATGCTCCGGCAGGGCTCCGCCTCCATTCTCACACAACAGCGGAATGGCCTCCGGCACGGCCGCGGCTCCCGGACCCCCGGGGAACAGCCGCCTCCGGAATCCGATTTTCTGGCGCAGCTCACTCTCCTTCGACAGGCGAAGGAGGCCCGCTTCGCCGACGACGCCTGCGCCCGGCTGGGAGTGCTGGGCGGCGCCGCCCGGGAGATTTGCCGCAGCTGGCAGGATCTCCTCCGCCTTGCCCCGAAGGAGGGTTCTGCCCCCGCGCAGAATCCCGCCACGGAGCTGGCGCGCATCCTCCTGGAGTGCTTCCCCGACCGGCTGGCACGGCGCCTGGACCGCGGCACCCTCAATTGCGAACTGGCGCACAGGAGGCGCGCCGTCCTCTCCCCGCAATCCCTGGTGCGGGACGAACCACTCCTGGTGGCCGGCGAACTCCGCGCAGTCAGCGCCGGAAACACCCCCGGAATGACCACCGAGCTCTCTTTGGTCTCCGGTGTCCGCGAGGAATGGCTCTGGGAGCTCTTCCCCGATGCCCTCAAGGAGGCGGACGCGCTTCTCTGGGACGGTGTCCGGCAGCAGGTGGTCCGCCGCCGCACGCTTTCCTGCCTGGGCGTGGTCCTGGAGGAGTCCGTCCGCCAGGACGCCGATCCCGTGCGGGGCTCGCAACTCCTCTACGAACAGGTCTCCTCCACCAACAACATGCCGCTGTTGGGATGGGACGACTCCTGCCAGGAGTGGATTGACCGCGTGCAGTTCCTCCGGGAACACTTCCCGCAGCTCGGACTCCCCGAATACTCCGCCGGGGAGTGCGACGCCGTCCGAAGGGAACTCTGCCAGGGCGAGACCAAATACGCCGCCGTCCGGAACAAGCCGGCGCTGCCCTATCTCCAGGCGCTCCTCACACCGCAGCAGATCGCCGATGTACAGCGGCTGGCGCCACCCTTCCTGCCACTCCCCAGAAACCGGAGGCTCCGGCTGGAATACCACCCGGGACAACCCCCAAAGGGACGCGCAAAAATCCAGGAACTCTACGATGTCACGGGACCCGTCACCGTCGGAAACGGAAAAATCCCCGTACTCCTCGACATCCTCGCTCCAAACTTCCGGACTGTCCAAATCACCGACGACCTCCCGCGCTTCTGGAATGTCCATTACCCCGGCATCAAGTCGCAGCTCCAGAGGCGCTACCCGAAGCACGAGTGGCGCTGAGGGACAACCGGAGGATCGCCGAATCTTCGTCGCATCCGGTTTTTATTCGCAGAAAAACAACAGGAGCACGGCCATAAATCTCGTTTCTGTGTTAAAATATTGACATCCACCAAGACAAAACAACACAGGAATTCCCTTGCCATGGCAGACGAATCCAACAATGCCCACGTTTATGATTTTTATCCCTGGGTGTGTCCGGAGGTCTTTGCCGAGCCCGTGGAGGGCCTCCCCTTCAATGTGGCGAAGGACACCTTTTCCCGCAACCCCATCGTCCTCCATTCCCACGATTTCATCGAGATCGCCATGATCACCAACGGCAAGGGGACCTACAAGACCCCCGATGGGGAATTTCCCATCCGCCGTGGGGATGTTTTCCTCATACCCAAAGGAAACATCCACGCGTATTCGCCTCCTGGCGCCTTGGAGGTCATGAATCTCCTGATAAAGGATTCCTCCGCCTTGAAGGAATTCTCCGAGCTCTCCGTCGAACCCGCCATGCGCTGCTTCCTGGAGCTGGAGCCGCTCTTCCGGGGACAGGATAACTTCCAGAACCGCCTCCATCTCGATGGCGAGAAGCTCAACCAGCTCGTCTTCTACTGGGAGCGCATTGCACAGGAGCTCCGGGAGCGGGAGGAGTTCTTCCATGACATGGTCCATACCCTGGTCCGCTGCTTCCTCTCCCTCCTCTGCCGCTTCTGCAACCAGATGCAGGGCGTGGGCGACCAGGGGCTCCTGAACCTGGCGAAGGCGCTGCGGTACATCGAGACGCAATACGGATCCCCCATCACCTGCCCCGACCTGGCGCGCATCTCCGGGCGAAACCAGAAAAAGTTCACCAGGGACTTCTTCCAGGCCACCGGAAAACCCCCCGCGAACTATCTCCTTTCCTTCCGGCTCAAGAAGGCCTGCGAAAAACTCGCAAACACCGATATCCCCATCCAGACCATTGCGCAAAAGTGCGGATTCTGCGACGCCTCGCACTTCGGACAGCAGTTCCAGAGGCACTTCAATCTCACCCCCTCCGCCTACCGCGCGCAGCATCGGGGGAATCCGGGGACGACGAAGTAAAGCGGCGCACCCGTCAGGATCCCGCCTTCCGCGCGGAGGCCACCCTTGTGGCGAAAACGCCTTCGCAGGGAGTATAGTACGCCGCTGTCATCTTCGGCGTCCCCATGGTGTAATGGTAGCACAAGTGTTTTTGGTACATTTAGACTAGGTCCGAATCCTGGTGGGGATGCCATTTTCCGGTCCAAAGGCGGAGCCGCAACGCGGCCTCCGCCTTTTGTGCGTGCCAAGGGGGATTGATTGCGGGGGCGGCCTCCGGCCAAAGATATCATCCGGTTTGGCAGTTCAGGAGATTTCCCGCAGGGGGGTCAGAACAACTCCCAATGGCTTTCCATGACGACCTGTGCGTTTTCGCATGCGTCTTTTGAGGGGAAGACCGCGAGGACAGCGCTTCCGGAGCCGGAGAGGAGGGTTTGGGTGGCGCCGGCCTGGAGGAGCGCGTGTTTTGCGCGGGTGATTTCGGGGTGTGTTTCCTCGACGGCGGGCTCCAGGTCGTTCCAGAGTCCGCCGGTGTTCCAATCGTGGTCGGGGGCTGGCGGCCAGGGGGGAGGCATTGTGCCAGGACGCCGGCGCCAGTGTTGGAATGCCCACGCTGCGGGGGAGGGTGTCCCCGGGTAGAGGACCCGGAGGCTTGGGAGGCTCGTCTGCGGGACGGGCGTGAGGATGTCTCCCATGCCGGTGCCCAGGGAGGGGACGGGGTTCAGGAAGAAGGGGACGTCGGCTCCCAGGGAGCATGCGATTTCGTGGAGTCTTTGCGGGGGAAGCGGACGCCCGTTTTGTTTGCGCTGGAGTTCGTTGATTTCCAGGAGGGCGGCTGCGGCGTCGGAGGATCCCCCGCCGAGTCCCGCGCAGACCGGAATCCGTTTCCGGAGCGCCAGGTGGAAGTCCGGTGCGATGCCGGCCGCGCGGCAGTATTCCGCGATGGCGCGGCAGGCCAGGTTTTTTCCGGGGGATTCTCCGCCGGGGATGGGGCGTCCCGTGATGGCGAGGGTGATGCCGGCGGCGGCGGGGTTCGGGGTGACCTCCAGGAAGTCGGTGACTCTGTGGAAGGGGACGAAGAGGGTCCGCAGCTCGTGCCGGCCGTCCTGCGGCCGGAGAGGACCCACCTCCAGGACCAGATTGACTTTCGCGGGCGTCTCGCGCATGATGTCAGCCGATTGCCACGGCGGGGCGACAGGGTCTTTTCCTTACGGCCGCGGGTCGTTCGCGGGCTCCCCGTAGAGGGCGTTTTCGGTGGAGCGGGTGATGCGGAAGGGCAGGATTTGCCCGATGGCAATTTCGGCGCCGGGCTCGAAGAGCACCATCTTGTTGGTGTCGCTCCTGCCGCTCCAGCGCTTCGGATTCCGGGCGCTGGGGCCTTCCACCAGGACGGGCACCGTGGTCCCCACCGCCTTCTTGTTGGCTTCGCGGACGTGGTGGTTCAGCTCTTCCAGGAGGATCTGGTTGCGCTGGCGCTTGATTTCCTCGGGGACATCGTCGGGGAGGGTCTTGGCGGCCTGGGTGCCCTCCCGCTGGGAGTACCGGAAGATGTATGCCATGTCGTAGCCCACTTCCCGCATGACCTGGTGGGTCATCTCGAACTCCTCCCCGGTCTCGCTGCAGAATCCCACGATGATGTCGGTGGAGAAGGTGGCGCCGGGCACTTTCTCGCGGATGGCGGCGATGCGGTCCAGGTATTCGGCGGCGGTGTAGTTCCGGTGCATGAGCTTCAGGATGCGGTCGCTGCCGCTCTGGACGGGCACGTGGAAGGAGTGGCAGACCTTCGGCAGGGAGCTGACGGCCTCCACGAAGCGCCGGTTCATGAAGCGGACATGCGGGGAGGTGAAGCGGATGCGCTCGATGCCGTCCACTTGCTGGAGGGCCTCCAGGAGGTCTGCGAAGGCGGAGAATTCGGGGGTGTATTCTCCGCGGGCGCGTGCCTCGGCCACGCCGTAGGCGGTGATGTTCTGTCCCAGCAGGAGGAGCTCCTTCGTACCGGTGTCGGCCAGCATCTTCGCTTCCTCCACGATATCCTGGATGGGGCGGGACTTTTCGCGTCCGCGGCAGTAGGGCACCACGCAGTAGGTGCAGAACTGGTCGCATCCGCGCATGACGGAGACCTCGGCGACGAGCCGTCCAGGGCGGTGTCCGTCCAGTTCCCGGAAGACCCCGGGGCCCATCTCGATGGCGCACTTGCGGCTCTTTTTCGCCAGGCAGTCTGCGAGGATGGCGGGGAGATTCTGGAGCTGGTCGGTGCCGGCCACGAAATCCAGGTGTGGCAGTTCTTGCAGGAGGCTTTCGCCCAGCCGCTGGGCCATGCATCCAATGATGCCGATGACTAGGCCGGGACGCTCCCGTTTCAGGCGCTTCATGAGGCCCACCTTCCCGATGACCTTCCGCTCCGCCTGGTCGCGGACGCTGCAGGTGTTGAAGATCAGGATGTCCGCCTGGGACTCCTCGGGTTCCTCCCGGTAGCCGTTCATCTCCAGGAGGCACGCCAGCGCCTCCGAATCCCGGGCGTTCATCTGGCAGCCGTAGGTCTTGATGTGGAACGAGGGTGTGGTGGCGGACATCTATAGTATCTCCATGACGTTGAAATTCTCCATTTTTCTCTGGGTGGCCTCCGCCGTCCTTTGCCTGGTTTCCGCCCGGCACATCCAGGATGTCCCCCTGGCTGGCGGCCATCGTCTGCAGGTGTTGGAGCTGGCCATCACGGCCCAGGAGCGGGCGCAGGGACTGCAGGGGCGCACCAGCCTTCCGGACACCAGCGGCATGGCCTTCTTCTCCCTGCCGCCCAGACCACAGGTCTTCTGGATGAAGGGCACCCGGATCCCGCTGGACATCGTCTTCCTGGATCTGGAGGGCGTCGTCCTGGAAGTGCGCACCATGGCGGTGGAACCACAGCGGGGTCGCGAGGAGTCCCTGCGGGCGTACGAGCGGCGGCTGCGGCAGTACCCCTGTCAACAGCCGGTCTTCTGCGCCCTGGAGATCCGTGCCGGCCTTGCGTCGGAACTGGGGCTGCGCGCGGGGGACCGCGTAGAGGGGCTCTCCTGGCAGGGGCTCCGGCGGCGGCACCCCGAGGTGCTGGCAGAGCTGGAGAAAGCCGCCGCAAAGCCTTGAGGGGCGGGGCGTCCGCCTAATATAGAATCCCCCGCAGAGTCCGATTCCCAGCGCCTCCATGGCGCGAGGACGGTGGCATGACAACCCTGTTCCACCGCAAGCAAAAGAGCGGAGACGACGAAAAGCCGCCTCCGCTCTTGCTTTTGGGGAAAGGATATGCTTATAATATGGACAGGGGGGGGCGTGGCTTGCGTAGGCAGGGTGCTCGATGTCGTCTGACATCGGTTTCGTTGCGTGCAAGGAAACAACAAGGCAACCGAGATAGAGGATGCCACTTCGGTGGTGGGGTCGGTATCATTGCGATCCGGGAGTCAGTGGAAAAGGTGTGCCATTCCCAAGAATGGATGTCTGTTGGGCGCGGGCTAGAATACAAGAGGAATAGGAGATTGGAGACGCAGGGTAAATCACGGAGGATTGGAGCGTTATTGTGTTTGGCTGCTCTCTTTTTGTGTCTTGGATGTTCCAGGAGGTCTACGCAGGATGATGCAAGGGTCTTGGAGTATGCAAAGGAGCCTCGTTTGTTTGTGATTTGTTATCCTCCAAATGTGGCTGGGTGGGATTACGTAAGAGAACACGGGGTTTTTATTCGCTTGAAAGATGCTTTGCCCCGGGAGAAGTATGTTGGTCAACCGATTGTTTCTCCCAGTCACGTATTGTGCGGGGATGACGGTCAAGAGATGTTGCGTTTTGCGTTGATTCGCATGGAGGGGGAGGGCGACGAGCGGGGGTTGTATCGTCTTCTTTATTCCGTGGGGCAGGTGCGGAACTCAAAGGATTTCCGATATGACGGCGAGGACTGGCTTCCGGTTGCCTCGGGAGAGCGGTGGCTTGCCGCAGTGGTTCGCAACTGGAAACAGTGAGGAGGGGAGATGATGAAAGATTCTAGAACGCGCTTGGGCTTTGTGTGGTTTGCGGCGTGTCTTCTGCTGGGAATTTGTGTGCCTTCGCTGTCGGCGGAGCCGGTGCCTTCCTCTTCGAAGGCGCGGGAGCTCTTGCAGAAGGCCCTGGAGGCCCACGGGAAGTTTGATGGCTGGCTGCCTTTTGACGATTCGGAGACATTGAAAGAGTGGGGGTGTGCTTCGGGCGAATACGAGCAGATGACGGCGTCCGACGGGGGGCGTCTGCGGAAGCTGACGCTCCGGGACGGGTATGGCCGGGAGGTGGTCTGCATGATCCAGAACCGCGACGGCGTCTTCGCCTGTGTGGACGGCAAGTGGTGGCAACTGCCGGGGGCGTATCCCCTGAATATTTACGATTTACTGGCGGACCCGATACCGGAGGAGGAGTGGGGGATGTCCAATTTTGCCATGGAGGAGATCCTTCGTGGCGGAAGGAAGCTCCTGAAAATCACCATGCGGCTTCCTGGCGACAAGAAAAAACTCCTGCGGGTTGAGGGAGAAATGCAGCTTCCCCCATGGCCTGCCAAGGCTCTTGATGCGGATACCTTGAAGGATCCCGCCTATTTCCGCCGGCCCGTGACGCGGGTCTTTTCCCTGGAGCCGCAGAGCGGCCGGATTGTCTACCGGGCGCACTACAACGCCCGGGGCGAGAAGTGCTTCGAGCTTTCCTGGTCGAAACAGGTGGATTTCACGGTTCCGCGTGCGGAGGACTTCCGGCTGAGTGGCCCCGTTGTGGGGCGGGAATATGTCCTGAAGGAAAAGGTGATTTCCCGTGCACGGGAGTTGCAGAGGGGGCGCCGTCTTTCGGACCGCGGCCGGTCGGGGCGCAAGCCCGTCTGGCGGATTCTCGTGGAGCACCGGACGCCCATTTTGGCGGCGGGCGGAGTGTTGCTCCTGGGCGCGGCCTTTGCGCTGGGGCGTCACCGGGACAAGGATTCCAGGAGATAGGGCAGGGTTTTCCCTGCAATCAAAGGAGGCAAGTCATGAGACATCGCTTTACCCTGATTGAGCTATTGACGGTGCTGGGCATTATTTCGCTTTTGGCGGCCATGCTGATTCCCGTGTTGAACAAGGCCCGCGGCAAGGCCCGCGGCGTGAGCTGCGTGAATGTCATCCGCCAGCTGGGCATGGGGACCATTCTCTATGGGCAGGACAACGACGACTATTTCCATCCCTCCAAGTGGGGGAAGGCGGAGGGGCTTCCCGTGGTGGACAACTACTACTTCTATTGTTTCAACACGATGTGCGCCCCCGGGGGCGGTTTGAAGACCCCCGATGAGATCACGGGGCTGGGGGAGGCCAGCTGGAAGAACTGGCTCTGCCCGGATTTCAGCGGCGAGGAGGCCTGGGAATACGACTGGGCGGGGTGGTCCAGCGTGCGGGTCAATGACCAGGCGCCCCGTCGTCGTCCCAAATCGGGATACCAGTACAACGCCTCGGCGGGCTATAACAACCAGGTCATCAAGGAATACGGCGAGCTGGGCGTGAAGTCCCAGTGGCTGAAGCAGGGTGCCGTGAAGCGTCCCAGCCAGTTCGTTGTCTTCCTGGACCGCTGCAACTGTACGGGCAATGGCGGCAGCTGGGTCAGCTGGTACATGATCGCCCATGAGTACTCCTGCAATCTGGACGAGGTGAGGCGGCAGTATTGCCGGCACAACGGGATGTGCAATGTGGTCTTCGCCGACGGCCACGTGGAGGGCGTGGACTGGGAGGATCTGCAGGCGCTCTCCCTCTCGGGCGATGGCGACACGGACAAGCTGGTGATGCAGATCGGCGGAGACGGCCTGTAGCGCGGGCGATTGGCGCATTTTTCCCGTGGGAGCGTCCTTCCGGATTTTCAGCCGCCGCAGGCGTGTCGCCCTGGCTTGCGCGGCGCTGTTGCTGCTCTGCGGTCTCGCGTGTGGCGGCTGGTGGTGCCGTCGCGCCGTGCTGCGCCGGAGTCTGTGGCGGCCGCGGCTGGTCTCTGTGCGGATGCCGGTGGGGAGTCCCTGGGAGACGGGGATGGCGCGGATGCGTGTGGAGCTCCCGCTGAATGTGGAGACGGAGATCCACTACGTGGTGCCCCGGGATCCCGTGACGGGGGAGATTCCCGCCAGCGCGTCGAACATCCTTTTCTGGGCGCCTTTTCTGGGGGCGGCCCCGCAACTGCGCGCAGGGGGGCTTGGGGCGGCGCCTCTGGAGTATGCCCGCCGTGGCGGCTGGACGGTCTTTTCCATGACCATCGACTCCATTTTCGTGGATGGCAGTGAGAAGGAGTTCCACTATTGGGAGCGTGACCTGGGCTGGGACCGTGCGGTCTTTGTGGCGCAGGAGTGGCTGCAGCGCCAGTATGGCCTGAAGCCGGGGAAATTGCTGCTGGGGGGCGAGTCCGCCGGCGGAAGCATGGCGGAGCGCCTGGCGGTGTCCCACCCGGAACGTGTGCTGGCGGCGGCCTGGAGCGGCGGTTCCAGCTATCTGCCGGTTCCCGGGGGATTCCCGGTGCCCATGATGGCGTTGAACAGCTGGGGATGCGGCGGCGCCGCGGCCTCCCGGGAGCTGCAGCGACAGGCTTTGGCGGAGGGCGTGCAGCTGCTTTGGGAGGAGGTGCCGCCCTATTTGGACGGCCGGCGGGTGGAGCACCACGCGCCCTCACGCCTGACGGAGAAGCGGAAGTGGCTCTTCCTCCAGGGCATCGTGGATCTGCGGGATCCCGTGACGGGCGAGGTGCCGCCCCCCGCGGAGTGGCCCGGAAGCCTCCTGCTGCCCGATGGCACCACCGCGCATTTCCCCAGCCGGGAGCTCCGGGAGGAGTGGGAGCGCATTCCTCTGGCGGTCAATCACGCTCTGCGCCAGGAGGACTTCCTCTCCGTGCTGCCGGGACCCGCGCCGGAGACGCGCCGGATGCAGGCCTTGCTCTTCTACGAGGAGATGGGACGGTGTTTCCTTCAAGATGCGGCGGAGTGCTTCCGGAGCCAGGATGCCGAAAGCCGCATGCTTTTCTGCGGCGGAGTGGGCCTCGGGGAGCAGGACGTCTTTGACGACGTGGAGGGCCGTGTGGATGCCGCGCTTGCGGCGTTGCCGGCCGTCTCCCCGGAGGAGGCCTCCGCCCTGCCGCTGCTGATCCTGGGGAATGGACAGGGCGCGCACCACGCCATCCGTGCGGCGCGGCGGCTGCTGGAGTCGGGCGGAAGGCGTCCGCTCTACCTCTGCCTGCTGGATCCCAGCCTGCGGCTGGACGAGGAGGAACAGCTTCTTTCGGGGGAGTGCGTGGTGAGGGTCTTTTTCACTCGTGAGACCCTCTCCGCCTTGCCCGAAAAGGACACCGTGTTCCTGCCCTCCCATGAGGATGCCGAGTTGCAGTGGCTGGATTTCCTGCGGATCTCCCTGAACCTCCCCCTGGAACCATGACGGTGACACGGAAAACCATCTCTTCCGTCCTGGCGGCGGTCGGCGTGGCGTTGTTGTGCGCGGCGATTGCGCTGGCGTTCTGCCGCAGGGAGGTCATGAACCCCCGGGAGTCCAGGCTTCCGGAGGGCGTGGACTTCGAGGGCGAGATCCTCTGGGCACGCCCCCTCCCCGCGTCCCCCCGGGGCGTCCTGGTGCTGGCCAGCGGAATCAACGACCGCACGGGCGCCTTGGTGCGGATGGACTCCTGGCGGGAGTTCGCACGCACCCGGAACCTGGCCCTGGCCGAGGCATCCTTCTCCTCCCCCACGACCTCCGCAGGACATTGGGAGCGCGGATACTGGCACCCCGCCCGGGGCTCCGGCGCGGTCCTGGAGGCTGCCCTCCGGCGGGAGTTCGGAGGGCCCGACGCCTGTCCGCCACTCTTCCTCTTTGGATTCTCCATGGGCGGAAACTTCATCTACGAGTTCCAGCAGATGACCCAATATCCCGTGGCCGCCTGGGCCGTCCTGGGCCGGCCGGTCATGGCCCCCAAGGACGACGGCCGCCCCGTGGCCCCCGCGCTCCTCCTCTGCGGCGAGAACGAGCCTGATGTCCAGAGACGCCACGAGGAGTATCTCCGGGAGATCCGGGGCAGGGGGCAGGAGGCGCAGCTCCAGGTGATTCCGAATGCCGGACACCAGATGGATGAACGCGCCTTCGATGCGGCAAGGGTCTTCTTCCAGAGAGTCCTGCGCACGCGCTAGGAACACGCCGGCAGTGCCATCCGCGCACGCGCATCGCCCATGGCGCATCGCGCGCAGCGGCGCGGAACTCCGGACCCCCCCCCCGGCCTTTTTTCCGGGGCCTCCGCCCCGGGGTCTTCCAAACCCCGGTTTCGCCCTTATATTACGCCGATTTCCGTTAGATACTTTTTTCTCGTGTCTTATAGCGGGCCGTTTTTCGGGGCGGCCCAAGTTCCACGGACAGAAAAGGAGGAGCAAATCCCCATGATCACCATCCATGATCTGAAAAATGCCGAGCTGAAGAGCTGGCTGCAGGGTTGGATTGACCTGTGCAAGCCCGCCATGGTTGAGTTCTGCGACGGCTCTCAGAAGCACTATGACACCCTCTGTGACCTGATGGTCAAGACCGGCACCTTCATCAAGATGAAGACCCCCGCCAACTCCTACCTGGCGCGGTCTGACAAGAGCGATGTCGCGCGTGTCGAGGAGCGGACTTTCATCTGCGCCAAGGACGAGGCGAATGCCGGTGTGACGAACCACTGGAAGGACCCCGCCGAGATGAAGGCGGAGTTCCACAAGATTTTCGACGGCTGCATGGCCGGCCGCACCATGTACGTGATTCCCTTCTCCATGGGCAACCCCGAGTCCCCCCTGGCGAAGTACGGCATCGAGATCACCGACTCCCCCTACGTGGTCGTGAACATGATGATCATGACCCGCGTGAGCCAGACCATCCTGGACCGCATTGACGCCGGCCGTGAGTTCATTCACGCCGTGCACTCCAACGGCGCCCCCCTGGCCGACGGCCAGGCGGATGTGCCGTGGCCCTGCGCGCCCGTCGAGAAGAAGTACATCACCCAGTTCCCCGACACCCGCGAGATCATCTCCTTCGGTTCCGGATACGGCGGCAACGCCCTGCTGGGCAAGAAGTGCTTCGCCCTGCGGATCGCCAGTGTGCTGGCCCGTGAGGAGGGCTGGATGGCCGAGCACATGCTGATCCTGAAGGTCACCAACCCCGAGGGACGCTCCAAGTTCATCACCGGCGCCTTCCCCAGCGCCTGCGGCAAGACCAACCTGGCCATGCTGACTCCCACCCTGCCCGGCTGGAAGGTCGAGACCGTGGGCGACGACATCGCCTGGATGCGCTTCAACGAGAAGGGCGAGCTCCGCGCCATCAACCCCGAGGCGGGTTTCTTCGGCGTGGCCCCCGGCACTTCCATGAAGTCCAACCCCAACGCCATGAAGACCATCAACGTCGGCAACACCATCTTCACCAATGTGGCCCTCACCGAGGACTACGGCTACTGGTGGGAGGATGGCGACGTGAAGGATCCCGGCACCGTGGTTGACTGGCTGCGCCGTCCCTGGAACAAGGCCTGGAATCCCGCCGGCCCCGCCGCCCACAAGAACTCCCGCTTCACCACTCCCGCCAAGCAGTGCCCCGTCATTGCCCCCGAGTGGGAGAGCCCCGAGGGTGTCAAGATTGATGCCATCCTCTTCGGCGGACGCCGCAAGACCGTGGTGCCCCTGGTGAACGAGTCCCGCTCCTGGGAGCACGGCGTCTTCATGGGCGCAACCATGTCCTCCGAGATGACCGCGGCCACCCTGGGCGGCGCAGGACAGCTCCGCTTCGACCCCATGGCCATGCTGCCCTTCATCGGCTACAACGTCGCCGACTACCTCCAGCACTGGCTGGACATCGGCAAGTATCCCGGCGCCAAGCTGCCCAAGATCTACTACGTCAACTGGTTCCGCCGCGGCGAAGACGGCCATTTCCTGTGGCCCGGATACGGCGACAACAGCCGCGTGATCAAGTGGATCTTCGAGCGCTGCGACGGCAAGGCCGACGCCAAGGAGACCGAGATTGGCAACCTGCCCACCGACGACGCCATTGACATGACTGGCCTGGATGTGAGCGCCGAGGACAAGAAGACCCTGCTCTCCGTGGACAAGGAAGGTTGGAAGGCCACCCTGCCCCAGTTCGAGGAGTGGCTCAACAAGCTGGACAAGTACGCGCCCCAGGGCCATCCTCTGCCCGCCGAGATCCGCGCCCAGCTGGACGAGCTCAAGAAGCGCCTCGGCTAGGCCTCGCCAGGCCCGCCGCGCTGCCCCTCCGGAGAGGAGGCAATCCCCTCCGGAGAGACAGGCGCATCCCATACCGCCGGCCGGCCGGACGCGTTTTGCGTGTTCGCGCCGGCCGTCGCCGTTTTTCTGCCGGAAGCCCCGGAAGAGCAGGGCGCCGGCGTTCCCGCGTTTCCCTCCCCCTTTTCTCCTTTCACCCGTCACCCTTTTCCCTCATGGCGTCATCCCTGGACTATCTGGAAGGCAAGAAGCTCTGCGTGGTCTTCGTGAAGGTGCTGGAGCCCTCCACGGGCCGGGTGCAGTGCCGTGCTTTGCGGGGGAGGGCGTCCATCAACCAGGGGCACCTGGATGTGATGACAGTCAAGGGCGCCATCTTCACCGTCCCCTCCTCCGCCTATCCCACGGTGGCGCAGAATGACGGCACGAAGCTCCTTGGGGACGCGGATTATTTCTGCCTGGTGAAGGTGGACCCCAACATAGATCTGGAGCACGGCGGGCATGGCGCCTGCGGCCACGGGCCGGAGTGCCACTGCGGGCACCACCATGATGACGACGACGATATTTTCCCCGTAGTCTATTAGGCCTTTCCGATCCCCCTTCCCGTTCGTCCCTTTTTCCATTTTCCCCACCTTCGTATGGAATTCCTCCTTCGCGACACCCCCGATTTCTCTGCGCGCCTCCAGGCCATGCTTTCCCGCAAGGCCTTCTCCCCGGAAATCGAGGCCTCTGCGGCCGCGATGATCCAGGCGGTTCGCGAGGAGGGCGACCAGGCCCTCTGCCGCTTCGCCCTGCAGTATGACCACACCGGGCTGACACCGGAGCGCTTCCGGGTCGCCGAGGCGGAGATTGACGCCGCCTGCGCGAAGGTTCCCCGGGAGGACCGCGACGCCATCGAGATGGCGGTGGCGCACATCCAGGACTTCTACAGCCACACCCTGCCGAAGGATTGGAGCTACTCCCCGCGTCCCGGCGTGGTGCTGGGCGAGCAGTTCCATCCCCTGGAGCGTGTGGGCTGCTATGTGCCTGGCGGCACGGCGCCGCTGGTGTCCACCGTCTGCCACACCGTGGCCATCGCCCGCGTGGCGGGCGTGAAGGAGATCCTGGTGTGCACGCCCCCCGGCGGCGAACGCGGAATCCATCCCGCGCTGCTGTATGCCTGCCGCGCCGCCGGCGCCACGGCCATCTATCGCCTGGGCGGCGTCTATGGCGTGGCGGCCATGGCGCTGGGGACCGCGACCATTCCCCAGGTGGAGAAGATCTGCGGCCCCGGAAATGCCTATGTCACCGCCGCAAAACGCGCCCTCTATGGCACGGTCGCCTTGGATCTGGTGGCGGGACCCTCCGAGATCCTGGTGCTGGCGGACGGGCGGGCCAATCCGGTCTATCTGGCGGCGGATGTCCTCTCCCAGGCGGAGCACGGCTCCGGCCGGGAGCAGGCGGTGCTGGTCTCTCCCAGCCGCGCCATCCTGGAGGCCACTCGGGACGAGATCCTTCGGCAGGCCGCGCAGCTGAAGCGCCAGGAGTGCGTCCAGAAGGTCCTGGAGCACGGTGTCTTCCTGGTGGAGGCACGGGATCTGGAGGACGCCGCGGCCATCGCCAGCAGCTACGCCCCCGAGCACCTGGAGCTCCAGGTCGCCGACCCACAGGCGCTGGCCCCGAAGATCACCGCCGCCGGCGCCATCTTCCTGGGCGACTACACTCCCGAGCCCGTGGGAGACTACGTGGCCGGACCCAGCCACGTGCTTCCCACCGGAGGCACCGCCCGGTTCTTCAACGGCCTCACCGGCGACGCCTTTTTCCGCCGCACAAGCCTGATTTCCTACGACCGGGAGGCGCTCCTCAGGGAACAGCCCGCCTTGGCGCGGCTCACCGCCGCCGAGGGACTGGACGCCCACGGACGCTCCGCCGCCATCCGGCAGTAGCCGCGCAGCGACTCCCCGAAAACCTTTTCCGAAGAATTCCAAATCCCATCCCCTCCCGCCATGCACTTCGCCTTTCAAGATGACCTGCGCTCCTTCCTGGAGAAGGAGCTGAACGCCGCCGTCCCGGAGCTCTCCGCGGACTTGTGCCCCGAAGGCTTTGACGGGGACGTGACCGTCTCCTGCTTCTCTCTGGCGAAGGCGCTGCACTCCAATCCCATGGCGCTGGCGGCCAAGGCCGGCGAATTCCTGTCGGCGCATCCCGATGTGGAGAAGTGCCAGGTCGCCAAGGCCTTCCTGAACCTGACCCTGAAGCCCGGTGCCCTCATGCGGGACACCGTGGCCGCCGGCATCCTGTCCCAGGAAGTGCTTCCCGCCGGGGAACGCCGGAAGATCCTGATCGAATTCAGCGCCCCCAACACCAACAAGCCCCAGCACCTGGGGCACGTCCGCAACAACGCCATCGGCATGTCCACCGCCGCCATCCTGAAGCGCGCGGGGCACCAGGTGACCCAGGTGAATCTGGTGAACGACCGCGGCATCCACATCTGCAAGTCCATGCTGGCCTACCAGCGTTTTGGCGGGGGATGCACTCCGGAGAGCGTGGGCAAGAAGGGCGATCACCTGGTGGGCGACTTCTATGTGCGCTACAACCAGGAGCTCAACCGGCAGATTGCGGAGTTGAAGGCCGCCCACCCGGAGCTGGCGAATGAGGAGAGCGAGGCGCTGTTCCTGAAGACCGAGATTGGTCAGTCCACGGCGAAGATGCTCCAGCAGTGGGAGGCGGCGGATCCGGAGGTCCGCGCCCTGTGGGAGAAGATGAACGGATGGGTCTTCCAGGGCTTCGCCGAGACCTACCGCCGCATGGGCATCCACTTCGACAAGCTCTATCTGGAGAGCCAGACCTACAAGCTGGGAAAGGACATCATTCTCCAGGGACTGGAGAAGGGCGTCTTCGAAAGGCGCGCCGACGGCGCCGTCATCATGGACTTCCACGACCCCGCCCTGGGCACCAAGGTGGTCCTTCGCAGCGATGGCACCAGCGTCTACATTACCCAGGATATCGGCACCACCCTGCTGAAACAGCGGGATTTCGGACCCGACCAGCAGATCTGGGTGGTGGGGGACGAGCAGATCTACCACTTCAAGGTCCTCTTCACAATCCTCAAGGCGCTGGGGTATCCCTGGGCGGACCGCCTGACCCACATGGCCTACGGCATGGTGAACCTCCCCTCCGGGAAAATGAAGTCCCGCGAGGGGACCGTGGTGGACGCCGACGACCTTTTTGACGAGATGGCGTCCCTGGCGCGCCAGGCCACCCTGGAGCGCGTGCCCGAGGGCCAGCAGCCCCCCGCGGACCTGGAGGAACGCGCCGCCGTCATCAGCATGGCCGCCCTGAAGTTCATGCTCCTGAAGGTGAATCCCCGCACCACCATCACCTTCGATCCCAATGCCGCCATCAAGTTCGAGGGGGACACGGGCCCCTACGTCCTCTACGCCTACGCCCGGCTCTCCTCCATGCTGCGCCAGCCCGGTGTCGCCGAGCTGGTGGGGAAGGCTCCCCGCTGGGAGGTCCTCTGCGAGCCAGCCGAGCGCCGTCTTGCGCTGCGTTGCTCCAAGTATCCCGAGGCGTTGGCGAAGGCCGCCCGGGAGCTGGATTCCTCCGCCCTGGCCGCATACCTCCTGGATTTGGCGAAGGACTTCAGCGTCTTCTACAACCGCTGCCCCGTGAAGAACGCCCAGGACGCCGAGGTGAAGACCGCCCGCGTGGCCCTTTGCGGAATCGTCCGCGACATCATCGGGGACGGACTCCACACCCTCACCATCCAGACCCTGGAGAGCATGTAGGGCCGCTCCCTTCCTCCCTGTCTTCAACGGAATCTCCTCCACTGCCTTCCGCAAGCCTCTCCAGCCGTAGCGACATGGTCCAAAAGCCCTACATCCTGCAATATTTCACACCCGCGCCCCAGAGCGAGGTCCGCACCCGCCCCGACGTGATCCAAAACGCCGACGGCACCCTGGATCTGGTGGACTCCATTGGCAACAAGGAATACGGCTGGGAGCAGTATGCGCTGCCCCTGGGGTGCGGCTGGTTCGGCGCGAAGATCTTCGGCGGCGTGCCCGTCGAGCGCATCCAGATCACGGACAACTCCCTGGCGAATCCCTACCCCGAGGGCATCAACAGCTTCGCCGAGATCTACCTGGCCTTCGAGCACCAGGGCGAGGTGAAGGACTATGTCCGGACGCTCTGCCTCAATGACGCCCTCGCCACCGTGGATTACACCGTCGACGGCGTGCACTTCCGCCGGGAGCTCTTCACCTCCTATCCTGACCGGGTGATGGTGCTGCGCCTGGCCTCCGATGTCCCCGGCGCCTTGTCTTTCCGTCTGCTGCCCCGGATTCCCTTCTGCAAGGATTTCGGCTCCATTCCCGGAGATGGAAGAGGCAAGGATGGCCGCGTGGCGGTCGCCGACGACCGCGTGGTCATGGGCGGGCGGATGCACTTCTACGACATCGCATACGAGGGACAGCTCCGCTGGCAGCTCAAGGACGGCACGGCCCGCGCGGAGGGCGACGCCGTGGAGTTCCGGGGTGTCACGGAGGCGGTTCTCTACTTCACCTGCGCCACCAACTACCGCTGCGAATCCCGGGTCTTCCTGGAGGAGGACCCCAAGAAGAAGCTGGCGCCCTATCCCCATCCCCACGAGACCGTGGAGACCATCCTGGCGGACGCCCTGGCGAAGGGGCGCGGGGAGCTCTGGCAGCGCCATCTGGCGGACTACCACGCCCTCTTCTGCGCCGCCAATGTGGATTTTGGCGGCGTGCGTCCGGAGGCGCTCTCTACGGAGGAGCTGCTCCAGGAGCACCGCCAGGGGCGGTCCTCCCGCTATCTGGAGGAGCTCTACTTCCAGTTCGGACGGTATCTGCTCATCTGCTCCTCCCGCAAGGGGACCCTCCCCTGCAACCTCCAGGGCATCTGGAGCGTCTACGACGTGAGCCCCTGGTCCGCCGGCTACTGGCACAACATCAATGTCCAGATGAACTACTGGCCGGTCTTCTCCACCAATCTGGCGCCCCTCTTCGACTCCTACGCAGACTACCACTACGCCTACCTGCCCTCCGCCCGGCGGCACGCCGTGGAGTCCCTGGCGGGCATGCGTCCCGGACAGACCTTCGCGGAGCCCGGGTGGTGCATTGGCACGGGTGCCTGGCCCTATTGCGTGGAGTCCTACCTGGGCGGTGCCGGCGGCGCACCCCAGCCCCACTCCGGCCCCGGAACCGGCGGGCTCACCGCGAAGCTCTTCTGGGAATACTACGATTTCACCCGGGATCCCGAGGTCCTGAAGAAGGTCTACCCCAGCCTGCTGGGAATGTCCCATTTCCTGCGCAACAGCCTGGTCCACCAGGACGGCGCCTGGCTCTCCGATCCCTCCGCCTCCCCCGAGCAGTGGGATGAGCGCGTCACCCTGGACCCCCCCATCAACGGATGGCTCATCCACCCCTACATCAACACCGTGGGCTGCGCCTTCGACCAGCAGATGGCCTACGAGATCTTCCACGACACCCTCAAGGCCGCCGAGGCCCTGGGACTCCCCGAAGACGATTTCCTGAAGGAGCTCCGGGAGATCCTCCCCCACCTGGATCCCGTCCTGGTGGGCGATTCCGGGCAGGTGAAGGAATACCGCGAGGAACACCAGTATGGCGAGCTGGGCGAATTCCACCACCGGCACATCTCCCAGCTCATCGGACTGGTCCCCGGGACCGTCATCAACGAGACCACGCCCGGCTGGATGGATGCGGCGAAGGTCTCCCTCACCAAGCGCGGCGACCAGTCCACGGGCTGGGCCATGGCGCACCGCCTCAATGCCTGGGCGCGACTCCTGGACGGCCCCCACGCCTACAAGATGCTCTCCCTCCTCCTCTCCGTCGGCACCCTCCCCAATCTCTGGGATACGCATCCGCCCTTCCAGATCGACGGAAATCTCGGCGGCACCGCCGGCGTCGCCGAGATGCTCCTGCAGTCCCACGCCGGACTCATCCACGTGCTCCCCGCACTGCCTCCCGAGTGGAAGGACGGCGCGTTCCAGGGACTCTGCGCCCGCGGCGCCATGGAGCTGGACGCACAGTGGAAGGACGGCATTCTCGTTTCCCTCGTCATCCACGCCAAGAAGGAGGCCCGTGCCACCATCAAGGGAAAGGGCCTCCCCACGCAAAAGCTGGAGCTCAAGGCCGGCGAGACCCGAACGCTCCTTTAGTCCTCAACCTTTTCATCCTTACAGCATTATGACTTTCTTCCGCGCGTTGTGTCTGGCGGGCGTCGTCGCCCTGGCGTTGCCCTTTGGTGTTGGCTGCCGCACTGTAGCCTCTGAAGAGCATGGGAATCCCGGTCCCGTGGTGGCGAAATACGCGCCGGGGCTGGTGGTGGATGCGGAGCAGACGGATGCCCGCTGGGCGGAGGCGCCGGTCTACGAGCTGGAGCGCTTTGCCCCCGGCGGCGGGCGTGGTCCCCTCACCGAGAAGGCGATGCTGTCCGAGCCCAATCCCCTGAAGATCACCGCGCGGGTCCTCTACGACGACGAGAATCTCTACGTGGGATGCAAGGTCGTCAACGACGACGTCATGGCTCTGCGGGACCAGGACCAGTACCCCCACTTCCTGGCCGGCGATGTCTTCGAACTCTTCCTGAAGCCCGTGGAGTCCAATGTCTACTTCGAACTCTACTCAACGCCCGCCGCCCGCCGCACGACTTACGTCTTCCCGAGCCGCTCCTTGACCGGATTCGGACTCGATGGACTGGAACTCCAGCCGTTCCGGCCGGAGGTGAAGGCCGTCGCCTCCGTGGACGGCACCCTCAACGACCCCTCCGACCGGGACCGCGGCTGGCAGGCTGTCCTCATCATCCCCCGCGCATTCCTGGAGCGCGAATCCGGAGTCCCCATGGACAAGGACCACGCCTGGACCATCAATTTCGCCGGATACTTCTATTCCCGCCATCGCTCCTACAACGACTTCGCCGCCTTCCCCAAACCCCCGGTCCTCGATTTCCACGCCTACGAATATTGGGCGGAAATCAAACTCACGGAGTAGGGGCTTCCCGCAGGGCGCGGGATGCCTCCGGTTGGCCGCGTCAATGGTCTGAGAGCGGCAAGCCACATCGGCATCTGCGCGCTCTTCCGCCGCCATTGGGCGGTGGTGTGGTTTCCGCCTTCCACCCGTGGACCGCTTGGGGGGGGCCGCAGGCGGCAAGGCCCGTTTCGTCTTTTTGGCAATCCCCCCGCCGTATGTTTTTGGGGGTGGCGGGGGGGGGATTATATTAGGGCCTCTTCCGTCTCGCGCGTGTGCGGGAGAGAGGAATCGAGCGCATCCCCACCCTTAGGAAACGAGCCATTTATGAGCAAGATGGAAGGCAAGAGCGAGGCCTACAAGGCGGCCGGCGTTGACATTGACCTGGCGACCCAGTTGTTGAAGAATGTGAAGGGCCGCATTGCGGCCACCCGCACTCCGCAGGTGCTGGCTCCCATCGGTGGTTTTGGAGGATTGTATCGCATTGACTTGACACGGTGGAAGCACCCGGTGATGGTGGTCTCCGTGGACGGCGTGGGCACGAAGCTGATGATCGCCCAGATGATGGAGAAGTTCGATACCGTGGGCCACGACATCGTGAACCACTGCATCAACGACATCGCGGTGCAGGGCGCCACGCCCGTGTATTTCATGGACTACATCGGCATCGGCAAGATGCGCAGTCCTCTCTACGAGGATGTCCTTTCCGGATGCGCGGACGCCTGCAAGGCGGAGGGCGTGTGCCTGATCGGCGGCGAGTCCGCGGAAATGCCGGGCATGTATGGCAATGACTTCGACCTGGTGGGCTGCATCACCGGCATTGTGGAGGAGGACCAGATCATCACGGGCGAGAGGATCCGTCCCGGCCATGTGGCCGTGGCCATCGGTTCCAATGGCCTGCAGACCAATGGGTTCTCCCTGGCGCGGAAGGTCCTTTTCGAACGTGGCGGCTATGACGTGAAGGACCGTCCCGCCGAGCTGAGGGGCAAGAGCGTGGGCGAGGCCCTTCTGGAGCCCCACCAGTGCTTCTGGAAGGCGGTGAAGGCGGCCCTGGACGCCAGGTTCCCCCTGGACGGCATCGCGCACATCACCGGCGGCGGACTCTACGACAACGTCCCCCGCATCCTGCCCGAAGACGTGGATGTCCATTTCGACGCCTCCAAGATCCTGGACGCGCCACCCGTCTTCTCCCTCATCCAGAAGACCGGCGACATTGATCCCTACGAGATGTACCGCGTCTTCAACATGGGCGCCGGAATGGTCTGGTTCGTCCCCCGGGACCGCGCAGATGACGCCATCGCCCTCATCCGCGGCGCCGGCTTCCGCGCCATGGCAATCGGCGAAGTCGTCTCCGGCAACCGCAAAGTGGAAGTCAGGCTGTAGGCCCGGCCCCGCCGGCTTGCCCGCATGGCTGGCAATTGGCGGCGGGCAATTCCGGGTGGTGCCGCTCAAAAGAGCGCCGATGCTCCTCCAAGACCTCCAAGAACAGATTCGGAAGATGCGCCTGCGGGGGGTGACCGCCGTGGCGTTGTCGGAGGAGAACCGCCTGGTCCTGGGGCGTCGTCCGACGAAGCGTCCGGCGGTGGAGGCACCGGCTCCGGTGGCGATGCCCTCTCAGGCACAGCGGGGGGAGACGCTCCGGCGCTTTCAGCAGGCGCAACAACCTCAGGCGCCCCAGGCGCAGCCATCCGCCCAGCCGCGCCCGCCCCAGGCGCCCTGCGGGACGTCGACTCCCGCATCCGGCCGTCGTCCGGCGGCGGAGTCCTCCTATCCCGCGCCTGCGGATGTTACCCAGGCCTCCTGGGAGGAGTTGGAGTGCGCTTGCCGGACCTGTGCCGGCTGTGGACTGCAAACGGAGCCCCGTGAGATCTTCTTCGAGAGTGGCTGTCGCCAGGCGCCGTTGATGGTCATTGGCGACGGTTCCCGGAAGACCGTGGATGAGAATGGGGCCGTGGTGGAATCCGCGGAGGACACGCTTCTGTGGAACATGATCCACGCCATGGGACGGGACCGTGAGAGCACGGATCCCGCCACCTCGGTGTACGTGGCCAGCGTGGTCAAGTGCGTCATCCGTGACGAGCGGAACGCCTCAAGCCACCGCACGGTGCGGAATTCCGAGGTACAGGCGTGCCGTGGGCATCTCCTCCGCCAGATTGCGCTGGTGCGGCCTCGGGTCATTGTGGCGTTTGGGGGCATCACGCTGGCGGCGTTGTTTGGCGGAGGCAGCATTTTGGAGCTCCGGGGCAGGTGGCAGGAGTTCCAGGGAATTCCGGTGATGCCCACCTACTCTCCCGGTTTTGTGCTGGGCACGGCGCAAAACCAGAACAAGGAGAAGGCCCTCAAGCGCCTGGTCTGGCAGGATCTTAAGCTTGCCATGGCGAAACTCGCGGAGACGGCGCCGGCGTCGGCGACCTAGCTCCCCGCACGGATCCCCAATCCATTTTTGCATGTTGCACGCCCCCGCCCTCCTTTTTCGGCGGGGGCTCCTCAATCTCACCCTAGAACGGAGACAAGACAATGCTTACCGACTGGAAAACCGCTTCCGGAGTCATCAAGATCGGCCTGGCGTCGGACCACGGGGGCCTGGCGAAGAAGGACTTCCTGGCCGGAGAGTTGCGGAAGATGAACGGCTATGAGGTCGTGGACTTCGGACCCGCCTCCCTGGACCCCGAGGACGACTACCCCGATTACGCGGCGCCCCTGTGCGTGGCCCTGCGGGACGGCAAAATCAACTGCGGCATTCTGGTGTGCCGCAGCGGCGTGGGAATGTCCATTCTTGCCAACCGCTTCCATGGCCTGCGCGCCGCGCTGGTGGAGAGTGTCCAGAAGGCCCGTGCCTGCCGCGACCACAACGACAGCAATATCCTGGTCACGGGCGGCGACGCCTTGTCCGATGTGGAGACGCTGGAGATCGTGAAGGCCTGGCTGGACACCCCCTTCAGCCAGGGCGAACGGCACATCCGCCGCCTGGAGAAGGTGGAGAAGGACTCCCTGGACGAGATTGCCGCTCTCCGTGGCGTGGATCCCGAGCTGGCGGCCCTCATCGACCGCGAGCAGCGCCGGCAGGAGGACGGGCTGGAGCTCATCGCCAGCGAGAACTTCACCTCCCCCGCTGTCCGCGCCGCCCAGGGCTCCATCCTCACCAACAAATACGCCGAGGGCCTCCCCGGCAAGCGCTATTACAACGGCTGCACTTTCGTGGACCAGGTGGAGCAGCTGGCCATTGACCGCGCGAAGGCGCTCTTCGGCGCCGAGGCGGCCAATGTGCAGCCCCATTCCGGCAGCCAGGCCAACCAGGAGGTCTACTTCGCGCTGCTCCAGCCCGGCGACACCGTGCTGGGCATGAGCCTGGACGCCGGCGGGCACCTCTCACATGGCCTGAAGGTCAATTTCAGCGGCCGCACCTACAATTTCGTGGGATACGGCGTCAGCCGCGACACCGAGACCATCGACTACGACGAGCTGGAGCGGACCGCCCTGGAGATCAAGCCCAAGATGATCCTGGCCGGCGCCTCCGCATATCCCCGCACCATCGACTTCCCCCGCCTGCGCCAGATCGCCGACAAGGCGGGATGCCTCCTCATGGTGGACATGGCGCACATCGCCGGACTGGTGGCGGCGGGCGTCCATCCCAGCCCCGTGCCATACTGTGACGTGGTGACCACCACCACCCACAAGACCCTCCGCGGGCCCCGCGGCGGGCTCATCTTGTGCAAGGAGCAGTACATCAAGAAGATCAACTCCGCCGTCTTCCCCGGCACCCAGGGCGGCCCCCTGGAGCACGTCATCGCCGCCAAGGCCGTCTGCTTCAAGGAGGCCATGACTCCCGAATTCAAGGAGTATGCCGCCCAGGTGGTGAAGAACTGCAAGGCGCTGGCCGCCGCCCTGGCCGAGCGCGGCTTCCGCATCGTCTCCGGCGGCACCGACAACCACTGCATGCTGGTGGATCTGCGCCCAAAGAACGTCACCGGCCGCGACGCCGCCGACGCCATGGACAGGGCGGGCATCACGGTCAACAAGAACATGATTCCCTTCGACCCTGCGAAGCCCACCGTCACCAGCGGCATCCGCGTGGGAACCGCCGCCGTCACCACCCGCGGCATGAAGGAGCCCGAGATGGTGAAGATCGCCGACTTCATGACCCGCATTGCGGAGAACATGGACGACGAGGCGGTCGTCGAGCAGGTGCACCAGGAGGTCAAGGCCCTGGCCCACGCCTTCCCCATGCCACAGTTCAAGTAGGATACGAAGAAGCGCGTCCCCGGGAGGGGATTCCCCCGTATGGCACTGACCGTCAACTACAATGAAGAAGGCATCGCGGACAGCGTGCCGACCTACCTCTTTGACCAGGCGGAGCAGTACCGGGAGAACCCCCGGGATGCCGCCCTGGAGTGGTTCACGTCCGCCATCCAGGGGCTCTCCCTCCACTTCGGGCTGGCCTCCCTCCTGGGGAAGGGCGAGGAGGTCCCCGGGGACGTCTTGACTCCCGACCAATATGCAGGGCTTTCCGGGCGCTTCGACTGCAAGAACTTCGATGCCGTGGACATCGTGGAGCTGGCCGTGGCCGCCGGCGCCCGGTATGTGGTCTTCCCCGCCGCGCTCCCCGATGGCTTCTGCCTCTACCACAGCCGGTCCTCCGATTTCCATGCCGTGAACAGCGCCGCCAACCGGGATCTGGTGGGCGAGCTGGCCTCCACCTGCGAATACCACGGAATCGGGCTCTTTCTGGAGTATCCTTTCGGACGAAACCAGCGCCGCCATCCCCAGGGAGTCCCCCAGGGAATCATGGCACAGGGAGAATACCTGGATTTCGTCAAGGGGCAGCTCCAGGAATTGCTGACCTCCTATGGTCCCGTGGCGGGCATCCGCTTCACCTGCCCGGAGAGCCTCCTGGGGCGCGAGACCCCCTACGACCTGGAGGACCTCTATAAGCTGATCCGTTTCCTACAGCCGAACGCCCTGGTCTCGTTCCAGGAGGGATATGCCGGCAGCGAGGACTTCCTCACCTCCGCCGACCTCTCCTCCGCGAAGGGCCTGCTGGCCTCCAACGCCACCCGGCCCCTGGAGATGCTCCGAATCCTCTCCGGCGGCGCCGACCGCAGCTATTATCCCGAGCTCGCCGGATCCCACCGGAAGATCGGACAGATCTGGGAGGATCTCCGCGACGCCCACCAGCGCTCCGCGAATCTCCTGCTGAACACCGCCCTCATGCCCGACGGCTCCCTGGACCTGGAGGATATCCAGAGCCTCCTGGCCGTGGGCGAGCGCATGGAGAAAGAGGGCCGCCCGTGAGCTTCCTCCTGGACGAACTGCCCCCCCGGCTCCCCGAGCCCGTCGACTTGGACCGGGCCGCGGGGCACACGCCCTCCGTCCTCTGCCGCCGGCAGTATGCCGTCCTGGCGGAACGTTATTCCCGGAATCCCCACGGACTCACCTGCTACGCCGAGGAGAACCGCCGTGCCCTGAAGCTGGCGGAACGCGCGATCCTCCAGGCCGCCGGCGCGCGGGAGCAGGACACCGCCGTGGTCTGGTGCGCCAATGGCACCGAGGCGCTCAATCTGGCCTTGCGGGGATTCGATTTCGGCGGCCGGCAAGGCGCCCTTGCCTGGGACCGTGGCGGACACAAGGGCCTCACCGCCACCGCACAGTCCCTGGGGGTCCCCCTCCGGGGATTCCTCCTGGACGACCAGGGGAGAATCCCATTCTTCCCGGTGGATGGCGACGCCCCCGCCCCCGCCCTGGCCGCGCTTTCCCTGGTCAACAACGAGACCGGGGTCCTCTGGGATGGCGACCGCGCGGGGCTCCCCGCGGGATGCCGCGTCCTTTTGGACGCCTGCCAGGGCTTTGGAAAACACCCGCTTCCCTGGGAACGCGCCCACGTGGACATGATGGTCCTCTCCAGCCGGAAGGTGGGCGGCCCCGCCACCGGCGCCGCGCTCCTCCATCGACGGGACCTGAAGCTGAAGGGCCTCCTCACGGGCGGCGGACAGCAGGAGGGGCTCCTCAGCGGCACCGTGGATGTGGTCTCCTGCCTCCTCTTCGCCGCCGTGGCACAGGAGGTCTGCCAAAAAGCCGGGGACTCCCTGGCCCGCGTGGCCGCGCTCAACCGGCAGCTGCGGGAGGGCCTCCAGCGCCTGGGAGGCGGCGCCTGGCCACTCTTCTCCCCCGAGAACGCCTCGCCATACATCCTCTATTTCGCGGTCCCCGGACATCAGGGCGCCCTCGTCGCGCGGCTCCTGGCGGCGCATCACCGCATCCTGGTGGGCTCTGGAAGCGCCTGCAATGCCGAATCCAACGAGACCAGCCCGCTTCTCCAGGCACGGGGCGTCCCCGAGGACCTGGCTCGGGGCGCCATCCGCGTCAGCCTCGCCCCGGAATCCACCTCCGCCGAAATCACCGCCTTCCTCGACGCCCTGGCGCAGGTCCTGCGGGAATACTAGCCGGGGCGCCCTTGGCAAGGACAATGAGGCAGGAGGAGGCCTGGCGGGGGATTGCGCCGCAGACGGTCCCCACTTTCTCCTTTTTTCCCTCTACTCCCTCTTTATGGTATGACCATCCGAGACTTGGCACGTGAATTGGGGTTGTCGGTGGCGACGGTATCGGTGGCGTTGTCGGATCATCCGGAGCGCTGCCATTTGTCGGCGGCGACGGTTTCCCGGGTGCGGGCGGCTGCTGCCCGTCTGGGTTACGTTCCGAATCAGCTGGCCATCAAGCTGTTGCGGAAGGGCGGCACGGACACCATCGGCATCCTTTATCTGCTGGGTTCCACGGATGACCGGATTCTTCCCGTTCTGAACCAGGTCATGAAATACTTGAGCACCCGAAAGTGCGACTACCAGGTCTTCAGCTGCCTGGACATCCACCACCAGCCTGGCGCCTTCCGGGAGACCATCCGCTACATCCGCGGAATGCGTCTGCGGACTCTGGTGATTCTCGGGGCCATCTCGGAGAAGTATCCCCTGGAACCCGACCTCTACAAGGGACTGGATGTCTATGTGACGGACTGCGATATCCAGGGCAGGGAGATTCCGGATTTCTTCCAGTATGTGGGACTGACCAATCGCTCCGCATTCCACCAGTGGCTCGTCCAGAGCGTGGCGGCGCAGGGCGCACTCCCCATCGTTACCCACGATGGCCGTCCGGGTCCTGATTCCGGATTGGAAGGAGGAATACGGCACTGTCCTGGAGGATGTCTCTCCCTGGGACGCCTTCCGGGTGGGACGCGACTACGGCCGAAAAGTGGCCGCCGCCTTCCGTGCCGGAAAGTGCCGCACCGCCATCTTCCATAACGACCGCATCGCCATGGGCGCCATGGAGGTCCTTCTGCAGGAGGGAATCCGCATCCCCGGGGACGTCCAGATCTTCGGCTACAACGACTCCGAATTCGACGACTTCACAGCCGTCCCCCTCACCAGCGTGCGGTCCCCTGCCGGTGAAATGACGATGCGGGTGCTCCGGCACCTGGTGGAAAACACCCCGCTCCCGAAATCCGAAAACTCGAAACTGCTGCTTGTCCAGAGGGGAAGCACGCTCCCGCTCCCCGGAAAATAAGGCTGGCAGGACGGTGGCTCCTTGGAGGGGCCGCGTCTCTTTGCGGCGCTACGGGATGCGGCGGAGCCGCGCGGCGAAGGCGCCGTCGCGGTTTTGCGCGGGATAGAGTTGCCGATGGGCTTCCAGGGTGAACCCCGGGTGGGTGCCGAGGAAGGCGTGGACTTGTGCGATATTTTCGTCTTCCTCGATGGAGCAGGTGCTGTAGACGATGCGGCCTCCGGGGCGGACGAGGGGCGCGGCGGCGTCGAGGATTCGTCGCTGGAGGGCGATGAGGTCCTTCAAGTGCGTGGCGGAGAAGTTCTGCCGGACATCAGGGCGCCGCCGGATGACGCCGGTATTGGAGCACGGGACGTCCAGGAGAACGCCGTCCAGGGACCGGGGCGGGAGCGCGGGGCTTGTGGCGTCGAGTACCTTGCACTCGGCGAAGGGGAAGGGGGCGAGGTTTTCCTGGAGTCTCGGGAGTCGTGCGGGGGCGCTGTCGGCGGCCAGGAGGCGCCCTTCCCCCTGCATCCGTTCCGCGATGGCGACGGCCTTTCCGCCGGGGGCGGCGCAAAGGTCCGCCAGGTCCTCTCCGGGGCGGGGGTCCAGAAGTGCCGGCGCCAGCATCGTGGAGGGATCCTGGAAGTAGAATTCCTGGACGGGGGTTGTTTCGTCGGCGGGCTGGAAGAGCGTCGCGGTTGCCTCGAAGTCCAGCGGCGAGGGCAGGGGGGCCAGGGAGCCGCGGCGCCGTGCCATGACGGCTGCGGGCTCCTGCAGGAGCGCGGCCAGCGCGCGGGTCCATTCCCTGCCGTGGGCTTTGAGCCAGCGTTCGTAGAGGGGCGCGGGCAATTGGAGCCGGATGGCCTCCGGGGCCTTCTCCAGGAGGGCGGGGAGGCTCCTTCTCCCGGGGGCGTCCCGGAGGATTCCGCGCATGACGCCATTGACGAATCCGGCCTCCTGGGTGCCCCAGGCCCGCCGCGCGTGGTCCACGGCCAGGTTCACCGCGTCGTGGGGGGGCAGTCCGGCCAGCGCGTAGCATTCCACCAGGCACCATTCCAGGAGATGTTGTGTGCGGGGGCGGAGCTTTTTGCAGCGTTGCTGGAGGAGCCACTGGAGCCCCGGGTGGATGCGATTCCAGGTGAACCAGAGATTTTTGAGGAGGGGGCTGCTGTCCTCGGGGATTCCGGCTCCGGGCTTTGGGGGATGGGCAAGGAGATTCAGGAAGTCCTGGAGGGACTGTTCCGCGATGGAGGACTTTGCGGTATGTGGAGGCATGTTGGGAGGCATGGAAGGGGGCCTGTCCCGGCGTGTGCGCCCTGGGGGGATTCAGGGTGTCTTTGGGGAGCCGAAAGCCGGGGGAATGGGAATATAGTAACCCGCGTTCTTCCTTTTTTCGTGGGGGCGGGGGCACTTTTTTCGGGGGCGGGAGTCCAAGTTCCGCCGCACCCGCGGTCCCGGGCGGCCCTTTTCTCCTTCCTTGTCCAAACACTATGGAGATGTTTCCCATGATGCAGCGATTCCTTCCCCCCCTGGCGTTCCTGGCACTCCTCTCCCTGGCGGCAGTGCTCCCCGCGCAGCAGCCGCAGCGCGGCGGCGCGATTTCCGCCCAGCAGGTCATGTCCACTCTGGCGGGCATGCGGAGCGACCTGGATGCCGCGATCGCCCGGGACAAGCAGCTCTCCACCCGCCTGGAGAGCCTGGAGGAGGAGCTCTCCCGGAAGAACACCGAACTCCAGAATCTGCGTGCGCTCTGCCAGACCCTGGCCCAGCAGAACCAGAACCTGGAAAACCGCATGAATGAATTGCAGAGTGGCGTGGAGGCCGACCAGAGCGCCCGCCGGGAGGAGTGGAGGAAGCTGACCAACGATATCACGGGCATGGTCCGGAACGCCCCCGCCGCGAACGTGCCTGACGTGCCCACCGTGGATTTCAAGATCGCCCCCGGCGACACCCTCTCCTCCATCGCCAAGGCCGCCAAATGCACCGTCCGGGAGATCATGGCCCTGAATCCCTCCCTGAAGTCCGCCGACGACATCCGGGTGGGGCAGGTCCTGCGGATTCCCAGGAAGTAGCGCGGGGAGGGATTGGGAGATGGTTACCCAGATCGTCCTGGCGGAGGAGCCGCTGGACTTCTCCGAAGCGCTGTCGGTCCCCGGCGTCAGCGAGGCCCACGCCGTTCCGGCGGGCGCGCCCTATCGCACGGTGTTGATTCTGCGGGGCCCCACGGCGGAGTTCCTGTCGGGCACGCTGTCGAGGCTCTCCTGCGGAAAAACGACGGTCCTCCCCGTGGGCGCCAGCAAATCCGCGCTGGATCCGCAATTTCTCGCCTAGGGGACCGTTTTCCGGACAGCCCATCCTTCTTGACCCTTTCTCTTCATGGAACCTGAATCGCAGCAGATCCCGCACGCCGACTCTCCTCTGGTGCCGCCCAAGGGGCATACCGGCTATGTGGCCCTTCTGGGGCGCCCGAACACCGGAAAGTCCACTTTCCTGAACACCGTGCTGGGATGCCATCTGGCCGCGGTCTCCTCCAAGCCCCAGACCACCCGGAAGTCCTTCCTGGGCATCTACAACGACGACGACTCACAGGTCATCTTCCTGGACGCCCCCGGCGTCCATCCCGCGAAGATCGCCATTGACGAGGCCATGTCGGAGTCGGTGTCGAAGGTCCTGGAGGATGCGGACCTGGTGGTGTGCCTGGTGGATCCCACGCGTCCCGTCGGCGAGGAGGACGGCATGGCGGCGAAGCTGGCGGCCTCCTGTGGCAAGCGGGTGCTGCTGGTGCTGAACAAGTGCGACGTGAGCACGCAGCAGCAGCGCCGGGACGCCCTGAAGTTCTACCGCGAGAGCCTCCCGGATGCGGAGTGCCTGGAGATGACCGCCACGGACCACGAGTCCGCAGGGCGTCTCATCGCGCGCCTGAAGGAGCTCCTTCCTGTGGATTTGCTGTTGTATGACCGCGAGGAGGTCACCACCGCCTACGAACGGGACATCGCGGCGGAGCTGATCCGCGAGGCGGTGTTGGAACTCCTGCACCAGGAGATCCCCCACGCCATCGCAGTCACGCTGGATTCCTGGAATTCCACTCCCGGGGGCGTGGAGATCGCGGCCACGCTGATTTTGGAGCGGGACGCCCACAAGGGCATGGTGATTGGCCAGGGCGGCAAGATGATCAAGGCCATCCGCCATCGCGCGGTGAAGAAGATTTCCGAGCTGTGCCAGGGCGGCTGGGTGAAGTTGGAGCTCTCCATCCGGGTGATTCCCCATTGGCGGAGGCACAAGCAGTTCCTGAAGAACATCCGTCTATGGGAAGAGTAGGGGGGCTGCTTCGACTGCTGGACCATTTTCTGGCGCCGCCGGTGTGCCCCGCCTGCCGGGAGGCGCTGGTGGAGGGGCCGGAGGGCATCTGCCCCGCCTGCCTCCGTTCCCTGGAACGACTTCCCGAAAAACGCTGCCCGCTCTGTGGCGGCCCCCTGGACACCCCCCTGGAACTCTGCCGGGAATGCGTCCAGGAACCCCGCCCCTGGACAACCGCGGTCTGCGCATACCCATACCACGGCCCCGCCGGCGATTGGCTCCGCGCCCTGAAATACGGAGGGCAACTCGCGTTCGCACCGCCACTGGCGCGGGAGATGGCACACGCCTGGAACACATACGGAAGGCCCTGCATGGATGCGCAGCTTGTCGTCCCCATCCCCCTCCACTGGCGGCGCATCCGGGAACGGGGCTTCAACCAGGCAGGCGTCCTGGCGAAGGAACTCTCCCTGCGGCTTGGCATTCCCTGCGGCGACGTCCTTTGCCGGCCCCGTGGCACCGGACACCAGGCGCGGCTGAAGGGCGAGAGCCGGCGGCGCAATCTCCGCGGCGCCTTCGCCCTCCGCTCCGGAAAGGATGTCCACGGCCTCCGCATCCTGGTGGTGGACGATGTTTTCACCACTGGCGCCACACTCTCCGACGCCTGCCGCGCGCTCCTTCAGGCCGGCGCGGCGGAAACCGCGGTGCTGGCCGCGGCCCGGGCGTAGCGCGGCTTGCGTCCGACCGTCCCCGTTCGCCTCATTGCACACTCCCCCCTCCTTCCGCTCCCCATTTCATGTGCCGTTTTTTTACATTGATGGAAGTCATGGTCGCCTCGCTGATCCTGGCGTTCAGCGTGGCGGCGACGGTGTCCATCGTGGGGACGAGCCAGGCGAAGGTGCTGCGGGAGGAGCGCCGGTGGATTCGGGAGCACGCCTTGAGCAATGCGCTGGAGTTCTATTTGTCCACGGGTCCGGATGGGACCCCCCCCGCGGAATTGTTTCCCGCGGGATGGACGGCGGAGTGCGAGCTGGCGAATGTGGAGGATGGCTTGCACGAGGAGGCCCTGGAATCCATTTCCGGCTGGCGCATGGGGGAATTCCGGGTATGGCTCTATGACGGCCAGGGCAATCTCGTGGGCAGCCAGTCGGTGCGCAAGCTGGTGAAGAACGAGGACGTGGATTACACGCCCACGGCGGGGGAGTGACGGCGATGGCGCTTCGCAGAAATCCCTTCACCTTCCTGGAACTGGGGATCGCGGTGACGATCCTCCTGGCGCTGGCGGTGGTGCTTTTCGGGTATTCCCGGAGTGTCTCCCAGAGTTGGTCCAAGCTCATCCAGGAAAAGAACCGCTTCCAGGAGATCCTGACCCTGGACCGCACCCTGGACGCCATCCTGGCAAACGCCGTCCCCTTCACCTGGACCAGCGATGACGCCACCCGCGAAGACGGCACCTTCCCCTTTGTCGTGGCGGGACCCGACGCCCTCCGCATCGCATATCTCCACGATCTCCACGACGCCGAGGAGGGCGCCCTCCGCTTCGGCGAACTCTATGTCCAGGAAGACAACCTTTACTTCCGGTACTCCGACCGCCCCTTCTATCAGTGGGAGGACCTCCAGGGACGGGAACAGACCGCGCTCCTGGCCGAACAGGTCGACGGACTCTCCTTCGCCTATCTGGACTGGAGCGACGACGAGGATGACGACTGGGAGGACCGCTGGATCTGGACCGATTCCTGGGAAACCGAGGACTCCGGGCGCAAGGACATCCCCCTGGCCATCCAGGTCACCGTGCATTGGTCCGACGGCCGCCAGGAAAGCTGGGTCCGCCGCACCATGGGGAATTCCTACCGCGAACGCTTCGGGAAGTGGGACCCCCTCTCCGAGGACAACCGAAAATAGCCCGCCACCGTGAATCGCATGACTCTCCCATCGGATTCGGACAAAGTCTCCCGCGGCCAGCGCGGCATGGCGCTGGTGATGGTCATGGGCGTGCTGGCCACGGTGATGCTGCTGGTCTCCCACTTGATGACAGTCTCCGAACTGGTCTCCCGGGAATCCTACGCAGTCTCCTCAAAGGGGCTCCTGCGCTACCGCGCGGAATCCGCCGCGGAGACCGCCTTCTGGCTCCATCTCACCGACCGGCGGCTCTTCTCCGACCGCACGCTGGGACAGACTGCGGATGACGACGGCCGCGCTTCCTGGGATTTCCCACCCTGGATGCTGGATGGACGGCCCCATCTCATGGACGAGGAGCGCACCTGCGTCACTCTCACCTCCGGAGAAAACGGCATCGTCAAGAAAAATCTCTCCAGCCAGCTGAAGAGCGGGCGCAGCGCCGTGGATGACGCCGATTATCTGGTGGCCGTGGATGAATTCGCCGCCGCCCTCACCGACTACGAGGACTCCGACGATCTGCGAAGCCTCAATGGCTACGAGGCGGACGACTACGCCGCCGACGGCTTCCCCACCCTTCCGCGCAACGGCGCCATGGAGTTCAAGGCGGAGCTCTACTGGCTCCCAGGCTGGCAGGAGGTCATCACCCGCGAGATCGCCACTCTGCCGCCCTCCGGAATCTCCTACACCTACAAGGACTCCGGGCGCACTTCCATCTACGCCGCCACTCAGGCGGAGATCGCCGACAAGCTGGATCTGGACGAAGACGACGCGGAGGTGCTGGAGATCATGGAGGCCCTGCGACGGTGGCGGGAGGACGGCATCCCCCTGGACGACACCCTGGACGCCACGCTCCTGATCTCCCTGAAATCCGATTTTACGTTCTCCGAGGCCGGCGTGGCCCTCCTGGAGTCCCAGGCCTACGATGGACAGCGGGAACTCATGGCGGGATACCGAATCGTCCGGGAGGCGAAGATCTCCTCCCGCACCTTCTTCGCTGACAAGAAGAAGGAGTGCCTCTGCATCTGGGAGCGGAAATGGCGCTAGAACGCCGCGAATGCCGCTGGCACGAGCTGACCTCCCTGCACACGGGGATGGGGCGCGTGACCCTCTGGACCCTGGGGGCCGCGGAAGACCTCCGGGAGGTCCTCCGGGAGATTCCCGGCGGCGCGGTGGCCATGCCCTTCGGCCACGGAACGAACTGCCTTGGGTCCGACCAGGACGGCTGGAATCTTCTCCGCTGGAAACCCTCCGGGACCCTCCCGGAGCCTGAAGGGCCCCGCAGGAATATTCTCCGGGCCTCCGCGGGAATGCCACTTCCCTGGCTGGCACGCAGCGCTGCCAGCCGCGGACTGGGCGGGCTGGCGCCTCTCTCCGGAATCCCCGGCACTCTCGGCGGCGCGGTCCGCATGAACGCCGGCGCAAATGGCCGGCAGCTCTCCGACTTTCTCCTGGAATGGCACGGCGTCGATTTGGCGGATGGCGCCACGCTCTCCTGGCGCCGGGGGGACGGCGGCTTCGGCTACCGCGTTTCGCCCCTTCGGGAGGGGCAGCTGGTGACGGAGGCCCTCCTGGAGCTGCCTTGTTCCACTCCCGGGAGGGAACTGCGGCTCTTCCAGGAGGAGACTGCCCGCCGCCGCGAAAAAAATCCCCAGGGACCCTCCGCGGGCAGCATTTTCCGGAATCCTCCCGGAGACTCCGCTGGACGGCTGCTGGAGGCCGCGGGGTGCAAAGGACTCCACTGCGGCCCCCTGGTCGTCAGCGAACAGCACGCAAACTGGATCCTAAACCCCACTGCCACCCCCGCTTCCGCACAAGACGCGGAGACGCTCATGGAGGAGATGCGACGCCGGGTGCCTGGATTGGTGCCGGAAGTCCTGGTGCTGCGCGGGCCCGGCCTCCGCGACCCTGCCTAGTCTATTGGGGGCACGGGGGGGGCGGTCTTTTGGATATGGGACGCGTTTCCCGTCCAAGTGCGCCCGTAAGTGCGCCTCTGGCCGCCATGCGGCGGCGCCTGCCAACGCCGCGTTCCTGGCTGCCTGCGTATTTTCGCTGAAGACGACCAAAGGACGAGGGCCGCTGCGGTGAGGGAGTTTGCAGTCCGGGGGACAGAAGCTGCGGTTCCGGGGCATGGCGCGGAGCCGTTGCGCCGGCGTCCGTTAAGTATAAATAAAATTTGATTTGACGCGGGGAAAGTGTTGTCTTATTGTCACTTGCAAGGACTTTTGGAGGGATTCTATGTCGAAGCGCACTGCCATCTTGTTTCCGAAGACGTTGCGGACGCTGCAACAGCTTGGCGCGAATATCCGGCTGGCGCGGTTGCGTCGCAATGTGACGGCGAAGCTGACGGCGGATCGTGCGGGCATCAGCGTGGTGACGTTTGGGGGCGTCGGCTGATGCCGCGCCGCGCTGCGGAGCAGGTGCGGCAGGGCCTTCGGGAATCCGCACGGCCTCGGGAGTCCGATTATCTCCTGGGCGTCTGTGATGAGACCCGCATGGTGGCGCCCCTCTTCCGCCTGTCCCGTGGCCAGGCCGCCGGTATCCTCCGCCGCATTTGCCAGGTGGTCGCCTCTTTCCGCATATACGCGGACCAGGCTGGCATTTCCCGCGCCGGCCAGGAGGAGATGGCGGACGCCTTCCAGGCTGCGTGCGCCGGAAAGGGCTTTTAGGCAAGCACAAAAAAGCGGATTACATTTCCCCCCGCGTCTTTTTTTCCAGGCGCGCGTCCCGGAATGGCCCTGTCCTGTATTTGTGTTGCGTGATGAGGGCGGCTTGTCCGGGATGTGCATGAAGAAACCGAAAAACAAACACACTGACTCCTACGATGAGCGGCAAAAATTCTGGCTTCAGTAGCAAAATTGGTTATGTCCTGGCGGCTGCGGGTTCCGCGGTGGGCCTTGGCAATATCTGGCGCTTCCCCTATCTGACGGCGAAGTACGGCGGCGGCATCTTCCTGCTGACCTACCTGGTGCTGGTTCTGACCTTTGGTTACGCGCTGCTGGTGGCGGAGAACAACATCGGCCGAATCACCGGCAAGGGCCCCGTGGGCGCCTACCGGCACTTCTGCTCCCAGGAGAAGAGCGGCCTGAACCGCTTCATCTGCGCGGGCGGCTGGATCAACGCCATCGTGCCCCTCATCATCGTCCCCTACTACTGCGTCATCGGCGGATGGGTCACCAAGTACCTGGTGGCCATGATCGTCAGCCCCGTCCAGGACTTCAAGGCGGACAACATGGTGCAGGTGGGCGAAAAGGCGGTGAGCTACTCCGCCAACTACTTCACCTCCTTCGTGACCTCCACCTGGGAGCCCGTCTTCTACTTCCTGGTCTTCGCCGCCATCATGGGCGCCGTCATCGCCTTCGGCGTGGAGAAGGGCGTGGAGCGCTTCAACAAGATCTGCATGCCCGCGCTCTTCGTGCTGCTGCTGGGCATCTGCGCGTATGTCTTCTTCCTGCCCAACTCCGGCGCCGGATTCCGCTACTACCTGATGCCCGACACCTCCAAGTTCAGCTTCATGACCGTGGTGGCCGCCATGGGACAGCTCTTCTTCTCCCTCTCCATCGCCATGGGAATCATGATCACCTACGGCTCCTACATGCGCAAGGAGGACGACCTGGCCGCCAACGTGAGCCACGTGGAGTTCTTCGACACCATGGCGGCCTTCCTGGCGGGCCTCATGATCATCCCCGCCGTGGTGGCCTTCGGCGGCCCCGAGGCCGCCGAGGCCGCGGGACCGGGACTGGTCTTCATCACCATGCCGCAGGTCTTCGCCAGCCTCTCCCCCATCGCCGGAAAGTTCCTGGCCGCGCTCTTCTTCCTCCTGGTGCTCTTCGCCGCCTCCACTTCCGCCATCTCCCTGCTGGAGACCAACGTCCAGAGCATCGGGCAGGAGCTCAAGCTGACCCGGAAGACCTCCATCATCATCGGGATGTGCGAGATCATCGGCGTGGGCATCATCACCATCCTGGGCTACAGCGTCCTGAGCTTCGTGAAACCCCTCAGCTTCCTGCCCATCTGCAAGAACATGGACATCCTGGACTCCATGGACTTCCTGAGCAACAACATCATGATGCCGATCGCGGCCATCTTCACCACCATGCTGGTGCTGGGCGTCATCGGACTGCAGAAGTTCAGCAAGTCCGTGGCAGCAGGACGCCCCTGGAAGCGGAAGTTCGTCTTCGAGTTCTGCATGCTGGTGATCATCATCCCCTGCCTGCTCCTCATCCTCCTCAACTCCATCTTCCCCTTCAGCAACTAGCCGCGGCGCCAGAGCGCCCGCGACGCCTCCCGGCCCCGGCTCCGAACCCACCTCGGAACCGGGGCCGTTCCGCACCCCGGGAGAATTGTAAACACCGTAATCCGCGTTACATTACGGGGTTGCGTTTCTTTCCGTACACCCCCATTTTGGAGACACTCCCTTGAACACCTTTCTGTCCCAAGCATTGATATTTGCCCAGGAAGCCGCCCCCGCCGCCGCCCCCGCCGCGAACGGCGCCGCCCAGCCAGCCCCTGCCGGAAGCGGATGGGGCAGCTTCCTGATCTTCATCCCCATCTTCGGACTCATGTATTTCCTCATGATCCGCCCCCAGCAGAAGAAGCAGAAGCAGATGCAGGAGATGCTCCGGCAGTTGAAGGCGGGGGACAAGGTCATGATGAACAGCGGCGCCCTCGGCACCATCGTCGCCATCGCCGAAAAGACCGTCCGCGTCTCCTTCGCCGACGGCCATCAAGTGGACTTCGTGCGCGCCGCCGTGGCGGAGATCCTGAAGGACTTCCCCGGCAAGGAGGAGAAGGAGGAGAAAAAGTAGCGCCAGAGCGGCGCGGCTCCTTCGTTCGAACACTTTCACAGCAATATCATCCCTTCGCGACATAATGAAAAAATCCCTGATAATCCGCTGGGTGATCATCCTGGCCATCGTCCTCGGCTGGGGACTCTCCATCTTCCCCATGAAGGACAAGGACTTCCTGACGGAATTCCAGCGCCGCGCCGCCAAGGGCGTGGCGGTCCTGCAGAAGAAGGCCCGGAAGGCGGCCGAGCTGGAGAAGCGCCTGGAGTCCACCGAGTCCAAGGACTACGCGAAGGTCTCGGAGGAGCTGGCGGGCACTCTGGCCGCCAGCGGCATTTCCGCCGAGCAGGCCCTCACGGAGTGGGCCGAGCTGAATCGCCGCATCGAGAATTTCAAGCAGCGCAAGGACTTTGACGGCAATCCCCTGCCCGCCGACGAGCCCTCCTACTCCGGATACAAGCTCCTGGAGACCGCCGCCCGCGGCGATTTTGCCCAGCACCGCGGCATTCGGCTGGCGAATTTCGTGGAGGTCCCCCACACCAAGGCCCCCAACAACAAGACCGTCCTGCGCTATCTGCGCAACGCCACCGCCGGCAAGCTCCACCTGGGCCTCGACCTCCAGGGCGGAACCGAGTTCATCATCTCCTTCGACCAGAGCAAGCTGCCCTCCGAGACCCAGCCCGAGACCGTCCGAGACCAGATCCTCGAGATCCTCCGCAACCGCCTCGACAAGACCGGCGTAACCGAGCCCGAGCTGAAGGCCATCACCGCCACCGATGTCTCCATCCGCATGCCTTCCGTGGACGAGGGCGACAAGACCGGCGTGCGCGCCACCATCCGCGATGCCGCCAAGCTCCAGTTCTTCCTGGTGGCGCAGAACAGCGACCAGCTGGTCCAGCAGTATGACGCCGACCCCAATTTCGTGGCGCCCGCCGATGTGATCCGCAAGGAGATCGTGGAGGAGCGCAATGGCGAGGAGGTCTCCCGCACCGTCTTCCTGGAGCGCACCCCCGCCCCCGTCCGCGGCGAGGACATCAAGTCCGCCTTCGCCACGATTGACGAGTTCGGCCGCTGGCTGATCTCCATGTCCTTCAATGAGCGCGGCGCCGTGGCCTTCGGCGAGGTGACCGGCGCCAACGTGGGCCGCTGCCTGGCCATCGTGCTGGACGACACATGCTACTCCGCCCCCGTCATCAACGGCGCCATCACCGGCGGCAGCGCCCAGATTACTGGAAACTTCTCCGTGGAAGAGGCCAAGCGCCTGGCCGGCGTCATCTCCTCCGGAAACCTGCCCGTCTCCATTGACATCTCCTCCGAGTTCGGCACCGAGCCCACCTTGGGCGCCGACTCCGTCCATTCCGGGCTCCTGGCCGGCCTGGTGGGCACCATCGTGGTGCTCCTCTTCATGGTCTTCTACTACCGCTTCTGCGGACTGGTGGCCGACATCGCCCTGGTGGTCAACATCATTCTTGTGCTGGGCACCATGGCCATCCTCAAGGCCACCATCACCATGCCCGGCATCGCCGGCATGATCCTTACCGTGGGCATGGCCGTCGACGCCAACGTCCTGATCTTCGAGCACATGCGCGAGGAGATGAACAAGGGCGGCTCCGTGGCGAACTCCATCGCCGCCGGCTACTCCGGCGCCTTCGGGGCCATCTTCGACTCCAACCTGACCACCCTGCTCACCTGCTGGATGCTCTACATCTACGGCTCCGGCACCGTCCAGGGATTCGCCGTCACGCTGGCCTTCGGTGTCATCGCCTCCATGTTCACCGCGCTCTTCATGACCCGCGCGATCTTCGACCTGTTCACCCACAACAACTGGCTGAAGTCCATCTCCATGCGCGAGATCAAGTGCCTCCACGACACGAAGTTCGATTTCGTGAGGTGGATGAAGCCCGCCGTGATCCTCTCCATCTGCCTGGTGGTGGTCTCCCTGGTGGGATCCGTCTGGCGTGGCGCCAAGGGCAACCTGATGGGCATCGATTTCGCCGGCGGCGTGCAGCTCACCTACGCCTGCGACGGCGTGGATCCCGAGGTGGCCGCTGTCCGCCAGTATCTGGAGAAGAAGGGCTACAGCAACACCAAGGTCGGCTACAAGCGCGGCCAGTCCGGCAACACCGAGCTGGAGATCGTGGTTTCCAAGCTGGACGAGGGTGTGACCCCCGATGTCTTCAGCCAGGAGCTGGACGTGGCCTTCCCCGAGTGCAAGCTCACCCAGGCCTCCATCTACCAGGTGGGACCCTCCGTGGGCGCGCGCTTCCGCAATGACGCCCTCCGCGCTGGCCTCTTCTCCTTCGCACTGGCCTGCCTCTACCTTGCGTTCCGCTTCCAGTGGATGTACGGCGTGGCCGCCGTGGTCGCCGTCATCCACGACGTCATCGTCTCCGCCGGCATCTTCTTCCTCATCTTCCAGGGACAGCTCTCTCTGACTACCGTCGCCGGATTCCTGACCATCATCGGATACTCCCTCAATAACACCATCGTGATCTTTGACCGCGTCCGCAGCGACGGCGAGGACCACCCCGAGCTGACCTACACCCAGCTCATCAACCACGCCATCAATGCGACACTCTCCCGGACCACGCTGACTACCCTGACCACCCTCTTCGCCGTCTTCGCCCTTATCATCTTCGGCGGCGGCGCGATTCTGGACTTCGCGCTGGTCATGCTCTTCGGTCTGTGCTGCGGCACCTTCTCCAGTCTCCTGCTCTCCACCGCCTTCATCAAGCGCTGGCACAAGAAGTCCATCCAGGACAAGAACGAGCAGGGCCTCCGGTACAAGAAGGCGTAAAGACCTTCCAAGCGCGATGTGCACAGCAAGACGCCCCGCAGGCTCCCATGCCGGCGGGGCGTTTCCGTTTCCGGGGGACTTCCACGCCTCCCGTGCATCGGGGGAAATCCCCAGGGCGGGTTGAAGAACGACGGGAAATCACTACATTACCCAAGTTTCCTGATAGACAAGGAAACGGGGTGTGGCTCAGCCTGGTTAGAGCGTCACGTTCGGGACGTGAAAGTCGGAGGTTCGAATCCTCTCACCCCGACCATTCTTTCAAGCCCGGCGGGATCCCTCCCCGACGGGCTTTTTTCGTCTTCAGGCGAAATTCCGTTTTATTCTTCTCCCCCTTCCAACCGAGAGGGACTTCCATGAGGCTGGACATCCATCCCGAATATGCGGAGCTGCTGAAGGAGCTCCACCTGGATACCCCGCAGGCGCTGCTGCATTTCACGAATGAACACTGCGTGAGCTGGCACACCCGCGGCGCAACCTTCAGGATCCCCCTTGCCGATGGACGGCAACTCTTCCTGAAACGGGATTTCTATACCAAGCCCGCCGCAATCTTCCGGTATCTCCTGCGGCTGCGCCTTCCCATGACCAATACCGAGCGCGAGGCCGCTCTGCTGGAGAACGCCCGGAGGCTCGGTTTCCGGACTCCCGATATCCTGGCCTGCGTACGACACACCCCCTGGCTGCCTCCCCGCCGCGGCGCCATGCTGGAGCTGGAAGTGAAGGGAATCCCCATGGACCGCCTTCCCGGGGACAAGACACTTTCCCGGGAACAGAAGATCGATGCCCTTCGGAAGGCGCACCAGACCCTGGACCGCATCCAGGAGACTCCGCTGGATTGGCGCATGGACTGCAAGCCCGAACACTTCTTCCTCTGCCCCGACGGCGGAATCGCGATTATTGACGGCGAAAGACTCTATCCCGCACGCCGCCCCCTTGCTCCCGAATACCGCGCAAAGCAGCATCTCCGCTTCGACTCCCTCCTCCCGGAAGAATATCGCGTCTGGAAACAGCCTTAGCCCGCACTTCGGGGGAACAGTGGGTGGGGCGTTGTTGCAGGCGGGGTCTGCGGCGACGCGCGCCAATACAGACGCGCGGAACGCCCCGCGGGTGCGGGCAAGACTTCTTCTTTCTTCCCCGTTCCAGGGTTTCCCCATTTGGTTGGATTAGAGGGGAAAATCCGGCCGGCTTGAGGAAAGTCTAGGCGAACGGAGGAATTGTGCATTGCCGGGGGGTGGGGGTGCCATAGTGGGGGCATGGTGGAGTTGTTTTGGCAGATGCGGGTATTGTCCCCGGCGTTTTGGGCGTCCTTTGGGCTGTTGTGCGGGGCGTTGTGTGTTTCCTGGGGGAGTTGGGGGATATTGGGGGCAGTGGTGCTGTCGGCGGGGTTTGGGTGGTTGAGCCGCTGGTGTGGCTGTGGCTGGCGGGGCGCCTGCCTGTGGGGATGTGTGGTTTTTGCGGGGTTTCTCTGGATGGGCCGGGAGGGGCGTTTGCCATGGGGGGAGTCTTTGGGGAGGGTGCTGCCGCATTCGCGGAGCGCGGGGCGGTGCGTCTGTGTGTTGTCGAAGACGCCCCCGGCGTCGGGGGCGTTGTCCCCCTGGGACGCGGGTGGCGGGGTGGTGTTGGGCGAGGTGTTGTCCTGGGAGGCGTCCCTGGGGGGCGGCCGTCTGGAGTTTTCGGGAGGACGGCGTGTGTCGCTGCGCGCCAATCCCCGGGCGCGCCAGGAGCTGCTGCGGCAGTTGCCGGAGGGGACGCTTCTGGAGGGTGAGGGCGTCCTTTTGCCGTTGGAGCGTGGCGACCCGTTGGAGAGCCGCTTTGCGGAGTCCCTCTCTGCGCGGGGGGCGGAGGCGCAGTTGCTGTTGTTCGACTGGCGGGTGGCGGGCTCCCACACGGGTTGGCGCTTCCGGGGAAAGCGCCTTCTGAGGGCGTGCCGGCACTTCCTTGGGGGGATTTTGGTGGAGGGGACGCAGGAAGTCTGGGAGGGGCAGTTTCTCCTGGCATTGGGGTTGGGCATGGGGGAGTGCCTGCCCCGGGAGATCCGTCAGGCGCAGTCCGTGGCGGGGACCGTCCATGCCTTCGCAATCTCCGGCATGCACGTGGGAATGATGATTTTGGCGACGGGGTTTCTGCTGCGGTGGATTGGCGGGCCATTGACCCTTCGGCGGCTCGCCATGGTGGCCCTCGCCACGGCGTATGTGCTGCTCACGGGGGCGGCGGATTCCGCCCAGCGGGCGCTGGTCATGACCGCCGCGTACCACTACGCCGCTTTGCGGAAGCGCCCCGCTGTGTGGTTGAATCTCTTGGGCGTGGCGGCCGTGCAGGCCTTTCTCCGGAATCCCCTCTGCCTGCGGAACCGCGGCGTGCTGTATTCCTATTCCATCGTGGCGATTCTCCTGCTGGGATCGCCGCTGCTGCGGGAGCTCCAGGAGATCCTGCAGGAGCGGGAGCTGTGGATTCCGCGGGCGTTGCGGCGGCGCCGGAGAGCCGCTTTCTGGGGATGGTGCCTCAATGGCGTGGGCGTCTCCTGCCTGGCCTGGTCCACTAGCCTGGCGATCTCCCTGGAGTCCTCCCCCCGGCTGGGGCTCCTCTCGCCACTGGTCAATCTCCCGCTGGGATTCCTGGTCTCGCTGTCCCTTCTGCTCTGCCCGCTGAAGATTCTCCTGGTGCTCCTTCTTCCCCAGGGGGCGGGACTCTGGAACGGCGCCTTGCGCGCCGTCATCCGCGCCACCGCCGCAGTCTCCGTGGCCGGCTCCGATGCCTCCGGCCCCCTCTGTCAGAATGTGGCCGCCGCACCGCCTCTGCCACGGCTCCTCTTCCTTCTGGCGCTTTTGCTCCTCCTCCTGAAGGCGCAGGCGGCGCTCCGCCATCACCGCGCCAAGGCGGTCGGGGACGGGGCGGCGGGTGAATAGGCCGGAGGCCAGGCGCCTGCGACCATCCGCCCACGCAGGCATTGTCCTTCGCTGAATGGTTTTTCCGCCCTTATACTAAGCCATATTCCCCTTTCGCTGCAGGCCCCGGTTTGCGCCGGCCCCCCTCCGTACTTCAGTTTCCTATCCTCATCCCTCTTCATGCTTCGTCTTGTTGTCACAGGCGGCGCCGGTTTTATTGGTTCGGCGCTGGTCCGCCATCTGGTGGGCGAGGGGCTGGCGCGCGTCTGCGTGCTGGACTCCCTCACGTACGCGGGCCATCTTTCCAGCCTGCGGGAGGTGGAGGGGAACGCCCTGTATTCCTTTGCGAAGCTGGATGTCTGTGACCGCGAGGGGGTTTCCGCGCTCTTCCGGGAGTTCCGTCCGGACGGTGTAATGCATCTGGCGGCGGAGAGCCATGTGGACCGCAGCATCGCGGATCCGCTGTGCTTTGTGCGCACCAATGTGCTGGGGACCGCCAATCTCCTGGAGTGCGCCACGGAGCATTGGCGCGGGCTCCCGGAGGAGGGGCGGCGGGCGTTTCGTTTTTTGCATGTCTCCACGGACGAGGTGTATGGTTCCTTGAAACCCGGCGAGGCGGCTTTTACGGAGGCGAGTCCATACGCCCCGCAGTCGCCTTATTCCGCCAGCAAGGCGGCGGGCGACCACCTGGTGGAGGCCTGGGGAAACACCTACGGACTGCCGACCCTTCTCTCCCATTGCACCAACAACTACGGCGCCTTCCAGTTCCCCGAAAAGCTGATTCCCCGCATGGCGCTGCTGGCATTGGCGGAGCGCCCGCTGCCCGTCTATGGCACGGGGGAGAATGTGCGGGATTGGCTGTCGGTGGAGGACCATGTGCGCGCGCTGTGGATGGTCTACAGCCGCGGCGTCCCGGGCGGCGTCTACAACATCGGGGGCGAATGCGAGCGCACCAACCTGGAGGTGGTCCGCGGCGTCTGCCGGGTGCTGGACGAATTGCGCCCGCGGGCCTCGGGGCGCCCCCACGGGGAACTGATTTGTTCTGCGCCGGATCGTCCGGGACACGATCTCCGCTATGCCATGGACATAGGGAAGATCCGCCGCGAGCTGGGTTGGGAGCCGCGTGTGGGCTTCAAGGAGGGGTTGGGGGGGGCCGTCCGGTGGTATTTGGAGAATGACTGGTGGTGGCGGCCCTTCGTTGAGGAGGCCGTCCGCCCCGTCCGGTAGCGGCGCCTTCGGCGAAAAGGCGTGCCGGGGTGTCGGAACTCCCCCTGGACCCCTCTTATATTATCCGCGCATCGAAATCCGCCCAAACCCCTGTTTGACATGCCCTCCACACAACATACCTCGCCCCAGGATCTCGCCAGGAAGCTCCAGAGCGTTGGCGCAGCATTCCGCCTTCCCGGACTCTTCTTCTCCTACGAGGAGGTGCGCACCGGCAACGTGAACAACACGTACAAGGTGAACTACATCGTGGACGACGGCGGGGGCATGGCGCGGATCAAGTCCTACGTGGTCCAGAAGCTGAATTCCTTCGCCTTCCGGAATCCGGTGCAGTTGATGGAGAACATCGACAAGGTCACCGAGTACATCCGGCGGAAACGTCCGGAGGGCATGAACCTCCATTATCACCACACCGAGGTCTCCGGCGAACGCAAGACCTATCTGCTGGACGACGGCGACCTCTGGCGGGTGGTCAACTTCGTGCCCTCCATCACCTTCGACACCTGCGACGACCCCCGCATCGTCCGCAACGCGGGCGTGGCCTTCGGCGATTTCCAGCGCGTGCTGGAGGATTTCCAGGCGGGCGACCTCTTCGTCACCATCCCGGATTTCCACAACACCCGGAAGCGCTACGAGCAATTGAAGGAGGCCATCCGCCTGGATCCCCAGGGGCGCTACGCCTCCGCCAAGGCGGAGGCAGACGACCTCCTTGCGGTGGAGGAGGAGGCCTGCCAGCTCACCGATCTCCAGATGCGGGGCGAACTCCCGCTGCGCGTCACCCACAACGACACCAAGATCAACAATGTCCTCTTCGACGAGGAGACCCGCGCCGCCCTGGTGGTCATCGATCTGGACACCGTCATGCCCGGACTCGTGGCGCACGATTTTGGCGACGCCATCCGCTTCGCCGCGAACTTCACCGCCGAGGACAGCCGGGATCTGGCGAAGACCGGCGTGGACCTCAATATCTTCTGGGCCTTCGCCGACGGATTCCTCTCCCAGACCGCCAGCGGACTGACCCCCGCGGAGCTCGACACGCTCGGAATCTCCCCCCTGGCGCTGGCCTGCGAGCTGGCCACGCGGTTCCTGACCGACTATCTCCTGGGAGACCCGTACTTCAATATCCATTGCCCCGACCACAATCTCATCCGCGCACGCTGCCAGATCGCCCTGGCCAAGGACATGGGGCGCAAGAAGGACGCCATGCAGTCCATTGTGGATGGATGCGCAAGGAAATACCGCCAGGGTGGAGGGCGGCATTCCTAGCCGGCGGGAAATGCGGTTTCAGAACGGCCGCGGCGCGGCTTGCCGTGCGGCGGCGGACGCCGTCTGGACGGCCTCTTCCGCGCAGCGCGCCAGGAATGCGGCGTCGCTGTTGGAGATTATGTCGGGGACAAACTTGATGTCGGCGGCGGTCTTTTGGAAGAGGCTCAGGAACCAGACGCATCCCTGGAGGTATTCGCCGCGGCGGTTCAAGTGGATGGAGTCGCGCACCATGCAGAGTTCGCCGGTCTCCGGGTCCTTCTGCCAGTAGTATTGCCCCACCACGTCACCGGCCTGCCGCGGGAGGTCCGGCCAATGGAAGGGCGTTTCCCAGGCTTCGGCGGGGACAGGCTGGAATTTGATTTCGGAGTCCCTGCGGGTGATTTGGACGGCCAGCCCGGTGGGGATGATGCGGAAACCGTATTCCTGGGAGAGCGCGCGGTAATTCCTGTCCAGGCGGTGGTACATCTCGGCCTGGTCGATGTGCCAGGAGCCCCCGGGAAGGAGCCTGGGGTCGTCGCAACGGTAGGACCAGGTCTGCTGGATCCGGATTTCGGCCTGGGGCTGCGAGGCGCGGATGGCGTCGATGAGTTCCTTTGCGGGGGCGAAAGTCTCGGGGATCCAGCTTTCGTGGCTGCCCTGCTGGATGGTGACCACATCCCATTTCCGGGCGGCCAGCATCTCGGGGACATTGGTGCGGGGGCGTCCACCGAAGAGGGCGTCGCCCTGGTTGGTCCAGTAGGGACGGCTCCCGGGGTCCGCCAGGCTCTTGCGCAATTCCTCCACGTGGCGGGAGAAGACGCAGCCGCCGATGTCGCACCGTGCCAGGAAGATCTCGCAGTCGCCGGAGGCCGCCACGATGCTGGGCAGGTACCTGGTCACGCTCTCGCTGAAGCTGTTTCCGATCATCAGGACGCTGAGTTCTTTGGCGTGGCAGGAGATGCCCATGGCAAGACAGAGAAGAAGGAGGAGTTTCATGAAGGTTCTGGAAGGGAAAAGACGGTGTCGTTTTTGGGGGATGCCGTGTAACATATAGCCCTGCGGCGCGCTTGGTTGCACGGCCGTGTTTTTCGGGGGGCTGGCTTTGCGCAACCACCGCGGCGCAGGTGGGCAGCAAGCCGGGTTGCGCCCCATTCCCTTCCCCCCACCTTGCGGCGCGCCTGAAGTCCTGCGGGGGAACAGTATATTAAGCAATCTGCGCAGAAGATTGCCTTCCCGCAAAATGGGGGAGTTGCGCGTTTCTTACGTTTTATCAGGAGATCATTTTGAGTATCAACCTATTTCAGCGTGCCCTGAGGGGCATTCGTTCCCTTTTTGGATCCCACTCCGAAACCGATTCCGCCGCCGCCGGCAAGACCGCCAAAACCACGAAAAAGGACGGCTCTGCCGCCCCTGCCGGGAAGAGCGGAAGCCGTCCCGCGCGGCGGAGTCGTTCCGGGTCCGGTGGCGGGGAGGGCGGTTCTTCCGCCCGTGCTCCGCAGGGTGGCCGCGGCGGCCGCGGCGGGGCTTCCTTCCAGGGTGGCGACCCGTCTCGCGGGAGCCGTCCCGTGCGCCAGCCTCTGCCGGTGGCGGAGGGGATCGCGGAGGCCGGCGAGGACTCCAAATTGGGCGAGGAGCGCGCGCACCGGATTTTGGACAAGAAGAAGGTGGGCGACTGGCAGCCCGCCGCCGTTGAGAATCGTGAGGAGGGCGTGAAGTACTTCCAGGACTTCCCCCTGTGTCGCGAGATCCTGCGTGCCGCGCTGGACGACATGGGGTTCCGGAAGTGCACGCCGATCCAGGGGCTGGCGTTGCCGGTGGCAATCACCGGAAAGGATCTGGCGGGAAAGGCCCAGACCGGCACCGGAAAGACCGCGGTCTTCCTGCTCTCCATGCTGGACCAGTTTGTCCGCAGCACCGAAAAGCGAAAGCTCAACCAGCCCTTCGCGCTGGTTTTGGCGCCCACCCGCGAGCTGGCGATCCAGATCGCCAAGGACGCCGACAACCTGAGCGTCTACACCACCCTGCGCACCGTGGCGGTCTTCGGAGGCATGGACTACGAACGCCAGCGGCGGCTCCTCCAGGCCGGATGCGACCTCATTGTCGCGACTCCCGGACGGCTCATCGACTTCCTCCAGAAGCGCGTCATCGACACCTCCATGTTGAAGGTCCTGATTCTGGACGAGGCCGACCGCATGCTGGACATGGGATTCATCCCCGATGTCAAGCGGATCATCAACTACCTGCCCTCCAAGGAAGAACGCCAGACCATGCTCTTCAGCGCCACGCTCTCCCACGACATCATGGCGCTGGCCAGCCGCTGGATGCGGCCCGATCCCGCCGTGCTGGAAGTGGAGCCCGAACGCGTGGTGGCCGAGGGCGTCAACGAGACCGTGTATGCCTGCACTACCCGGGAGAAGCTGGCCATCATCCTGTGGGTCCTCCAGCACGAGGATGTCCATCGCGCCCTCATTTTCCGCAACCGCCGCCGTGACGTGGAGGAGCTCCACGCGCAGCTCCAGCGCTACGGGATTCCCTGCGAGATGCTTTCTGGCGACGTCAACCAGAATCGCCGCCTGAACATCCTGGAGGCCTTCCGCAACGGCACCGTGAAGGTGGTGGTGGCCACCGACGTGGCCGGCCGCGGCATCCAGGTGGACGACATCACCCATGTCTTCAACTACGATTTGCCCTATGAGGCCGAGGACTACGTCCACCGCGTGGGACGCACCGCCCGCGCCGGCCACCAGGGCCGCGCCATCTCCTTCGCGGACGAGGACTGCGCTTTCGTCATGCCCGAGATCGAGGAGTACATCGGCCGCTCCCTGCCCACCGTCCAGCCCTCCGAGGAAATGCTGGCCATGCCCGAGCCCGTGGCCTCCCCCAGGCCCCGCGCACAGGAAGGCGGGGACCGCCGCCCCGGCTCCCGCAACGGACACTCGGGCTCCTTCCACGGCTCCCGCGGGCCCCGCACGGCTTCCTTCGGCTCCCGCGGCGGATCCGTCTCCTTTGGCGGACGCTCCTCCGGAGACCGCCGGCCGCCTTTCCGCGGCGGACGCGGAAACCGGTAGCCACCCTGATTGCGCCAAATTTCACCGTGGAAGACGTCCCGGACATGGAAGAACCCGGCGGACTGGGCGCCGCGCCCCGCGTGCGCCAGGGAGACCAATTGGAACCCCGGGAGGAGAGCCTCCCACTGGTGGTGGTCCTGGACACCCTCCGGAGCGCCTACAACACCGGGAACATCTTCCGGCTGGCCGACGCCGTGAACGCCCAGGCCGTCTACGCCTGCGGCTACACCCCTTGCCCGCCCCACGAAAAGCTTGCCAAGACCGCGCGGGGCTGCGACGAGACGGTGCCCTGCCGCCATTTTGACACCGCCGGGGAGGCCATTGGGGATTTGAAGGCCCGCGGCTACACCGTCTACGGCGTGGACACCGTGGCGGGCGCCGGCGTCTACTGGGAGACGCCCCTGCGCTTCCCCGCCGCGCTTGTCCTGGGCAACGAGGCCCTGGGCATTTCCCGGGAGGCCCTGGCGCGCTGCGATGGCTTCATCCAGCTGCCAGCCTGCGGCCGGAAGAACTCCATCAACGTGGGAAACTGCGCGGCCGTGGTCCTTTTCGAGGCACTGCGGCAACACCGGATCGCCGGCAAAACCTGACCCGGAGCCTTGCTTTGCACACTTGCACACCGCGGCCGGCGGTGTCTCTTCTTTCTTGCGCGCGCCAGCGCGCGAATCCCGCCTCCCCCTCCGGAGAAAACGCCATGAACTGCCTGATAGTCTTCTGTCTTTGGCTGGTCGTCACCCTCGCGCTCCATTTGCGCTACCGTGTGCGCGTGAAGGGCCTTGACGATGTGGTGCGCCGCTACGGAAAAACGGGCATCCTCTTCCTGCCGAACCATCCGGCGCTCATCGACCCGGTGCTGCTCTCCAGCGTCCTCTGGAACAAATTCCATCCGCGGGCGCTGGCCACCGAGAAGCAGGTGCGCGCCACCATCTTGAAGCGCATCGGCTGGCGCATCCGGCTGCTGGCGCTGCCCGACATGGGCGTGGGCGGCATCGCCTGCCACGACACCGTCCTGGCCCAGATCGAGACCTGCGTGCAGGCGCTGAAGGCGGGGGACAACCTCCTGTTCTACCCCGCGGGACGCATCTACCGCTCCCGGATGGAAAAGCTCCGCGGCAACGGCGGCGTCGCCCGCATCCTGCAGGAGTATCCCGACTGCAAGGTTGTGCTGGTGCGCACCACGGGCTTGTGGGGCAGCGATTTCGGGCGCGCAAAGGGCTACCAGCTGCCCTTCGGGACTTGCCTCAGGCGGCACTTCTGGCACGTGATCCTGGGCGGAATCTTCTTCATGCCACGCCGCCACGTGACCATCGAATTCGTGCCCCGTCCCCAGGACATGCCCGACGGCTCCGACAAGGAGATCCTGAACCGCTACTTGGAGAACTTCTACAACAAGGCCATGCGCCCCAATACCTACGTGCCCTACACCTGGTTCGAGGGCGGACGCACCTGCACTCTCCCCGAGCCCGACGCCTACAACGCCAACGAGGACACCTCCCGGGTGCCTGACGAAGTGCGCGTCAAGATCAAGGACAGGCTCCGGGAGATGACCGGAAAGCGCCTGATCAAGGACACGGACACCCTGGGCACCGACTTGGGGTTGGATTCCCTGGTGGTGGTGGAGCTGCAGCAGTGGATTGCCAAGGAGTTCGGCAAGGAGGTCCCCAGCCCCGAGAAGCTCCGCACCGTGGCGAGCCTCCTCATCGCCGCCATGGGCGAATCCGACGCCACGGACCCCCTCCTGCCCGTCCCCGCCAGCTGGTTCTATGACGACCCGCGCCCGTTGGAGGTCACCCAGGCGGACAGCGTGCCGATGGCCTTCCTGAAAAATGCGAAGAGGGCCCCGAACCGTCCCGTGTGGGCGGACCAGTCCAGCGGCGTCTTCACCAACCGGAAGATGGTGCTGGCGGTGCTTGCGCTGGCGCCGCGGCTGAAGAGGCTTCCCGGCGAGCGCCTGGGCATCCTGATGCCCGGCACGGTGGCCGCAACCCTCTTCTACCTGGCGGCGCAATTCGCCGGCAAGATCCCGGTGATGATCAACTGGACCGTGGGAAACCGGAACATGCGCCATTGCGTGGAGAGCGTGGGCCTGGAGAAGATCCTGACCGCCCAGGTGCTGGTGGAGCGTCTGAAGGGCATGGGCGTGGACTTCACGGGCCTGGAGGACCGTTTCGTGACGGTGGAGGCCATCAAGGACCGCATCGGCCTGGGCGCCAAGCTCCTGGCGGTCTTCCGCAGCCGCTTCTGGTGGCGGAGCCTCTGGAAGGCCCCCATCCCCGAAACCGCCGTCATCCTCTTCACCTCCGGCTCCGAGACCCTGCCGAAGGCCGTGCCCCTCACCCACCAGAACCTCATGGTGGATGTGACCTGCGCCGCCGCCGACATGAACATCCAGAAGGACTACTGCCTGCTGGGAATGCTGCCGCCCTTCCACTCCTTCGGGACCCTCCTGTCCATCGTCTTCCCCTGCGCCTCCAACATCCGGGTGGTCTACCACCCCAACCCCACCGAGGGCGCCATGCTGGCCCGCCTCACCGCGGCCTACAAGGTCAATTTCTTCTGCGGCACCCCCACTTTCGTGGCAAACATCCTGCGCAACGGCACCCCCCAGCAGCTGGAGACCCTCCGGCTGGTGGTCTGCGGCGCAGAGAAGTGCCCGGAATCCACCTTCCGGCTCCTCAGCGAAAAGGCCCCCCTGGCCGAGCTCTACGAGGGATACGGCATCACCGAATGCGGTCCCGTGGTCTCCCTCAACAAGCCGCGCCAGTACCGCAGGGACTCCGTCGGCAAACTGCTGGAGTGCATGCGCGGCGTGGTGATGGACGAGGGGTGCAAGCGGGTGCTGCCTGCCGGCGAGACGGGCATGCTGGTGGTCTGCGGAGAGCCCGTCTTCGGCGGATACCTGGGCTACAAGGGCCCCAGCCCCTTCGTCCTCCGCGAAGGCCGCAACTGGTACCGCACGGGTGACTTGGTGCAGATGGACAAGGACGGCTTCATCTTCTTCAAGGGCCGCCTGAAGCGCTTCACCAAGATTGGCGGCGAGATGGTCTCCCTGCCCGCCATGGAGGAGACCCTCCTGAAACACTTCCGCAATCCGGATGGGAAGGGCCCCGCCCTGGCCGTGGAGACCTACGGTCCCGATGACGCGTCCGTCATCTGCCTGGTGGCCACCATGCCGGTGGAGCGCGAGGAAGCCAACCGCATCCTGCGGGAGGAGGGCTTCCCCCCCATTTCCTCCATCCGCGAAGTCCATCAGTGGGAGGAGATCCCGCTGCTGGGCACCGGCAAGACCGACTACCGTGGCCTGAAGGCCCGCCTGGAGGCCGAGGGCGCGAAGGGCCGCGCGGAGGGCGCCGCGAAGGCGGAGGCGGCCCCCGTTGCGGAGCCCGTCCGGGAGGAGGTCCGCTAAATGGCCATCCGCGTCATCCTCATCGGCGGACTGCTCCTGTTGACTCTCTGCGCATTGCTGGCGCTGCGGAGCCGCCTGGCCACCCGGCTCTTCCTGGCGGCGCAACTGCTGGGCGGCACCTTCCTGGTGCTCTTCCCAGAAACCACCAATTGGCTGGCCGCGAAGGTGGGCGTGGGGCGCGGCACGGACCTCCTTTTCTACCTGGCCGTCCTGGCCGGATACGCCGCAATCCTGGTGGTCCTGGCGAAATTCCGGCGTCTGGAGCGCCAGATCACGCTGCTCACCCGGGAGATCGCCATCCTCACCGCCCGCCGCGAAGACGCGCCGTCCCCTCCGGATTCCCCCAAGGCACCATGAGCGCGCCCTCCGTCACGCTGATCACCATCTGCTGGAACGCGGAGGCCACCCTGGCGCGGACTCTGGATTCCGTCTTGGCGCAGGGAATTCCCCCCGCGGAGTACCGTGTGGTGGACGGTGGCTCCACCGACGGCACTCTGGCGCTGCTGGAGGAGTACCGCCCGCGTTTTCTGGAGCGCGGCATCCCCCTGCTGGTGGAACCCCAGAAGCGGGTCCCCGGCGAAGCGGGCATCCCCAATGCCTGGAACCAGGCCCTCCGGGAGGCGGAGGGCGAGGTGGTTGGACTGCTGAATGCCGACGACTGGTACGAGCCCGCCCTCCTGGCGCGGGTGTGCGAGGCCTTCGGGGCGGATCCCGGGCTGGGCGCGGTCTCCGTGCCGGTCTCCATGGACCATCCGGATCCGGGCAAGTCCTGGATCTTCCATCCGCAGCCCCTCTCGCGGCTCCCCTGGAAGATGCCGGTGCCCCATCCGGGCACCTTCTTCCGGCGAAGCGTCTACGAGACCGTGGGGCTCTACGACACGACCCTGCGCATCGCCGCCGACTACGATTTCGTCTGGCGCTGCCGTGTCGGTGGCGTGAAGTGGCGCTATCTTCCGGAGCCGGCGGGCGTCCACATGCAGCTGGGTGGCCTGGCCAACAGCAGCCGCGCCCTGGCGCGCCGCGAGACCTACCGCGCCGCCCGGAAACACGGGTCCTTCTGGAACCCCGTCCCCGCCCTGGCGCTCCTTCTCCGGATCCTCCTGGGACGATGACCCCGGACGTACGCTTTCTTGTTTTTTTCTCTCGAAACCGTCCCTTGAACACGCACTCACATGCTCAGTGACATCGATCGACAATGGATGCAGATCGCCCTGCAGGAGGCGGAGAAGGGCTGGGGGACCTGTTCCCCCAACCCCATGGTCGGCGCCGTGATCGCCACGGAGGACCATGAGCTCTCCCGGGGCTACCACGCCAAGGCGGGCGAGGCCCACGCGGAAATCCGCGCGCTGCAGGCGCTCCCCCCGGGCGCGGACCTCTCCCACGCCACTCTCTACGTGACCCTGGAACCCTGCACCACCACCGGACGGACCCCGCCCTGCTGCGAGGCCATCATCCGCTCCGGAATCCGCCGCGTGGTCATGGGATGCATGGACCAGAATCCCGCCCACGGCGGCGCCGCCGTGGAGCGTCTCCAGGCCGCCGGAATCGAGGTGGTCACCGATGTCTGCCGCGAGGAGTGCGAGCGCCTGAACGAGCACTTCTTCTGGTGGATCCAGCGGAAGCGCCCCTGGGTCATCCTGAAGCTGGGGCTCTCCCTGGACGGGAAGATCGCGCTGCCCGACGGCCAATCCCGGTGGATCACGGGCCCCGAGGCGCGCCGCCGCGCACACCGCCTCCGCCAGCTCTCCGACATGATCATGGTGGGCGGACAGACCGCACGCCGCGACAATCCTCAGCTCACCGTCCGCGACCCCCCGGATTGGCCGCGACAGCCCGTGCCCGTGGTCTGGACCAGCCAGCCACTCCCTAGCGACCTCCACCTCACCATGGCCACCGGACGCCCCCTGGTGGAGGCGCAGCCCGACACCCCCGAGGCATGGGATACCTTCCTCTCCATCTGGGGCGCCGAGGACAAGACCGTCCTCCTCCTTGAGGGCGGCGGGGAATTGGCCGCCAACGCGCTCTCCTGCGGCGTGGTCAACCAGATCTACTTCTTCCTGTCACCCAGGATCATCGGCGGGCGGGACTCCATTCCCGCCGTGGGCGGGACCGCCCCCGAATCCCTGGACGACGCATTGCATCTCTCCCGGGTCCGCCTGGAGATGGTGGGGGAGGACCTCCTCTACATTGCGTATCCGGACAATTGCAAGTAGCCCGCCATGTTCACCGGCATCGTGCAGTCGCAGGGGACTGTCCTCTCCCTCCAGGCGCGCCAGGACGGCGCGCTGCTCATGGTGGATACCGCCCTGCCGCCTGGACTCTTGAAGCTGGGCGACAGCATCGCTGTGGACGGCGTCTGCCAGACGGTCGCCGCCTTGGACGGCCCCCGCTGCACCTTCCATTGCCTCCGGGAGACCCTCCGCCGGACGATCTTCGGGGAATACACCGCCGGCCGGAAGGTGAACATCGAGCCCGCCCTGGCCCTGGGGGACCGACTGGGCGGACATCTGGTCCAGGGGCACGTGGACTGCGCGGAGCGGGTCTTGTCCGTGGATGTCCGCGACGGCGACCGCGTGCTCACCGTCCACCGCCCCGCCCCCGCGGACTTCCCGCTGGTGATGAAGGGCTCCGTGACCATCAACGGCGTCTCCCTCACCGTGGCGAAGTGCACTGCGGAATCCTTCTCGGTCTGCCTCATCCCCCATACCTGGGAGCACACCGACCTCCATCTCCTGAAGCCCGGCGCCCGCGTCAATCTGGAGGCCGACATCGTCGGGCGGTATCTGGCCGATTTCCAGAAAAACACCCCTGACATCTCCCTGGAAACTCTCCACAACGCGGGATTCTGAGGCGCGTTCTACGCGGGCCCCGCTTCCGAAAGAAAAATGCGCGCACGGGGTTGTCCCGCCCGCGGAACCCAGGCCAAAACTCCTCCTTTTTTGCATTTCCATGGATTTCCAAGCAATCCCTGATGGCGGTGTCTGTTCCCCCCGGGGCTTTCTGGCCGCCGGCGTCACCTCCGGGCTGAAGAAGAGCGGCGCCCCCGACCTGGCCATGATTTTCAGCCAGTATCCCGCGGAGGCCGCCGGTGCTTTCACCAGCAATCTCTTTGCGGCCGCGCCTGTTGAGTGGGACCGCAGGGTCCTGCGCCGCGAGGAACCGGTTCGCGCGGTGGTGGTGAACAGCGGCGTCGCCAACGCCTGCACGGGCGCACGGGGCGCCCAGGACACCCGCGCCATGGCGGCCTACGCTGCCGAGAGGCTCCAGGTGGCCACGGACCAGGTGCTGGTCTCCTCCACCGGCGTCATCGGCGAGTTCCTCCCCATGGACACCATCCGCCACGGCATCGACCTGGCGGCCGCGGCGCTCTCCGGGAAGGGCAGTTGCGACGCCGCCCGCGCCATCATGACCACGGACACTGTGGAGAAGCGCGTGGCGGTTTCCCTGGAGATTGGCGGCAAGACGGTCACCATCGGCGCCATGACCAAAGGCGCCGGCATGATCGCCCCCCAGATGGCGCTTTGCCAGACGCGCCCCCGGCAGGCCACCATGCTGGCGTATTTCACCACGGACGCCGCCATCCGCCGCGACGCCCTCCAGGAAGCCCTCCAGGCTGCCCTGGAACGCTCCTTCAACCGCATTGTCGTGGACGGCGACACCTCCACCAACGACACCATGGTCGTCCTGGCCAACGGCGCCGCTGGAAATCCCCCCATCCTCCCCGGCACCCCCGGGTGGGAATCCTTCACCGCCGCCCTGGAATTCTGCGCGGCGTCCCTGGCCAAGGCCATGGTGATGGATGGCGAGGGCGTCACGAAATTCGTGGATCTGCGGGTCTCCGGCACTCTGGACGACCAGAGCGCACGGCAGATCGCCGAGGCCATTGCCCGCTCCCCTCTTTGCAAGACCGCCTGGTATGGCGCGGATCCCAACTGGGGGCGCATCCTCTGCGCAGCCGGATACAGCCACGTGCCCTTCAAGCCCACCCAGGTGGATCTCTACTTCGACGATCTCCCCGTGGTCCTCAATGGCCTCGCCGCCGGGAAGTGCACCGGGGCGGAACTGGCCGCCGTGCTGAAGAAGCGCGCCTTCCAGGTGCGGCTCTCCGTGGGAGCGGGCCCTGGGCAGTTCCAGCTCTGGACCTGCGACCTGAGCCACGACTACGTGAAGATCAACGCCGACTACCATACCTAGGATTTCTTCCGCGTGGACGGACTGCTGCACATTCTGGGACACCCGGATCTGCCCCTGGGCACCGCCGGGCATCCGGAGGACTCCCAGCTCTTCAACTGCTGGAACTTCTGCCAGCTTGCGGAGCGCCTGGGGCTGTCTTATCTCTACTACGGCGTGGAGGGTTCCCTCTGCCCGCCCGGCACCCACGGCGCCGTGGTCCCCATCGGCGCGCCTCCCGAGGGCGTCCGATGGTCCTTCCGGAATGTATGGCACCAGGATTACAGCGCGCGCCTCACGCGGGCGGTGGCGGAGCGGATGGACAAGGATGCCGCCTGGCAGTGGGTGGCCTCCATCTACGGCGTGGCCCAGTGTGATGTGGCCGTGGACGCCGGAATCCCCGTCTTCGAGCCCATGCTGGGATACGGCACCTGCTGGAGCACCTACCGCGTCTTCCCCTCCTACGCGCACCAGCAGGTCATCTACACCCGGCAGCCAGAAACCCAGCAGGACCGGTACTTCGACACCGTCATACCACATTTCCTGAACCCCGGCGACTACCCCTTCACCCCAAAACCGCAGGACTACCTGGTGTACCTGGGGCGCGCCGCCGAGGACAAGGGCGTCGCCCTGGCCCGTGAGACCGCGGCCTTGGCGGGACTGGAGTTCCGGGAGGTGCACCGGGGCTGCGGCGGCGCCGAGAAGGCGCGGCTGCTGGGCGAGGCCCGTGCGGTCCTCATGCCCACGCTCTACCTGGAGCCCTTCGGATATGTGGCCATCGAGGCCATGATGTGCGGCACCCCCGTCATCACGACCGACTGGGGATCTTTTCCCGAAATCATCCGCGAGGGCGTGGACGGTTTCCGCTGCCGCACGCAGGCAGAGTTCTCCGACGCCGTCCGCCAGGCGCCCTCCCTCGACCGGAAGGCCATCCGCCAGGGGGCGCTGGAGCGCTTCTCCGTGGACGCCGTGGCCGATGCCTACCGGCGCTATCTTCTCTTTGTCTGGAACGTGCATCGTTACGGAGGCTACTACGCCCCCGGAGCCACAAGAAAGGAATCCCATCCAAAATGCTGAACGTCGAAACTGATTTGGAGCTCTTCTCCCTGGGCGAACCCGGCGGCCCCGTGAGCATCCACCAGAAGATCGCCCCCGGGAAGGTCCGCAAGGCCTCCGCCAAGGGCAGGCACAAGGCCGCGAAGGCCGCTACCATGCCGTCCTCCCTCCCTCCCGTCGCCGACTTCCATGGCGACGGCCCCTCCGGTCCCGCCTTTTTCAGCGACGGCCCCTCCGGCCCCGGATTCTTCAGCGACGGCCCCTCCGGCCCCGCCTTCCACTAGAAAAAGCCATCCACGCGTATGCGGACGGAATCCGGCGCCCGCCGGATGCCCCCGCCCCGCCGTTCCACCTTTTTTCACCCAACCCAACCATGCATATCCTCGGCATTGACATTGGCGGCACGAAGATTGCCGTCTGCCTCTCCAACGAAAAGGGCGAGATCCTGGCTTCTCGCCGCATCCCCGCCACCGCCACCTACGAGGAGGCACTGGAGAAGATCTCCAAGGCCGCGGAGGACCTCGCCGGCAGGCAGGGCGTGGCTCTCCAGCGGGTCGCCGTCTGCGGCATCTCCGCCCCCGGCCCCCTGGATCTGGAGAAGGGACAGCTCCTGCGCTCCCCCAACATGACCTGGGGCGACCAGATCCCCATCCGCGACGACCTCTCCCACCGCCTGGGTATCCCCGCCGCCTTGGAGAACGACGCCAATGCCGGCGCGCTGGCCGAGTGGCTCTTCGGCAGTGGACAGGGCAAGAAGAACCTGGTCTACCTCACCATGTCCACAGGCGTGGGGGCCGGCGTCATCGCGGACGGGCACCTGCTCCACGGGTGCACCGGCAACGCGGGCGAGATGGGCCATGTGGTCCTGGATGTGAACGGCCCGCTGTGCAACTGCGGCCTGCGCGGATGCCTGGAGGCCTATACCGGCGGGCGCGCCGTCCAGCAGAAGATGCAGAACTACCTCAAGGACTATCCCAACCACGCATTCTTCCGGCTGCCCTCCGTGGATGGCAAGCTGGAGAATCTGAATTTCAAGGCCCTGCTGGAGGGCGTCCACGCCAGGATTCCCCTGGCGCTGGAGTGGTGGAACGAGTACTGCATGCGTCTGGCCCAGGGCATCGGCGTGGTCTGCTGCGCCTACAACCCCGAGGTCATCGTGCTGGGAACCACCTCTTACTACGCAGGCGACACCCTTCTGGCCCCCCTTCAGGCGCTCATCCCGCAGTTCACCTGGAAGGAATACTACACCACCTGCACCGTGCGCACCAGCGCCCTCGGACTGGGCATCGGCGAACTGGCCGGCGTCTCCACGGGGTTCTACTACCTGAAGCAGCACGGACTCATGGAGGAGAAGTAGGGCATCCCCCTCCCTTGGAATGCACGCAAAAGGCGCGCCCCGGAACGGGACGCGCCTTTTTTCATGAAAAAAATGGGGGGGGATCGCCAGGGACCCGGTGCAGGGGGAAAAAAGCGAAGGCCCCCGGCGGACTCGCTCATTGCGGCTTGGAAGCCGCATGGCGGCATCGGTGGAGCGCGATTTTCCAGCGGAGGTCTTTTTGGAAGCTGGCGAGGGTCTTGTGGAACCGTGTTTCCCCGTCGTTCTTCCCGGACAGCCTGGCCAGGTCGTGGATTTCCCGGTCGGTGGCGTGGAAGAGGAGGATCCGCGCTTTTTGCCCGTCGTCGTGGCAGGCGAGCTTTTGGAGGATTTTGAGGGCTTTCCGGAAGTGCCGCCGAATCCGGAGATGACGCAGGATGAAGAAGGCGAGCGCGGCCAGGAGCGGGATCCAGGACAGCCACAGCGGGAGGGCGGGGGCGAAGTGCGGCAGGAGGAATTGTCCGATGGGGAGGAGGACGCAGAGGATTAGGAAGAGGAAGGAGTCTCGTTGGCTTTGCATGATCCCGCCCCAGTTCCGCCGGAATGCGCCGGTGGAGGTCTGGTAGGCGAAGTGCTCCTCGAATTCCGTGGCCTGGAGCCCGGCCCGCGCCACGTGGCAGAGCTCGTGGGAGAGGATCTCGTCGCGGTCGTAGAAGAGGTGCCGTTTCTTCGCGCGGAGCCTCTGGCTGACGATGAAGACGGTGAAGAGATCCGGCGGGGCGGAGAAGGTGCATCCGCCGAAGAGCCAGCCGTGGGAGGGGCTGCAGAAGTATCCCGGCACCCAGTCGCACTGGAAGCCGTAGAGCCCCTTTGTGCGCTTCCCGGGGGCGGCGAAGAGCTCCGGCGGGATGGCGTCCCCGCGCTTCAGCGTCATGCCTTCCAGGGAGGTCCGTCCAGCAACGCGGAGATCCTCCTCCCACCGGGAGAGGCGCTCCGAGAGCCGCTGCAGCCGGGCGGCGAAGGCGTTCCCGTCCTCTCCGGGGGCGGGGGTCAGTCCCCGGCGGTCCAGGTCGGCCAGGGTGTCCAGGTCTTCCTGCCGGATGCGCTGCAGGGTCTTTTCGTCCAGTGCGAGGGGCATGGCGGTGCCTTTTGGGGGAAAGAAAAAGGGGAGAGGGGAAGAGCGTCTCTTCCCTTCTCCCCGGGAGGGAGGGGTGGTGGGGTTAGCCGCCCAGCTTGTCGATCATCTTCACCAGCGGCGCGAAGAGCGCGATGACGATGGTTCCGATGATCAGGGCCAGGAACATGATCATCAGAGGCTCGATCAGTGCGGTGAGGCCTTCCACGGCGCGGTCGACTTCTTCCTCGTAGACAGTGGCCACGCGGTTGAGCATGTCGGGCAGGGCGCCCGTCTCTTCGCCGACTTCGATCATGGAGCAGAGCATCAGGGGGAACAATCCGCTCTTCTCCAGGGGCTTGGTCATGCCTTCGCCTTCGCGGACGGCGTCATGGACGGTGTCGATGGCGCGCGCGAAGTGCTCGTTGCCGGCGGTGTCGCGGACGATCATGAGGGCGGATAGGACGGCGACGCCGGAGCCCATGAGGGTTCCCAGGGTACGGGCGAAGCGCGCGCAGATGTTCTTGATGACCAGTCCGCTGATGGCGGGGATCTTGATGACCATCAAGTCCCAGAGATAGGTTCCGATTTTCGTCTTCAGGAAGAGTTTGAGGACGAAGATGATTCCCATGAAGCAGAGGAAGACGGTGAGGAAGTGGTGCTGCATGGCGTTGGAGCAGCTGATGACGAACTGGGTGATTCCGGGGAGGGTCTCGCCGGGGAGCATTTCGTCGAACATCTGCCCGAACTTGGGGATGATGAAGATCATCAAGCCGGCGGTGATGGCCAGTGCCATGACCAGGACGGCGATGGGGTAGACCATGGCCGACTTCACTTTGCCGGCGATGCGCTGGCTCTTTTCCATGAATTCGGCCAGGCGGTTCAGGACGATCTCCATGGCGCCGGAGGCCTCGCCCGCCCGGACCATGGAGACGTAGAGCTTGTCGAAGGTCTTGGGGTGCGTGGCCAGGGCCTCGGAGAAGGTGGAGCCGCCTTCCACGGAGTCGGCCAGGCTGCCCATGACCTTGAAGAGGGCGGGCTGCACGCCTTTTGCCTGGCGCTGCAGGGTGCGCAGGGCGCGGACCAGGGGAAGGCCGGCTTCCAGCAGGGTGGCCAGCTGGCGGGTGGCGGTGCACAGGTGCTTCTTGGGGACCTTCGGCTGCCCGAAAAGGGAGCCTGCGCCGGAGCCCGCTTTCTTGGATTTCTGCCCGCCGCCGATGGTGGTCAGGCTGGTGGGGGAGAGCGCCTGGTTCTTCAGCTGAATGGTCGCGGCCTGCTCGTCTTCGGCCTCGATGACGCCCTTGCGGAGCTTGCCGGCGTCGTCGTATGCGGTGTATTGAAATTTCGCCATTGGGATTCGGGGGTGGTTTTTCGGCGAGGGGGGAAAATGGAAAAGGGGTCTCCGGGCCGGAAGGAGGCTACTGCCGCTTTGCTGCGGCGTTGGCGGTGGCCTTGTTCAGGGAGTTCCTGTCCTCCTTGAGCTGCTCGTGGATCTTCTGGACCACGCCCTCGGCGTCGCGGCACTTGGTGATCAGGTCGCCGTAGGAGATCTTTCCCTGGTTGTAGAGCTGGAGCAGGTGGGAGTCAAGGGTGTTCATGCCGTATTTGGCGCCGGTCTGGATGTCGGAGGTGATGCGGAAGGTCTTTCCGTCGCGGATCAGCGCCTGGATGGAGGGCGTGGAGATCATGACCTCGAAGGCGGCGATACGGCCCTTCTTGTCAATGCGCTTCAGCAGCAGCTGGGAGATCACGCAGATGAGGGTGGAGGCCAGCTGGGTCCGGATCTGCGCCTGCTGGTTGGTGGGGAAGGAGTCCACGATGCGGTCGACGGTTTCGGCGGCGCCGGTGGTATGGAGGGTCCCGAAGACCAGGTGGCCGGTTTCCGCCGCGGTGATGGCGGCGGAGATGGTCTCGTTGTCTCGCATTTCTCCCACCAGAATCACGTCGGGGTCCTGGCGCAGGGCGCGCCGGATGGCGTCGGCGAAGGAGGGCACGTCGTTGTGCACCTCGCGCTGGGTCACCACGCACTTGCGGCTGGTGTGGTAGAACTCGATGGGGTCCTCGATGGTGATGATGTGGTCGTTGCGCTCGTGGTTGATCACGTCGATCATGGAGGCCAGGGTGGTGGACTTGCCGGAGCCGGTGGGGCCGGTGACCAGCACCAGGCCGCGGGGGCGGAAGAGGATGTCCTTGCAGGCCATGGGCAGGCCGATCTGCTCCAGCGTCAGAAGGTCGCTGGAGATGGTTCGCAGGACCATGGCGATGTTGCCGCGGGCGCGGAAGGCGGAGACACGGAAACGGGCCTTGTCGCCGAAGGCGAAGCCGAAGTCGACGGTGCCGTCCTGCTGGAGTTTCTGCTGGTTGGCCTCGCTGGTGATGGACTTCATGAGGTACTCGGTGTCCTCCGGCTGCATGGGGGGCACGTCGAGGGGCGTGAGCTCGCCGTGGAGCCGCAGGGTGGGCGGGCAGAAGCAGGGCAGGTGAAGATCGCTGGCGCCTTCTTCCAGGACCAGGTCAAGCAGGTCCGCCATTTCCAGTCTAGCCATAAGTTACGTATCTCCTGAAAATTCGGTGTCTTTCGGTGGGGTTTCTTGCGGGATGGCGTGCGCGCGGGGCCGTTTGTCAGCCGAAGGTGAACTGGATGACCTCCTTCGCGCTGGTGACGCCCTCGAGCACGTGCTGCAGGCCGTCCTGCCGGAGGGTGGTCATGCCCTGGGACATGGCCTGCTTCTTGATCTCCTGGGTGGGGCAGCGGCGGTGGATCATGCTCTGGATCTCGGGGGTCACCAGCAGCAGCTCGAAGATGCCGATCCGCTTCTTGTAGCCGGAGCCGTTGCAGTAGTCGCAGCCGGTCCCCTGGTAGAATTTCCGGCCGTTGAGCTGTTCCCGGGTGATGCCGAAGGCCTCCAGCTCCGTGTCGGTGGGATCGTAGGGCTGCTTGCAGTTGGGGCAACAGCGGCGGATGAGACGCTGCGCCAGGACGCCGACCACGGTGGAGCTGATCAGGAAGGGCTCGATGCCCATGTCGATGAGACGGGTGACCGCGCCGGCGGCGTCGTTGGTGTGGAGGGTGGAGAGCACCAGGTGCCCCGTGAGGGACGCCTGGATGGCGATTTCGGCGGTCTCCTTGTCGCGGATTTCACCCACCATGATCCGGTCGGGGTCCTGGCGCAGGAAGGCGCGCAGCGCGCTGGCGAAGGTCATGCCGACGGCCTCGTGGACGGGGACCTGGAGGATTCCCTCGATGTTGTATTCCACGGGGTCCTCCACGGTGAGGAGTTTGTCCTCGAGGGTGTTGAGCTCCTTGATGCCGGAGTAGAGGGTGGTGGTTTTCCCGGAGCCGGTGGGCCCGGTGACCAGGAAGATTCCGTTGGGGCGGCTGATGAGCCTGCGGATGTTGGTGACGGTGGTGTCGGACATTCCCAGGGAGTCCAGGTCCAGGTTCACCACGCTGCGGTCCAGGATTCGGAGCACCACGGATTCGCCGTAGCGGGTGGGCAGGGTGGAGACACGCAGGTCCACGGGATTCCGGTTGATGCGCAGCTCAATGCGGCCGTCCTGGGGAATCCGGCGCTCGGAGATGTTCATGCCGCTCATGACCTTGATGCGGCTGATGACGGGGATGGCCAGGTGCTTCGGGGGGGGCGCCATCTCGTAGAGGTCGCCGTCGATGCGGTAGCGGATCCGGAATTCGTCGGCGAAGGGCTCGAAGTGGATGTCGGAGGCCTTGTCCCGGATGGCCTGCCCAAGGACCGCGTTGACGAATTTGACGATGGGGGTGTCGTTGGCGGCGGCCAGCAGCTCGGCATCGGTGGCGCGGGAGTAGTCCTTCTGGGCCAGCTTGTCCGCGGCGTTGTGCTCCTCCACAAGCTCGTTGATGATGTCGGAGACGGAGGAGCCACCCTCGGGATAGAAGGCCTCCATGGCCTCCAGGATGTCGCGGGGACGCGCCACCACGATGCGGCATTCCTTGTCCACCACGAAGTGCAGCTCGTCCACCAGCTTGGTGTCGAAGGGCTTGTCGGTGGCCAGGGTGAGGGTGTCGTCGTCCTCGAAGATGGGGACGATGCTGTAGGTGTGGGCGATCTCGGGGGAGATGGCCTTGGCCACATTCGGGTCGATGGAGCTCACGTGGAGCTCCACGAACTGCGTGCTGAGCTCCTGCGCCACGAGCTGCAGCAGCTGGTCCTCCTCGATGATCTGGTAGTTGTAGAGGACCTCCTGGAAGTCCTGCCCGGTGTTCCGGCTCTCCTCCAGCACCTCCTCCAGCTGCTCCTTGGTGGCCAGCTTGCGCTTCACGAGGATCTGCCAGAGCATGGTGACTTCCGGCGTGATGTCGTTGTTTCCGTCGTACATCGTATCAGATCAGATCAGGGGGTTTGAATAGACTGGGATTCCTGCCGCGCCTAGTCGCTGACGGTGATTCGGAGGACCTCGTTGATGGAGGTGACGCCCATGGCGGCCTTCCGGAGGCCGTCGTCGCGCAGGTCGCGCATGCCGAGCTCCTTGGCGCGGCGCTTGATGATTCCGGCGTCCGCCTGGCCGTAGATGAGGTTCTCGATGGAGTCGTCGAGGATGAAGATCTCGTAGATGCCCATGCGCCCGCGGTATCCCTTGTTGCAGTCGGGGCATCCCACGGGCTCCATGAAATTCTGCTTGTCGGCGTATTCGCGGGTGATGCCGAGGCCCTCCAGCTCGTTGTCGGTGAGCGCGTGGGGCCGTTTGCAGTTCTTGCAGAGCCGCCGGGTGAGCCGCTGCGCCATGATGGCGCGGAGGGAGGAGGCCACCAGGAAGGGCTTGATGCCCATGTCGATGAGTCGGGGCACCGCGGAGGGCGCGTCGTTGGTGTGGAGGGTGGAGAAGACCAGGTGCCCGGTGAGGGCCGCGTTGATGGCGATGGTGCCCGTCTCCTCGTCGCGGATTTCACCGACCATGATGATGTTGGGGGCCTGGCGCAGCATGGCGCGCAGGGCGTTTCCGAAGGTGAGGCCCACATCGGTGTTCACCTGGACCTGGTTGATGCCGCTAAGCTCGTATTCCACGGGGTCCTCGGCGGTGATGATCTTCCGGGTGGGCTGGTTGAGCTCGTGGAGGAAGGAGTACAGGGAGGTGGTCTTGCCGGAGCCGGTGGGGCCGGTGACCAGGAAGATGCCGTCGGGGAGGTTCAGGATCTTGTAGATCAGCTTCACGTCGTCCTCCAGGAAGCCCAGCTCCGAGATGCCCAGCATGACGCCGCTCTTGTCCAGGATACGCATGACGATGGATTCGCCGAAGATGGTGGGGATGTCGGAGACACGGAGGTCCAGCTCCCGGCCCATGGCGGAGATGCGGATGCGGCCGTCCTGGGGGATCCGGTGCTCGGAGAGGTCCATGCCGCTCATGAGCTTCAGGCGGCTGATGATCTTCTTCTGCATGTACTTCGGCGGGGCCTCGACTTCGTTGAGCACGCCGTCGATGCGGTAGCGCACCCGGAAGCGCTTCTCCATGGGCTCCAGGTGGATGTCGGAGGCGCGGGAGCGGAAGGCCTCCGTGATCACCATGCGCACATACCGGATGATAGGGGCGGTGTCGTCGCTTTCCTCGGCGCCGCTCTCCGTGGTGCTGTCCGTGGTGGCGGACACGGTGACGTCGGTGGTGGTCTCGGTCATTTCCGTCAGGATGTCGCCGGTGTCCACGCGACGGTAGTAGAAGTCCAGCGCCTGGGCGATCTGCCGCGCGCTGGCGATGACGAAGACCACGTCCATGCGCATCAGGTGCCGCACGGCGTCCTGGCTCTCGATGTCCGCCGGATCCGCCAGCGCCACCTTCAGGCAGTCATTGCTGAAGTCCACGGGGATCATGTGGTAGCGGGTGGCGATCTGGGGCGGGAACATCTGGATGATGTGCTCCGGAATGCGCTCCTTCCGCGCGTCGAAGTCGAAGGAGTCCATGTCGTACTCCTCTGACAATACCTTCACCACCGTGGCTTCGTCCGTCGCTTTGACGGCGTAGAGGCCGGCCAGGAGGTTGTCCACACTCTCTTCCTGAACACGCTTCCGGGCCTCCTCCACCTGGGCGTCTGTGACGACGCTCCTGGACAGGAGAAGGTCGACGATGAATTCTTCTTGGCCGATCACGCTGGTAAACTCCGCAATGGGGATATTTGTCGGGTGCAAAAAAAAGGAAGTCCCCCCGGCTGGCGCGTCCACACCCCGGGGATAGACGGATGGGCTAATATAGCCCGGATTTCCACCGGACAAAACCCGGGGCGCCTTTTTGCGTCGCGGGACGACGTAAAAAAAGGCCCTGGCGCGCATCCGCGGCAGGGCCCTTCCTTTGCGTCAGACTATCCTAGAACGCCGTCACGTCCACGGTGGGGAATTCCTTGTAGCCGCTCTCGCCGACGATGGCGCACATCGTGACGGCGGCGTTGCTGCCCAGGCACCAGTATTCGGCGGTCTTGTTGATGGAGACGGATTCCGCGTGGCCGTCCCAGAAGGCCATGTTGCACATGTCCGAGTGGTTGGCGTAGAGGGTGGAGAAGTTGCTGTCGTAGGTGTAGTCGCGGGGACCGACGCGGGAGGAACCCTCGTGGGTGGAGGCACGGTTCTGGGTCTTGGTGGAGCAGCCCAGGATCCAGCGGACGGCGGGGGGGACCTTTCCGCCGTCGGGACGGATGCCGTATCCGCCGTTGCCAGTGGCCGCCACGGTGTTGCGCTCCACGCTTCCCCAGACGTAGGCGAGCTCGTTGGTGCTGCCAAGGTTGTTGGTGATGCGGGCCATGGGCATGCCGTAGGCGGTGCCGGCGTGGAGCGCCATGGAGGTGTCCTCGTTGGTCACTTTGTTGCCTTTCTGATTCGTGCAGTGCTCAATGCCGGCGGGGAAGTAGCCCAGGCCCAAGGCGCCGTTCTTGGGGTCCCCTCCCTTGCGCCAGCGGACGTAGCAGGCGCCGTCGGAGTAGCAGGCGGGGTAGTACCAGAGGGCGCCGACGTTGGAGCCGGGGACGGCGATGACGTAGTCGTCGTAATCCTGGGCGTACAGCAGGATGCCCAGGGTGCACTGCTTCTGGTTGTTGATGCAGCTGATGGCACGGGCCTTCGCACGGGCCTTGCTCAGGGCAGGCAGCAGCATGGCCGCCAGAATGGCGATGATTGCGATGACAACCAGCAACTCAATCAAAGTGAAGGACTTGCGCATGGTGGTTCTCCAGGGGTTGAAAGAAATGGAAATGTCAAAAAAAGCTACATGTAGAAGTATGCGCAAAAAGCCTCCCCGAAACAAGACCCCTTATGTGAAATTTCATGACAATTACCCCCCCCATCATGACAATTTATGACAACTTTGTATATGTGAACGCCAATGCCCCGGGAATGCTCTTTGGAAAGTCTTAAATCTCCTTGTGATTCAGGAGATTAACATCAATTTTCAGCGCGCCGGTTGGAATCGTGTGTCTTTGCAGCCAAATCGGAGGCCACACGGGAACTGCGGACTCCTGCAATTCCCCAGTGTTTTCCTGATGGGCAAAACACCAATCTTGGAGCTTTTTGCAAATGCGTCAGTCATTGCGGATGAAATCAATCCACCTCTCCCTGCCGGGGTGGATTGATGAAAAAGGGGCTCCGCCTTGTTTTCTGCGTCGGCCTTGCCGTCTCCGCGGATGGCACCCTTTCCGTGGATTGAATCAAAGGGAACTCCGCCTTGTTTTCTTGGGGCACGGGTGACATGTGACTGCACCCCCGGTTTTGGCGCCGCCTCCCCGGCCGGGTTTCTTCTGCCGACGGCAGTTTTGTTCGGGACTGGTTCGGTCCTCCTTTCTCCTACGCGTCGCGGCGCTGGCGAAAGGGGGATTATCTTATTTGGCATGTCTTCCTGTCCGACAGCATCCGGTCTTGTCAAGGCGTTGCGGCATTTTGGCGCCAGCCGCCACAACCAGCGGAAATCCCCCTTCTTTGTGGCGGAGGGCATCCGGGTCTGTGGCGAGGCGTTGTCGCGTCGTCCGTCTTGGCTGGAGGGCGCGCTGGTCTCCCGGTCCTTTGCGGATTCCGGGGAGGGCGGGCGTTTCTGCGGGTTGCTGGAGGCGCGGAACCTGCGTCCCTGTGTCTTGTCGGAGGGCGAATTCGGGGAGCTGGCGATGACGGAGGGTCCCCAGGGGGTCATGCTGGTCCTGCGGAAGCCCGAGTCCCGTGCGCCGGAGTCCCTGAGTTCGCCATGCACCCTGATTCTGGACCAAGTCCGGGAGCCCGGCAATGTGGGGACCATCCTCCGCACCGCGTGGGCGGCGGGTCTCTCCCAGGTGTGGTTCACCGCCGGCAGCGCGGACCCCTGGAGTCCCAAGGTGGTCCGGAGCGGCATGGGCGCGCAGTTCGCCCTGGAGACGCATCTCTTCCCCGACCTCCCCGCCGCCGCGCGGGCCTTCCATGATTTGGGAGGAAAACGCGTCTGGTGCGCCATGATGGAGGCCGGAACCACGCTCTTCAGCGATGATTTCGAGCCTGTCGGCGGCGCCATTGTGCTGGGCAACGAGGGCAACGGCATCACCCACCCCGAGGTGGGCACCGCCGTCACCATCCCCATGCCCGGACACGCCGAATCCCTCAATGTGGCCCAGGCAGGAACCCTCCTCCTCTTCGAGGC